>JAFRZH010000028.1 GCA_017442645.1 bacterium | reverse complement strand
TGACTTGTTAAAACTTTAACTTCTCTTTATGAAAATGTCTTCGGACAGCATAAAGATAAACAAAGTAGGAATTTGTTATCTCAGGGAACTCTTGTATTTAGGATAGCCTAAACCGTGAGATACGTTATACTGAAAAGGTATGAATGCGGTTAAAATCGGCAGTGTAAGATACTCGGTCTTTAGTAGGGAAGAACGAGAGGATCTATCAGATTTTCTCTTTTTTTTTATTTTTTGAAAAACAATTACCAAAAACTCATTTGCATTTCTCTCTTGAAACGATAAATAATAAAAGACTTTTACTTCGCAGATGAAGATGGAATTAAAATTGGATGAATGGTGGAAAATTGCATTATATGGAATGGAGCATACGGATGCAAATCTTTTTCTTACCTGAAAAGCAGGAACGGGAAAATCGACACTTCTTCGCACGTTTATTGCTCATACTCAAAAAAGAGTGGTGGTCCTTGCTCCAACGGGAGTAGCTGCACTCAATGCAAAAGGTCAGACGATTCATTCTTTTTTTAAATTTTCTCCCAAAACGACGCTCCAAAAGATTAAAGCGAGAGCTAAATATTTGATCGGGGATCCGATGTATACGGAATTGGATAGTATTGTGATCGATGAAATTTCGATGGTGAGAGCAGATCTTTTTGATTATATGGATCAGTTTTTGAGAATTGTTCGTGGAAATAATCTTCCGTTTGGAGGAGTGCAAATGATCTTGATTGGAGATTTATTTCAGTTGCCTCCGGTAGTGACTAGAGATGAAGAAGAAATTTTGAAAATGAATGGGTATGAAAGTCCGTATTTCTTTTCAAGTAAAGTGATGGGAAAGAAGAAATTTAAGCTTTTTTATCATGAATTGGAGAAGATTTATCGTCAGACGGATGAGTATTTTATCGATTTTCTCAATAAGATTAGAGAAGGAGAAGTGAATGAAGCAATGCTTCAATCTTTCAATCAAAAGGTCAAAGAAACAAAGGTGAATCTTGAACCGTGAGATATTTATTTAGCAGGGAAAAATGCGATCGTGAATCAGATTAATCAAGAAAAATTGGATGAGTTAGAAACACAGGAAAGAACCTATTTTGCGACGATTAAAGGTGCAATCAATGAATCTTCGTATCCTACTGAAGCAGAATTAACCTTGAAAATTGGAGCTCAAGTGATGTTTGTGGCAAATGATCCAGCGGAAAGGCGAGTAAATGGAACGTTGGGACTTGTTCTAAAACTAGAAGAAGAAAAAATCCGAGTGCAAATTTTTTGAGGGGATACAGTGGAAGTCATTCCGTACAATTGGAAAGTAAGTCAATATTATTACGATGATACGAAAAATAAATTTGAGACGGAAACGGTTGGATCTTTCAATCAGGTTCCTCTTAAACTCGCTTGGGCTTGTACGATTCATAAATCGCAAGGAAAGACTTTTGATAAAGTGATTCTAGATTTTACGGGAGGAATTTTTGCTCATGGACAGACGTATGTCGCTTTGAGTAGATGTAAAACCTTGGAGGGGATCTCGATGACGAGGCCTTTGCAAATGAGAGATTTTATTTTCGATAAACAAGTTTTGGACTTCATTCAACAGGCGAAACAACAAACTTTAACGAATACCTATTTTAATTCAGACTGTTAATCTTTTTTTATGAAAAATCGTTATTACTTCCTTATTTTTTTTGTCTTCTTTGTTTGCCTTTGTGTTTTTTGAGTGCAATTCAAATTTTGAGAAGGTTGGCACCAGATTTGAGAAAAAGAAAAAAAGTCTGAGCTTCTTCGAGAAACTTTTCTTCCTCAAGTGCAGAATGTTTCAGGGATCTTTCTTCAAGGACCTCAAGAAATCCTTTACCAAAAGTATCAAGATTTTTTATCTCAAACTTCGGAAAATTTACAGCTTGAAACGTATGAATTTACGAGTCCTTTTTTCAAAGATCAGTTCAAAAAACTTCTTGGTCAAGGGAAAAAGATTCAAGTTATCATTGAAGACCAAAAATATCAACAATATTCCAATCCGATTAAGCAGTTGGAATCCGATTTTTCGTGATATCAGGGGATTGAATTTAAATCCGATAAACAAATGGGAACCACGTATACCCATAGTAAAATTACTTTGAATGAGGTCGGAGCTTGGATTCAGACGGCGAATCTTACCAAATCAAGTTATGAATCCAATCGTGAACATTTTTTCTACACAGAGAATGCGGAAATTTTGAAAAATTTGCAGGAACTTTTTTCAGGGGATCGAAATGGAAGTCCACTTGCAAAAGAAGATCTTCATCCTAATTTGGTGGTCTGTCCGCAGAATTGTAGAGAGATTATTGAACTTTTTCTGAATAATGCACAAGAAGAAATCCTTATTCAAACGCAGTATATTACTGATTTAGCTCTTTTAGATATTTTGAAACAGCAATTTTCTAAAGTGAAAATGAGATTTTTAGTGGCAGATACGGATGATAATACTGATCTTGTCGAATATTTTGGACCTTGAATTGCACGTAAATTTACGCAATTTTACAATCATACCAAGATGATTTTGATCGACAGAAGGTATTTTATTCTTGGTTCCATGAATCTTTCTCAAAATTCTTTAGATAATAATAGAGAAATCTGAATTATCCTCATAGATCCTCAATTTGTCGAAGAATTTCTTTCTCAATTTGAAAAGGATTGGGAAAAAATGAAACCATTTTAGTTTGATGAATAGGTTTGATTTTCGTGATAATTTATTTATAAGGTAGGTGTTTTTATTTTTTAATTATGGGAAGATGGAAGACGTTAGTTTGTGGACTGAGTTTGTGACTTTCTTATCTACGTTTAATGTGATAGGAGTTACGATTGGGCTTATTATTGCAACCAAAGTTGCAGAAGTGACAAAATCTTTGATTGAGGATTTGATTATGCCTTTGATTTTCTCTCCACTTTTGAAAAAGTTAAAGATTGAAAAATTGGAAGATTTATCTTGGAGAGGAGTTCTTTATGGAAAAGTTTTAGCAAGATTATTGGATTTTGTTATTGTAGCTTTTTGTATTTTCTTGGTAGTAAAATATATGAATTTAAGTTTGGCTTAAAACTTTGAAAATAAAAAAAATCTGATCTCAAATCACGAGAGTTTCGTAATCGGAGAGTCAGATTTTTTCTTTTTTTGAAATACTATTTAAAGTTGATAACAGCTCCAGCTTCAGTCAATTTAGCTTTAAGACCTTCAGCTTCTTCCATTTTAACTCCTTCTTTGATAACTTTTGGTGCAGCTTCTACTAATTCTTTAGCAGCTTTAAGATCTACTCCCAAAACTTCTTTTACAACTTTGATAACAGCGATTTTTTGAGGTCCAACTTCAGTTAATTCTACATTAACAGTATCAGATCCAGCAGCAGCTCCAGCATCTCCACCAGCAGCAGCTCCTCCAGCAACTACCATTGCAGCAGCAGTTACTCCAAATTCTTCTTCCATAGCTTTTACAAGTCCATTTAATTCGATAGCAGTCATGTCTTTGATAAGATCCATAACTTTTTGTTGATTTGCAGTTAATTCAGCCATTTTTTAATAACAATAATGAATAAAATACATTTTTAAAGCTTGTGAAATCATTAAGCTTCTTTTGTCTTTGCAATCTGATCCACAGTTGCAGCGAAATGTTGAAGTGGGTAATTGAAAAGGTATGCCAATTTTGAAAGCAATTCTTCCCTTGAAGGAATATTTGCTAATTCTGTAACATACTCTCCATCATTCCATTTTTTATCATACCAAGCTCCGAGAAACTTGAATGATGAATTTGCTTTTGCTTTTACAAATTCTTTTGCGAATTTATTTACGGCCTTGAGTGGTCCGTATTCGTCTGAATTTGCGTAGAGAACAACTACTGATCCTTCCATTTGGTCAAGATTGATTGGTTCATATCCTGCTTTTTCGAGAGCCTTCATGAAAAGTCTCTTTCTTACTACGTTGAATTTTCCATCAACTCCAACAACTTCTTTTCTTACTTGTGTTGCAGTAGGAACTTCGATTGCATTTTGTTGAAGAATTACAACATTGCTAGCAGATTCAAGATCTTGAACATATTGTTTGAGCAATTGTTCTTTCTGTTGTCTAGAAATCGCCATCCAAATAGTATTCAAAAATAAAAATATCCGCTTTAGAGGCGGTTATTATACAGAAAAATGATTGACATCATCGGATTCTATAAGATAACCTCGGTAGGATTTATCGCTTCCGCGACCTACTTTCTCAGGTAAAGCTAATATTAGTATAAGAATTCTTTTTGAGAAATCAAGTCTTTTTGAATCCAATAGAAATCATTGTCTTTTCTTTCCATAGCTTTTTGAGAAAAAAGTATATATCTTTTTTGAAAAAAAAGAAGCATAAAAAATAAAAAACATTTGATTTTATCAGAAAGAAAAATAATTATAAGTTGCTTCTTTTTGAAGTAGATTTATTATATAATTATGTAAAAATGGCTATGGATTTGAACAAAGTGATGATTATCTGAAGAGCAACAAACAATCTTCAAGCAAAAACAATTGAATCAACAGGAAGTGCCGTTGTAAATTTTACTGTTGCAACAAACAGAAAATTTAAAAATAAAGAAGGACTTATTGTTGAAGATGCAGAATATCATAAGTGTGTTGCTTATGGTAAAGGTGCTGAGGTATTGGAAAAATATTTGAAAAAAGGAAAAAGAATCTATATCGAAGGAAGACTTAGAACAAGAAAATATCAAGATAGCACTGGAGTAGAAAAATATTATACAGAAATTATTGTTGATAGTTTTATTTTCCTTGATTCTAAGGGAGAAGGTATGGGAGAAACTGAAGATACTGATGAAATTATTCCAGAAGATGGAAATATGTTAGATGAAGAAAATCCTTTTTAGGAAAGAAAAAAATCTGAATGGTTTTGGAGGGGGAATCTTATTTTAATTCTCCTTCCAGTTTCTTTTTTTTTAGCATAGGGAAGAAAAATAAAAAATAGAGAATGTTTTAATTTTTTGAAAAAGAGATGAGAAAAGAAAAGATTAAGATTCTTTGCGTTGAGATGTATGATTTATTGGCTTTTTTTGTACTTACGATAGGAATCATTCTTTTTATTAGATTTTTTATTTTTACTCCTTATACGGTGATTGGGGAGAGTATGCTTCCTACTTTTCAAAATAAAGATTGGATCATTGTAGAGAAGTTTACGAAGAATTTTTCGACTTTTGAAAGAGGCGATGTGATTGTTTTTGTCCCTCCTGAAAAAAAAGTTCCCTATATCAAGAGAGTTATTGCTTTCCCAGGGGAAACGGTTATCGTGAGAAATGGAGCAGTTTATGTTTGTTCTTCTGATAATACGACAAATTCTCCTATTAAATCTCAGGAAGGATTAAATTGTGAACAACTTCAGGAATCTTATCTTCCAGCAAATACTAAAACGCTTGCAACTTGTGGACAAGATGAGTTTAAGGTAGAAGGAGGTTTGTTTGCAATGGGGGATCATAGAGGATTTTCAACTGATTCTCTTTGCTGTTTTGGACTTCAATGTTATGAAGGAGCTAATTATGTAGTTCCTGATGAGTATATCCTTGGAAGGGTTCAGATGAGACTTTATCCAAAATATACTTCAGAATTTTAATTCTTTTATTCTCTACTTATGAAAGAAAGCGAAATTCCTTCAGTCCCTTATGATATGTATGAATCTCCTCAAGAAGTGGTTATTCTTGTTCCTTTAGGATGAGTTAAAAAAGAATCGGTTGAGGTTAAAATCGAGGATTATAAAATTTCTATCAAGGGAATGAGAGAAAAAAGACTTTTGAAAGATTCTTGTATCGCTATTCAGGAAGAATGTTATCGAGGTCCTGTGAGATTAACTATAGATATCCCTCCTCAGGTTTATTTTGATAGGATTCAAAGTAAATTGACTTTTGATAATGTTTTGGAAATTATAGTACCTAAGGCCATTGTCCCTGAAAGAATTCAACTTGAAGTGGAGTATGAAGCTGATGACAAGTCAGACTTTTAAATTTTTTTGGAAGAATGATGACTACAAAAGAAGATATGGAGATTTTGTATCAGTCTGATTTATGGAAAGAAATTCAGAGCAGTATTTATCAGAAATCTACCACAGAGATTGAGCTTTTTTGAAAGTCTTATTTTTGTATTATCAAAGAAAAAAAAATCTGACCTTTCCTTTTGAAATGGTATCAAATTATGGGAGTTATTCTTCCTGATGATGAAAAATATGTAAAAAAGGAGCTTGAAAGAATAAAAAAACTTTTACAAAAAAAGAGGGGAGTGATTTGTTTACAACTTTGATTGATGAATGAAATTACTCGTTTTAAAAATGGTAAGAAACTTTCTGAAGTATTTAAAGAACAGGTGAAAAATCAGAGATTAATTCTTGAAAAAAAAATAGTAGAAACATATGGTTTGAAGGTCGCTTTTAGAGAAAATATGCCTGTTTCCAATATTATCTATGACATTCAGAAGACGGATGAGGTTTTACTTGAGGAAATGCATGATTCTTGTAGAACTAAAGTAAAAAAAGCGATGAAAAAGAATATTCTGTTTAAAACTCTAGAAACAGAGCAAGAACAGGAATCTTTTTATCATGATTGGAAGGAAATTAGTGGGAAAAAACATTTTGGTATTATCCCTGAAGATCAATTTATCAAATTAGTTACCTATCTCAAGAAAGAGCATAAAGGAACGGTTTTTGTGACGGAATTGGATGGGGATATTGTTGGAGGAAGTATTGTACTTTTTAGAGGAAATACGATGACTTATTTATATGGATTTGGAAATAGAAAATATCAAAATATAGGAGGTCATCATTTTTTGAAATTTAAACTTTTTGAGTATGCAAGAGAGCATTGATTAAAATATGTAGATGCTATGGGAGGTGCACCTACGGGATTCCCAGAACATCATCTCAAAGGAGTTAGTGATTTTAAAGAATCACTTGGATGAGAAAAAATTGAGTATTATGGAAATTTTGATCTTGTTTGTAATGGTTTTCTTTACCAGGTTTTTAAATGGTATAAAAAATTTCAGCATTAATTTTCTAGTTTTGTGAATTCGCTAATCATGCACTCATTCCCATGAAGGCAGGAACGGGTCTATTGTATGTTATTTCCATTCCCATTTCTTCATCTTGATAGTGAGCATTTACGGTGATTTCTGATTTATAGAGAGGTACTCATAGTTTTCCTCAATTTGTACTATTGTCTTGTCATGTGATAGTAAGAGTATCGTTTCAAGTATAATTTTTTATTGCGAGATATGCTCTGTTGTTAGAAGGGTCACTTGTTTTTATAGCTTCTAGTATTCCAGTAAAACATTGATTCTGTTCCCAGTTTAGTTTTTCTCATGTATATTGACAGATCTCTTCCATAGTATTAAGTCCAGAATCGAACTGCATTAAGGTAAAAAGTACATTATTATTAAATCATGATAAGGTAATATTACTTGGGGGTTCGTAATTATGGTAATATTCTTTTGTTGCTAAAACTCAAGAGTGAGTTATTGTTGTAGAGGTATTGTTGTTCCCTGAATCATAAAATAGAGGGATCATGAAGATATCGCCTGTTTGGAGTTGAGCAGTAAATTGCGTTGGTCTTCCTGTAATGGTATAGGTGAAGTAATTTTGCGGTTCATTTTCTTCTATTGCTCCCGTATCGAAATTTTGTAAGATAGCGTCTCCACTTTTAATACTCCAATTAAATCCGTATCCACGGGTTTGCACCTCTGTCATTGCGAGTTCTATCCCCGCTTTTCAGAGGTAATACATTTTAAAATAATCATCGGTAGTATCTCCATATTCCATAAGATGTCTGATTTCATTCATTGCTAAGAGGACAATCGTCGAAGTAGCGAGTAAAATGAAGATAAAAAGGATAGAAATATTTCCTTTCAGATTTTTATTTTTTTTTCTTTTTTTAAATACTTGTATCATTGTATGATTCATTCATATTAAAGAAAAGTTCTAAAGGTAAATCGATGCGATTTTGTCCCTCTTCTTCAAAGAAATGAGAATAGAGGTGCAGATAGATGATAAAGGAAGTTGGATACAGTTGATTGTAAATAGTATTATTATCCGTAGCTCCACTATAGATTTCTTTGATTGAATCGTAAGGGATAATTTTGAAGAGGGCTTCTGTGGTTACGAATGCTTGAGTATTGAGTAAAGGAATTTCTTTCCCTTCGAGATTGAGTACGAGTTGACATCATGAATTCTCAAATAATTGTTCAGAGACTTTCATATTTGTTTGGATTCTTCGAGCAGTATTATTAATCTCTATACAATTTCCTGTAGTGTAGAGAGATGCTCAAGAGTAATGACCTCCTGTCAAATACAACGTTCCTGTAAGATTATTTCAGGAAAGTGTTCCCTTATATTTACTATAATCAATGGTTGCATCGTCTGCAATTGATTGTAAAGTTTGTACGAGGAGAAGTGCTTCGTTTTGTAAGTTTTTTTCTTGCTCTATGGTAAAAGCTAATTCTGAGATAATCGTGTATGCTTTGATCAGAGAGGTGGAAAGAATCCCGATGATGGTTAATACGATCAGGGTTTCCATGAGGGTAAAAGCTTTTTTGAGTTTTTTCATTGTGGAGAGTATCAATTTAAATATCGTAATTTCCTAGAATGGTTTCGATAACTTCTTCTCCAGTTAGGAGAGAACTATTATTATAGAGAATGTGAGATTCTACTTTTACTACTTTATCGGTTGGTAATTCTGTTCAACTTTCAGTGAGAGCTTTGAAGATAACATATCTTGCAAAGGGCGTATCTTCACAGAGAGAATAACCGTTTTCCTTTTCTTCTTTTATACATTCTCATGAATATACGTAAGTAATATAATCTCCAGAAAAAAGTTCATAAAGTCTGAATGTTTCGAAGTTTGTTTCGAAATTATTTGTAATGTCCCCAGTTTTCAGGCTAAAAAATTCATTTCCCGTCCCCATTGCTATTTTTAATCCTACTCCTGTTCCTAGTAACCCTCAACTTCCTCGTTGTCCATTGCAGAAATCTTCTATGTTGTTATTTGAGGTATTGCTATTTTGGGTATTAAGATATTTAGGAATGCAGTTCCAAGGAAGTTCTTTGTAAGCATTTCCTTTTCTGACATTATATAATATTTCGATACTTTCTCTTCAGAGAAAAGAAGCTTGGATTTTCATTTTTGTGAGTTCTTTGTGGAGGACGGTTTGATTGATCCCGTGGAGTACTGCTAAAATCCCCACTCAGAAAACTGCAATCACAAAAAGTACTTCAAGGAGAGTAAATGCTTTTATTTTTTTGGGGCGTTTTTTGAACATGGTTAAAATATTAAGGTAAATTATGGATTTTACTCTTCAGATGTTGTACAATCATCTCCTCCTGTCATTCTACAGGTTTTGGGAGAAATTTCAAAGCAATATTCTTTTTCTTCTTGCACGAGAATTTTGAGTTTTAAATTATCTGAATTATCTGAATTATCTGAAATGGAACATCCTAATTGATAGGGAGTTAAGGTGAGGGTGATCTGTTCTTTTGGGACTGTACCTCCACTAAAAGAAAGTTCTTCGATAGTAAAAGCTCCTTCAAAAGTCCCGGTATTTTCTTCTGTTTGATTTTTCCCACTGAAAGTAAAATCAAAGTGATTCTCTCCTGTTGCAAATGTAATGATAAGGTTTTCATAACGTTTCCCCTTATGATAAGAGGAAGTGAGATTTTTGGTATAATATTTTTGGTAAGTAGAGAGGAGGGATTCTTTTACGGATTTATGTTGTACTTTTTCGATTTGTTCTGTTGTCATTTTTAGAGTCATCATTGTCATGATTCCCAAAATAATCATTACGAAAACCATCTCGATCAAGGTAAACGCCTTAGTAAGAGATGTTTTTTTGAAAGAAAGAATATGTTGTTTTAGTCAGACTTTTTTCATTTTTTTATTTTACGATACAATTACAAACCTACGGATTCCATTACGGAGAAGATAAGTCCAAAAACTCCCATAGCGATCATTAAGACGATTCCTCCTACGAAAACGAGGATAATTGGTTCGATAGCTTTAGAAAAGTTTTTGATCGAATTATCGAGTTCTTCTTGGTAGATTTCGATCACATTGTCCATAGAATGTTCGAGATTTGCTGTCTCTTCTCCCACTTTGATCAATGCAATAACATTTCCTGGAATGATGTCATCATGTTTTTTCATAGGTTCTGTTAATGGTTTTCCCATAGAAATATCAACTAACACGTCTTCAATCATTTGTTGATAAAGGGGAATTTGTAAGATATCACGGAGAAGACGGAAGGTTTCAACGTAGTCCATTCCTGCTCCATTCATTAATTTGAGGTATCTTGCCCATTTGATGAGGTAATAGGAATTGGTCATTTTTCAAACGATGGGAAGATTGATCAAAAAAGTATAGAGTCTTTTTCTTCCTTTTTCCGTAGAGGAATAGAAAAATCCTATTAATCCTGCTAATCCTAGTCCTCATAACATTATTTTCCAATAATTAACGAAAAAATCTGAAATATCTTTCAAAATTTTGGTTACGGTTGGAGGTTCTACGTTTGCAGACATAATGGTTCCAAAAATTCCTGGAAGTACGGAAGCAAAAAGGTAAATAACTGCTGCAACGGAAATGACGATCAAAGAGCAAGGATAAATCATTGCTCCAATATATTTTTGTTTAATTTCGTCGATATAGGCGTATTCTTCTGCGAGAGAGGAAAGAACGGTTGGAAGATTTCCACTTGTTTCTCCGGTTTTGATAATGGCGGCGTCTCCTTCATCGAAATATTCTGGAAGTCTACTGATTCCATAAGAAAGAGGTTTTCCTTGTCTTACATAATATTCTAGTTGTTTTGCTACCATTTTGATAGCTTGATTTTCTGAACTGTGATAGAGAGTATCCATGGTATCCACTAGAGAAACTCCTCCTTTGAGCATATATACCAATTCTTTGTAGAAGAGAATTTTTTCTTTCCCATTAAAATTCGACTTATCTATAGAAGCAAGTAAGTCTCTAATGATTCCATCTAAGAAGTCAGAATTTTTAGTTTTTTTTGGAGAAGATTCCATGGAAAGAAATAAAAGGTAAAAGTCTGAGCGTTTTTTTTAATTTTCTTCATCAAGGTCTGTTTCTTCGAGATTATAGTTTTCATTTTCTGGATTGTAATAATAATATGCTATCAAATCCATTGTACTTGTTTGTTCTTCATTACTGTCGACGATGTCATAAGAAATTGTTTGAATTTTATAGAGGATACGGTCGATAGGATTTTCAATTAATTTTCTTTCTACATTATGTACGAAGGAAACGAGATCTTGTTGATTATTGAAAACAATGGTAAATGAAATTGGAACGGAAAAGAAAACTCCTTTTTCGTCTTGTACTATGGGATTTCCAATATTGATAGAACGAATGGTTCCATTCTTAGCTTCATATCCTTTTTCGAATCCATCTTGAATGAGGTATTCATTCAGATTTCTTAAAATTTTTCTTTCATCGATAATCATATTTTTAGCGTAAAGTGAATGGAGTTGGAGAAATGAAATAGGAATAGAAAGTCCTCTATTTCGTTTATAACGAGCAAGTTCACATTCACTTTCTTCATCTTTTGAGAGAGATCATTGGGTACATTTTTTTATGGTGTCTTCAGTGGTATCACTTCGTTTGAGCCAAAGGGGACTACAAATTTCTGTATCTTCTTCGTTTAAACATCTTAGTAAATGATCATGTTCCTCTACAATTTCTTGCATAAATGCTTGATCTGCTACTAAGTTGGTATGTTCTTGTTGTAAACGATTAATTTCTTTTGTAAAACTGTCTCTTTGTTTTGCGATATTATCGTAGTTTTTCTGCAGATTTGGGTAATAATTGATTCCGATGATTCCCATAATCAAAAGGATACAAGCAGTATAGATTTTGTATTTTACCGTTACGACTCTGATGGTTGTGGCTTCATCTTCCACTACTACCGTTGGACTCATGGAAAAGTTCCCCGTGGTATTGGGAGAAGAACTTGTATCACTACTGGATGTTGAAACTTGTTGTCAAGGATTATTTCCCATTAATCTTTCTAAAAGTGCATTATTTGTCATAGTTATTTTCTACTTTAGCAGTTAAAACGAAACTATATCCTAGTTCTCCATTTTTTTTATCATAGGTCTGAATTGCAATATCTTTCAAAAATTCTAACTCTTGAAATCTTTGGAGTAAAGGTTTTTTTGCATTAGCATTATTGGACATATTGTAAAGTACACGAAGGCTAGAAACTGATCCTTTTAAACTAATACTTTCCAATGAAATTTGAAAATCTTCTAAAATAATGTTATAACTTCCTGTCCCTACGTCTGTAATATCTTCCAAAATTCTACTTACTTTCTCGATATGATCAGACCATGGCATTTGAAAGTTTTCGTTTTCTAGTTTTTTGCTAAAGGAAAATTTTTCAAAAAGCGGATCCTGGAAAAAGGTTGCATTTTGTTGTTGAAGTTGAGATGATTCTTCTCTCAATGCTACGAGACTTCTTTCTCCAATGGTTGCGTATCCATATAAGTATGCACAATATCCCAATCCAATGATAAGCATCCCTAGAAATAAGAAAAAGTACTTTTTACTATTTTCAATTGACATTGATGTTGCCATAATAGGTCTGTAAGTTCTAAAATAAAAGATACTTGATTATATTGGAAACGATAAAAAAAAGCAAATTTTCACATCTTCTAAAGATTTTGTAGAGATTTTTGTAAAGATTTTGATAAATTGTTGGAGAAATTTGAAAAAAAAGAATAAAAGTCTTATAATGAATAAAGTTTTATATTAAAGTTTTTTTATTTTTGTAAGATTCATGAAAAAAATATTTGTTTTCATTTTTATTCTTTTGGGAACCTTTTTTGGGAGTGTTTTTGCTGAAGAAAAATTGGGGAATTGTGATTTGGCTCTTTATTCCTGAATTTGGTTAACCTCTTATCAAAATGCAAATGAAAAACATGCTCATGTTTTAGAAAAAGTTCTTTCTGAAAAGGAATATCAAAGAGCTTTTTTGAATCTTCAGACCATATGTTGTCGAAATGAAAATTTTCAGAAAAATCATGGAGAAATCTGTACAAATAATCCTGACCACCTTGAAAAAGATCAAGTACCTGAATCTTTCTTTATTTTTGATCATTTTTTTGATATTTTAATGAGAAAATTGGACGGTAAAGCAGTATATAAGGATGAAGTACAACCGGATCCGATTGCTTTAGAGCGATATACTCAATTGAAGGAAATTAAGGAAAAAAAAGAAGGACAATCTAATAGTGAAATAGATAGGCTTTATCAACAATATTGGACTCCTACTACAGGAGTACTTTTAGGGTATTTGAATAACCCTTCGGTAGAAGATAAAATTTATTATTTTTGGAGTGGAGATGGAGGGCAGCGAAATAATCAAACAATTCTGTCGAATTATAGTTCTTCGGGGGTAACGTTATTGGATAGATATACTAATGTTTGTAATCTGGCTTCTTTTTTCTATTTTTTATCAAATTGAGCGGCTAAAGATTTTGATGATATCACTCGTGAATCAGTTCAAAATAAGTGTGTATCTGTGGTAGAAGAAAGAATTGGGGGGAATATTTCTGATTTTATTTATACGAAGGTTTCAAGTAATTTGAGATATTTTCAAACCCGAACTCAAAATAATCTTTCTTATATAAAATTGAGAAATGAGAATCTTTCGAAAACTCTTATCAAAATTTCTGATTCTTTTGGTAATATCATGAAACTTTCTCAGAAAATTACTCCAAATTGCAAATAACTCTTTTTATCCTTTTTGTCTAGAAATATGAAAAAATTTCTTTTAACTTGATTGCTTTTTTGTATGGCATTTTACTCTTTGGGAGTTTATGCTGATGTGAAAAATCAATTTCATATTCTTCCTGAAGTTACCAATAAAACCAATATTCAAAAAATTACAAAAATTGTGAGTAATGGAAAAGAATATTCTTGAGCTACGGAAAAAATTGTTTGAGAAGAAGTGGATTCTGATGAAGTAGATAGTTGAAGTAGTGTTATGGAGAGATATCAGCAAATTGCTGGTAGTGATAAGTATTCTTTAGAAGAAAAAATGGCTGCATGAGTTATTAATTGGGATTCTATTTTAGAGTATCTTATTTATCTTATTAGATTTATTTCTCAGGTATGAATTCTTATTGGGGCAGTTATGATTCTCTATGCATGATATTGTTATGCAGTTGCAATTTTTCATAACAGTGGTCCTTCACAAGGATCGAGTGCTATCAAAAATGCTATTATTGGTGTTGTGATTATTACGTTTTCTTATGCAATTATGAAAATTTTAACTTCTGCTTTTTTAGGAAGTTAATTAAAAATGTATGGTTTGATCCCAAATGTTCATTGCTTGGATTTCACTATTGTGGGTAATTGTATAAAATTTTATCGTATTACTTTTTACAAAGTTATTTATTAAAGTTGCAACGCGAGAAACAGCTTCTCCGTCAAGATTATTGATGGTTTCATCTAAAAAGAGGAGGGGAGTCTTTAAATAGCTAGAAATCGCGAGCATTCGCACAAGTTTTAATACTGTTTTTTGTCCTCAGCTTAGGCTTGAAACGTCTCTTTCTCCTTTTTCATCATTGAAAAGAATTTTTAATTCTAGATCTCCATTTGTTTTAGGTTCTGGTTTCATATTGAGAGAAAAAGAAACAATACTTGATAAGAGAATATTGATATGTTCTGTTAAAACAGGAAGAAAATTTTGAAAAGAATAAACTACCAATTCTGAATTGAGAATGTTGTAGAGATTTTTGATTTTTTCGAGTCTTTCTTCAACTTGTTTGATGGTTTGTTTTTTTTCGAAAAAATCTGCTAGGAGTCATTCGATATTTTCATAACTTTTTAAAAAATTTTCTATTTCTAGATTATTTTTTTCTAAAGATTGAGAGGATATCTTTTGAAGTTCTTCTTCTTGTTTTTGTAATTGTTCCTGCGTTTTTTGAAATTGTTGTTGGAGTTCTTCTTCTTGCTTTTTTAGATTTTCAAGTTTCGTTTCTCCTGCAATTATTTCTTGTTGATATTTTTGGATTTTCTCTTTTTCTTCAAATAATTGGTTAAAAATTTTATCTTTGATTTGAAATTCTTTAAACATGTTACTTCTTTCTTCGTTTTTTTGTTTCATCTCTGAGTATTGTGCTTGTAAGAGAAAATCTCTCAAATCTTCACAAAGTTTCTCGGAATTTTTGATTTTTTCACTGAGTTCTTGATGTTTCTTCTCAAAATCGTAATCAGATTTTTCTTCTTCTTTTTTTTGAAATTTTTCTGTGAAATTAAATTCTTTGAGTTCTTTTTCTTTTTGTTCTAAAATTTCTAAAAATTTTTGTTGTTCTTTTTCCCTTTCTTCGAAATGTTTTTTATTTATCAATGTGATATAAGGACAGTTTCCCTGTATCTTGTCACATGAAAAAAGTTTTTCATTATCGATATTGGTACTGCAATTTTTGTAATTTTGTCTCGCTTCATCTACGGCTTGTTGTAAAAGTTTTTGTTTTTCTTTGAGATTTTCTAATTCACCTTTTTGTTTTTCATTCCAAAATTGTTGTTTTTCTTGGTTTTGCTTTTGGAGGTCTTGGAGGTGAGTAATTTCTTGTTTGGTATGTTTCCCTTTTTCTGCACATTTTTCTAAAAATAATCGTGCTTCTTCAAAATTTTGGATTTGTTGAGGGGCTTCATTTTCTTCTCGTTTAAATGTATTGTTTTGGGTTGCTTTATTGAAAAGAGCGTAATTTACCGTTTTATCAATTTGAGAAAAGGAGGAAAAAATCTGATCTCTTTCTTGTTTTGCTTTTTCAATTTTATGTTCATCAAATTCTTTGATTTTATTTTTTAGATCTTCAAGCAAAAGGGTATTCCTTTTTTGTTCTTCTTGATTGGTTTGAAGCCCTAGTTTTTGGCTTGTGTATTGTTCTGTGAGGAGTTTTTTTGCTGTTAAAAGTGCTTGAAAATCTTTATTTTTTTCTCCAATTATTTTTTTGATATTGAGGAAAATATTTTTATCGAGTTTTGAAATTGAAAAATTATCCAATGCAATTTTATCGATAAATTCTTCTATTTCATCGAAAAAATCTTCACTGTCTCAAAATGTATCTTTTAAATAATCACATTTTTTTAAATCATTATAGCTTTTGTAGAGATTCTTTAACTGTCAGGTGAGCTTTTCATTCTCTTTTTCAAAGTCTCCGAGAACTTTCTTCTTGGATTCAAGGTTTCTTTTTTCATCAGATAAAATCTCTTTTCCCGCATCAATTCCCATAAGTCAGAAGACATTTTTTAAAATGAGAATTCTTTCTTGAGGATCGCATTCGAAAACATTTTTAGAGTCTTGAAGGAGAAAAATAGTGTTTAAAAAAACGGTTTTATCTAGAAGGAGGTTTGCATTGAGATTATTTTGTAAATCTGTTTCGTTTTTGAATGAAACTTGTTCGAACGAGAAAAGATCGTTAAAATGACTGATTTCTTCAATAATATTGTAATCTCGCAAGAGAATATCAGATTTTTGGATTTTTTTTCTAATATCTTGTAGGATATTTTCTCCGAGGTAATGGACTTTATAGAATGTAGAAGCAGAAGATGACTGAATTTTTTTACGAGAGATTTTCCTTTTGATGAGATAGTAAAAGGAATCTACTTCAAAAAGGAGTGATATTTCTCCCTGAGAGCTTCTTTTATTTAGAATATCTCTTCCTTTACTCCCTGTTGTCTTTTTATCTCCTGTACTTCCGTAGAGAGCATAGGTTGGACCATCAAAAAAGAGAAAGGATTTTCCACTTCCAATAGGTGCTTTGATCAAATATTTCCCCTCATCGAAGAGAAGGGAACAGGATTTTTGAAAAGGACCAATATTTTGATAATAAATTGCAATAAGATTTGGTACACTCTGCATTTTTATTTCCAATGAAGATAAAAAGGTTTTTCTTAAAAAGTCAACTTTTCTTTTTTAAAAGAGTCAGACTTTTTTTCTTTTATTTTTTTTCTGTGTAAAATAAAGATGGATTTTATTTTGTGTTTTTGTTTCTTATGTATCAAACTTTGGAAGATTTAGAATATCAAATGCAACATACCAAAACTTTTTCTTTTAAAAAAGTTTTGAATGAACTGAAAGTTTTTTTGATTATTTTTCTTTTTATTTTTTGTGGAACCTATTTTATTACTAACGCACAATTGATGAAAGATTCTTTTTCAGATGCTGTTCATCATTCTAGTGCTAAAAATAGTATTATTTCTACCTTAAAAGAACAAACTTCTGAACAAATGATTCTTCTAAAGGAGAAGAGAGAAGAAAATATTCAAAATTTGATTTCTCAATATGAAGGAATCGTTTCCAATGAAAAAGCTCCCGCTGAAGAAATACAAAAATATCTTAGATCAAAACTTGATACTTATGATTTTGAGTTTAATATTCTTCCTCCAACCAATAGACTTATTAGTGAAGAAATTAGTCTTAGTGCTCCTATTGTGGAAGCTGAATTGAAAGATGCATGAGAAAAAGGCGTTTTCTCGGAGGAACTTAAAAATGGAGTCGTAAAATATCCATGAAGTGCAAATCCTGGAGAGAAAGGAACGGTTTTCCTTTTTTGACATACTTCTCAAGAGTATCGAGAAAAGAATCCTTATGGGACTATTTTTCGTAATATTCCTTCTCTTCGTAAATGAAATACTATTGAATTGGTCCGAGAGGGAAAACTTTATCAGTATGAAGTTGTAGAAACGGTTGTTGTTACTCCTAAAAAAGTTAATGAAACTTATCTTTCTTATGCTCATAAAGATGAGGAGTATCTCGTTCTTATGGGATGTTATCCTATTTGAAGAACGGATAAGAGAATGATGGTTTTTGCAAAGAGAATTATGGATTAATTCTTTTTTCTTGTACTATTTTTAAAAGGGTATCAATTTCATCGTCTTCTGCTTTTTTATTCCAGTGTAATTTTCCACAGGTTTCACATTGAAAAAGAATTTTAAATTCTCCATTTTTTATTTCGTAATTGATGGGAAACATTTTCCCTTTACAAGTACTTGTTCTATCTCCTGGAATCTTATCATCTAAATGGAGTGAACAAAAACATTTTGGACAATGATTTCTACAAGTTTTGGGCGCTAAAGGGACAAACTGTCCGCAATGAATACAAGTAAAGCTTTCATTGATTTTTTTCATAGGATTTTATATGGGATTTTAAAATTTTCTAAAAAACCAAATAGCCGCAAATGAAAGATTTTCCAACGAAATTTTAAAGTGGGTAGCTCGAATCTTTCTAGGAAAGATTATACCGTCTCCCTAAATCGTTGTGTAAAGAAAATAATACTTACTATTCACGAACTATTTAGTCCTTTTATATTGATAGAGAAAATGAGCAGAAAAACAAGAGAAATTTTACTAAAAAAAAGATAATCTTATCAAGAATTGCATCTCAATACAAAATCACTATTATTATGATACGATTTATTTTTAAAAATGTTTTATGTATAAAGAATATCTTGTCTTATGAATATGAGGCTTAATTGTACTAGGACTTCTCTTTCTTTACTTTTATTTTTTAACTCCTCTTTTTTTTAAAAAAAAGAAAGCTCCTTATATTTCCAGTTTCGATAGAAGTTTGAATCTTATGAAATTTCTTGAAATTAAGCCTCATACTACATTAATAGATTTGTGATGTGGAGATGGTAAGGCTTTAAGATTTTTTGTGAAAGAATTTAATCTGAAACAGGCAACTGGATATGATATCAATCGATTCGCTCTTTCCCTTTGAAGAATTTTAAATAAAAGAGGAAAAATCTGAAATATTACTCTTATAAAGAGTGATTTTTTGAAAGCGAATCTAAAAGACTATGATTATATTTATATCTATCTTCGAGCGGAACAAATGGAAAAAATAGAGAATCGAGTTTTTGAAAATAAAAAGGAAGATGCAGTGATTATTTCCAATACTTTCAAATTTAAGGAGCATATTCCTTTTAAAATCATCCAAAATAAACAGGGATTTGATGCTGTAATGCTTTATAAATAGCAAAATACTTCTTGTTTTCTGATGTGTTTTTTTTACAATGATAAAAGATTAATTTTATTTTTTCTACAACCCATGTCACTTGAAAAGAAACTTAATAAACGACTCATAGGATTGATTATGGGAGAAAAATATACTAAAGACATCGAAAAAGAAGAAAAGCCTGGTTTCTTGGAAAAGTGAATCATTGAACTAAAAAAAAATCTTTTTCCAAAGAAAAATACTTCTAAGAAAACTACAGATACAAAGCAAGATATTATTGAATGAAAAAAAATAGGGGAGTCTGATTCCCCTGATGAAGAAGAGTGGTAGAAATTACTCTTTTTTATCTTGTAATTCATAAAATTCCAAAATATCTCCTTCTTGAATTTTCTTTCCTACTTTGACTTTCATTCCACATTCATCTCCAGAATTTACTTCTTTTACTTGATCTTTATTTCTCTGGAGGGAAAGAATAGCTCCGTTGGAAATAATTTCATCTCCTCTATGGAGTCTGAATTTTACTTTATTTTTTACTTTACCCTCAATCACCATTCCTCCGATGGTCATCTCTTTCGAAGAAGTATAGAAAATACCTTTCACCTCGAGTTTCCCGATTGTCACTTCTTCTTGTTCGACTTCAACCATTCCTTGAAGAAGATTTGAAAGATATTCTGTTAATTCGTAGATAATATCAAAAGATTTGATTTCAACTCCTTGCTGTTCTGCTTTCTTTTTCAAAAGACTATTGATAGAGACATTAAATCCAATCAAAAGAGCTTTAGAAACCTGAGATAAAGACACGTCACTCTCAGAAAATTGTCCTACATCGCTATGGATGATTTTGATTGCAACATTTTTAGGCATTTCAAGGGTTTGTACTGCTTGAATCAAAGCTTCAAGACTTGAGGCTCCTTCTGCTTTCAAAATAAGTGGCAATTCTGAAACTTTGTTATTCTCGGCATTCTTGAGTTTCGCAAGGAATTCTTGGACTGCTCATTCAGCATTTTTCTCTTTTTTCTGAGATTGAATCAAAGCAACTTTCTTTTGAGCTTCTTTTTCATTATTTACTACTTCGACAATTCTACCAGCTTCTGGAAGTTCTGCGAATCCAAGCACTTGTACAGGTTCTCCTCCGGTCACTTTTTTCACTGGATGTCCTTTTCGGTCATTCATTCTTTTGATTTTACCATAAGTATTGTAAGCAAGAACGATATTTCCCATTTGCAAAGTTCCTGTGAGGATAATCATACTTGTCACCACCCCTTGTTTTTCATCTTTATACGAATCCACTACAACTCCCACTGCAGATCTGTTTGGATTATATTTAAGTTCGAGCATTTCTGCTTGGAGAAGAATTTGTTCGAGAAGTTCGTCGATTCCTTGTCCTGTTTTAGATGAGATTCCAATCACAGGAGTTTCTCCTCATCGAGCTTCAGGAGTTAATCCTTGAGCAGCGATATCAGATAAAATTTGGTCGGTATTTTTCCCTGGTTTATCGATTTTAGTGATTGCAATAATGATAGGAACTCCTGCCGCTTTGGCATGGTTGATAGATTCGATAGTCTGAGGCATAACACTATCATCAGCAGCAACTACGATCACTGCGATATTCGTAAGTTTTGCTCCTCTCGCTCTCAAAGAGGTAAAAAGTTCGTGTCCTGGAGTATCGATAAAGGTGATTTTCTTTCCTTTACATTCAACCATAGAAGCACCGATAGACTGAGTAATTCCTCCTGCTTCTCCTTCTGCTACTCCTGTTTTTCTAAGGTAATCGAGAAGAGAAGTCTTTCCATGATCAACATGTCCCATTACCGTTACGACTGGGGCTCTTTCGATGAGATGATCACATTCTTTATCAAGGTCAAGAATTTTTTGAAGGTCTCCACTGATAAAACTATCCATATCGAGTTGTACTTCGTTTTTCTTTACTTCTACTCCAAATTCTGCAGCAATCAAAGAAACCGTATCAAAATCCAATGAAGCATTGATATTGGTTAAAATTTTATTTTTCATGAGTTCTTTGATAATTTCTGTCACAGGAACTCCGATTTTTTCAGAAAATTCTTTTACGGTGATTTTATCGTCCATAAAAAGTTCAGATTTTTTTACTAAGGTTTCTGATGTTGTAGCTTCTTTTTTCTTTTTGGGTTGAAAAGGAGCTTTAGTAGTATTATTTTCTTTTTCTGGTTTATTTTTGAAATCTTTTTCTCCACGAGGATTTTTTTGAGATTTTTGATTTTCTTGAGCTAATCTTCTTTCTTCATTTTTTCTTCTTTGTTCTTCGAAAAAGTTTGATCATTCAGACTTATTTTTCTCTTTTGCAGTATAGGTACTTTGTTCGATTTTGATGTTTCCTGTAGCTTTGGTGTTGCGAGAATATGTTTCAGGTTTTTTCTCATTTTTCTTTTGTTTATTTAGCTTATCTTTTTTTTCTTCGTTTTCTTGACTCTTTTTTGTGCTATAAGAAATGAGATCTACCATAGTAACTTCAGTTTCTTCTTTCCCTAAATCAAAATATTCATCTAAATCTACTTTCTCTGTTTCTTCTTTCTCTTCTTTAAATCCTAATCCTGAAAAAAAACTCTTTCCTCCAAAAAGAATTTCATCTGATTTTAAAAATCCGCCTCCTTGATTTCCATCTTTTTTTATTTCTTCGGAAATTTTTTCGAATTCTTCATCTGTAATATTCCCAGTTTTGGGAAGTTCTTCTCCTCTTATTTTTTTGTAAGCTTTAGCAAAATCTTCCTTAGAAACTCATGATTTTTTGATACTTGCAGCAATTGTTGGCATTCATTTTTGAAAAAATAAAGTTATTTTACTTGTAATAAAGCAGATTGTTTTTTCAAGAGAAATTCAGACTTTTTTCATTATGAAAAAATGAAAATAAAGTTTCTTTCTTATGAATTTTACAAAAAAGAAGAGAAAAGTCTGATTTTTATTTATAAATCGTTTTTTATTTTTTGTTCAGATTTTTTTCTCTTTTT
>JAFRZH010000027.1 GCA_017442645.1 bacterium | reverse complement strand
TCCTTTTTTTGTAAAGTAAATTTCAAGGATTTTTTGCATAAATTTTTGACCTTAAATATCAAAAATTTATGCATACTTATAATAACAATTAGTAACTAATTTTATTCTTAATTGATTGCACTTCCTTCTTGATTCTACACTGATAAATTTCTCCTCCAAAATTTGACAAAAAAAAAAAACAGATATAATCATAGTAGATTTACCATTTTTATTTTATAACAAACAATATGACAACAATGGAAATAGAAACAAAAGGCGGAGAAGAAGAAAAATTATCAACATTACCTCTAGAAGAACTAGAAAAAAAAAGAACCGAATTAACAGCAGCACTCTTGAAGGTTTCTGAGGAAATCCTACGAAGAAAAACAACAAAGAATCCTTATAGGTTAGACAACCCCATTAATTCCAGAAATGTGAATGATATTCACGAGATAATGGAAAAGTATCCGAATAAGACTTGGGAACGAAAAGAGTGAAATACAAACCATAGTGTTACCATATCTAACAATAACATTATATATTCGAATAATGGTATTGATAGGCATAATCCAGATGGGGAAATGGCTGTTGAGCTTGAACTTACCATCAATAAAGACAATATTATAATAAAACATCGGGATTTAGTACTACCTGAGTCAAGCTACTGGTATCCCCTAGCATCACTCAAAAATATGATCGAATACCGCATTAAATGTGAGGAAGCGGAAGAAAAAAAGCATTCATAAACTCATCCACTTTTCAAAAAAAACTCAAATTTTCAAAAAAATAAAAACCTTATAGGGACACCATTCTTGGTGTTCTTTTTTACAACAATTACCTTCATTATTTTCCCTCTTTTTGCTTTTCTTGCCACCTCTCTAAAATAATCATCGCACTAATCGTATCAGAAGTCGCATTTTTCTTAAAATCGGACACAATTTCCCCACTTTCTACACTAGAATAATCCTCATCAATCACTTCAATAGTAATCTCATCTTTTTCTATGATATAATTGAGATTATTGATAAATTTAGTGATTTTTTCTTGAATATCTTTCTGTTTGGTAGGCCATCAAAGAACAATCGTCCTTACATTATATCTCTTGAGCAAATCTGCCAAATTAAAGAAAATCATCTGATCATTCATGAGATACCCAACAGGAAAAATAATTTCACTTTCCAAAGGTGCATACGCAACCCCAATATATTTACTTCCTCGATCGATTCAGAGGATACTTGCTTTTTTTTTCATGATTAATTAATGATGAATAAAATGTTTTTTCGTCGGAGTGATGATAGGATTCATAAGGTATTGAGGCTGAACCTCATGAGAAGGAGTCAGATTTTTCCCCTTTTCTTTTACAAAATCCTGCATCAACTGAAATAATTGCTCCCCATCGATAGTATATTGAGAATCGAATTCTGCTGGATAATATCAATCCTCATAAGTCGTATCAAGAAAATATTGATAATTCTGCATTCTTCTTTTCTCAAAATATTCAGAAAGACTTTCAAATGAGAACTGCCCAACTTGCTTATTTTCATCAAAATCCCAGAGCCAAACATTTCTCTTTTGCCCGATATACAAGACTCCATACTGAGGAACTTTTTTTTGAAAATAGGCATACTGATAAAGTTCAGTCTTAGAAAAAGAGAAAAAAGAAATCTGATTGTCTTCAAGAGCATTGAGAAGATTAAGACATAAACTTCCAACTCTGAGATTGGTAAATCCTCAAGGTCCATTGAGAATATATGCTTTTGAAAGCTGATATTTTCTATACAAAGTTACCAAAGTCTCTCCTAAAATATCTTCAATTCCATTCCTCTCAAGAAAAATTCTTTTCTCACCACAAGCAAGAAAAACTTCATCTTGTGAAATATTAATCCATAACTGCATGATTCATCTTCAAGTAAAAAATTACTCCTAGACTATCATAAAGAAATAAACCCAAAAAACAATAACAAACTCCCCCAAAAATTGACAAAAAAAAAAAAACAGATATAATAAAAGTAAATTTTATCAAAATAGATACAAAATGGATAAAAAAGCCGCTCTTCTTAAGATTTTAGATCAACTCATCCCTATACGAGACCTTGCAAAAGGATTAAAAATTCTCGTTGAAGAAGGAAATCTTGGAGAAAATGAACTTGACCTCATCACCAATGCAGTTGCATGAGCTGTCCATACAGCCAAAACGGAAGGAGAAAAAGAAAAACTTCAAAAATCTATGGACATTCTCCAGAAAATCAAAGAATTAGAAGCACAAGAAAATACTGATGAAATTGAATTAGATTTGAGTTTATTTTAGATTTATAAAAAAATACCGATGGGACTAAACGATAACGAAACAATCTTAACTGCCCAAGAAAAAACTGACGCAAAAGCTGAAGCAGAAAGAAGAGTCTACACACAACTAAGTGATGATATTAAAAGTATTGTCGATGATTTAAAAGACGGGACAGATGATAGCCAATCTCTCAATAAAATGCAAAATCTAAGTTCAAGACTTGATCAAGGATTTTATAATTATTGCGAAACAACGTTTTGAAATCAACGTGAAACCATTTTAAACAGTATCAATAGCATTTTACAAAACGAAAATTTTTCAAACAATCAAGATCTTCAAAAACTCCAACAATTTGTAACATGAAAAAGAACTGTACAAGATAATACAACAACAAGAGAATTTACAAAATCAACGGTTGATCAAAACCGAAGCAAAAATATCGATGAAGCAACCAAGAAAAAGATTGAAACAAACATGAACACACTCAATACAAACATTAATGCACTTCCAGACAACACAAATCTCAAGAAACTCCTCACAGCAATGAATGATGTTGCAAATAGTAATACTGGGGAAGGAACTCAATCTCTCCAATTCTTTCTTTACACTCAACTTACAGGACCTGAAAAGCAAACGTTTTTAGAGAAAAACATCAAAGGCACTTTAAAGCCAAAGCTTAAAACCTACAACAACGGGGAAAATGTAACTCAAGCTATTTTTGATGGAATGAAAGGAAAAAATACCATGCTAACCTTCATCAACGTCGCAAATGATATGATTAAAAATTACAACACTAATAAACAAGATATCGATAATTCTAACCAAGCATTTCAAGCATTATTAGGAGGCAATGGAAATGAAAGCTATATTGCTGATGCCCAAAAAGAAATTGAAGCTGACATGATAAAGAAGAAAGAAGCCGCACAAGAACAAGCTGACATCCAGCAACAATTACAAGGTATGGATGACTTTATCAACTCATTTTCTTCTGCACAATTCAAAGAAGATGGAACTATCACTCAAGCACAAAGAAATGCTATGGCAGAGAAGAATGTTAATTTTCAATCTAAATATTGAAGAAATGCAACAAATGATGAGATCAATACATTCTACAAACAAGTACTCGTTGAAGAAAAAATTAAAACAAGATGCGACAAACTCCAATGATATTACTTTGCACATAAAATAACTGCCGAACAATTAAAAACAGCTTGATTTGAACTCTCAAATAATACCGTCGTACTCTCAAACGATTTCAAAAAAAACTTAAAAGAAGCCTGACTCTACGATAAAGATGATATTGATATAAAGAAAGGAGACCAAAGAGAAAAGAGAGAAAAAGCTGAAGAATGATTAATTAAGCAATTATCAGAACTACCACTAGTTCAAAAATGTGCCAACTATTTAAAGAAAAGATATGAATTACAATGAAAAACAACAGCCGACTGAAATTCCATTAAACAAGAAATCAAAGACCAATGGATACAAGGTTTAGACGCCGCTGCAGAAAAAGATGGAACTCTTGCTCAAATAAAAACTCTCGAAGGAATGGGAATCGAATTCAATATACAAGGGAAAATTAAAAACCTCAAAAACTGAGCCGATTGGTCAAAAATTCAAACATTTATCGAAGAACAAAAAGCAAGTACATCAAACAATAAGGAGGGAGATGTCAGTCAGTC
>JAFRZH010000026.1 GCA_017442645.1 bacterium | reverse complement strand
ATCAGGTCATAATAAAGTATTATTATTAATTGTTGTACTTCACATATCCATATATTGGGCTCCGTTACCATAATAATTTATAGTAAGTACATTAGGTCTCCACAAAGCGACGAAATTAATCGAACCATTTTTTACAGCAGTCAGATTTTTGAATGTTGTGGCTTTAGTACTATCAATACTCGTTGAATTACTTGTAGAAGTTCAAATAGTGTGACTTACTGTATCCATACCTGTGATTTTCCATCCATCAAAGGTATAACCTGGTCTTGTAAAACTATTATTTACAATAAATTCTTGATCAAAAGTAGCAGTAATAGGATACATACTTCCATTCCCTCCACCAGCATCAAAGTTTACTGTATAGGTATGCGGAGTTCGATGTGCATAAAAAGTTTCATTATTTGCACTTTCTTTATATTGATCAGATTTTTTTTCTGTTCCTCCATTTTCAGCAGTAAACCATCCTACAAAATCATATCCTACTCTTTCTGCAGTAGCTAAGGTTCAATATTGATTATCAAAGGTAACTGTTTTACTTGTAGGATTTACCGTTGGAGTAGTACTTCACGTTCATTTATAACCATTAAAAGTAATGGTATAGTCATTAGGTTTCCAAATAGCATCAACTACGAAATCAGTTCTAATTCCTGTAGTATAACTAGGACTTGTTTTATAAAGATATGTTCCACTAGGAATAGTTTCAATATTTTTTGCCCATCCATCTGTTACAGAAGCAGGTTCAGCAGTTCTCCATCATGAGAAAGTATATCCCACTCTTGTTGGTTTATCGGCAATAGTTTCTCCTATAAGATATTCTTTAGGAGATGATGGAACTGAATTGGCTTTCGTAGTTTCATGAGATTGAGTATCTCATGAATTATCATGAGCTCTGAAAGTAACTTTCAGCTTTCTACAAATTCTTTCTCAACTATCGATTTTATACGCATATTTGTTTTTACAAGTATAGGTACATTCTCCAGCGATTTGTTCTGGTTGATAATATCGTCCAGATCTTGGCAAATACTCTTGAAACGTTCCACTCCAGATTTGATGAATTTGTGGAGTTTTAGCTAATTCTCCTTTGATCACATCTCCTGTGGCACAAGGGGTATCAAGTTCTATCTCTTTACAGATTCCTGTACCTTCATAAATAGTCCCCGCAACTCCTGTGGCAAGTCAAGCTCCAGAAAAGAAATAAAAACCTGTATGACAAATAGTGTATTTTTCAGTAATAACTTCTCATTTTTCTATAGAACCGATACATTCCCAATAATCACCACTCATATTCGCACTTTTGATAAGATCCGTTCCAGAGTCACAAGTAAATTTTTGATCTCATACTTTTAGACCAGGTTTTTTACAAATCATATCACAAAAAATATCTCCTTTGGTAGCTTTCCACTTTTGACCATCTCCATAACACATACAATTATTTACCATTTTTATTGCTCCTTCAATAGGTTCTTCAGGATCATTTTCATTTTCTTGAATTTGTAAAGATCCCTTCAAACTAAGAACAATTCATGATACAGCATTTCCAGTAACATTGACAGCAAGTCCATTTTTTGCTTGAATCATAAATAATCCATCACCTGAAAATTTCCTTCCTTTTTGTGTAGAATAGACAAAAGAATTCTTTCCGCTGAAAGAATATCATTTTCCCATAAGAACATTATCTCATCATGTTGCCGTAATCTCATTTCCAAGGATAATAGTTTCTTTTTCTCAAAAAGTATTAGAAATCTGATTATTATTTCAGATAATAATTCCTTTTCCTCCTGTTATCTTATTTTTTTCTCATCAAAGAATAATGGATTCATCAGATTTGATAGAATTCTCCTTTCATCCAAGGATAACAGAAAGATTCCCATCTTCAATGCTATTTCATTCTCATCCTCCAATAAGATTTCATGAAATCATAGTATTCCCTTTTATGCTGTTTCCACTTCCTCATAGGATAAAACTATTATCTACTTGTCATTCAAGTTTATTATGACTGTCTCTATCAGCAATCATTTGAGAATCGACAGTAATAATTCCCTTTTCAAGTTTCATCGTAATTTTTTGGGGATTTTCTCCTTGTGATTCATCTGGAACAAAAACAATTTCTGGAATATGTTGTACTCAAGAAGATAAAGAAGAACTTATTCCAATATCAGGTAATCTATTTTCTTGATTTGCAGTTACAATTCATCAGAGAATCATTACTCAAACTAAAAGAGAAAAAACTTTCTGTTTTGTAAAATTCATGAAAATGGATACTAAAAAAAGTAAAATACACTTTATTATATTTTAAAATCCTGTTTTTTGCAAAAAAATATCATGTTTTTTTACTTATTTTGTTGAAAAAGAAGAAAAATTTTGATTGATGATCACGTTTAATGTCGAAAATAAAGGTTCGATTAATTTCGTCGCT
>JAFRZH010000025.1 GCA_017442645.1 bacterium | reverse complement strand
TGATTGATGTCTTCCTCTTAATTTATTTAGTGTTTTATGTACTCATTCTGAAAGTTTCATTTTTTGTTTAATATTTTTAAAAAGTTTGATATTTTATTATATGAACTTCCTGTATTGTATGCAAATTTCATAAGTTTTTTTTTGTTGATATTAAAAAAAGATGATATGATCTATCATCTTTTTTTTTCCCTTATCGAAGAATCAGACTTTTCTTTTATTTTTCTTCATTTTCTTCTTCATCTTTTCCAGATTAAAGCGGTTTCATCAAAGGAAACATAATCACATCTCTGAGATTATCTTGTTCTGTGAGAATCGTGAGAATTCTTTCAAGTCCCATACCAAGTCAAGATTGAGGAGGCATTCCATATTCCATAGCTTCCACAAAACTTTCATCGGCACTTGTAGCTTCTTCATCTCCAATTTCTGCTTGTTTATCGAAGTTTGCTTGTTGAAGAAGAGGATCTACTAATTCTCCGTAGGCTTTACTTACTTCCCAACCATTTACAAGGAGTTGAAATTGTTCTACAATATTTGGATTTTCATCTGAAACTCTTGCAAGAGGTTGCATAATTACTGGATAATTATACACGAAAGCTGGCCCAAGAATTGAAGGTCTAAGCACTTTTTTGTAAAGATAATCGATCAAGGTTGGAGTACTCATTCCGTCCATCCCTTCAAATTCGATTCCTTTAGCTCTAATATCGGCCCTTAATTTATCAGAATCATCAGCTCCGTATTTTGTAATATCAAGTCCACTTGCTTCATTTACCGCTTTTGTATAATCGATTCTTTCCCATGGAGTCGTGAAATCAACCATTTTTTCTACTCCTTCTTTATCTTTTACTTTCAAAACTTTACTTACTCCTAATTTCTCAAAAAGGTAATCAAAGAGTTTTTCCAAAAATCTCATATTATCTTCATAATTCCAATAGACTGCATAATGTTCCACTTGAGTAAACTCCTGAACATGAGAAGGATCTGATCCTTCATTTCTAAAATCTTGTCCAATTTCAAACACTTTTTCAAATCTTCCAACGGTTGCTTTTTTGAGGGAAGTTTCAAAAGCAATTCTCAAGAAAACATCGATATTATAATCATTATGATGCGTGATGAAAGGTTTTGCAGCGGCTCCACTTGCGGCATTATCCAAGATTGGAGTTTGGATTTCTGTGAATCCCTCTTTCGTATAAAATTCTCTTAAAACTTGATAAAATCTTGATTTGAAAAGAAATCTCTTATAAGTTTCAGGATTCATAATCATATCAAGATATCTTTTTCTATAAAGTTCTTCTTGATCAGTGATCCCATGGAATTTCTCAGGAAGTCCACGAAGAGATTTTGCCAAAAAAGTGAATTCTGACACAAAAATCGTAAGTTCTCCTTTATGAGTTTTGAAAACTTCTCCTTTTACTCCGATAAAATCCCCAATATCGACCATTTTTTCCATAAATTTATAAGCGGTCATTACTCCGTTTTCAGATCATTCGTCAGGAAGTTCAGATTTTTTTTCTCCTTTTGTAATAATTCCACAATTATCTCTGTGAAACATTAATTGAATAGAATCTGTTCCGTCCATAATCTTCGCAAAAGCGAGTTTCCCATGACTACGATAAAGCATTAATCTTCCAGCAGTACTCACTTGGATTTCAGGATTTTCGATAATCGTTTCAATCTCTCTCATTTCCCTATTTCCATAGTTCTCAATGATACTTTGGATAGAATCCTTTTTATCATATCTCTGAGCATAAGGAATAATTCCCATTTTTCTCATTCTTTTGATTTTCTGGATACGAATTTCCCTTTCAGAAAGTTGTTGATTTGACATTTTCTGTGATTAAAAAATTAAATCTTACTTTTGATATAGGATTAAGAGGAGAAAATGCAAGAGTTTTTGAAAGTTTTTTTTGAAAAAGAAAACGCATGAACCTAGAAATGAAAAAGAGAGATGAAAATGTTGTTTTTATTTTATAATTCTTTATGATTACCAAAAAAAGAGTTTATCTAAATTAATAAGTATGACAAAAAAAGAATTAAATGAAAAAGAGCAAAAATTAAAAAACGCAGCAAAAAAACTTTTTTTAGAAAAAGGGTTCAATGAAACAACAAGTAGAGATATTGCTAAAGAAGCCTGAGTAAATTTTTCTTTATTAAATTATCATTTTTGAAGTAAAAAAGAATTATTTGATTCAATTATTTTGGAGACTTTCAAAGAATTTTCTCATCATCTTTTTTTACTGATTAATAATGAAACAACTTCATTTTCAGAAAAAATGATTCAGTTTTGTAATGACTTTTTTGATTTTCTTTTGGAAAATGAACATTTTTTTGCTTTTATTCAAAAAGAAGTAGTGAATAATCCACAAATAATTCAACAAAAAATTAGAGAAGAAATAGAAAAAACGAAAAATAAAGTAAATCTTTCTAAAAGTATTTTAATCAAACAATATCGGGAAGAAACTCACAAAACAATTGATGATTTCAGAAATTTTTTTACCAATATTATGAGTTTAATTGTATATCCAATTTTGTCAAAATCTTTTTTATGTATTATGATTGGATTGGATCAAAAAGCGTTACAAAACTTTTTAATGGAAAGAAAAAATTTGATTATCAAAATGATCCCTTTACTTTTGAAAGAATAATTTTTGACAAAAGTATAAAAGTCTGATTTATCTTGATTTTTTTAATTAAAAGATTAAGAAAAGAGTGTTTATTATCATGAATTTTGTATCATGGAAATGGAAATAAAAAAAATAAATATTGAACAAAAAAGTCCGTGAACAGGAAATTTTAGACCTGAAACTTTTGAAGAGTTTATTGGACAAGATCCGATCAAAAAGGTCTTACATACAGCGATTGAAAGTGCAAAGAAAAGACAAGGGAGTCTCTGACATATTCTTTTTGCTGGACAAAGTGGATTTGGGAAAACGACGATGGCAAATATTATCGCGAAGCAAATGCAAGTTTGAGTGAAGATTGTAACAGCTTATGCGATCAATAAACCAAGTGAAATCGTTAGTATTCTCAATAGCCTAGAATCTCATGATATTCTTTTTATCGATGAAATTCATAGATTAAAACCTACGGTTGAAGAAGTCCTTTATATTGCAATGGAAGATTTTGTGATCGATATGGTAATGCCAGAATGATGAAATATTAGAATTCCGATCAATCCTTTCACCCTTATTGGAGCAACTACGAAACCAGAAAAACTTTCTCAGCCTATGAAAAATAGGTTTATTTATCAGTTCCATTTTATGGATTATACTTTTGAGGAGAAGAAAATTATTATCGAAAGGTATTTGAAACAATATGAACTTGGATTTGATAAAACTCTCCTTGAAAAAATTGCTAAAAATGTCGATTCTGTTCCAAGGGAGATTCATAATCTTGGGATAAAATTGAGAGATTTTTGTATTAGTAAAAATAGTAAAAATCTGACTGAAGAACTACGAGAACAGTTTCTGCATGATACTCAGATTAAAGAGGGAGGGCTTACTCCTCTTCATCAGCAATATTTGGATATTCTGGCACATTATGATAGACCTCTTGGAGTTAAAACGATTGCTGCACAAATGGGAGTCAATGAAAAATCTTTGGAAGAAGATGTAGAACCGTTATTATTGAAATTGGGGAAAATCGAAAAAACTCCTCAAGGAAGAGTTTTATTATAAAGAAATGATATATAAAGAATTTTCTTATGTTCTTTTTATGGTTTGCTTCTGTAAATTGAAAAATTGGGGATTATGTTTCTCATGATATAAAGAAAGGAAAAATCTGAGGAGTATAGATATATTAGAGATTGGAATCTTTTATGGTAAAAATTGTTCATGTTGTTCGTTTTGAAATGTCGGGCTTGTTATTAATGATAGGAAAAAGAGGATTTCAGTCTTTTGTGAGAAAGAAAGATCTTACAAGAGTTTTATTTTGATTCATGGCAGCTCTAAGTTCACGCTTATCGCAGTCAAATTCTCTTAGTAAAACTTGTTGCAATGAAGAATCTACACGAGCTAATGCTTCTAAAACATCCAAGGGATTTCATCTTTCTAAACAAAAATACTCTTTTCAATCTATTTCATTTTTAGAAATACTGAGTTTTACTGATTTAGTATTAATAGTATTGGATATTATTGGAGTGTTAGGACTTTTAGTATCAGAGGCCTCGTATATGTCTACAAATCTAACAAGCGTATTAGCTTCATTTGCAAAGGAAGAACCTCAAGGATTTTCTTGTACTTCTGCAATGATAGGACCTCCATCTAGCATAAATAACGTATTCATAATAAGTGTTGGTAAGATATATTGCCTTAAAAAATTCATATATTCAGAAGGTTTATTTTCTTTATTGATGCCTAATGTTTTATAAAAATTATCTTCATTCAAAACAAAATCCCTTACAAAAGATTTCCAAAATGGAAGTCTTTGTTGTCATATCATATAATTTTTCCATAAACGTTGAAACTTATCTTTACACTGATTAATGATCATAGTATCTTGAGATTTTGTTGTATAATCATTTAAAAATTTATGAAAACTCTGATATATAAAAAGAAGATTAAGGAAATTAGTTCCAATACAATTTTCAATAAATTGTTTTTGTTGGGGATTTAAATGAGTAAAATGTTCAGAATTATCGTTAATAATTTTGGAATACTCTGAGGATCATTTTCCTTCAAATAAATTTTCATTTCAGATGAGTCGAAGTTTTCTCATATTTTGTAAAAAATCTTTTTTTAGAGTATTGATAGAATCTCAAGTTATGTTTTCCTGAAGATATTTTTTTGCTTCTTCTGGAGAAGAATAATTTTGTCAAAATAAAGTATTAAGTAAATGTATGGTAGTTGGTCAAATAGATCCTGTAGATGGAACGGGAATGGTATCGTGTTGAAAAAAATTATCACGAGAAACTAAAGTTTTATCATTTACCTTTTGGTTTAATGCTTTAATCTGTAAATAAACATAGAGTCTACAATTTTCTTGTTTTGTTGGATATTCAATAGGCCGATCTGATACAGCTTTTGCTCTTTGAAATTGAGGTGTGGTTACCCAAGAGATGAGATCATTATAAGATATTTTTTGATTGTTTTTTAAAACATATCACATAAGGTAGGGAAAACTTGGATTTGAATTTGAATACTTATTCATAGCTTGAACATAAGAATCTTCGTTATCAATGGTTTTTTGAAGGGAAAAAATAGAGTTAGAATAGTTGTTTTTATAACTATTTTCGATATTTTTAATCGCTGTTCATTCATCAAGATAAACCTTTCAATAATATACAGCAGCAATTGCAAAAGCTAAAGTTCAGGCCCCTGTATACATTTCAAATTTTTGGGAGTCTAATTTTGTTATAAAAGTATCACGATCGATTTTAAAATATTGATACAAAGGAATTCGTTCATCTTTTTTTTCTGCATTAGGAAATTGAAAATCAGCAACTTTATCTAAAAGTTGAGAATAAACAGAATTATCGTTTGGGGTAAGAAATTTCAGAAAAAGATCTCTTTTTGATTGCCATGGTCCATAACTTCAAATGTTATGAGTGGAAAGTATTTTTCATAAGAATGAAATTGCGTGAGGATCTCTCTCAATTCATAAGTTTCGCAAAAAATCATCATATAGACTAATGCACTTTCCTATTGTCTCTGTAGTTTTTAAGGAACTTTCATGTTCAGTGATGGAATACAAATCACTAGAACTAATATTTCATATGATTGCTTTATTGTGAGCTAAGATTTCTTGAATATTATAGGTAGTTGTATCGTTTTGATCAATAATTCTAAAAGTTTGAGAATTTTTTAAGTCTCATTCTCAAAATTGTTCTTTATCATTCTGTCTTTTTTTGAAAGATCAGTCAAAGATAGAACAAATTGTAGGTCAACCAAAAATACAAGTACTTGAAATCAAAATACCATAAAGTGTTTTTTTTATTAGATGTTTTTTCTTTGCTCGGTTTATGAATTGTTCTGCTTTATTTTTAGCAATTGGGAGAAAGTTTAAATTCATGAGATGTAAGTACGCAAAAAATAAAATATTTTTTATAAAGGTTTTGTTTTATATTGACAATTATAATGATTTATATATATATATGTCAATAGTTTTTTTATCAGAAACAAAGCAATATTTCAGTATTTAATAAAAAGGAATGTTTTTAAAAAGTAAAAAATCTGACTCTCCTATAAGGAATCTGATTCAAAATTAAAGAGTCAGACTTTAGACTCTTTTTTTTCACCAAATCTTCTTGTTTTTCTCCCCTCTTTTGCTATATTTTCAGAGATTTATTCTTTTCTTTATCCATGCCAATCCAAAAACTTGCAGATTATCTTATCAATAGATTAAAAGCCTGAGAAATCGTTGAAAGACCTGCTTCGATTTTAAAAGAACTTGTGGAAAATAGTCTCGATGCTGAAGCGACAAAAATTGAGATTTCTCTCGTTGACGGAGGGAAAACATTTCTTTCGGTACAAGATAATGGAACCGGAATCGAGCTTTCTGATATGGATTTAGTGCTTGAGAGGTATGCGACTTCTAAAATTCGTAACGATGAAGATCTGTATAATATTGCAAGTTATGGATTTCGTGGAGAGGCTTTAGCAAGTATCTCTGAAGTCAGTAAAACGACGATTTTAACCAAAACTACGTTTGCTCAGATTGGGACAAAACTTGTAAAAAAAGGAGCGGAAGTGGTGATTACCAATCAGCCGGTGGGTTTCGAGAAAGGGACTTTAGTGCAAGTGGAAAATCTCTTTTACAATGTTCCCGCGAGGTTAAAGTTTCTCAAATCTTCTCAAACAGAATTTTTTTACTGTTATAATTATTTTTTAGATTTTGCACTTTGGCATTACGATAAGGAGTGGATTTTGAAAAAGAATGATAAAATCGTTTTCGATCTCAAGCCGGTTCGTGATTTAAAGGAGAGAATTACGGATTTGTATAAAAAAGATTGGAATAAAAATCTGAAAGAATTCGTTGCTGAGGAGGATTATCTCAAGATTCGTGGAGTTGTGAGTGATGCCAGTCTTCGTTTCGGATCTATGGAAAATATCAAAATTTATGTCAATGGAAGGATTGTTCAAGATAAAATCATCAAAAAAGCAATTATGGACGCTTATCATAGGCAAATTGCACCTGGAGAATATCCGTTCGTCGTTTTGATGGTGGATATTGATCCGAAAATGGTCGATGTGAATGTTCATCCTGCGAAATTACAGGTCAAATTTGTCGATCACAACAAAGTGTATAGCCTCATTTTCCAAAAAATCAGAGCAATCCTCGGAGAAAATAAAATCCAAGAATATGCTTTTGAAAAAAAAGAGGAGAAGTCAGATTTTTCTTCTTTTTCTCCTTTTGAATGATGAATGAATCCTTCTAACGATAGTGAAGAGAAGGGAAGCCTTGCAAAAAAGAGTTTTCAACCTTCTTTCACGCAGGATTTTTCACAAAAAGTAAATCCAAGTTCTCTTAGTTTTGAAGATATTTTTCCTGACAGTCCTTCAAATACACAAAACCCAAAACCTACCGTCAATAGTATCTTTTGACTTGATCAACTAACACCTACGATTCAAAAAACGTTTTTTACCGATGAAATCGGAGAATATCAAGTGATTGGACAGCTTTGGAATAGTTATATCATTTTACAATCCAGAGATGCGCTGTTTTATATCGATCAACATGCGCTTGCCGAGAGGATCGCGTTTGAAACGATGAAAAAAGAACAAGATCTCAGTCAAGAGCCTCTTTTACAGCCATTAAAATTTGAGATTACCCAAGTTCCCAATTTGGAAGAGAAAATCGAAGAGTTAAATGAACTCGGTTTTGATATTTCCTTTTTGGGAGAAAATGTGATCGTGATTTATGCAATTCCTCATCTTTTTCTCGTTCATCCAGTCGATATTCAGACTTTATTCAATCATGTCCTCTATCTTGAGAAAATCACGTTTGATCAACTTGTCGAAGGAGCTTATGCCACGAGAGCTTGTAAAACTTCTATTAAAGCAGGGAATAAACTTTCCCTTCCTCAGATGGAACAGCTTGTTCAAGAAGGATTTGAAAAGATTCCTTGAATGTTTGTTTGTCAGCATGGAAGACCATTTTTTGTGAGAATTGAGAAAAAAGAGATTGACAAATTTTTTGATAGGTAAGTCGAACAACGTTTTTAACCTTAATCATTATTGTCATGTTCAGCTTTTTAACTCTTCTTTTTACCATAAGTGGTATTATTACTTCTGCTCAGAATTCTCATGCACAAGAAGAATCAGAACCTCTCATTGAAAAAATTGTTTCCGAGCAAGAGATTCAAGTTAATCCTACTTCTCAGACCCTTGATTCTCTTCCCAATGAAGATGATCCAGAACCGATAGAAGAACATTTTAGAACCGTTGATACTGCTAATCTCATTGTTGATATCTACAAATATAGTTATTGATGAGAATACTATTATAGATATGAATATGGTTATCCAACTTTATGAATCAAACTAAAAACTTCCTATTGAGGTTGGTGTAATTCTGAAGAAGATGAAAATTGGACTCATTTCCCCTATTTCTGTAAAATAATCGGTAATCTTTTTATTGCTTCATGAAATAGAATTGAATATCGTTTTTCTTCTGATAAATTTGTAGAAGTCTTTAAAAAAAATAAACACGAATCCCTTTTCACTCGTTTCAAACAAGAGATGAATCAAAAATATGGAGCTTCTGATCGTCATACTGAAGATGAAGATTGTACTGAATGAGCATTTAATCATTCTTATTATTATTGTACTGATGGGATAATAGCCTTTGTAGAATCACACAATAAAGAAAAATATATAAGAACCCCTTACACTCCTTGAGCAGTTCTTTATACTATCGATGATATAGAATTTTTAGAATAAAGGCCTATTTTTCAGCACGGAAGAACATTTTTCGTGAGAATTGAGAAAAAAGAAATTGATAAATTTTTCGATAGATAAGTCCCGTTAAATAATTTCAATTGAAATTAGAAAAGCGATAAGTATAAGAAAGTAATTTATTTTTTTATGGATAATATAATGAATTGTTTTGAAGATTTGCAGTGGAGAGGATTGATAAAAGATATTTCAAGTCCTGAATTGATAGAAAAACTTAATAATGGCCAATTAACTTTTTATATAGGAACAGATCCAACAGCGGATTCAATGCATATCGGACATTTTTCCTCATTTTTAATCGCTTCGAGATTGGCAAAATATGGACATAAACCAATTTTGCTTATCGGATGAGCTACAGGATTGATTTGAGATCCTAAACCTTCGACTGAAAGACAAATGATCACCAAAGAACAAGTTGAAAAAAATGTTCAATCTTTAACCAAACAGGCAAAGGAGATTTTTTGATTTGAAGTAGTAAATAATTATGATTGGATTAAAGATATTTCAACAATTGATTTTCTTAGAGATTATGGAAAATATATTAATGTAAATTATATGCTAAATAAAGAAATTATAGCAAGAAGATTAGAAACGGGAATTACTTTTTGTGAATTTGCATATACTATTTTACAAGGATTAGACTTTGTTATTTTAAATAAAACAAAAGGAGTAACTCTTCAAGTTGCAGGTTCTGATCAATGGGGAAATATGACAACGGGAATTGAACTTGCACGTAAAAAGGAGAATGTAGAGTTGCATGCCTTTACAATGCCATTAATTTTGGATGCAAATGGAGTAAAATTTTGAAAAACAGAAGGAAATGCTTTATGGCTTGATAAAAATAAAACATCTTCTTATGAACTTTATCAATATCTTATTAATTCTGATGATAGATGTGTTATTGACTACCTCAAAAAATTAACGTTTTTAACAAAAGAAGAAATAGAAGAAATCGAAAGGCAACATCAAAATAAACCAGAACTTAGAATTGCTCAAAAGCGTCTTGCAGAAGAAGTAATTACTTTCTTGCATGGAAAAGAAGAATATGAAAAGGCTCTTCATATTAGTGAAGTTTTATTTAGTGGAAATTTAAAAGAGTTAAATGAAGATGAAGCTTTATCTGCATTTAATAATCTCCCAGAGTTCTCTATTAGTGAAGAAAAAAAATTAGTAGAACTATTAGTTGAAGCTTCTATTTGTTCTAGTAAAAGAGAAGCTCGTGAGATGATGTCTTCTCGTTCCATAAGTCTCAATGGTGAACAAATTGAGGATATTGATTTTATGGTAAAAAAATCTGATTGTTTAGTATCAAATTTTCTTATTATCCGTAGAGGAAAAAAGCAATATTTTGTAATAAAATACCTTTAATTTATTTAATCATGTAATGCAGCTTTTTATTTGTTCTGATTTTGAAGAGCAGGGGAGTGAGCTAATTATAAAAAATAATGGAGATTTAATACAGCAGTTAAGAAAAGTATTGAGAGCAAAACCTTGATATGTTTTTTATGTTCAAGATTTTCAATGAGAACAAAGAATAAAATTGGAATTAATAAAATATACAGAGAGCGAAATTTATACCAAAATATTAGAAAGAAAAAAAAATCTGAATGAAAAGGTAATGATTGGAATGTTGATAGCGTTTCCAAATAAACAAGAAAAACTTGAATTAATTGTACAAAAATTGACAGAAATAGGGATATCTCACATTTATTTTCGAAAAGCAGAAAATTCTCAAATAAAAGAGTTAAATGAAAATAAAATAAAAAGAATGAGGAAAATTATGAAAGAAGCTCTCGAGCAATCTCGATGATGGGAATTTCCACAAATCGAAATTGTAAGAGACTTAAATCCTTTATGAAAAATATGGAATTTTTGTGTCTTTGATATTGAAAAAAAAGAAAAGTCTGATATTATAAAGCAAGTCTCTCTTCCTCCTTTATGAGTCATTTGACCTGAAGGCGGATTATCTCAAAAAGATTATCAAAGGTTCCCTATAAATTATAAAGTACATTCACTCTGAGATACGGTTTTAAGGATGGAAACAGCGGCTATTATTGGAGCTTGGTATCTAAAAAGGGGAATATAATGATTTTTTTATTTTGAAAAAAGTTAAAAAAAGTATTGCTTGTAAAAGGAAAATCTTTAAGATAAAAAATGTAGGTTTTAGGTCCCGGTCGTTCAACGGATAGGACACAGTCCTGCGAAGACTGTAATCCCGGTTCGATTCCGGGTCGGGGCAAGATAAAAAATTTAAAATATAAAAAGATAATATGGAAGCAGGGGTTAATGATTTTCGCTCTTATAAAGAAATTGAGAAGAATAAATTATTGCAACAGCTGCTTAAAATTACTAGAGAATGATATAGAAAAACTGGAAATTACAAGAAAAGATGTGAAATGTTAGATTAAATATTAAGAGATCAAAATCAAATAAATAAAAAAAGAGGAGAATAAGTTTTTATTTATAAAGAAAAATAAAATGAAGAAAATGATATTAGGAATCGGTTTTTTTATCTTATTGTTAGGAAGCACTTGGGCCTATGAACCAACTACAGGAGATAATCAGAATCTTACTCTTTTAAAGTCAACTCTTGCAAAAAGTGAAAATAAGGATTTATGGAGTTATTATTCTCAATTTCAGAAATTTTGAGAAATTGTGGATAGCGTTGATGAGAGATTAGGATATCTTTTTGCTAATTTGAGAGATTATTCGTATACACAATTTGCAAATAGAAAAAATGTTGCAAAACAAAGTTCAAGAACTGCTCATCAAGAATTCTTTGATAGATATAAAGAAAATTTACTTCTCAATGGTGAACTTGATGAAAATTGTATTGGATGGTATAATAGTATTGATAACTGGAGTTATGCCTATGATTTCCCAACAGCATTAACAATTTCCATCTGGTGGAGAGAGTCAAGTTGTGGATATTATCTTCCTAAAAATGGAGATGGTCCATTTCAGATTGTAAGTAAAGATTATGGGACGGGAGAAATTACTAAAGAGATATTTTATGATACTATAAAAGATTTTTTGCTTTTCGCTCGTAGCAAGATTGACCGATACAATAGAAATAATGATGAAACTCGTCAAATTACGTTATCTTATACAGGAGCAACATATGAAGATTTAATAAGATTCTCTGCATTGTATAATGGTTTGGATAAGGGAACGGTTGTAGGAGATGTAATGCCAAAATCTTTAAAGTATTTCTTTGAATGATATAAAAGTGAACTTTGGACAGGGGAGAGCAAAAAAAATGGAATTTTTGCACAGTATTTAAAAGTACTTGACCGAGAAAATAAGATGTAATCATACAAAAGAGGAGAAGTCAGACTTTTCTTCTTTTTTTTAATATTTTTTTAGAGCTTCCCTCCAGAAAATGCAAAAAAATCTTTTTTCGTTGTTTTTTCTTAGCAAAACATTATAATCCTTTCTGGTAAATTTTATCCCTTATGTGATAGAGATGAAAATTGGACTTATTGGAGCTACAAATGCTGGAAAATCTACGCTTTTCAATAGATTGATCGGTCAATTTCGTGCAATTGTGACAGATATTCCAGGAACGACGAGAGATATTATAAAACATAGAATGGAACTTGAAAACGGTGATGTCGTGATGATTTTTGATAGTCCAGGACTTCTCGATTTTTCGGACGAAGTACCGTATATCACTCAAATCGTACAAGATTCAGACTTATTGCTCTTTTTGATTGATGATAGTGCAGGAATTACTGCTAAAGAGCAGTATATTATGGATATTATCAGAACAGAAAAAAAATCTGATGCTACGATTTTGATCGTCAATAAACTCGATATCAAATGGAAAGAAAGTGAAACAGATTTAGCACTTGCGGATTATTATTCGCTTGGTTTTTCAGAAGTGCTTGGAATTAGTGCAAAAAATGAGAGAAACCTCGATCAAGTGCAGGATGTCTTGGTGAAAAAATATAAACAGCGATTTAAAGAGCACCCTGATTATCAAGCAGAACCTGAAGAAGAAAGAGTTGGACTTGCGATTATTGGAAAGCCAAATGCTTGAAAATCTACGTTGCTCAATACGTTAGTTGGAGAAAATTTAGCAATCGTATCTGATGTTTCAGGAACGACGAGAGATTATGTTGCAGGAGAATTTGAATATAAAGGGAAAAAATTTATTGCTTATGATACTGCAGGGATCAAGAAAAAAGGGAAAGTTCATGGAATCGAGAAAATCGCTTATGATAAAACACTTTCTATGCTTGAATATACGAGACCTGTTGTGATTTTTATGGTGGATTGTACTCAAGGAATTACGCATAGGGATATGACTTTACTTCAAGAAATTCATAGACTTTCTTTGCCGATCATTTTTGCGCTCAATAAAGTCGATCAAGTGAATCCCAAAGGAATCAATGCAATGATTCAAAATACGCAAACATACCTTGAATTTGCGAAATATATTCCAATCGTTCCGATGTGTGCTTTGAAAGGGGACGGAATCGAAGATGTGATGAGAATGGTTGCTATGCTCCAGAAAGAAAATATGAAAAGAATTACCACAAGAGAACTTAATAAAGCATTACAACTTGATATGATTCAGAGACCTCCAAGGTTTCCAAAGAATAAGATTTGTAAAATTTTATATGCGACTCAAATTGCTGTTGATGCGCCAACCTTTATTGTTTTTGTGAACCATAAATCGAGAGTAAATTTTTCCTTCAAGAAGCGAGTGGAAAATGTGATTAGGAAGAATTTTGGATTTATCGGGGTTCCTATCGTGATTAAATACAGAAATAGAGGGGAAAATGGAAACGAGGGAACGATTCAAGTCAATTATAACGAGCAAGACGCGAAAGAATATACCTTGAAAGATTCTGAGATTTGAGGAGGAAATATCGATTATGATGAGTATGAAGATGATTTTTCTGAATCTGAAAGAGAAAATCCCTATAGCAATAAAGGAAAGAGAAAACGAGAGAAAAAAGGAGAAAAATCTGATTCTTCTTCAAGAACCTCTTGAAAACAAAGTAAATCTTCTTCAACTTTGAAAAAGACCAGAGAAAAACCAAAAAGAGAAGGAAAATATTTTAATGCGAAAAAAGGAGATCAAAGAGCGATTGATAGAATGTTTGCGGAAGCGTATGGAGAAAAGAATCAGAAGAAGAAAAAAAGATGGTAAAAAAGACGGAAATTAATTACCGTCCTTTTTTTTATTTTGTTGTAGTATCAAAAATTCATAAATAGCTTGATGTAATTTTTTTTTAACGGTTTCAATATTTTCTCATCATTCAATTTCTTTAATACAAAATCATCGTTCTTCACTATCTTTTATGGTGTTATCATAAAGTGTATGATATTGTTTTATTGTACATTTTCTTTCTTTATTACGAGAACTATTTGGATAAGTATCGTGAGTAATTCTGTTTATGAGAATGTCTTGAGGAACATTAAGATAAAATGTACAATCGGGGATAATAAGATCGTTTTTAAGGAGATTTTTAAAATCTTGAAACGATAATTTTGTATTTTGTTTTTTTAACCAAAAATAATTTGAAATATCAGTTCTATCTAAAAGTACAATTAAATCAGTTTTAGTATTTTCTGTTATTTTTTTAAATAATTGAAGGGTTGAATAAACTTCATTATGTAAATCGATAATATTTTTTTTCTCAAATTGATATTTTGCCTTTGGTGTCATATTATCTACTTGAGGATATTTATGCATAATATTTCTCCATTTTTCAGAATTAGGATCTCGATAATTTGTTCACTCTTGTATTCATTCTCTGTATAAAGCTCATCTCATTGCTATACAAGGCATATTTAATGTTTTAAAAAGATTTTGCAATATTCTTATTTGAGTTCCTTTTCATCAACGATGATCAGATTCAAATCATAAAACAGTTAATCACATGTTATTTTATAAATTATAAATATGTTTGTAGGATATTTTTTATTTTCTCAAATAATATTTTTCTTTTTGTTTTTATATTTTCATTTCTTTCATTAGATAAATTATCTTCAAATTCTTGTGTAAGATTATTGGAAATGATATGTAAATATCCAAATTGAATACGATTTTCGATAGCAGCTTTTGCCATATATCAAATTTCTGGGTCCACAAAATCAAAAGTATTTTGTACTGATTGAAGTCGTTTTTTATCTTCAAAAAGTAAAGAATTTGAAGTATAATGTTTTCAATGAATAAGATTTTCTTCTTTAATGGTTTGAAAAGGATTTTCTCGCTCTATCAATGATCAATTTACAAATGAATTATTTCATGTAGCCAATGTCTCATTTGGCATAAATCATTGCTTTAATCATCACAGTTTCCCTACGTATATTATTTTTTTAATTCATTTTTCACTTAAACATTTTACTAAAGTTCAAGCAATATCTCACCAAAAACTAAATTTACATCAAAGAAGCATAAAAGTTTGATTATTAATAATTCATATTTTCCATTCAAAATCTCAAGTTCAATTCCATTGGCTATTTGGTAATAAATCTTGTAATTGTTCAACCATTCAAACAATCACTACGTCAGCTTTAGGAATATCGACAAAATTAGTTAGGTTTATAGCTTTTTTTATTTGTTCTTCATTTGGTAAAGAATAAGAAATGAGTGGTAAGGGTTTGTTGTGTAATAGAAAATATTGTTTAACTAAACTAGCATAATGTTGAACATAAGCAATTCATGGGAAACATTTTAAGAGAAATATATTATCTTCAATTTCTCCTGTTGGTCTTTTTCGATTAAATTTTTTTCCTGTTTTTTCTTTTTTGCTAATGATTGTATTTGTAAAATCATGGTCATATAATGGTAAAATGTGTATTTGTTGGAAATTAAGCTCATCTAAACAGTGATGAATTTTTATATCAATATATGGTAGAAGACTTTGTCCCATGGTATGTTCGTTATATGACGTCGTAGGAATATGATATTTCGTTTGCTGTCAAAAAGAAGATGTATATGCTTGGAATATTACATCAGAATGAATCATTTTTGGTAAATCTGTTATTGTTTTCCATGCAATTATTTCATGTTTCTCAGGTTCATTATTATGGAAATTTTCATCTTTAACTTCTGCTTGATAATAAAATCATAATCCTTTGTAAACAGTCTGTAATCACTCTGAATTCCAAGTGATTTTTTATACCACAAGGAATTGGTCATGTTCTTAGTGCTTTTGATGATGTATCTAACCAGAAAATCAGTTTCTTCATTTGGTTTAAGATCAATAACCTGATTTATCTGATTTTTTGTATCTCCGTCGGCTCCCTTTTGTAAGGCATAAAGCAGACTG
>JAFRZH010000002.1 GCA_017442645.1 bacterium | reverse complement strand
GTCCTCTGCTCTACCACTGAGCTACCTTGGCATTGAACATGGTGGGCGTAGATGGACTCGAACCATCGACCTCATCCTTATCAGAGATGCGCTCTAACCAGCTGAGCTATACGCCCATGTTTTATCAATGCAACTGTAACTATAAGAATCTATTTTATAAATTCAAGAGATTTTTTAAAAAAAATATTCCTCAAAGAAACATAAAAGAAGAAACCGAATACCCAAAAGTTTTACAACAATAAAATTTGAAAAAAAAGCACAAATACTATATAATAAAATATAAATTTATTTTCATACGATAGAATGACAAAAAAAACATGAAACATAAAAAAATATATCTGATGACTATGTTGTTTCTGCCTTTTGGGAACAACATGGGGAAATCAAATAAATTTTGAAAATAACGAAACAATGATGATTAATCAGACTTTTTCTCTCTTTGTTGACGAAAATACAAAAATAAAAGACAACATTAATTATAATCAACTTTCCTATAAATTAAGTTTATACTGCGATGATAGACTAAAAGAAACAGACCTAACCACAATCAAAAACATGATAAAAAAACGAGATACTGATGAAATGGAAAATAAATTCCAAAAACTAAAAAACAGAATTTTAAGTAAAAATATTCATTGCGATGAAGCATTAGTGCTAAACAAAACAGCAGAATTACTACAAAAACAATACCAACTCGGCCAAGAAACAAATCAAATAGACAAATTAACAGAAAAAATCCAAAAAAACCAAATAATTACTATCAAAAATAAAACAAAAAACCTGAAAGATTCTTTTGGGAAAATGGTTAGTCAATATGCAGAATTATTCCTCCAGAAAGAAATCACAGAACTAAAAGAAAAAGGATTTTTAACAGACGAAGACCTCAATACACTTTCTGGAAATATTATCTTACAATATCAAAACAACTATGGAATAGCAGAAGGAACTTACACCGCTCAAAAAAAAGAAGGACATAAAATAAAAAACCAGCAAATAACCATTACACTAAATCTCTTATCTATCAAAGATTTCATCAAAGACTTAGAATCAGATATTCAAAGAGTCTTCTATCATGAACTAGGACATTACCTATACTATACAACAGAAAACACAAATGAATTTACAGAAATTTGTCGAGAAGAAGGGATTCACTGTAAAAATTCAGACTTCGTCAGCAAATACGCAAAACAATCACAAGAAGAAGATTTCGCAGAAACATTTGCTCAATTCTATTTTGAAACTGAAAAAGAGAACAAATTTTATCCAAAGATTGAAGAAAAAAACAAAAAATTAACAAAAAAAATAAATCGAATGAAAAAAGTATTCCAAAAAGAATAAAAAATCTGAATATTCAAGAGAATATCTATAAAGACATCATTATCGATGTCTTTTTTTATTAAAAAATTCCCCATAAAATCAAAACATCCAAAATATTCCACTACAAAAATTTGATTTTTCAAACAAAAATCTCTATAATAAAGATGTCGTTGTTTTATACTTTTTTCTATTACTTAAAATCTCAGTTCAAGAGGGGATTTTTTATTTTTACAAAAAAGTTAAAATTCCCTTGACTTTAAGATATATATATATATGATGTTTTTGTTTTTATCTTTTACTATAGAACATCATGACTAATCTAAATAAACCAAGCACATCTGACGGAAAAAGCCCTTTTTCTTTAAAAAACATCTTAACAACTGTAGCACTTGTTTCAACGTTAGCAGTTTGAGCAAGTTCCTGTCAAGAAAATGATGATACCATTGCAGAACCAGAAAATATAGAATCTAATGAAAATTTCTCGGATATATATGAAGTTTGTGATCTTCTTAGAAATAACGAAGAAATTAGAAACTATTTCGGTTCGTATGACTCAGATTTTTATCTCGTACACCTTGAAGATGCACTTCAGATATTTTGAAACAAAACAGCAATAGGAGATGCTATTGCAAGGATTTTCAATGATCCACGTATCCACAAATCAGTAAACGACGCAAGAGTAGAGAATCCAGATACAAGACCTGAAGCAGTAATACATCTTTGGAAATTACTATTAGAACTTTCTCAGAAATATCCTTCCAATAAATACATTATAGGATAAGCAAAAGAAAATTCACAAAAAGAGTGAATTTTATCTATTCTATCGAGGCACCTTTCTTGGTGTCTTTTTTATAAATAAGACCTCAATAAGCCTTTCATGGCGCTTCTCAAGTTCTTTTATAAAATCATTTACCACATTAAATAAAATTTGATTTTTTTATAACTTTGTTTAACAGACTAAACGATTTCTGAATTATCCACCTACAAGCACGAAAACTCAATGACATTCTGTAAAAAATCAAACAAAAAGAAAAGCTCCTTTTTCTTCTCTTGTAAAAAAACTCAAAAACCATATATCACAAAGAGTTTTAATTTTTCATTTTTCACAATGCGAGAAAGTATCAAACATTTTTTCAGCGAATTATGGAGAGAAAATGCTCCCTCTTTACTCATCAAGGAGAATTTATCGTCTTTTTTCGAACAAAACACACTACGAACGTTAGGAACTGCTCTCATCGTTTTTATACTCTTATGGGGAATTTTTAAATTCGGGAAAAGGAAACTCAAAGTTTTCAAGGAAAATAAGAGGATAAAATCAGATTTTTTTCATTCTTTTTTGGATACTCTCCTCGAGACTTCTATGCTTTTCTACTTGATTTTTGATTTTTTAGTCACGATCCTCTTGCTTCACATCGATCCTCTTTTTGAGATTAAAGTTCGTTACTGCATTTTCTTTCTTCTTATTCTCTTTTTTATCAAATTTTTCTGTAAATATTCCAATTTTTTCGTGGAAAACATGCTTCAAGACAATCCTTCTGCGAAACAAAATGTCAAAACCGTGATTCAAATTGTGATTTGGATTTTGGGAATTTTAATTTTCTTTTCGAATATCGGAATCGATCTTTCTCCGCTTCTCGCCTGACTCGGAGTCGCAGGAATCGCCATTGCTTTCGCGCTCCAGAACATTCTTGGGGATCTCTTCAGTTCCTTCTCTATTTTACTCAGCAAGCCTTTTGTGGTGGGAGATTTCGTGAAAATAGGAGAAAAAAGTACAGAAAAAGTCTGAACGGTCCAAGCGATTAGCTTAAAAACTACGACGCTCCTCAGTGTCCAAGGTCAAGAAATCATTATTCCCAACAGCACTATTTTAAGCACCGAGATCCTCAATTATGGGAAAATGACACACAGAAGACAAAGAATCTCGCTTGGAATCCAGTATTCAACCCCATCAGAAAAACTTGAAAAAATCCCAAATCTCATAAAAAGTACAATTTCAGAGGTCGAAACTACAAAGTTTGAACGATGTTATCTTGAAAAAATTACCGAAAATGGATTTACTTTTCTGGCAAGTTATGACATTTTAGATCCAGATTATGAAAAAAGTTTACAAATTAATCAACAAATTTATTTTGCCCTTGTCAGAAAATTCGAATCCGAAAAAATCGCTTTCTCTTTACCTTCTCATCTTGTCTACTCATCTGACAGTGACAGTCAACATGACAAATAAAATGGCGAAATGGTGACTAGTTATCTCCTTGAATAGCTAAAGGACATCCTTCAAAAGCATTTTGTCAAATAGCTATTCATTGATCTAAATTTTTCAGAATAACATGTCCTAAATTTTCACAATTTTTAAATGCCTGTGATCAAATTTCAGTAACTGTTCTAGGAATAATAAGTGACCTTAGACCAGATCCACTAAAAGCCTGAATCCCAATTTTTTGAAAATTATAGGGGAAACTAATATGTTCCAATTTTTTACAATTCCAAAAAGAATTAAGTCAGATTTCTTCTAGATTCTCTCACAAAACGACATCTGTCAATGCTGTACATCACTGAAATGCAGAAACTCAAACAACAGTTACACGTCTAGGAAGAACAATGCTTTCCAAACTACAACAATTTTTAAAACAATCTTCTGGGATTACGCTGATAGCATCTCACTGAAATGTTACTTTTTTCAACTGTTTTAATCACTCAAAAGCCCCCTTTTGAATTTCTATAACCGAAGCTGGAATAATGATTTCTTGAATATTAGGATAAAATACCATCAACTCAATATTACAAATTTTTTCCAATCAAGGTCTAATGATCAATGTTCAATTTTCTCCTATAATTCAAAAGTTTTCTTGGATGATTTCTTTTATCATATTCTGAACTCTATCTACAATGCTTTCATCAAGAGAAAAAACTGTACATAAATGAGCAATAGTAGCAACTCTTTTTTCACTTCAATCAAATTTATCACACACCAAGTTATGATTGATTAAATTATAAACTGTTCTTCCTTCCAAATCATCCATCGTTTCTTCTAGTAACTAAAAATTTATTATTTGATAAGCAAATATAAAAAAATGTCAAGAGTTTTAGGCGGGAGATTTTTGTATTAAAATACCAATTTTTGATTTTTCATTCTCAGTTAAATATACTTATTTAATAATATTTTTTTGATTCTTATATAAAACAACATGAATAAAGAAAAGCTAAAAGTTCAAAACAATCCGGAAAAAAAACATCAACAAACAGAAACGCAAGAATATCAATCTTTAACTATTGATTCAACTTTAGCAACGACAGAAACAAGAATCCAGGTTAGAGGAGAAAGTAGCGAACTGGAAAATGAAATAAGAGAAAAAACAGAAACTGAAAAACTGCTTTCTGGAACAAAAACTGAAGAGAAATTACTTAACATTGTAAATTATCCAGAATTTTCCTCTCTTTGAAATACCCCCCAAGAAAGATTAGACAAAATCTTTAAAAAAGTAAATCTCACCATTACTTCTTATATTGAAAGACAATTCAATTTTTCAAAAGAACAAATGGCAGCTTGTCCTATTTTAAAAAATTCTCTCATTCCTGCAATTGAATGGTATCTCTTGGATGTTTTAAAAGGAGAAAAAAATGCTGAGGGACAAACAGGAGGAAACGAAGCAAACAACGGAGCCCTAGATATTTTCAACAAAACAAATACAGACTTATTATGAATCATTCAAGGAATATTCAGTTTTGCAACAACATCTCAATATTTATATAAAAAAATCAAAACACTCCAAAGAGCTATCGATTTTCTTGCTATCCACAAAGATATTTTATCGCACGGAGATCAATACGAAGAATTAGCAAATCCTTACAAATGTATGAAATTTCTTTCAGGAGAAATTTGGTCTCAAAAAGCAACAGACAATCTTTTTGATGAAAAGATAAAACCAGCAACAGTTTGACTCCATTTGAAAGACAAGAAAATTCCAGTAGGAATGACAAGAGAAGAAAAAGAAGAATTAGTGGACAAACTAGGGAATATCCAAGTTGTTAACAACACAAAAACCACAAAGAACATTATAAACGCTCTCGGAAAAGCAGAACAATTTATAAAAGCCACAGGAGAATTAAAGCAACAAGCAACAATTTCTTTAAAAAATATCAATGAACCTCTTCAAATTTTTGAATCTTTGGGGTTCAATATAACAAACCGAATTTCCGAAAGTTCATTTTTAAAAGGAATTGCTGATTTTTTCTGTAGTGCTATCGGTTTTCCAGGAGGATTTGAAGGTTTTAAGAGAGAGAGAGACCTCATGAATGGAACTTATCATACCGATGAATCCCCTGACTCAGAGGATGAAGATAAAACAGAAAACAATGGAGAAGAGGATAAAGATGATAAAAACACACTTTCTGAAACAAAAATCTTAGAACAAGCAAAAAAGAATCTAGAAAATTTAATTACATTTCAAGAACAATTTTTAAAAGATTACGAGTCTGAAATTTCTCCAAAAGAAAAAAAAGAATTCGAACGTCTCATAGAAGACACAAAAGAACTCCAAAATAATGATGATTTTTCTTTAGCAAAATATCAAAAAGAAGTAGAAAATCTCACAAAAAAAACAAAAGACCAAACAAAAAAATATTTAACAACAAACGATGATAAAGCTCCTTTACAAGCAATTTTTGATGAAAATAAAGCCATTCGTAAAAAAATGGAAGAATTTCGTAAACAAGAAAAAAAGGGAAAAGATGAGAAAACCGATTCTCAATCTAGTGATATTTGAACACCAGACACTTCCGATAACGATTCTAGTGATGATTCTCACAATGAAGATTTAGATGATCATTATCATCGAGAAAATTTTCTTTCATGAAATGGACTTGAACCATATCACAAAGGATGAAAAATATTATTTGACAATTTGATTAGCAAAAATATGCCTAATGAAACAGAAAATTTTAAGAAAAAACTATTAGAAATTGCATCTTATCTTGAAATCAATCCCAATCGGATGATGCTTCTATTTATGCATGAATCATGAGTAAATCCTCATATAGCAAAAAGAAATGGATATACAGCAAGAGGACTTTTTCAATTACTTAATCAATATTCAAAACATTATTTATGATATTCTTCTGATGAATTTGCCAAAAAAAGCGGAACAGAACAATTAGAAGCATTTAAAATAATTTATGCACAATATAAGGGGAAAATAAAAAGCTATGAAGATATCTCTTTAATGTGTTTTGCACCTACATATTTCAATCAAAAAGACAATCCAGATTTTGTAATTTACAATACCCCTGATAAAGTACAAGGGAATGCTCCTTATGATATAAATAAGGATTGAAAAATTACCATGAAAGAATTTAAACAAAAACACAGAGAATTTATTAAAAAAAATGTACCACAAGAAATGCAAAATCAATTTATTTCTAATTAACAACTATCATAACGCAAAGAAAAATAATAATACTAAAACAGATTCTAAGAAAACAAAATCAGATTTTTTCTTATTTTCTTATAAACAATCCCAAAGAGATCCATCTCGTATAAATTTTTTCAGCATACAGCATATATCCATTTAACAAAAATTTATCAACTTAAACTTGACTTTACAAAAAATAATGATATTATAAAATCAATAACAAAAAGAGAAAACATAAAAACTATTTGGTAAAATGCTTAAAAACTATGAAAAGAAAATTTCTCTGGCTTTTGAGTAGTTTACTTTGTTTTCAGTTATTATTCCCTGGAATGATAACCTTTGCTCAAACTTCTCAGACTTATGGGAAGTCTTTGATGCAATTGAATTTTATAAACTTCGTAAACGAAAAAATCCAGATTTTGGAGGAGGAAGACCTTGAAACTTCCAAAAAATGAGAGATTTTCGTTTCCATCGCAAATGATTTTCAGAAGTATTACGATTCTTTGAAACCTTCCATTCTCGTAAAAGTACTCGAAGAAGACAATACCGTAGAAAATCAGGGAGATATCAAGGTTTTGGAATATCAAAAGACCTTAGAAAAAAGAATAAAGTCTGAATCTTCGATAGGAGGTAATCCTGCAAAAGATGAAGAAATTCTACTTCGAGTTACTTTTGATCCTTACACAAAAAGCATCATTTCCCTTCAAACCATCGAAAATGAAGTTCTTACTGAGATTGAAAGAGTATTCGTAGAAAAACAAGCTTGTACCTTACTACAAAAAGAAAGGAATGAAGAACTTTGACATTCCCTCATTTTAGGAGGAGATATTGCAGAGATTAAGGAAAAGAATGGAAATCGTAATGCATTATCGAACCAAAATGATCCTCAACAAGTGAAAAATGTGAAAATACAACTCACAAGCCTCTCAAAAAATGATGAATCATTGTTTTCTGAAGTCTTGAAAAAGAATTTAGTAACGATCAATCGTATAAGAGATAAGCTAACCTTTTACACTTGTGCTCAATAGGTTTAGACATGAAAGGAATCTTACCTATTGAGTTCTACCGTATAGGAAGATACCTTCTGAAATATTGTGATAGAACGAGAATATTACAACTTCCCAATAATACAAACAAACACCTTTCCGCTTCTCAAAATAAGAAGAGAAAAAAGAAAGAAATCTGATTCACTCCGGAAATGAATCGGATTTTTTTTTAAACAAAAAAGCACTCGGCAAAATTGCGGAGTGCCCCGTCAGGGGATTTTTTCTCCTCATATAGAGGAGTAAAGAGAAAATACTCTTCATGAGCCGTATAACTTCTCATGTTTTATGGAGTATCACATAAAATACAATAACCATATAAAGTCAAAAGTCAAGTTTTTTTCACACTATCTGTTGCACTATCCATTTTCATATTTTTTTATTGTATTTAAAAAGGAAATTCGTATTTCTATATCTAGCAAAACAGCTTAAATATTCATATTTTTAGTTCTTTACAAAAAACATTCATGATAAAAGAAAAACTCTTGAATGAACTTAAAAAAAACGGTCCTATCGATTTTGATCTTTTCTTGTCCGATGGAGCTCTGAAGGTGATTCCTGAGCTTCTTGATGAACTTTTACAAGAATGGAAAGAGGAAGAACAAGAATTTATTGATAAACCTCATGAAGAAACGGAGTTTGATGAATATGTAAAGTTATATCCCTTCTCCTATTTGTGGCAAATTTTATATTATTTAGATAGTATTTATACTAATAAAACTTTGAGACAGATTCTCTCTGATTTTAGACCTAAACTCAATGATTTCGTGGATTATTTAGCTTATTCCAAAGATTATTATGAGAAAATTTTACGATTAAGAGAAAATAAAAATCTGAATGCTGATCAAAAGAGGATCTTAGATCTGGATATCAAAAAATATCAACAGAGAGGGATAAATCTTCCCAAAGAAACACAAACAAAAATTAAAGAGATTAATCAGAAACTTTCTAAAGTTCAGGAAACTATCAGAAATAATGTCATTGATGATAAAGCTTCATTTTATTATGAATTTGAAAATGATGATTCTCTCAAAGAGATGCCAACTTCTCTTCTTGAAAAGATGAAAAGCGTTTGAAAAAATGGAAAATATGGAGTAAATGATGAACCTTCCCTCATAAATGCGGTTTTGGAATACTGTTCAGATCCAGATATTAGAAAATATTTTTATCATCGAAAAAATGCTCTTGCTTCACAGGGGAAGTATGATAACAGAGAAATTATTCAGACTTTTTTTTCTCTTTCTCAAGAAAAAGCTCATCTGCTCTGATATCAAAATGCAGGAGAAATGCATTTATGGGATACCATGGCTCAATATCCAGAGAAAGCCAAAGAGTTCATTGAAAAAGTCAATGCATGAGCAAGAATCAAAACGGAAAAAGAAAATGCTTTTCTGAAAGAAACGTATCATTTAGAACGTCTTGAACAAAGTGATGTGGCTTATTATACGAGGAAATATAAGCAAGAATATTACAATATTGATGAAGAAAAATTGAAAGAATATTTTGAATTTGAACATGTTCTTTCTTACCTTCACACTTTTGTTAAAGATGCGTTTTGAATCGAACTTCGTCTCCTAGAAGATTCATCGTCTTTTGGAGAAAAATGGTATGAAGTTTGGAAGGATGATAAACTTATTGCATATTATTTTTTTGATGTTTTTTATCGTACTGGAAAGAAACCTTGAGCATGGGCAAATATTTTAAAAGAAAAATCTCATAATAATGTCCCTTGTGTTTATAATGTATGTAATGTTCAAACAAGTCATGAGGGAGTCAACTTATTGGATCGTGATGAAGTAGAAACTCTTTTTCATGAGTTTTGACACGCTGTTCATGCAATGGTTAATGAATCTCCTTATGCGCAACTTTCTTCCTTTGCAGTAGAACGAGATTTTGTGGAAGTTCCAAGTCAGATGATGGAATTCCGAGTAACAGAAAGAGAATCTTTATCAAAATTGGCAAAACATTATCAAACTTGAGAATCCCTTTCTGAAGATGTTTTAGATAAACTTGATGAGTTAAAAACTTTCATGAAAGGAAATCGAGTATTAAGACAAAACAAATTAGCTTTGGTGGATAATTATCTTTTTACTCATGATTTGCCAGATACTCTCGAAGAAATGGATGAGAAGATTTTGGAGGTAGTCAATGAAAATAGTGTATTGCCAAAATCTAATGATTATAAGATGTATTGTAGTTTTTTGCATATTTATGGTTCATATCCTTGTAAATATTATTCTTATATGCGAGCAGAAAGGTATCTCAATGATGCTTTTCAAAAAATAAAAGAAATCTGAATGTTTAACCATGAAATTCTGAAAGAATATTGTGATAAAATCCTTTGTCCATGAGCAAGGAAACCCGCAGAAGAACTTTTTGAAGATTTTATGGGAAGAAAAGTTGATACTACGGCACTTTTGAAAAAATACGGATTGGAATAAATTTTATGTATCCTTATAAAAATGAAAAAAATCATTTTATTGAGCTTTATTTTGATTGTAATTGGGGGAGGAATCGTGGGATATCGTTTCAAAAATAACCTTTGGGAACCTTCAGACTTTTCTTCTTTTTCTTCTCAAATGAGCAATATCTTAAAAAAAGATCAAAAAGCTGAAAAAATAACGCCGTTTGCTTTAAAAAATATGATTCATCAGACCTATCTTGTAGCAGGAGGAGATATTATGCTTTCTCGTAATATTGGATATCTCAATAAAACGCAAGGATATGACCGTATTTTCAAGGAAGGAAATTTTCATCCTATCAGTCAATTCCCTTGATGTAAGGGTCAGAATTGTCTTCTCTTTTTCAATCTGGAAAGTATGTTTCATCCCCAAGATAATGATGTTCCTCTTGGATGATTTATTTTTAAGGCAAATGTAAAGAATATTGAAACTTTGTTACAACTTCGTTCAGGACATCAAATGCTTCTTTCTCTTGCAAATAATCATACTTCTAATGCTGGACATCAAGGAGTTGTAACGACGAAAGAAGTATTAACAGAACATAACATTCCTTCAATAGGACTTGGAATAAATAAAGAAGAAGCAAGAGAAATTTTTACTTGGACCAATAATGGAATTAAAGTTTGTTTTCAAACTTATTCGTATGACGGAAATGCGGGAGTAACAGTGCAAGGAGGAAAAATTTCTCGAAATCCTATGAAAACATCAGATATTTTGGAAGACCTGAAAATCATGAAGACGATGCAATGTGATGCAAAAATTATTTCTCTTCATCGAGGAGCAGAATATCGTTTCAATCCTAATGAAACACAAAAAAATCTTGCTCGCAATCTGATCGATCATGGAGCAGATTTGATTTTGGGAAATCATTCTCATGTACCGAGTAATTTTGAGACATACAAAGGGAAATATATTTTCTATTCCTTTGGAAATGTAATATTCGACCAAGAACGAGGAAAGAGAGCTACTGAAAGAGGATTTGATTATATTTATGATTATCAACTCAAGAGAAACACCGTTCCAACATATATTAGTCTTTTGTGAGGATTTAAAATTTCAAAAATTCAAGATAAAACCTGGATTCAATTGGACAAAATCGCAATGGATAGTACTTTAAATGGAACACATTCCCCTTTAGATGAAGAGACTTTCTCGGAGTATTTAGCAAAAATTGATAAAAGATAAATTAATTACAAGAAATACCGAACTCATTTTTTAAAAGATCACAAAGTCAAGGAAGATTCTTCCATTTTTCAATCCCCTCTTTTGTATTAATTAAAACAGGGAATTCTAATAAAGTTTGTTTTCCATATTGAATAGTAACAATTGAAAGTCCTGTTTGATTATTAGTCTGAAAAAGAATTTGTCTTTTATCTCATAGCGCTTTAATCGTATGGGGATTAGAAGTTATTTTTGTATTATAAGTTGAAATCGTTATATCTGATGTTAAAAAAACTCATTCTGTTTTTTTTCAGATTTCTAATCTTTTTATATCATCAAGAGTCATAAATCATCCCATAAACCCAGAAAAAACAAAATTATCACTTTCAATAAAAACATTTTGAGTAGAGTTCTGCTTTTCTTCCCTTTGAGTTATTTCTTCCAAAAAATAAATAGGATCAATCGTATGTTCTACTACTTGACTATAACAAGAAGTCGTATTTACGGTTTCAGCAATACTTCATCCACATCAAGTCGGATAATAGGGGTGAAAAGAAATATTGTCTTTATCTATCTGGAAATGTAAATGAGGTCCTGTTGCATTCCCCGTATCACCTACTTCTCATATTATATCACCTTCTTTAATTTTTTGTCCTTTAGTAACATAAATTGCATTTAAATGTGCATAATTTGTATAATATACCTCATTACTCCACACATGTTTAATCACTACCACATTTCCCCAATTAGATTGATATCAAGCAAAAATAATCTCTCCATCATAACTTGCATAAACAGGAGTTCACAAATCCGCTGCTAAATCTATTCCTTCATGAGTTCCCATCCCCATATCTCGTCCATCATAATAACTTGCTGTCCATAATACTGAATAAATGCTACGATAATCTCCATTTCCTCTTTTTGAAGCATAATCTGCATTGGTAATAAAGGGAAGTTCATGAATATTCCCTTTTGTTATTTCTTTCAGTGGATAAGATCGAGCTTCTACTGTATTTACAAAAAAAAGTTGCAAAAATCATAAAAAAAGGAAAAGAATGCTGACTATAAATAACGTTTTTTTCATAGGTATTTACAAAGTTTAAAACTTATTTCTCCAATAATTTTTCAATACGATTACAAAGATCATTTGCTTCAAATTTTGCTTGCTGAACATAATACTCATCAAAAATTGTAGTAATATTTTGATATTCAGGAAGAATAAAATGAAGTTGATAAGAATGCTTTTTACAAAATTGTTTTAAATCTCAAAAAATTTTCTCTGAGACTTCGTCATCAAGAAGAAAAAAGATATTTTTCGTTCTTTCAAAAGATTGTAAAATATAGCCCGTATTTCGTGCAGAAAATTTTGAAAAAACAAAAAGATCCATATAAACATTATCTTCTTTCAAAAAGTCCCCAACTTGTAAAAGAAGAGAAAAATTTCCTCAAGTTGACAAAAGAGTCCCTTGATTTCAAAGATATCCATATTCCAAAAGAGATAGCGAAGAAACCATTTTAAGATTTCATCTTTCAATAAATCCCATATCATCAAATTTAAAAATATCTTCTTCAAAAAGTTGATAAGGAATTCTAATAATATTTCATCAAGAAATTTCTTTTAAAATATCAAAAAGATTTTTTTTATCAAAAGGCTCATAGATTTCCATAACCCCATGAAAATCGTCAAAATTTTCCCCTTTTATTTTTCTTCCTTTACCTCCCATACCTGTATAAAGATCAAGAATCGTAAGTTTTTTTGTATATTTCTCACATAAATCTTTTATGAAAGAACAAGTAAATTCCGAAAGAATGATTAACACAGATTCAGAATTTTTGATAACTTCTTCTCGCTCTTCCACAAGAGAAATTTCAGGTTTATGAATAAAAGAGAAATGATTTTCTATTTTTTCATCCCAATTAAAATCAGTTAATAGATAATCTCTTCAAAAGAGTTTGGTTCTTTTTAGGTCTTTTACAAAAAGAGGAGATTTTATATATTCTGTTAAAAAACAAGGTTCCATAAATTCAGATTGAATGATAAAACATAATACATTGTATTAAATCAATAAAAAAAAGCAACGGAAATCATACTCCAATTTATTTTAAAGAACAATATAATCATTGAAAAAACAAACACCATTCCATAGACACATTCCTAACATTTTCTTCCCACCTTCAAAAAACAGGATTCCTCCTGCTTCAATCTTTTTTCTACGCAACTACTTCCAAGACTCCAACAATTTCCCTTTCAATCTTTTCAAGAGAAGATAAATGCTCTTTTGCAATCAATGGCAATTGGACAAACTTGTCTTTTTCTTTCTGTAAAGCTCGGATAATCGTTTTATATTTTTTACTTGCTTGGACATCAATAACTCTTTGGTTTGCAGAGCCCCTAAAACGAAGATTCAGATTTTTTAATTCTTCTTTCCATTTCCCATCTACAAGGACATCAATATTATCAAAGATTTTCTCTGTATAAGGAAGATGAGGAACCATATATTCTTGGATGAATTCATAGGTAAAACCTGAATAACATCGAATATCTTTCTTTGGGAGTTTAGCTCTCACTTGCTGAATCAGATTCCAAACTTGTTCCTGATTTTCTGGTGCGAGAGGCTCTCCTCAAAGAAGGGAAAGTCCTTGAATATAATCCGGTTTTAAAAGTTCGATGATTTGATCAATCGTTTCTTGAGTAAATTCCGTTCCATAATTAAAATCCCAAGCTTCCGCATTAAAACATCCTTTACAATGATGACGACATCCACTAACAAACAGACTTACTCTTACTCCCATTCCATTGGCTACATCGTAAGGTTTAATATTTGCATATTTCATATTGTTTGAAAGTAAGAAGTAAAAAAGATTTAGAAATCAGACCTTATCAATTAGTTATTCTCCTTTCTGAAGGAGAAACTTTATCTGAGTGAATGTTTATGGATTTGGAATTAAAATCCCCAGTCACTTCGTGACAGCCCCTTTACAAATGGGCAAAATATTTTTCGTTTTTCCTCCTTTTTAAAGGAGGTGGCTCGAAGAGCCGGAGGATTTTTCACCTTTTGATTTATTTTCCAAGAATCGCTGGAAGATCCTCAAAATATAAAACCCATTCATGCAATATAAAACCATCTAAAGACTTTCGAGGTTCACTTCTTTCTTCAACTTCTTTTCCCCCATATTTTTTATAAAAATTAATCGTATCATTTCCTTTTAGCACATTGATAATCATATCATGATATCAGAGATTGACTAATTCTTTGACTCCTGCTAGAAATAATCTTTTCCCAATTCCGTACTTCTGATACGGTTTCAATAAATAAAGACTCATAATTTCTCAACTTTCTGGATATTTGTCATTTCTTGATGGTCCATAAGTACACATTCCAACAACTTTATGAGTTTCTGTATCTTCTGCTACAAAATGAGTATATGTTTGATTTGCTATTCGTTCTGTCATTTTTTGAGCTTTTTCATTGATAGAATTAGTCTGTATTCTTTGTTCAAGAGCTTCTTGAGGAATTAATCATTGATAAGTCGTATACCGTGTATGTGCATTAACAAATGCCATACCATAAGCGTCATCAACTACCGCTTTTCTGATAATAACTTTTTCTGGATTCATGGGAATATTATTAATTTCTAAAAATCGTTTTTTATGATTCAGATTTTTATTTCTTTTTTAAATCTTCATAAGTATCAAGGACAATATCTCTCAGAAGTTCTTGATTGTCTACTTCGTCAATGAGATACAGGGTGTGTTTCGCGGTTTCATAGGGAAATTCTTCAGGAAGATGATACTTTTCATTACTTGCGACTTTTTTCACCATCAACCTATGGTCATAAATCCCTCCAAAGAGGATCCCTTTGTAATACAGCAAATATTCTCCCATCATCGATCTTGAAGTGATCGAATCAAGAAGGCTCAATTGTTCGAGGATAAAGTCATGATATTCTTTTGAAGTTGACATAATTCTGACAGATATAATCATAAAATGGGAATACTGTTATTCCACCGTAACGGCAGTTCCTGAAGCAGTAACCATTAACATACTTCCTTTTGCTCCCAAAACTTCATAATCAATATCAATTCCAACGACCGCATTGGCTCCTTTTTCTTTTGCACGTTGAGATAATTCGTCTAAAGCGGCTTGACGTGATTGTTGCAATTCCTCTTCATACGTATCGGAACGTCCTCCAAAGAAATCACTAAATCCAGCACAGAAATCTTTTACAAAATTCACACCGCTAATCACTTCTCCGAAAATGATACCGTGATATTGGACGATTTTCTTTCCTTCTATTGTAGGAGTTGTTGTTAGAATCATGAGAGCTATTAAATGATAAAAAGCATTTTAAAGTGAATTTCATTCGACTTTTGGCAAACTTTTCAACCTCTCCTAAGAAAAAATTCTCATTAGATATTCCCCTCCTTAGTAAGGAGGAGAATGTTCTGTTTTTATTGAAGTTAAAATCCCCAGTTACTCCGTGACAGCCCCTTTACAAAGGGGCAAAGATTCTGAATTGCTGTTCCCCTTTTAAAAGGGGATACGGCTTTAGCCGAGGGGATTTTATTGAGATTTAGATCTTCTTTTAGTACGATGATGATAGATATAGCATCCAACACTTCATCCAATTAAGAAAGAGATTAGTATTATTATCAAAGTTTTATAATCGAAGTTATAGGAATTAGGAGAAGCTACATTGAAGTCCTTGACACAACGAACAGAAGCTCCGAAAGAGCGGTAATGGTTGCCATCAGCGCTCACGTAGGACGAACCCATGTTGAGGTAACGAGCGAGCTTAGGAATAGCCGAACCATAAGGAGAAGACGACCAGTAGTACCCGTAGTCTCCCTGACCGTAGAGCGAGGCATTCGAACTAAGACGGTCACCAGCGAACAATAGTCACAAGTCTTGCATACACTTCTCTCTACTAATAGCATTTAAGAAATATTTTAAATCTGATCCTTTAACTGCTTGTCCATTTGCGAGAGCCCAGTATTCGATAATTTTACTCCATTCTCCTGCACTTGGCACATGGTATCCCTCGTCACATGGTCCTTGTCTACTTTTCTGGGTTTCAAGAATCGTATCTAATCCCCAATGATTTCAAGCATTATCACCTTCTCCTCACCAGACATCATCATGACGGGATTTATCTGCCCACACATCATGATCATTTTTACTTCCATTAATCCAATTGATACTCCCGTATCCTTTATGTCTATAGGAATCATCCCAAATTAATCCTTCTTCCACTACTGTTGGAGTTTCTGAAGACGAAAATCCATGATTATTTCCTCGTTGAAAATAGTATCCATACGGATCAGAATCCGTTGCTCAAACATTCATTGATTGGATGATAATCTGTTCTGGTCCTTCTCCGGTATACCCTATTGGTTTTTTAATGACAATATCATCTGCATAAACAGAAGTTATGATCAATCCTCAGATAAGAATCAGACTTTTTACTACTCTTTTCAACATACTGTACAGAAACAAATAAATACGACCTTAATGTAAAGTTCTTCTCTATAAATGCAATACTCTTTGTGAAATCTCTTTTGTTTTCCCTTTATTTCGATAATTTTCCCCTAAATATCCACACGTTCTACGAACAACATTCATTTTTCTGGTATCTTTATTATGACATTGAGGACATTCTCGTTCTCCTTCTTCATTAACTTTGATCTCTCCATTAAAATGACAAAGATGACAATAATCTGACTTCGTATTGAATTCGGCATATTGAATATTGTCATAAATGAATTTCACTAAAGTTTCCAATGCTTCAAGATTATTTTGCATATTTGGAACTTCGATGTAAGAGATAGCTCCTCCATTGGAAATTTTCTGGAATTGAGATTCGAATTTTAATTTAGTGAAAGCGTCAATCTTTTCACGAACGTCGATATGGTAAGAATTGGTATAGTATCCTTTATCTGTAACGTCAGGAATCTCTCAGAATTTTTCTTTGTCTATTCTTGCAAAACGATAACAGAGTGATTCAGCTGGAGTTCCATACAATGCGAATCCAATATTCGTCTGAACTTTCCATTGATTACAAGCTTCTCTAAGGGTATTCATGACTTTGAGAGCAAATTTCTCTCCTTCAGGATCAGTTTGAGAAACCCCTTTCACTAATTTTGTCGTTTCATAAATACCGATATATCCAAGAGAAATAGAAGAATAACATCAAGTTAAATATTTATCAATGGTTTCTCCTTTTTTGAGTCTTGCAAGTCCTCCATATTGCCAATGTAAGGGACTTACGTCAGATTTTACTCCTTTTAATCTTTCATGTCTGACCATTAACGCTTCGAAACAGATTTGCAATCTCTCATCAAGAATTTTGAAAAAGGTTTCTTCAGGATTCTCTGTTTTTGAGGCGAGGATTCCGATTTGAGGAAGGTTGATACTTACTACTCCTTGATTGAATCTTCCTTCGAATTTGTAGTTTCCATTTTCATCTTTTCGTGGAGAGAGGAAAGAACGACATCCCATAGGAGAGAAGACATTTCCTTCACAGTTTTCTCTCATTTTTTTCGCTGAAATATAGTCAGGATACATTCTTTTTGCAGAACATTGAACGGCTAATTTTGTCACATAATCGTATTTTCCTCCTGAAAGATTATTACATTCATCGATCACATACACTAATTTTGGAAAGGCTGGAGTAATCCAAACTCCTTCTTCATTTTTGATTCCTTCGATTCTCTGTTTAAAAATTTCTTCAATAATTCTAACCGTATATTCCACATAAGGATCTTCTTCATCGATGTGAAGAAATAAGGTTACAAAAGGAGATTGTCCATTGGTTGTCATAAAGGTATTGAGTTGATATTGAATCGTTTGAACTCAAGTTTTCAATTCTTCTGTTACTTTTTTCTCAACTAAGTCGTCGAGGATATCTTTGGAAAGCCTTGATCAAAATTGTTCCATCAGCCTTTTCCTCTCTTTGTCTTCGGTTTTTTTGAGATATTTTCCCAAATGTTTAATATTCACCGACTGTCCTCCATATTGTCCTCCACAGTTTGCAGCGATAATCTGCGTCATCACCGTACAAGCCACCTGGAAACTCTTTGGAGATTCGATAAGTTTATTATTCATCACTGTTCCATTATCGAGCATATCGGAAATATTCACCAAACAACAGTTGAACATGTCTTGCACGAAGTAATCCATATCGTGAAAGTGAATCACTCCGTCTTCGTGAGCTTTTACGAGATATTCAGGAAGAAGAAATCTCTTTGATAAATCTTTACTCACTTCTCCCGCGATCAAATCTCTTTGAGTTGCAAGGAGCATAGGGTTTTTATTAGAATTTTCCATTCAAACTTCCTTATTTTTTGTCCTCACAAGATCAAGAATAGACTGATCCGTAGCAGAAGGCGTATGACGAATACAGTATTCGATAAAAGCTTTTGCGAATTGAATTTTCCCAAGTTTTAAAAGAAAAGATTCAATAAAAGTCTGACTTTCTTCATCGTTTTGTTCTCCCTTTGAGTGTAATTCCTCAACAAGGTTTTTCATTTCTTCCTCAGAGAGTTTTTCAGATTCTTCCATCTGTTCTTGAATATGTTTCACAATTTCTTCAGGTTTTAATTGTGTTTTTTCTGTACAAGGAGTAAAAGTTTGAGCTCCTGAAATTTGAGCGTTCCCACATCAACATTCGCAATCACAAGGCATTTCTTTTTATT
>JAFRZH010000024.1 GCA_017442645.1 bacterium | reverse complement strand
GGCTATTAAAGTAGCTCTTGAAGAATATAAGACAAAATTTAAATGAGCCAACATTGCACCAGCATTAGAGTTTGATTATCTCGGGGATATGGACCAAGCTGGAGATAAAGTAAGTCAACAGCAAAGATTTGTGGAAGGAGTAGCTTATATTGATAAGAAAGCATGAAAGATTGATATCGTTGGAGGTAATGACGACTGGATCAAAAGAGCATATCAAGACGTTATTAGCGACGAGGTTAGAGCAAGACGTGACAGTCAAGATCAATCGGAAGATGATTTGTGGGATCGAACAAATGAAAGAAATGGGGACAAAACAAATTGCGAAGTAAATTATGCCAATACTACTGTTACTATTGATACGTGGTGAGACTTAGAATATTGCGATTGTGGAGGAGCTACAAAAACAAATACTTGTGAATATAATCGATCAACTGGAGAACTTTGGATTATAGCAGGGAATCACAAAAGTAAACGACCCTATAATTTATGAAAACTTACATTAAATGCTAATGGACTTCCTGAATGATGAAATTCAGATAATTCCAACCGTATCAAGAAAATGTCCTTAATTGCAAATCTGATGAATAGACTAAAAAGAGATTGTTTTAATAATAGATGGACAGTTGAAAGCACACGCTCAGATAGAGGTATTGAATATAACAATAACAAATGGAATGTACGAGATACAGTAGCTGTAAACAAAGAATTTTTAGATACTTTAAGAAACAAATTTAGTCTTACGATAAATACTTATGAAATGGTTGCTATTATTGATAGATTACTTCAAATTAATGGAGTTTTTACCGATACACAGATAAGATCAGAATTATCAGGGAATGACCTAACAGCTTATGCTTCTACTACTGCAATATAAAATTATCAACAATAAGTTTAGGACATCACTTGCGATGTCCTTTTTTATCTTAATATTCCAATAATTCTTCCATTTCTTCAGGGAATTCTTCTAAAAAATGTTGAAAAACTTCTGCAGTAGCGAGAGTATCACTCATCGCTCTATGAGCTTGATCATTGATGACTCCAAAGTATTCACATACCGTACAAAGTTTTTTATTTTCCAAATCGGGTAAAAGTTTTCTTGCTAATTTCATCGTACAAATCAACTCATTCTCAAGATGTTCTCAAGTAATTTTATAACTATAAAAATCAAGGAATCAAAAATCAAAACGTACATTATGCCCTACAATAGGATCATCTCAGAGAAATTTTTTAAATTCAGGTATTACTTCTGCGATTTTCGGTGCATCTTCTACCATTTCATTGGTAATTCAAGTTAATCTTTCAATCCCCTTGGGAATTATTCTTCCAGGATGGATAAGTGTCTGAAAGCGATTTAAGATTCTCTTTCCATCGAATTTTACTGCAGCAATTTCGGTGATTCCATTTCTTTGAATGGTTAATCCTGTCGTTTCAAGATCTAAAACAGTATAGATTTTTTTCATTATTATAGAGAGGATAAAAATTCTGATTTAAAAATTATCATAGCGAAAGTTATAAAAAAATCTACACAAACCTTTATTTATCATCAAGTCCACAAAAAAACATCATACCAATTACCTTATTTTTATTCCGACATTACAAAAAGATATTCTTTTCTTATAAAGAACTGATACTTTCTTGGATAATCAGATTTCTTATTTTTTTAAAAAAAGAAAAAAAGTCTAATTTTCCAATATTATTTTATAGGTAAGAACTGTTTTAACTCGTATCAACTTCTTTTTTTAATAATTTTGACTTGATTTTTATTTTTCTTTTTATATATTCTAGACACTGTTATATGAACATGTATTTATCTTTACTTATTTGTTATTGTTAGTTCATGGTTACGATTAATCAACTTATTAAACAAGGAAGAGCAAAGAAAAAAGTAAAAGCAAAGGCACCAGTTCTTCTCTTTAGTTTAAACAAATTGAAAGGAGACAAAAAAGTTGCAAATCCTTCCCCTTTCAAGAGAGGAGTTTGTTTGAAGGTTACGGTTATGGGACCTAAAAAACCTAATTCAGCTCAGAGAAAATTTGCAAAAGTTAGACTTTCAAATGGATCAGAAGTTTTAGCTTATATTCCAGGAGAAGCTCATACTTTACAAGAGCACAGTGTTGTTCTTGTGAGAGGATGAAGAGTTAAAGATCTTCCATGAGTTAAATATCATATTGTAAGAGGAAAATATGATGCGAATCCTGTTGCCAATAGAAAGCAATCTAGATCTCTTTATGGTGCAAAAAGACCAAAGAAATAATATTTTATCTTAGATGTTCTGAGTGATGACTGTTTCAAATACATGAATTCAACCCTCTATTGAAGAGAAATTAGTAAACCATTTAATGAAGAATGGGAAAAAGAGTGTTGCAAAAAAGATTTATGAGAATACCTTGAAAGAAATCAAATTAAGCGGACATATGAATCCTACTGTAGTAGTTCAGTCTGCTATCGAAAATGCTTCTCCAAATATCATGATTAAATCAAAGAGAATTGGAGGTGCTGTATATCAAATCCCTGTAGAAGTAAAGCCTGTTAAAAGAGTTTTCTTTGCTATCAAATGGATTCTCGATGCAGCTAGAGCAAAAAGTGGAAAACCTATGTTCAAAAAATTAGCTGAAGAAATTATTGCTGCTTATGGAAATCAAGGAGCTGCAGTAAAGAAAAAAGAAGAAGCTCATAGAGTAGCTGAAGCAAATAAAGCTTTCGCTTATATGGCTAAATATGTTAATTAATTCTTTAATTTAATTAAGTAGTACTAATGGGAGATACAAATGGAAGAAAGATTAAGCATTTCTTGAAAAGACTTACTTGGCATAGAAAAAAGTCTTGCAAGAGATATCAAAAAGCTATTGAGTGGTATATTTTAGTTCTCAAAAAAGAACAAAAATTAGGTGCAGATGATAAATGGGTAATTAAAACTAAAGCTAATGCATCTGCAAGACTTAAAAAATATGGAATTTCTATGGATAAAATTAAAGAAATTCTTGAGTCTAGAGGACTTACTGATTTATTATCTAATATTGGATAAGGATGAGATTAAAAACACATGCAAAGAAAAAACTTAAGAAAGCTCTTACAAGAGTTGAAAAAGTTGTGATTATGGATGTTAGAAAAATGTTAGAACAACAAAAGAAATGGAAAGCTAAAGTTGTTAATAGTAGATCAGTTAAATAATTTTTATTATTGAATATTTATTCCATGAATACAAGATTACAAGCTGTATATGATAAGAATGGATATCCAATTCTTCCTATAAAAACAGGAATGTTCGTTGAAATCCATGAAAAAGTTGGAGACGGAAGAATTTGGAAATTCAAGGGATTGGTTATCAAAACTAAAAAAGAAAATCATCCTGATGGAACTTTTACTGTAAGAAGAAGTACAGGAGGAGTTACTGTTGAAAAAATCTATCCTTTCTCTTTTGGAAATTTTGATAAAGTTATTCTTTTAGATGAATACAAAACAAGAAAATCAAAATTGTATTATATGAGAGATAAAATTGGAAAGGATGCTAGATTAAAGAGTAAAATCACTCCAGAAAGGAGAGAAATGGATTTATTAAAAGCATAATTTTAATTCTTAGTGCATAAAGTGAATGAAACTTTCTGTAAAAAAACGTGAACTTTTGGGAAAAAAAGTAAAGTTATTGAGAAATGAAGGATTGGTTCCTGCAGTCGTTTATGGAAAACATGTGGAAGCTGCTTCAATTTCTTGTGTAAAAAATGACCTTTTGAAGGTTTATAGAGCTTCTGGATATACTACTCCTGTTGAATTAACTGGAGATATGGATCAGCTTGTTTTGATTCACTCTCTTCAATTGGATCCTATTTCTGATGAAATTATTTCAGCAGATTTTTTGGCAGTAAGTAAAACAGAAAAAGTTAAAGCTAATATTCCTGTTGTAATGACTGGAGAATGTCCTCTTGAAAAATTGAATGAAGGAAGAGTTCAACTTGTAAAAGATACTATTACTGTTGAAGCTTTCCCTCAAGATTTACCATCTCAAATCGAGATCGATCTTTCTGGATTAGATTCAATTGATTCTGTAGTATTCGTTAGTGATGTTAAAGTAGATGATAAAGTTGTTATCGTTGATGAAGCTACATTACCAGTAGTAACAGTGTTATCTTTGAGTGAAGATACTGCATCAGATGAAGGAACGGATACAGCTTCTACTGATTCTACAGAAGAAAGTAAATAGACTATTTTTTAGATATCTTTGTAATATAGTATGGCTAGAGTATGTTATTTTACAGGTAGAGGAACTCAAACAGGTAATAATAGATCACATTCAATGAGAGCCACAAGAAGAACTTTTAAAGTTAATCTTATCAATAAGCGAGTAAGATTGGAAGATGGATCTAGAGTTAGAGTAAAAATTAATTCTAAACTTTATAAAAAGTTTAAAGGTTTCCTCTAAAATTAATATAAGTATAATTTTTTCTTCATTTTCTCTTGAAATTAGCCCTGAAAAAATTATATTGATAGTGTTCAAATAAATAATTCTCTTTTTGAATATCCTTTTAATGGGATAGTAGCTCAGTCGGTAGAGCAACAGCCTTTTAAGCTGGTGGTCCTGGGTTCGATCCCCAGCTATCCCAAAGGAATATTCTTGAGGAGAATTTTTTTAAATTTTAAAAATAATCTTTAAAAATGTATTTTTTAATACTTGGAATTTTACTGCTTTGTATTCTGGTAATTTGCTTTTATCGTTTCTATTTTCTTCGTCAGCCTCAGCGTAAAGTTCCCCATGATACAACTCTTTTTGTGAGTCCTGCAAATGGGGAAATAATATCCATTATTCAGCAAAAGGATTTACAAGATACTCAAAAATGTCTTTATAAAAAACATCGTAAAGTTCTCGATGATCGAACGCAATGATTTAAAAATTGAACATTAATTTCTATTATGATGACACCTTTGGATGTTCATTTTCAAAAAGCACCTGTTGATGCAAAAATGTTGAATCTTTCGTATCAAAAAGGATCTTTCAGAAATGCCATGAAAAAAGATAAAAATCTGGCTGCTACTTTTCAGAATGAATATCAAACGATGTTCTTTGAAACTCCCGACAAAACTCATTTTCGTATCATTCAAATTGCTTGATTTGTTGCGAGAAGAATTGTGAGTTTTTTGACTCTTGGACAACAAGTGCAACAAGGAGAAACTATTTGATTGATCAAATTAGGATCTCAAGTAAGTATTGTTTTAGATGAACATTATGAAATTATTGCAAAATTGTGAGATACGGTGATAGATGGAGAAACAATTTTAGCCAAGAAAAAACAATAGAAGTTCAGATTCAAAATAGTTATGATAAAAATTTGATCCGTAGAGTTATTTATAAAACGGAAATCACGAAGTGATGGGAGAGATTCATATATACGACCTGTAGGGACGACGGCTTGCCTCGTCCTGTTTTAATGTTTTTCTGTCCCTCTTTTTCAAAAGAGGGGGACCGCTTGCGGTGGGAGATTTTTTTAGATTAAAAATCCTCAGTCACTTCGTGACAGTTCCTTTCAAAAAGGAGCACAAAAGTAATAGAACCTCACCCTACCCCTCTCCTAATTTAGGAGAGGGAAATCACGAAGTGATGGGAGAGGTTCATCATTTTTCTTAGTCATTTCGATAAGTTTATCAAAATCTGATACATATTCTTGATCTTGTTTGATTTTGTATTTCTCATATTCTTTCAAGGCTAAGGCTTGTGCTACTTCATGCGAAATTTTCCCATTATCATTGAGAATTTCATATTCACTGAATTTTAAGAAAGCATCCATTTTTTCTTTCCAATCTTTCATCATCATCACTTTCCCTCTCGAAGCTTGTAATTCAGCATAATCAAGATACATATTTCCAATACGATTCAGATTTTCTAATTCTTTTTTATTAAGATAATTTTTAGCCACTACTACATCACTTGGCATAATTTTCCCATTAGGATATTTTCTTCGACTGGTAAGGCCCATTTTATCTTTAGTACTATCCGCTCTTTCTACAATGATTTCAGCTGCAGTTTTTCAGGTAATCGCAAAATGAAGTTTATTTTGTACCGTTGCAAAAAATTCTTTGGTTTCTGGTGCATTAGGAGAATAATCAAAAGAAGTAGCATAAATATCCGTGATTTTTTGATACATCATTCTTTCACTTGTACGGATATCCCTTATTTCCTCATAAAGCTCATCAAAATATCTTGTGGAAAAACGAGAACCATACTTCATTCTATCGGAATCCAATGCAAATCCTTTGTGAATATAAGATTTCAAAATTCCCGTAGCCCAAGTACGAAATTCAATTCATCTCGAAGAATTTACACGATATCAAACTGCAATAATCGCCTCTAATGAATACATTTTTATCGTTCTTTTTACCTCTCTTCCTCATTCATTTTGAACTACCGAGAAATCCTCGGTGGTTGAGTGGAGATCCAATTCTCCATCTTTATAGATATTTTTCAAGTGTAAACCTACATTATCAGAGGAACATCAAAATAATTCAGCCATTAACTTTTGGGAAAGTCGAATATTCTCTCATGCAAGCATTACTTCTAAATGAATTGCTCAATCTTGTGATTGAAAGAATACAATATGATTATCTGGAATCTGTTTTGAATTCGCCATAGTGTCTTTTATTAATTAAATTATCATCAATATACTTATCTTCTTTTTATTATCAAATCATTTTATGACAAAATAATACTCGTATCTATTACTATATGTTTCTATGTTGTAATTTATAGAGAGGGTCTTGTTTTTTGTATTGGTTATTTTTTTTGATTTATTGATTGTGGTAAAAGGAAAGGGCAATCCCTTTCCCTACATGTTTTTTTATTGTTTTTTATCGTGAGGCCTGTAGGAACGAGGACAATAGAACCTCACCCTACCCCTCTCCTAATTTAGGAGAGGAAAATTACGAAGTGATGGGAGAGGTTTTTTAACCAGATTTTTTTGTCATTCTGAGGCATTAGCCGAAGAATCTTATGTGTTGCCTAAGATCCTTCACTTTCGTTCAGGATGACATTCTGTTGAGTTTCGGTAGCGCTTTGTAGAGGTGGTAGAATAAAATTTAAAAATTATAAAATAAAAAGCTGTCCGAAATGGTAGCTTTTTTTCAAAATCAGATTTTATGTTAAAAAATTTTAACATTTTATTTGCATTTGTTAAAAATTTTATTATAATATAAATATCTTTATCCACCACAGAAAAAACAATGACTGAATTTATCAAAGAACTACGTATCGAGAGATGAGTAAGTCAGCAAGAATTAGCAGATTTGCTCGGAGTTACGCGTCAGACTTATTCAAAGTTGGAAAATTGAAAAATCGATCCAACACTATGACAAGCGGTAAAAATTTCAGAATTCTTTGGAGTAGATGTAGCCAGATTTTTACCATGAGATACTCAAACAACTGCCCCAAAACAGATAGATTGGGAAAAATACAAACAAATCATCAAAAATTTCATAAAATATGGATCTGATGATGATTGAAAAATCACAAAAACAAAACTTGCTAAACTTTGTTATTTGCTAGATTTTGCATGGTATTATTACAATTTGGAATCGATTACATGACTAGAATATAGGAGGATTCAGCAATGACCAGTACCTGATGCTTATTTCAGCACAATAGAAGAACTTCAAGAAGAAGAAAGTGTAATGATAAATCAAAAAGGTAAAGCCTACATGATAGAAAATATTGAGAATCCACAGAGTGATAAATTGTCTGATGATGAGATGAATCTTTTGCAAAAAATCGCAAAAAAATGGAAAGACAAAAACACCCAAGAAATAATTGATTTCACTCATCAGCAACTTCCTCGAATGATTTGTGGAGACAAGGAAATTATTCCTTATGATTTAATTACTCAAGAAGAATCTGATAATGTTTACTAATGGATGATATACAGTTATAATTACAGAATATGCAGAAAGACACTTCATAAAACCTTTTAGCAAAAGGTATAAAAATACTTGGGACAAGACGATGAATGCGATTAATGAAATGCTGAGCCGTATTGATATGTTTATCAAAACTTCGAAAGCTGAAAGGATCCATAAATCGGATAGCTGTTATATTGCAAAATGTGAATTTAAGGTAGCATGAACCAACGAATCTCCCAAAACTTCATGAAACAGGATTATCATTTATGGAGATGAAAACAAAAAGGAAGTTCAGATTTTATTACTCTATACCAAAACGGATATTCAATGATGAAATGAAACGGCTTGGTGGCAGAAATTAGTAAAAGAAAATCATAAAGAAATATATTCTAAGTTTTATTATTAGATATAGAGAAAACTGTATATTTTTGTTTGAAAATAAATTAATTATAAATATAAGAGAAAAGATTTTATAGACACACAAAAAAAATGAAAAAATTTGATTATTTTAATTGATTTATGAAAGCACTTCTTGAAGAGTATGAAAAAGATTGTAAATGTGATAATGCATGGGGTGGTAATAATGATTTAAGTAAGTTAAAAGTATTAAAATTATTATTTTTGAGTGTAGCTGAAGATGAGGAAAAATTAAATATTTTTGATAATTTTGTAGCTTGGGATTTATGACCTGTTGAATTAGATATTTATGAAAAGATAAATCTTAACAATGACTTATTAGCTTTTGAAATAAATAATAAAAGTGCTAGGGGAAAAAATGGGGTTAGTATTTCAGAAAATGCTATAGAAGAATGAAAAAAAATGGTTTTAACATTGAAAAGTAAAAATTCTAATTTAATTAAAAACTCAGCATCAAAATTAGTTGATATAACACATGAATGGAGATGCTGGCGTATAGCTAACATGCTTTGAAAATTAAAGCTTTCAAATGAGTTAATTTTAGAATCGAATAAATTTTACTGAAATGAAATTTTTTAGTTCCATCTTTAAAAAAGATACAACAAAAAGTCAAGTAGATGGAAACTCTTTGAAGAGTGAAAATATTTTAGAATTAGTTTGAAATTTATCCTCATTTGAATGCGATGAAAATCATAGTATTGAGGTGCAAGATTTTGATAAAAAAATTGAAATAATTTATAAGAATTTAATACTTTCGTTATTAAATTGAAGTTTTCTACAGAAAGATGATTATAATAGTATATCAGAAATAATAGATACTTTGATAACGGATTTTGATAATAAAAATATGGAAAATAATCAAACTTATATTAAGTTAGTAAAACCTAGTCTTAGATTTTTATTATCAGATTTGAAATTAATATCTATCTTAAAAATAGAAATAAATAATAAAAGGAAAAGAGTTCAAAATATAGATATTATACCAGAAAATATTTGAGAAAGAAAAAATTTTATGGAGTTATTGCATCAAATTATTTATATTCTTATATTGGAAAGTCATATAATTGAATGAGGTGATTGATTAATGATGAATTTTGCTTCAATTTATGGAGCAGTTGATAGTATGAAATTTGTAGATGAATTTTTTAATAAATTACAGAGTCTAATAAAAGAAAGAATAAATTTTAATCTATATAAATTTTCTTTAGTTTATTGAAAGAATAGAGTAGATTATTACAGAAATGAAGAAGTAGATGAAAATATTTGAGATATTAAAGATGATTCTCTATTTTGTGATATAAAAAAAATTTTGGTTTTCTTAAAGAATCCAGAATCAACATCTCTATTTATACAAGAGAAAACAGAAAAAGAAAAACTTGAGAATTCGAAATTTTGAGATAGAATCACTTTAAATAAATTAACTACATATTATAAAGGTAGAACTTATGACCTACAGTGACTAGAGTGGATAATTGATTGATATTCTAAAAATCATGAATTAACTCCATCTCCTACAGATGAAGATTATATAAATTATGTTTATATTCAAAATAACTATTTATCTCTGCTTATTAGAACATACGAAAAAGATAATCATAATAAGAATACTTCAGAAATTGAGTGAAAAATTGATAACATTTTTAATACATTAACTTTTCATAAAAAGAAAAATAACTTTAGAAATTATTTTACATATTTTAAATATGCACAATATAAATATTTATCAGCAAAATTTTTTAAAAATAAAGATTTAAAAAAAGCAAAACAAGATATTAAAACTGCATCAAAAGTTATTGAAGATGCTATAAACATATTTTATGCTGATGATTTCTATAAATATTTTGAGTATGATATAGAAAGTAATTCTTTTGAACTGTCCAATGAAAATTGAGATTTAGGTAAACTATTTATATGTAATATGTACTGTTTACCTTTCGATGGACCAGAAAAACGTGAAGATTTAGAAGATTTACAAAATAAAATTTTTAGGCTTGAAGTTGAGATTATAAATGATGAGAAAATAGAGACAGTGGATAAAAAAATAAATGATTATAAAGTTGATATAATGACGGTAGTTTGAATTTTTACTGCTATTGTAGTTTACTCATTTTGAACTATACAGATATTCTCTATAATCGAAAATATTTGAGATACTTTAATGTTTTCATGAATTTTTTTATCCTGAATCTTGTTGCTTTTATTTTGAGTGTTTTTATATAAAGAAGAATTGAAAAAAGCTTTATTACTTTTATGAGTTTCTGTATTAATACTTACATTATCCATTGTATGAAGATATTTTTTAAAAGATCAAGCAATTAATATTAATAAATGAGAGAATACTAATTCAAAATTAGAAAATAGTATATATAAAGCAACATTATTAGAAGAATCTTTAGAAAAATTAATCGAAGAATCAAAGAATAATAATGCTAATAAATCTAATTCATAATTTAAATTATAAAAACAAATAATAAAAAGCTGTCCGAAAGGGTAGCTTTTTTTTGATTATTTCCCTTTGACAAACATTTCATTTTCGCTATAAGAAAAATACCACGCTCAAAAAAAAGACTTAATTTTTGATATACGCTGAAAGACGATATGCAATCGACTCGCATTTCGTCTGTATATCGGAAATTGTGTTAAAAGAGCGTGGTAACTCGGTCGGTTGTATCTCGTCTTTTTAAATTAGAGAAAAAACTGACATTTTAGTTACCACGCAATGACGAAATGCCAAAAACTTCTTTAATTGAAGCACTTCCTGATATTGTCAGAAAAGGGAAAAAGGAAGCTGAACAAATCATGCAACAAATCGCTGATGGACGAAGATTAAAGTTGCAGACAAACGAAATTGTAATTCCATCGAAAGACACGAATTATCAGACACTCTTTGAAAATTTCAAAAAAGAGTACGATGAAAAAGCTCGACAAAATCGTCTGATTTATGGTGATAATTTACTCACTATGGCTGCTCTCATTGCAGGAGATGAAGCAAATGGAGTGCCAAGTTTAAGATGAAAAATAGATCTCATATACATAGACCCACCGTATGATAGTAAGGCAGATTATAGAACTAAAATCACTCTGCCTGATGTTTTCTGAAATAACGAAAAAGGAACAGACATAGAGCAAAGAGCTACAGTTTTTGAACAAGCAGCTTATTCTGATACTTGGAAAGATGGTACTATTTCTTATTTAGAGTACATGTATCCGAGATTATATCTCATAAGAGAATTATTGAGTGAAAAAGGGAGTTTGTATGTACATATTGATTGGCATGTTGGACATTATGTTAAACTAATTTTAGATGATATTTTTGGTAAAGATAATTTTAAAAATGAAATTGTCCGAAGTTATAGCCGTTGGGCAAATGTATCTTCCGCTTTTCAGAGAATGCATGATTGTTTATATTTTTATACAAAATCACAGGAACAAATATTCCATGAACAAAGAGTAAAACTCTCAGAAAGTAGAAAAAGGAATCTTGTTCAAATGGTAGATTGAGTAAAAGTTTCAATGAGAGATGAGTTTTGAAATGTAGTATATAGACAACAAACGGATAAGCCTGTTTCAGATTTTTGGGACGATACTGATATATGGGATGATATATTCCAAGTCTGAAAAACTTGAAAAGAAAGATTAGATTATTGAACACAAAAACCAGAAGCTTTACTTGAAAGGATAATTAAAGCAAGTTCAGATGAGTGAAGTATTGTTGCTGATTTTTTCTGATGAAGTGGTACAACTGCCGCTGTTGCAGAAAAACTTGGTCGTAAATGGATAACTTCCGATATTGGAAAACCTGCTTGTATGGTAATGAGAAAGAGATTTATCGATATTGATGATTGTAAACCATTTCTTTATCAATCTATTGGTGATTATCAGAGAGAGAGTTTGAGTCAGAATTTTAATTCTCGTTTTAGAATTGGAGATTTGGCACAAATTACGATGGCTTTGTATGGAGCTTTACCATTTTTTGCTACAGAAAATCCAAGCAGAAATATGGGATATATGCCAAATGAAAAGACACTTGTTTATGTAGATAGTCCAAACAAACTTACTTGAATAAATACCCTCAAAAAAGCTATTGCTGAAAGAGATAGTTTTCAATGATGATGGAACAAAGTAGTAGTTTTGTGATGGAACTTTTCTTCCACGATTACCCACGAAATCCAGGAATTAAATCAATGAAATAGTTTAGAAGTTTTGGTTATTCCACCTGATTTGCTCGATAAACTAAGAAGTAAATGAGGATATCAAGACTTGATTAAGAACAAAAAAGTTAATTTCAGTTCATTACAATATCTCACGATAAAAGAGCCAAAATTGGAAAGCTGAAATGAAAAAGATACTTTGACTATTGAACTTGAAAATTATGTTTTACTTACTCCTGAAGCTTTACCTTTGGATGAAAAAGGACAAGCAACACTTGGAGAAATTATCGCGAAAGAACCATTATCATTAATAGAATATCGAAGTATTGACCCTGATTATGATGGTGTAGTTTTTCGTAGTGTTTGGCAAGATTATAGAAATAATACAGATAATGATTGAGACCCTTTGAGAGTAGTTACAAAGGCAGTTTTACAAGTAGATAAAAAATCCTGACCAAGAAAAATCTGTATTAAAACAGTTGATGTCTTTGGTCGAGAAAGTGAAGTAGTTGTAGAGATATAATTTTTGTCCTCCTTTACTTAAAGGAGGTGGCACGAAGTGACGGAGGATTTTTAGTTTATGCTGAATAAAAATCCCCACCCCGCAATACTGCGGGGGAGCCCATTTCAATAAAGGAGCACACTCAGAAAATATTTATCAAATTTCTTTCAAATCATGTCTAATCAGTTATTATTAGCAAAAAATTTATCAGAGATAGTAAATCAGTCACGAGAAAATGGAGAGATGATTGAGCAGGTTACTCCAACCACTCAAGAATTACTAAAATTTTGGTTTGATGATGCTTATTGTGATAACAGACAAGTAAATTTTCATGAATGACAAAAACAGGCAATTCTCAATACGATCTATTGTCATGAAATTCTAAAAGTAGAGAATGTTTGAGATATGTACGATAAAGTTTGAGAATGACTTAGATTTGAAGATTGATTATGATTGGAACATTTAGAAGCAAAAAGATTTAAGTATCCGAGATATTGCATGAAAATGGCTACTTGAACATGAAAAACTCGAGTTTTGGAAGCTTTGGTGATTTGGCAATATATGAATGCAAAAGCATGAAATGAAAGATATACAAAAAATTTTATGGTTGTCGCTCCATGATTAATCGTTTACGATAGATTAAAAGATGCTTTTATCTGAAAAAGAAATGAAGAAACAGATAGTAGAGAATTTGAAAAATCTGATTTCAAAAATTTTGAAGAATTGTTTGTCCCTGAACATATGAGAGAAGAAATGTTTGCTTTTTTACAATCAAGCATTGTTACAAAAGATAATATTTGAAAAAAAATTACATGAGATGGACAGATAATTTTGACTAATTGGCATGTATTTTTGAATAAAAAAGAAAAAGTAGAAAGAAAAGAAGATTTTGACCCATTGAGTAAAGATTGAGCAGCTGAAATTTTGGACGACTTATTCCCAGTTAAGCCATGAATTGCTGCTTGAAATAGTTTGGATACATTGGATAATCAAGCATTATGAGGTTGACAACTCGAATATGTAATCAACATTCCAGATTTGGTAGTATTTAATGATGAAGCTCATCACCTTTGAGATGATGATAAAGATGAGAAAAAATGGCAGGAAGCTATAAATCAGATTGCTAATTGAAAAAATTTTTTCATGCAGGTAGATTTTTCAGCTACTCCATATACTCAAAAATGAAGTCAGAAAAATTATTTCCCACATATTATAATTGATTATGATTTGAAACATGCTATCGCATGATGATTCGTAAAAATTCCAGTTTTGGATAAGAGAAAAGAAATAGCAACTTTATCAAATGCAGAGCTGGATTTTAAGGCAATTAGAGATGAAAGTAATAGAGTGATTTGACTTAGTGCATGACAAAAAGTTATGCTTGAAGCCTGATTAAAAAAGCTCAGTATTTTGGAAGAAAATTTTGGAACAGACAAATTGGAATACAATAAATATCCAAAAATGATGATTGTATGTGAAGATACAAATGTTGTACCTTTCGTATCTGAATATTTGATAAATGACAAATGATACGATGAGGATGATATTTTGGAAATTCATTCAAATAAAAAATGAGAAATCTGAGATGAAGAACGACAAATTCTGAAAAATAAATTATTTTCTATAGATAAACACAAAAGTCCAAGAATTATTATCTCAGTTTTGATGCTCCGTGAATGATTCGATGTAAATAATATTTGTGTAATTGTACCACTTAGAGCTTCTGCTTCATGAATTTTGCTTGAACAAACTATTTGAAGATGACTTAGACTTATGTGGAGATGATGAGATTTTGAAGATTTGAAAGCTGAAAATAGGACTAATGTATTACAGAAAAAAATAGCACCAGTCAACTATTATGATATTTTAAGTATTGTTGAACACCCAGCTTTTGAAAAATTTTACGAAGAATTGCTTGATGATAATTTCTGATTTGATGATGGATGAAAGATTTGATGAACTTGATGATGAGTTTTGTGAGATATGATAGCGGTCGAACTAAAAGATGATTATGAAGAATACGATATTAAACGGCCTATTATTATAAACGATATTGAGGAAGTTCTTAGAGATCCAACTTATTCTCTTGACCATTTGAACTCATATCATTTTGCATTTGAAGACCTAAAAAGAATGGTACCACAAAATGAAGTTTTTATCTCAAAGACTTTGTGAAGCGGAACTACATTTGGAGATTATGATGTCGTAATGTGAATTTTCTCTGCAAAAAGTTATAATGATTTTTTGCAAAAACTCGTAAATAGAGTGACAAAATATGCTAATGTAAAAGATATTAATAAAAAATGATTTGGAAAAGTTTATCCCACTATGCAAATTGATTTACCAAAATTGACATGAGTTATTGATGGATATTTGAGATATAAACTATTCAATAAAAATATAAATTACTTGGAAGATAATAATTGGAAAGTTTTGATGATTGAAGATGTCGCTCACTTTGTAATTAAAGAAGTAACGAGAATGGTAATTGAATCTCAAGATTCAGAAAAAAGTGGAAAATCTGAAGTTAGTTTAAGAGCTTTGAGCGAAGTTTCTAAAATCAATATGAGAGAAAATTATAGTATCGATGTCGCAAAATGTATTTATCCAAAACTTCAATATCCATCAAATAAATGATTGTTAGAAAAAGAATTTATCGAGTTTTGCGATAATGATTCAAAGGTCGAAGCTTTTTGTAAAATTAATGAATATAAGCATACATTCCTTAGATTTAGATATATTAGGACAGATGGAATCCCTGCTTATTATTCACCAGATTTTGTTGTAAAAACAGCTGAAAAAATCTTTTTGGTAGAAACTAAATCAGATTCTGCAGCTTCATGAGATGAAAATGTCCAAAGAAAGAAAAAATCTGCATTGAACTATCTCAATAGAGTAAACGAATTAGAACCAGAAAATAGAGATTATAGAGAGCGAGAATATGTACTTTTGAATGAGTGAAGATTTTATACATATCAGCAAAACGGAGGAAATATTGACGATATGCTCAATTCTGCCAAACTCCAAGAGGTAAAAACTTCCTTGTTTTAATGACTATTTTAGATTATGCTATCTATAGGGACGACGGCTTTCCTCGTCCTTTTTTTTATTGGTAATATCATAAATAGTGTATATTTATGGTGGGAGATTTTAGTTTTTTTGATTTTCTTCTTTTTGATGAATATACTTAAGAGAAATTTTATCTCTCTCTTTATTTATGAAAAACTTTAAATTTCTCAAGTATCTCCTTTTTTTAGTCTGACTTTTCATCTTTTGAATTTTCAATTATCTTTTTGCAAATAGCGAATATTATCATAAAAATCTGGCTGTAAATGCCAATATTCAACAAGATGGAACTATTGAAGTGAATGAAGTTTTTGAGACAACTTTCAATGTCTATAAGCATGGATTTATCAGGAATATTCCATTAAAATATACAATCGATGGAAAAAAGTTTCGTATCTTTTTAGAGAGTATTAAAGTTGATTGAACAAACTTTTCTACTTATGAAACTCATGGTGAAAAGGAAATACAAATCTGAGATGCAGATAGAGAACTGATTGGAGAACAAAAGTATTCGATTCATTACTCCGTTTATGGTTTGATTAGAAATTTTGCAGGAAAAGGACGAGAAGAATTATCTTGGAATGTGATTCCAAATGGATTTGATACTCATATCGATCATGTCCGTATTGAGTTAAAACTTCCTAAAGCTTATACTTGATTTACTTCAGAAGATTTTCTCCTTGCTGCAGATGGGAAATCGAATAAATTGGAAGATTTTGAAGGAACGATTGATTGGAGTCAAGGTGATAAGATTATTTTAACCTATGATAAAACTATTCCTGAAGGAAATTGAATTACACTTTCGGTAAAATTTCCGGTTTGATATTTTACTTTTGATCATGAAAGACAAGAGAGTTTGATTGATACAGAGGAAATTCGTATATACCAACCTCCTTTATGAATTGGCGGAGAAAAAAAGAATTTATCTTCTAAAGAACAGGAAGAAGTTGATACTACCTTAAAACATGTATGTTATCTTTTTATTGGTGTTTTTATCTTAGCTTGTATTGGGTTGCCGATTCGAATTATTTATGGGAAAGTCCCAGAAGATAAACCGAGGAAAACAGTTTCATTTTCTACGATAAAATCTCTTATTCAAAAAGATCCGATTGTGGTAGTACAATATTATCCTCCTGAAGGAATGACTTCTGCGGAGGCTTGAGCGTTATTTTACAAAAAGGTGCGTACTATTGATCTTTGTAGTTTGATTTATCAATGGGCATTGGATAAGGTTGTTTCTCTTGAATATCGCGATTCAGACCTTATTGTTACTAAACAAAGAGAATTATATTCAGAAAAAGAGTATGAGTCTGACTTTTTTTCTCTTTTATTTAAAAACGGAGAACAAATTATTATCAACGAAGAAAATAAAATTCAAATCTGATCATCTCTCAATCTCTTGGAAACCTATTTAGAAAAGAAAAAATGGGTAAAATATATCGGGACTATTGGTTTAGAACTCCGTACTGGTTTTTGATTCTTTGTACGATTTTGCTTATGATTTCTTATTGTTCATTATGCTGATATGATCGGAAGAAGTCTTGCTCTTTGGCTTGTTGTGGGATTATTTTTTGGAGGAATTGTATGGTTTATTTTCTTGGGAGACAGTGGAGCTAAAGAAACGGTGACTTATCTAGACGAAGGGAAGAGATTAGTTCAGCATCTGTTATGATATTGTGAATTTTTGAAAAAGTGTGAAGTTGAAAAATTAAAAAGTTTCCTTGCTTATGATCCGTTATATATCGATAAGGCTTTAGTCTATGCAACAGTTTTAGGACTTGAAACCGAGGTAATTAAAAAATTGCAATCAGTGATGCAAGAAAATACTTTCTTTAAGGCTGAAAGTTTTACAAATTTAGAGTCTCTTATTTCGCATGGTGATTCTTTTGATCTTTCGCAGTATCGTTCTCGTTGGGCTGTGAAGGTATCTTCTTCAAGTCCTTCTTATGATAGGAGTTCTTGATTTAGTTCTGGTTCTTCCTTTAGTAGTCATTCATCTTCTGGAAGATCTTGATGAGGTGGTTGATGATGAGGGGGAAGAAGTTGGTAAGATAATTTAGAGTAAATCGCTTTTTTGATACGTTTTTTGTAATTTTTCAATGAAATTTGAGGGAAAAGCAAAAAAAAGGGGAAATCTGACTCTTCGATCACGAACGAATCATAACGAAGGATCAGACTCTTCTTCTTTTTTTCTTTTCAGAAATCACAATGCAACTCTTCTCTTTCCACTCATCTAAAAATTTTCCTCGCAAAAAAATTGACAAAAAAAATGATTTATAATTAAAGTAATTTTATCTTATAAAAATTATCAACATGGAAAAAACACATTCATCAAAGGGATCACAAAAACAAAATTCTCTATCCCCTCAGGGAAATAGTTGAAACAAATCACAAGATTTACTTAAAGTCTTACAAAACAATACAGATACTATAGAAAATTCTTCCTCTATAGAATCACAATACCACGAAATTATGGAGAAATATCATACACTTTCAGCAATTTATGATAAAAAAGAAAAAGAATATTGAGAAGTAACAAGATATATGAACTACGATCAAAAGAAAAATTGTATGTATATGCAACAACCAGATGGACGCTTTACTGGACTTTCCTGTAAAGACTGAAAAATCATTGTCTTAAAACGAAAAGATAAACACGAACGAATATCAGTTCCCTGAAAAAAAAGTAAAGAATATCAGACATTTACTCTTACCCCAAAAGAAAAATGCTTTACTAACTCCAAAGATCAACAATTAATAATAGATTTTTTTAAGAATAGACTAGATGAATATCTTTCTAGAGAAGACAATTGATCTGAAAAACTAAAACTGGAACAGCGAAAAAAATTATATTATGATTTTATGGACTTAGTAAGATTTGAAAATCTTAACGATGCTCGACATCCTGTAGAAGAGTAATCTAGAGAGATAGTATGCTTATATCACATTACAAGGACTCCCTTCTAGTCCTTTTTTTAGTTTCAATTGGTATACCCCGATTTTCAAACTTTCTACGGAAATTCCATCAGACTTCGTCTTTTTTTGAAAAATTTGCTTGCTTTGATGGTTCCTTTAACAATTCCATTAATTCTTCTCATATTTTTGGACGTAAAGCATCAAATAACTTTTCATAAAAAGAATTTCAATTCGTTGATAAAATATCACCATTTTTTCTTCAGCAGAATTTTCATCCAAAGAACAACCACCTCACAAACAACAAAATACCCCTATCGCTGTAGCAACAATAGTAACATCTATGGCTATTTGTTTCCATAACTCTTTTCTCGTCATTTGAGATAAATCCTTATCATAATTAGGAGTTTCAGACATAAAAATATCTTATTTACAAAATAAACTATCAAAATTCTAAAAAATACATCGTAAAATCAAGAACTAATGCAGATAAAGAATCAGACTTTTTCTTCTTTTTTTATTTTCAAAAATCACAAATACTCCTCTTTTCTTTCTGCTCATCTAAAAATTTTCTCCCCGAAAAATTGACAAAAAAAAAAAAAACGGTTATAATCATAGTGTTATATAACATTTTTATTTTATAATGTATAATAAAATGTCAATCGAAACTCATGAAGATGAAGTCAATCCAACAGATGTTATCAAAGAAGAAGGTGAAGCTAATGCAGACACACCAATCGAAAAATGAGCAGAAGATGCAGAAGATGCTGCAAAAACAGAAATTATTAATAAAAGTAGTCAATTTGATATGCCTCCATTAACAAAAGATAACATTATAAGACAAGATGAATCATGAATTCTCATTAGATTTTGAAATAAATCAAGTATTTTAAATTTTTCTCAAGATGGAACCTTAGCTGTTGTTAGATCAACAGAGGCTGATGGAACTAAAAGAGAGACTCGATACAATACAAAATGACAACATACAACAGATCCAAGTAAAAAAGGTAGTTGGACAACAGAACGATAATAAATTTTATTTTATATAATTATCTATATGGCTGACGATATCACTAAAAAAAAAATTGAGAATTTTCAAAAACTTCCTTATGAAAAAAGATTAGAAATAATCACAACACTTATAAAAACACTAAAGGATAAATGAAATCAGAGTGCTATAAAAATCTATAATAGCTTACAATATATTTCACATCCAAGTGATGAGCTTTTAGAAACAATTTATACTGAATTTGAGGAAGGCGTTGAAAAAAATAATCAATCACAAAAAGAAAAAAATATCAATGCTTTTACAAAATCACAAGAATTACTAAAAAGGATTCAAGAAAGAGAGGCAGCAGAACAAGAGGAAGATCCTGATAGTTTATTGGAATGACTATAAAAAAATCCATAAAAAAATAAAGAGTCTGACTTTTCGACTCTTTTTTCTTTTCAACGATAAACCTTTTTCTTACTTCGACAACAATTGCTTCAATTGTTTCAATGCTCTGGAACATCTCTGCCTTACCGTATCTTGACTTATTCCTAAAATTTCTGCGATTTCAGGATAAGATTTTTCTTCTACAAATTTGAGAGAAACGACTTCTTGAGAAAGAGTATCAAGCTGAAGAATAGCGTTTTTAATTTTTTCGTTTTCAAATTCTAAATTCAAAATCTCATCATAATGTTCCTCATCTTCAATCATATCTTCAAAAGCAATTTCTCCCCCATCTGTGGCAACCGACATATCCGTAAAAGTATATTCTCATCAAGTTTTTCTAAAATAATCATTGACCGTATTTCTGAAAACAGCTCGAACATATCACGAAAAACTCTGTTTCACATCGAAATTGAGAAAAGCATTCCGACATTTAAGGTAGAAATCTGCTAAAATATCATCAATTTCAGTATCTTCAAAAGAATAATTCGCTTTCAAATAACGAAAAAAAACATCTACTGTCTTTTCATAAAATTCAGCAAAAGCAGTTTCATCTTGATTAATAAGTCCTTCTTTTAAGAGTGCATCAAAATCAATAACCATAAACTCGGAAAATCTCTAAAAAAGAAAAAAAATTCTGAATGACTAGTAAGCTCTTTTTAAAACAATAACATGTTCCTCCTCATCAGCGAATAAGTCTTTTTCTCCTTCCTTGATTCCTGCTACACAAGCAAGAATCTCCTGAGGAGCACCATTTTCATCTTCTGGAAGAGGTTGAGCTGGATTTCCATATAAATCTTCTTGAACCATGGAATTACCTTCTTCTACTTCACAGAGACAAATTCCACAAACTCCCACTCCACAAGCAACAGGAATTTCAATTCCTTGTAAAGCAGCCATTTCTTGAAAATTTGCCCTATTCGTTGGATTGAAAGATCAGATTTCTTTTCCTTCTTTGTCTTTTACGATTACTTTTACGGTCATAAGATAATATTGAAAAATAAATTAAGCTTATATTAGTTTTTTTCTAGTAAAGTTGCAAGTGTTTTTTTTGCTTCATCAAGTTGATTATCAAACAAGTTTTTTTCATAATTTTCCGCATCGAAAGGGATTTCCACATCAGGAACAATTCCCGTTCCATTGATCGAAAAATCTTTTGCTGAAAGCCACTCCCCCACCGTATATTTGAGGCTAGATCCATCAGCAAATTCTTGAACGGATTGAATCGATCCCTTTCCATAACTTTTCATTCCCACAATCGTTACCCCTTGTTCTCTCAAAGCTTGTGCAATGATCTCAGAAGCTGATGCTGTCAATTGATCGATCAAAACAACCATAGGAAAATCTTTCAATTCCCCAACTCCATCGGAATAAAAATTCTTATCCTTGAAGGCAAAATATTTGGTTTTTACGGTTAAACTTCCCTTTGGAAGGAAATGTCCCAAAAATCTTGTTGCTTCCTCCAAATATCCTCCCCCATTTCCTCTTAAATCCAAAACCAAACCTTGCATTCCTTGTTGCATCAATTCCAAACTTTCTTTCACAAAGAGCTGACTTGTATGTTCAGAAATCGAACTAATAGAGAAGATTCCGATTTTCTTTCCCTCGAATTCTTGAAGTTCTGAAGCTACAGAAGGAATATTGATTTCTTTTCTAGGAATAGTAATAAAAAAATCTGATTCTCCCGTCATCGTTTCCCTTGAAATTTGAAGCGTAACCGAACTTCCCTTTTCTCCTCTAATCATTTCAATAATATCTTCAAGAGGCTTTCCTTGAATTTCTGTTCCCTCAATGGAAAGAATTCTATCTCCTTTTTTCATTCCTGCATCGTAAGCTGGTCCATATTTTATCACTTCAGACACCGATACCGCCTCAGAATTTTCTTCTTTTTCTAAATACACTCCAATTCCTTCCACCCCAGACTGTTCCTTTAAATTATTGAAGAGCATCGTATTTTTTTTTTTCGTGAGATACGTCGTGAAAGGATCCCCCAATCAAGCGACATATCAAGCGATAGAACCTTCTGCCATTTCTTCCTGATTTTCATTAAGTTTCTCAGGCGTCACATATTCTTTGGAAAGAAGATTCTTGATTTTTTCAAATTTTGAAGAAACAAATTGTTCATTATCCAAGAAAAAATCCTGCTTTCGAAGAACGATCACCGCTCCTACGACCATTCCTATCAAGAGCACAAAAACAATCGTAATCACATCTCCGACACTATATTTTTTCAAAAATTTCATCAAAAAAACTGCTAATACATCTAAAGATTTTTAACTGTTCGTCACATTTTCATACTGTTCGAGGATTTTCCCGTCTTTCACAAAAACCACATCAAAACTCACTTCATCATAATCAAAATCATACTTTTGCAAATAAGTTTCCAAAGTTCTCTCCATCGCTTGAATTTTACGAGAAGTAATATATCCATCAAGTTCTTCTACCGCATTCACCGTTTTTACTTCCACAATCACTAGATTTTTTTCTTTCTGAACGATTAAATCTAACTCTCCTCCACGGATCGTAAAATTCGAATAAAGACAAGTAAAACCTTTCTTTTCATAAAAAACTTTCACCAATTGTTCATTCTGATATCAAATTTCTTTATTGGTACTCATAAGAAAAAGAAAAGGTAAAATCCATATTTTGAATGTATGAATCCTGCCAAGAAAAGCAAGAGGATTTAAATTTTTCCGTATTTATCTTTTTTAATTTAAACCTCCTCCCATAATTCTCAATTTGAGATTTTCTTTCCAGATTTTTTCTAACGCATCGAAATTTTTATCAGGATCAAGCATCAATTCTGCTAAAACATCTAATTCACTCAATTCTTCTTCTGTGAGAACAAAGTTCTTCTCTAAAATATATTTAGGGACGAAATCAAAGATCATCTCATCATTCATGAGGCAGTGAAAGTCATAAAAGAGTCCTCTTATCGCAGCAGGAAGCCCTAAAGTAAGAGGATCTGAGGCATAAAGAATCTGACTTTTTTCTCTTTTTTTCTGTCTCAAATCGAGATAGGCTTGTGCAGCAAAAAGAAATTCTGATCTTGGAATATCGTTTAAATCAAAGGAAATTTGAGTATCTCCTCGTTGATTATCTGCATCGACAAGGATCCATCTTTGTTCAGATTTCTGATAATATTCCGTAATCCAATGATCATAATAAACTCAATCATGTCTCAGATATTCTGCAAAACCACTTCTCACACGAGTGGGAATCCCTTTGGCTTTTAAAATTGAAGCAAGTAAAATTGCCTCTCCTCTACAAGTTACATGGATTTTATCTTCTACTTTTCTCTGAACTGTATATTCAGGATCTCTTCTCAAGAGTTCTGCTAACATCGAACAAGCAGTTGGGAAAAGATCATCTTCAAAAATAATACTTGTTTTAGGAACTTTGGTTAAATCATCCCACCATCCTTCTTGTAATTTATTCCAAATAATGATGGGATGAATAATCTGTTTTCTCTGTAAAGTTGCTAATGTTTTGATATCATCAGGCAACTGAGAAGCAAAATCTTTATAAAGTCCCAAATCCGTATAGGGAGAAGTCTGTTGATAAAAGGTTAGAATCTTGGAAAGCATGAGAGAGACTAATTACTTTCAAGTAAAAATAAATTCTGTTTCAATTTTTCGATCTTTTGTTCATAATCAGCTTTATTATTCTTTTCTCTTTCTATAATCTGTGCTGGAGCTTTAGAAAGGAAAACTTCATCAGATAATTTTCTCTCACATGAAGCTAATCCATTTTCTAATTTTGCGATTTGATCAAGGATTTTTTTCTTTTCAGCTTCTGTATCAAGAAGTCCTAAGAGAGGAACAATTAATTCTGATTTTCCGACAACTCTAAATCCTGAAAGTTCAGGCTTTTGAATCTCTTTTCCAAATTCAAGAGAAGAGAGTTTTGCCAATTTCATCAAGAAAGATTGATTCTCCTCAAGGATTTTCATCTCACTCTCATCTGAAGTTTTAATCAAAGCAGGAACTTCTTTTCAAGGATTAATATTTGCTTCTGCTCTAATATTTCTGAAAGCTGTAATAGCTTCTTGAAGCCATTGCATAGAAGTTTCAATAGTTTCAGAAATCTGACTTTCATCTGCGATAGGGAAAGATTGAAGCATAATTGTTTCTCCTTCGATTTTCAAATGTTGCCACAATTCTTCCGTGATAAATGGCATGAAAGGATGAAGAAGTCTTAAAGCAGTTTCTAAAACATTTCGAAGAACATATTGAGCTGTTTGTTTACTCTTGAGATCGTCATTCATGTAAAGTCTTACTTTTGCCATTTCCACATACCAATCACAGAAATCTCCTCTAATGAATTCATATACGCTTTTTGCTGCTTCATCAAGTGCATATTTTTGAAGATAAGATTCTGTCTCCTTAATAGTAGCATTGAGCCTTGAATAAATCCAATGATCTACCAACTCTAATTGTAAATCAGATTTTTGGATCTTTTTTGGATCGAATCCTTCCAAGTTCATCAATACAAAATTGGTTGCATTCCAAACCTTATTGGCAAAATTTCTTCCCATTTCAAGAAGTTTTTCTGAGAAAAAGACATCTTGTCCTGCAGAAGTATTATAAATCATCGTAAATCTGATCGCATCGGCTCCATATTCATCGATAAGTTTGAGAGGATCGGGAGAATTTCCTAATGATTTAGACATTTTACGACCAAGTTCATCTCTTACAATTCCGTGAAAGCAAACATCATGGAAAGGAACTTCTTTCATCTCATAAAGTCCCATCATAATCATTCTTGCTACTCGGAAAAAGATAATATCTGCTCCTGTAACTAGAGTTGAAGTTGGGTAAAAATGTTTGAGAAGATCTGTTTTTTCAGGCCATCCCATAGTAGAAAAAGGCCATAAAGCTGACGAAAACCACGTATCCAAAACATCTTCATCTTGAGTTAATGCTACTTCGTTTCCATAAACTTCTTTTGCTTGTGCTTTTGCTTCTTCTTCAGATTTAGCAACAAAGATTTTTCCATCAGGACCATACCAAGCAGGGATTCTGTGTCCCCATCGAATTTGTCTGGAAATACACCAATCTTTAATATTTTCGAGCCAATGATAATACACTTTTATCCATTTCTCTGGTTGAATTCTGATTTTTCAACTTTTTACTGCTTCTAGTGCTGGTTTCGCAAGAGGTTGCATTCTTACAAACCATTGTTTTGAAACTCTTGGTTCGATAATCGTATCACATCTATAACAGTGTCCAACAGCATGATTATGATGTTTTACAGAAACCAAATATCCTTCATTTTTCAAATCTTCCAAAATTTTCTCTCTTGCTTCAAAACGATCAAGTCCTTGATATTTTCCTCCATTTTCATTGATTTTTCCCTCTGGAGTAAAAATATTGATAAGATCAAGTCCTGTTCTTTTTCCTACTTCAAAATCGTTTGGATCATGAGCAGGAGTCATTTTTACGACTCAAGTTCCAAATTCTCTATCAACATACGTATCTGCAACGATAGGAATTTCTTTATTTACTAATGGCAAAATAACTTTTTTACCTATCAAATGTTGCTATCTTGGATCATCAGGATGAACAGCAACTCCTGTATCTCCTAACATTGTTTCAGGTCTTGTCGTTGCAACGATCAATTTTTCATCAGTTCAAACAATAGGATAAGCGATCTCCCAAAGATGTCCTTCTGTATCTACATGTTCTACTTCATCATCTGCTAATGCAGTTCCACATCTTGGACACCAGTTTACCATATATTCTCCTTGATAAATCAAGTCATCCTTATAGAGTTTTACAAAGATTTCTCTTACTGCATCAGAAAGTCCTTCATCCATCGTAAATCTTTCTTTTTCCCAATCAAGAGATCCTCAAAGTTTTCTTTGCTGCTGAGTAATGATTCCTCCATATTTTTCCTTCCATTCTCGTGTTTTCTTGATGAATTCTTCTCTTCCAATATCTTCTCTTGTTTTTCCTTCTTTGGCTAATGCTCTCTCAACTTTATTTTGAGTAGCAATTCCTGCATGATCAGTTCCTGGCATCCAAAGCGTATTATATCCAGACATTCTTTTCCATCTGATCAAAACGTCTTGAATCGTTTCATCGAGTACATGTCCCATATGAAGGATTCCTGTTACGTTTGGAGGTGGAACTACGATAGCATAATTATTTCTTTCAGGATTGGTTGTTGCTCTAAAGCATCCATTTTCTTCCCAATATTGTTCCCATTTTGATTCTATTTCTTGATGATTATACTTGTCTAACATCTCATATTATTTAATAAACTAAAAAAACTTTCAAATATTTCTTTGAATTTCTAACAGACTGAATAGGTAAATCTTCATAGGAATAATCGTCTCATTTTCACTTAAAAAAATTTAAAAATCTGACTTTTCATCTTGTTTTTCTATTTTTTAAGAGACGACCACCACTGAAGAATATTTCATCATTATTTTTGAAAAGTAAACAATTATTAGATAACCAAAAAAGAAAAAATTTCAAGAGAGTTTTCTGTTTTTTTAACAAAAAAAATACTTGACTTTTTATCTTATATACTTATAAATCGTTTAACTAAATATTCATTTTATTTGTCTATAAAATCTAAAACAGCATGGGAAACTCAATACAACAAGATAAAGAAGAATTTTGCAGCAAGAAAGAACAGTTTCTACAAGGAAAATTATCAATAGAAGAGTTTAAATGAGTACAAAACGAACTCATTTGCAAGTATGGGGAAATTCAAAATCTTACTCAAAAAGCAATTCGAAATATTCTCCTTCCTCCTAAGGATCAAATGCCCGCAATACTTCTCAACCTCTTTACACGAGGTGTTAAATCTCAAGAACATCCAGAAGGAAGAGAAACCACCTGAATTCCACTCATTCGTGCTATAGAAGACTCCGACGGAATTTTACATATTTTATCTAACGAATGAGGCAATTTTGATGCTTATGACCGAAGTAAAAAAACACTTGAGAAAAAGCAAGAACAAGGAGAAGCTTTTACTATAAATGCTAGTTGTTTGGATTGAAATTTTGGGGAATATCTTACAACTATAAATAAGTTTGTCCCAAAAGACATCAAGTTATTAACTGATTTAGCAAGATTTTGTCCTGAATTAAAAATAGTCAAAGTCAATGCAAACCAACGTAACTGAATCCAAGTACCCCAAGAATTAGTGGATATTCTATGAGGGGAAGTACTTCCTGCTTACGCTAAAAGTCCAGAAGAACTTACACCTTTAAAAGAAAATGATTTACTCATTCAGGAACAAAGGGATCGTTGATATTTTTATCGTGTTTGAGCTTTTGAAGCTAATCAAACTTATGAATTATGAACAAACTCTTTTGAGAAATCAAGTGCTATTGAGAAATTTAATACTTTAAAAACCTCTCTACAACAGATGCAAAATTACCAGAATATCCAATATTCTGAACAAGATAATAGCATTAACATAACAACATGAAATACATCCTTTTCTATTCAACTTTCTCAAAATGAACTCGTATGCAAAATCTGAGAAGAATACACCACAAATATTGATTTCCATCAAATTCTCAATAAACTTAACGAAATTCTTACTAAACAAGCACAAGAAAGAGAGAAACAGGAAGACTGTAAAAAGCATACGAGTCAAGTTCTAGATATCTTAGATTCACTATAAAATAAGCATTTATACCAATTGTATCCCATAAAAAGAGTCAAACTTTGACTCTTTTTTAGTTAGAAATCAGACTTTTAATCTTTTTTACAAATTCTTTCACTGCTTCATCTGCAGATCAGGTAAAATCAACACTACATCAAGCAGCATTTTCATGTCCTCCTCCTCAAAAATGTGCGGCTAAATCACGACAATGATATTTTCCTTTTCCTCTCAGACTAAATTTGATACTTCATCCTTCAGGCTTTTCTTTCCCGAGAATAAAGAGCTCTCCTTCTTTGATTTCACACATAATCGATAAGGCATATTCTGCTTTTGCGAGATGAATCCCTGCTTCTTCGACTTCTTCTTTAGTATATCGTGAATAAAAAATGTCGCCGTCTTGTTGTAATTTATCGATAATTTTCTGCATAAATCTGATTTCTTCGACACTTCTACTACGAAGAACATTCAAAACTACCTCTCTTTTTTTTGCTCAAAGTTTCAAAAGTTCGACTGCGTCTTGCATCACTCTCACGCTTTCTTCTCCTTCGTCATGACAAAAATTCCCGCTATCTGTCACGATTCCTGTATAAAGAATGGTCGCAATGTCCGAATCAATGAGATTTCGCCATTGAGAAGTTAATTCAAAAACGATTTCAGAACAACTAATACAAGTGGCATCTCTAAAAAGAAGAGAAGTCTGAAGCGATTCTTCGTCTTCCTTTACAATATCAGGCAAATGATGATCGATGATCAGGAGTTTATCCGTATTGAAATAGGATTCATGACCGTGATAAAATTTTTCTACTCTATACGGATGAGCCATATCCACAAGCACGAGTAAATCATACTCCCCATAATCAAATTCGGTTTGGAGAGTTTCGAGTCCGATAAAATGGAATTGTTCACTTGGTGCGTCAGGAGTAAAGTAGAAAACTTCTTTCCCCATTTTTTCAAGTTGTCTTCCGAGTCCATACATGGAACCAATTGCATCTCCGTCGATAGATTGATGTCCAAAAATTGCGATTTTTTGTGCTTGTTCAAGAGCTTCTTTCAAAGGCAGTGATTGTTGAAGTTGTGCAGAATTCATCGGTATTAAGAATGATGTAAAAGATTTTTAATTCTTTCAAAGGCGTCAGGACTCACAGAAACGATTTTTTCTGGATTCTCTCCTTGAATTCCTTTGAGAAGTAGCGGGATGTCTCCTGGATTATTTTTAATGATTCCAGAAAGTTGAAACATTACCATATTAGAAAGAGAAGAAATCTGAATTTCTAACTTTGGTTCTCATGGTAATTCAGTGGATAGTTCTTTTGTTTCATTGGTATTTGCTTCTGTTTCATCCGTCTTAGTTTCATGAGTCGAATCCATATTTTCGGATTTTTTTTCTTCATCTTCATCATTTTTTCCCTCTTCTCAAATTTCTCCATCATCTTCATTTTCTTGACTCTCTTCATTTTCGATGAAATCCTCCGTATCAAGCGATTCATCAGAAAAATTGTCTGAAAGTTCAGTATTTTCATTGTTTGGATCAAGTGTACTTTGTTCTTCAGGAGAAACAGGAGTTCATTCAGACTTTTTTTCTTCTTTTTTTTCTTCTTCTGAAGGATTTTCCTCTCTTTCAAGAGCTTCATGTTTAAATTTTTCCATATCTTCTTTTTTCTTGTCTCCATATCTCTCTTGTTTTGCCCTCAATGCTGTCCAATGCGGATCATACGCTCCAGCAGCGATTTTTTTCAATCTTTCATGATCGGTTTTGATAATTTTCGTAATGGTAAACCTATTTTTCTTATATCATGAAATAATCAAAAGATCGAATTTTTCCAGTCCACACGTATCAGGCAAGAAGAAATCAAAATCTCCAGAGATATCGGTACATTGTACAAATACTCCTTTTTTCTTCGCTTTTACAAAACCTTTCACATAACAAACGAGCGTAAAATTTCCTTGGAATTTCTCATTAATCTGTGAATAAAAAAGACTTGTTTTTTTGATCCACGGATACAGTCCATCCAGAGGATTTCCTGAAAGAAAACAGCTAAAAACCTCCTGTTCCATCATCAATCTTTCCATAAGAGTGGAAGAAGTCTGTTTTTTGAAAACAATATACGACTGCAAATCTCAAAACAATCCTTGATCGGCATTTGCACTGGATTTGATCCATTCCAGCACAATTTCCACATTTTCAAGAATCATTTTACGATCTTTCATTTTATCTAATGCTCAAGCTTTAACCAGTCCTTCAAGAGACTTTTTATTGATCACAGGAGCACATCTTTTCAAAAAATCTTCTAAACTTGAGTAAGGTCAGCTTTTTTCTCTTTCTTTCTGAATATATTCTCCAACTTCCGTTCCTACTCCTTTGATAGAAGAAAAACCAAGCACAATGTCATTATCCAAAGCGGCAACATGACAGTAAGATTTATTCACATCCGGAGCTAAAATCGAAAATCCATGTTGTTGAATTTCTTCAATATAAACACTTTGTTTCTCTGTATCTTCCTCTTCCGATCTAATGAGTGCTGCATAAAACTCAATTGGATAATGCGCTTTCAAATATGCAGTTTGATACGATACAAAGGCATAACATACCGCATGAGATTTATTGAACGAATAAGAAGCCGCTGGTTCGATCATCCTTTCATAAATTTGGGTCGCTGTTTCTTCTTTATATCCTCTAAAAGTTCCACATCTTTCGATAAATTCTCCTTTCAATTTTTCGATAATATATTTTTTCTTTTTTCCAATAGCTCTCCTCAAAAGATCTGCTTCTCAAAGAGAGAAGCCCGCCATTGCCTGCACAAGAAACATCAACTGTTCCTGATAAATCGCAATTCCATACGTATCTCCCATAATCGGATCCAGATCTTCAATCAGTTTTTTTCTCTCTTCTTCTGGAACTTCTTTTCCATATTTTTTCGTTAATTCTTCTCTCAACTCTGGATAAAGATATTCTACTTCTGCTCTTCCTTGTTTTCTATCAATATAGGAAGGAATAAATTCCAATGGTCAAGGACGGTAGAGGGCCACCATGGCAATCAAGTTTGCAAAAACATCAGGTTCAAGTTGAATCAAATATTTTTTCATTCCATTCGATTCAAATTGGAAGATTCCTGTGGTTTCTCCTTGCTTAAAAACTTCTTCATACGTCGGAGTATCATCAAGAGGAGGATTAAAATTCATCGTATCCAAATACTGTTGAAACATCTCTGGAAGCGGTTCTCCGTTTTTATCTTTTCTTGCTTTGATGATTTTGATACAGTTTTTGATAATACTAAGATTTCTAAGTCAGAGGAAATCCATTTTCAAAAGTCCAATCTGTTCCAAAGTCGGACCATCATACTGACTTACAATCGTATGATCATCTTCTTTACAGTATTGGGTAGGAGTATACGTAACGACCTTTTCTGGAGCGATAATAATTCCACAAGCATGGACTCCCGTTTGTCTCATATTATCTTTAAAATTGTGACTCAGATTGATCGTTTCTTTGATTAATTCATTATTTTCATAAGCATCTTTAAGTTCTTGAGGTTCTTCAGGATCTTGCACGGTTTCTAATGCGGTTTTTTTCTCATTGATAAATCAAGCATAAAAATTGGAGTCCGTAAACGAAAGTCCCAAAACTCTTCCCGTATCTTTGAAGGCGTTTTTCCCCTTCATCTTCATGAAAGTACCAATGGCACATACTTTTTCAGATCCATATTTATCAGAACAGTGTTGAATCACATCTTGTCTCCTACTATCTTCAAAATCGATATCGAAGTCTGGCATAGATACTCTGGCAGGATTCAAAAATCTCTCAAAGATCAGATCAAAAGGCATAGGATCAATATCAGTAATTTCAATAAACCAAGCTAAAACGGATCCTGCTCAAGATCATCTTCCTGGTCCCACTCAGATTTTTTGCTCTTTTGCCCATTTTACATAATCTGAAACGATAAGGAAATAAGAGTTATATCCCATTTCTTTAATTACTTTAAGCTCATATTCCAAACGGTCTATATAATCAGCAAGTGAAAATCTTTTATCTATCCCTGGAAATTCGTTTTTATGCTGTGCAATAAATTCTTTCTTAAAAGGAGTATAAGTCTGAGCGGTAAATTTTTTGAGATCTGCTGGTGAAGTTTCTTGGAGTTTTTTTTCGAGTGTTCCCCTTGAGGTTTTTCTCATCAGTTGAATATATAAGTCATCATCTCGTCCTAAATTAAATCTCGTACTCATCCCTTTATAAGCCATATAACGAAGTTCAAATTCATATTTATCCATCGTTGTTTGTGGTTCTGCCATGTATTACCGTCATGAAATAAATCTTATGTTTCATAGTACGAAACGAAATAGAAAAATCAAATCGTTTTCAAAAACATGATTTCAAAAACAAAAAAACGTTAAATAAGTCTGACTTTTACTCTCTTTTCAATTGTCTTCTTCGGTAGGTCATAAATTTTATTCCAAAAAATATTTTGTCAGTTCTCTTAAATTTTCATCCTTTTTAAAGTCATCTTGTGTTAACTTTCCATTCATTCGAAAAAAAATCTCTTTTTGAATTTGATAAGATTTTTTATATTTTGAAAAACATACTAAAAACAGCCAATATATTATGGATGTAAAGGTAAATCAATATATCCCGAAATATCTTTTGAAATTTTCTACAGTACATTTAAACCAAAGATTGGAATAATTGTTTCAATCACTTCTATTATAATGAAGTGTTAATACTTCTGGAATAATATGTAAGATTTTTTGATTTTGTGTTAAGATATGTTTTAAAAAATATCCATCACATAGATAATCATTACTCGTATCGTACCTATATTTTCAATTTTTAAATACTAAAGAAGTATGAGACACTCCAAAACTAACATTTTTTTCTTGTTTATTGTATAAATATCCCACATATTCTTTATCGTAATATTCAAGACATGAAGTTCAGCATCAAAGATACTTTGTATTTTCTTCTAAAAATTTTATTTGCTTTTCTAATTTTTGAGGATGCCATATATCATCATGATCTTGAATGGCAATGTATTCTCCCTTTGCATGATCTAATAAAAAATTTAATCCTCCATATGGTCACAGTTTTTTTCATGATTCAAGGACTTTAATTCTTTGATCTCCAAGACTTTCAATTACTTCAAGAGTCTTATCTTTAGACTGATCATCATGAATTAAAATTTCAAAAGAAGAATAAGTCTGATTAAGACACGAATCAAGAGTGTTTTTTATTGTTTTTTCTGCATTATACGTACAAATGAGAATAGAAACAAGAGGTATTTTATACATTAAATGAACTATAAATAAATAAGTTTAGTTGCAGAAACTTTTTTCTTTTCTAAAACTTTTTCTTTTTCTAACCAGATATTAAACAAACGTTCTCCAATAAATCAAAAAATTCTTGCTTGATATGGATATATGGAAATTTGAACTTTGTTTTCATACTCAAATAAAACATGAAATAACCATTCACAATAATCAAAAAATAATTTTTTTTTCATAATAAACATATTGTAAAAACATCATCTCATAAAAAATAAATGTTTTTTTGTAAATATATAATCATATTCCTTGTATTCTGGATATAATGCATACAACACATTTTTCAGTGTATCAAAATCTTCAGGTATATGACAGTGTTTGTATTGAGATTCTAACGATATAAACAAACTTCCTTCACTAATTATCTTAAATGGTACTATAATGTCATAATGATTAATTTTTTTTACAATATTTTTAAT
>JAFRZH010000023.1 GCA_017442645.1 bacterium | reverse complement strand
AATCAAAAATCAAGCTGTTCCACAGGCTGGGTCTAATACCGTATCCGTTAATTGTGGTTGCACGATTGAAACGATAAAATCAATGATATGTCTTGGAGTACGGAATTGTCCTGCATCTCATTGACTTCATGCTGTTGAAAGCAGATATTCAAAAGCCTCTCCTAAATCTTCACTATGGTCATAACTAAATTCATCAATTTGTTTCAAAAACATGTCCAATGTTGATGGGTCTTTGAAAGGGAGATATGCATTTCTGAAAATATCACGAAACATTTGAGGCAAATGCGGATTAGTCCCCATTTTATCCAATCATTCACTGTAGAGATTTAATCTTTCCTGTCCTCAGATTTTTCTATCCATAATGTTGTTCCAACTATATTTTTCAAATTCTCATTGAAAAAATCCTTCTCAACCAAGTTCTTTGTCTTGTAAATCAATATCAGACATAAACTTGTAAATCAGAGCTATTGTTATCTGTTCAATTTGCTGAGATGGAACAGGAATTTTTCACACAAGAATATCTCTTGCATTATCAATTTTCCTTTTAATTTCTGAATTTAGCATAGATTTTGATAAAAAAAGAATAAAAATCTGATTTAAATCTTTATTTGTCATCCTGAGTGTAACGAAGGATCTTGTTTTGAGATATTTCGCTTCGCTCAATATGACGACTTATCTTGTCCCTCTTTGCAAAGGAGGGGGACCGCTTGCGGTGGAGGATTTTATGCTATGTTATGTTAAAATCCCCACCCCTTCGGGGAGCCCCTTTCAATAAAGGGGCACATTACTAATAAAAGTTTTTTAAATTGACATTATCCTTGATATATTCTACTAAATTTGTCATGGTATTTATTCCGAGTCTTTTGAAAATGTTGAAAATTTCTGGTTGATCTGCATATTCCTTAAATTGTTTATTATTGATGTTCGTTCTAAACATTTCATTTACTAGATATCCTTTGAAGAACTCTTTTACATCATAAAATTTATCTTGTTCAATAGAGGGATTTTTACCTATAAATTTATCAAATTCTTCATCGGCGATTTCATTTTTCGTTTTAAAATGATCAATTTCTCCAAAAATAAACTGTAAAATTTCAGAAAGTCCTAATCTACGATCCGTTTTCCCTTTGTATCATTCTCTAAGATTTGCGAGATTAAAATAATCATCAGGTTTATCAAAAATATTTGCTTTTACATACTGTTCCATTTGCCCATAATCTCCATTGTGTACCATTGTTTCAAATTCTTTAGAAGTCTGAAAATGATCTTTAACGGTTTTTTCAAATCATGAGGTATAAAGCTCTCTATCAATTCTCATTCCATTCTCTCCAATAACAAAGGTTTCAACTATTTTAATCGGATCAGGAGTAAAAATACTTGTGGTATTGGGACGAGTTGGATTTTGAGGAACTTCTGGAGACTCTTTTGCTGGTCAAGGTTTTGGTAATTTTAATACTGCATCGTAAGGATATTTTTCTTCAAAATATTCACAGTTAGCAAAAAAATCAAAAAGTTTAAATCAGACTTTTTTCACGTCTTTTTGAAAAACTTCGGATCCCTTTTTATACTCATAATGAAAAGTATAAGTCCTTGTCCCTCTTCCTTTTATTTGAACAAAATCAGAAGGAGAAAAAATGGGCCTCGCAAGACACAGATTCAAAATATTCTGACAATCATATCAAGTAGTCATCATTCAAACTGTTACACAAACTCTCGCTTTACTAGATAAATATCATTCTAAGAATCTACTGTGTCCGTTTAGATTATCATTTGCGAAATTGATCGTTCATTGTTGTGCCGTTGGGATATCTGAAGTTATTTGAATAGCAAAGTCTGAATTATATTTTCATGGAAACATTTCATGAGCCATTTCATTTAAGATTTGAGTGATTTTTGTGGCATGTTTCCTTGATACACAGAAGAAAATTGTTTTCCCAATCTCTCATGAAATAGGATCTCTTTCCGCATTTTCTAAAAAGACCTTACAAAAACTTCTATTCGTTTCTTCTGAGAAAAAGTTCTTTTCAAAATTTTTTCCATGATAAATTACTTCTTCCTCTCCATTTTCGGTGTCTTGTTGAACTGCATATCCTTCCTCAGAAAGTAGTTGAGTAGTAATCTCCGTTCTACAATCTAAAGTAATAGGATTCACCAAAAATCCCTCTTTTACTCCATCTAAGAGTGAATATCTAAAAGTGGGTTCTCCACTTTCACATCCAAAAGTCGCATACGTAGAAAGTAATTGTCTTTTCTCAATTTGTCTTGGATCTTCTTCAGACATTTTCTGTTTATCCAAGTTTTTCAAATAATCTTTTGGAGTGGCTGTTAATCAGAGTTTATAACATGGAAAATATTCAAAAATTGCCCTATTGGAACCACTAATACTCCTATGAGCTTCATCTGAAATGATCAAATCAAAATCTGATTGAGAAAAACAAGTTTTATATTTATCATTATAAGCAATAGATTGAATGGTAGTTACCACGATTTCCGCCTTTCTCCGATCATCTCTATTTTCTTTATAAACGACAGTCTGATAATCATTTCAGAGATAAGCTCTAAAAGCTTTCTTTGCTTGTTCTTCAAGTTCTAATCTATCCACTAAAAACAAGACTCTTTGTGCTTGTCATGATTTAAGGAATAATTTTATCAAAGCCGCAGAAGTTAAAGTTTTTCAAGTTCAAGTAGCCATCTCCCAAAGAAATCTATTTTTTCATTCGCTAACCGCTTTTTGAATAGATTTTACAGCTTCTAATTGGTAATTTCTCAATAATCTATATCCTCTTTCTTTTAAATATTCTCCTCTTTTTGATTCATCTTTCCATCTAGGATCTTCATCATAATGAGGATTTTGACTTCTCGCAATATAATCTCTTTCCACCTGTTCTTCGGTGATTTTCTTTGGCTCAGGTTTAACGTTATCTAAACGTTCAAGATCTTCTAAAGTTGGGAAACAGGAGATACTCGTTGGATTTCCTTTCTCTTCATCTCGGAAATAATGGATATTTCCGTTTGATAAAATGATAAATCTGCACTTTTGAGCATGAGCATATTGTCTTGCTTGTTCTTTTCCAATAAGGGGATCTACCATCTTCCCATTTGAATCTTTTTCTCTTTTTGCTTCCAATACACAAATAGGGAATCCTTTTTCATCAAGTAAGAGATAATCAATAAAACCTTGTTTCACATGTTCAAAATCATCTCATAAATCTTTTTGAGTATAAGTTTCTAATGAAATAGTTGCTTTTTTCTCTCATTCATCGAAAAATCTCCATCCTGATTCTTCAAGAAGTTTATTGATTTTAATTCTGGCTTTTGCCTCTTTTTCTGCCATGATATTTTCTTTTTAAATACAAAAAAAGACACCTTGTATGGTGCGTAAAAACTCTAATAGAAAACCTTTTGGTATCACATGAAAGTTTAACATACAAGATGCCTATTTTTTTCATGTAATACCAAAAAGGCCATTTTCCAAAAAGATTTTCTAGTTTTTACGCATTTTCAATGTATCGATTATTGCCTTTTTTGCAAGAGGAATAAAGGCGAAAATTTTTTATTGTTTGTTTTGTAGGGCCGATGGCTTGCCTCGGCCTTTTCTATATCATATTTTTTTGATTGATTCAAAAAGGAAAGGGGTTAATTTTCCTTGCAATTTTTAGCAAATAGCTTACAAACAAAGAAGTTTTTTTATTTTGAAAATTTCGATGTTTGAATATTTGGGGAGTACTGCTAAAATATGAGTGTATTTGGATTATTCTAATATGCATTATACAAAATACAATCTTTGATGGGACTATAATATTTCACAATTTATCCACGAATGTTTAAACGATTCGAGGATTTTCCGTATTGCATTTTATGGTGCTTATGATCCCAAAAATATCTCACAATATAATTGGGTACAGAGACTACAAAATACTTTTACTGATCCAAGAAATTATTTCTTTTTCAAAAAATTAGAACAAAAATGATGAAAAAATAAAGGGAATGTTGATACTGAAATGTGATTTGATATTTCAAAAGATTTACAAAATAATTTATGGGATAGTATTGTTCTTTTTACTTGAGATTGAGATTTTCTTTATCCAATTAAACAAATTATAGCAACTTGAAAACATGTAACCGTTGTAAGTACAAAGTGACATATTGCAAAAGAACTGATTGATTTTATACATTCCCAAGATGATAATGTTTGTAGATATATCAATATTCATAAAGACAATGCTATATCGTCTCCGATAAGAACAGCATTAAGAGATACTTCAAGATGAATTTGTTTATATCCTGATTTAGTACAATATATAAATACAACAGATACTAATTGAATTTTGGAACTTATTACTTGGGTTAATGAGATTATGAAAGGAAATATTGGAATCGCTAAAACTCCTCAATTTTTACTTGAAAATGAAAAGGTAAAAAAGATTATTTATCGTTGGCATAACAACGAAAAACAAGCTTTTATAAACTATTTACAGAATTTGATATAAAAAAACTACAAAAAGATTTGCAATTTTAGAAAAAATATTTAACATATATGTACTTAACCTTGCAAGAGTCCCTCGAAAGAGGGGCTTTTTGCTATTAAAAATTTTATCATTTAATAAAAAACTTGTTTGTTTTAAATTCTGAAATGATACATCAATAGACATCTTTTCTTGTTTTTCTTGAAAATTAATTTTTCTTTTTTATATTTAAAGTGTTTTATCCTTTGAATAAGAATGAAATCTGCGTTATGATGATGTTTTGTTTTAATGCTTATCTTTCTCTTATGGAGTTTATTGATAAAAAATCATCATCGAATTTTAGATGTTTTAACTTTTTTCTTTGTCGTTTGTACCTTCATTTTGGCTATTAAACAAATAAAGGATAATAAGAAAAAAGAGGAAGATTTATGAGAGAAAAATCTTCTTGAAGATGTCAACACAAAAATTCTTAAAGATATGGAATTAAGAGCAGAAAAATCTTTGGGGGAATATAAAAACGGGGATTTTTCTTTCATCAATGAAACATGGTTAAAAAAGAATGAAAAATGTTATGGGAAAATAGAAGTTTCCCTAATAGAACAAAAAGAGAAAGAAGATATTACATTTAAACATAGAAGTATTATGGAGTATCATGTAGAAAAAACAACTAAAACTATTGAAGAAATAGTAGATTCTTGAATCCTTTATATAACAGATCAAAGAATTTTTTATGAATGAGAAAAACTTACTAATACGTATCCATTAAAAGACTTTATGACTTCAAAAATGATCTGTAATGCTACAGACGCAGTATTTAAAATTTTTACGAAACACGGACCTGTTGATACGTATCTTGTAAAAGACTATTTGCATTTATATGAGGTAATTTATGTTTTTAATCATAGAAAAAAGACAAAGAAACAAATAAAAGGTTTGAGTCACAAAAAGAAATAAAAATCTGATATTTCTCTATTTAAATAGGTAGGGCCGACGGTTTGCCTCGGCCTTTTCTCATAAAAAAATTTTTCCGAGACATAAAAAACTTGTAATATATTTCTGAAAATTTATTATCGAGATTGGTTTTATTATTATGTTACAAAAATGGCAAAATATTTTGTCTTTGTTGATGAATCAGGAACTGCAAAACAGGATCCTTTCTTTTTGCTATGATGTCTTATTATTCCTCAAGAAAAGATTGGAGAGTATAATGCTATTTTATGAAGACCTCATGATTTTACTATTGCGAAAATAAAAGAAAAAGAACTTTGTATTCTTTCAACAATGACTGATCAAGAAAAAATTCGTTTCTTAAGTAAAAGAAGAAATCCTTATGAAATGAAATTTAGAAACATTAACGAAACTACTTTAAAATGATATGAATGGTTGTTATCAGCCTATTTTAAACTTCCAGATGTAAAATTTTGTTGTTCTATCCTTGATAGAAAGAAAGATTGATTTTTAAATTCAGTAAATTATTTAGATGCTTATATGCAACAATTGTCGTGATTACTATCTCAAAATTTTCAAAATGATGATATTTTTGTAGTATTACCAGATTCAATTACAGTATCTAGTGATAGAAATTATGAACAAGAATTGACTGAGAAACTGCAACAACAAGGGAAACAATGTTTTTGAGTTTGTAGAATAGAATCTCATTCTAGTATTTTTTTACAAACCGTTGATTGTCTTATTGGTGCTGTCATGTATGATAATAGAAATTTACCTAATAAAAATAAGATTTCCATTGTAAATAAAGTCAAAGAAAAACTTTGAGTAAGTGATTTTAAAACTACATTTACAGTATCTAACCCTAACTATTTTTCTGTTCAACAGATTGGTCAATAAAAAAAAAGAGCGGGTCATTGGTATGATCAACACCCCCTCTTCATCGTTTTCTAGTATAATCTTTTTTTTACCAAAATCAAGTTTTTTTAGGAGAAGCTTAATTTTCAAGCGAAATGCACCACTAAAGACAATAATGTAGTTTTTTATTATGATAAACTTCATAAGCTGACTTATATCATAGTTCTTTTCTTGGTTTATGGTTTATCATGTTTGTTATTTTTTGTATTTCTTCGTTTGTATATTCATTAATATTGGATTTCTTTGGTATGTGTTTTCTTACGAGTCCATTATTTCTTTCATTACTTCCTTTTTCTCGACTACTATAAGCATGACAACGGTAAATTTTTATTCCCTCTTTTTGAAACTTTCTAATCTTGCTAAATTCAACTCAGTTATCAATGATTAAACTT
>JAFRZH010000022.1 GCA_017442645.1 bacterium | reverse complement strand
CACTTTTTTTTTACTCTTTTATATTCTATCTCCATAAGGCAAGTTCTTAATATAGTTTTCCATATACTCTCGATCTGGAATATATCATTCTTCTGAATATTTCTTACTTGTATCTATAATAGGTTTACCTATCGAATCTTTTAATACAGGTAAAGTAAATCAAAAATCTGTACGAATATGGGTATTAAGCTCTCTTCAAAATGGGAAATATTTGTATTTACTCTCATTCATAATGCAGGTAGTAATAAATAGTTTTGCTCAGATAGGAACAGATTTTTCAAATTTTAAAACAGCAACATTTTGCGATGTATAAAATTTTTCTGTTTGAATATAAGAAGATCATAAACTTCATCAGAGAGCAACAGTAATGTCTCAAGCTTCAAAAGGAGTCACATTTTCAATCTCATCCACTTGACTAACAACTCAATTATTTCAAGCAGAACGACCTATAAAACTAATTTGCGGATCATTCATAGACATAGCTGAAAGATCTAATTTATTTCACATATAAATAGAACAAATATTTTTCAAATAGAAGAACTTCCACTCATCCGTATGGAACACATTTTTTCAAGGTTTATTTTTGGTTGTAATAGGCTTAGAATGAAGTGATTTGATATAGTTCTCCATAAATTCTCGATCAGGATTTCATTCGGAATTTACAGGAAGTCTAATAGTTGTTTTTGAAAGATTAGTACCATATTTTCTTCCATATGAATATTTGATTCTTTCTAAATCTAATAAGGTTACTAAAAACATTCAAATATCGTAATTCAAATGTTCATTATATCACACAGAAAGTGTCGTTGATCATATAAAATCTTTGTCCATATAATTAGAATACCCAACAGATCATTCTCCATCACAAATAAAAATAATACAATTTCATTTTGTGACTAATTTTTCTTCATAAGCGACCATTTTCATAAAACCATTATCTTTCTTTTTAGCTCATATATACATAATATCATTTCATTCTTCCAAATCTCAAGCACAATTACATTTACATTTTGTAATTTCAAAAATTCAGTTATTATTATAATCTTTTTGTAATGGAAATTCTTTTCGTTGTTTATCTATTAACATCTCCATTTTTCACTAAATAAGCTAAATAATCATTGATCGTTTTTTGAAAATCTTCTTCGGTTAATTTTGAATAGTCTGTTTTCATATACGCTTCACAAAGTCGCTCATCTTCCGCTCCCACACTTGCACTTGCCGTTAATCCATCGATAATCTTGTGATTTTTAAAACAAGAAATCCATTTTTCTTCGATTCATTTCCAAAGACTTTCATTTTTCTCTCCATATTGTTCTACTCTTCAGAGATTTTTCTTCTTTTTAAATCCATCATCTTTATAATATCCAAAAAAAGTTTCTTTATCGGCGCTATGAGGCTTTCAAAGAGTGAAAACCATACAACAAGCAGAAGCACTCGCTCAAGGATAAAAAATTTCATTGGGAAGAGTAAAAACAGCTTCTAAAGTATTTTCTTTCAACATTTTTCTCTTTTCTTCTTCAATGACCTTATCTGTTCCAATAGCAACTGCGACAGGAAGTAAGACAGCACATTTTACCGTTTTATGAGATTTTCCTTGCTTTTCGTTTTCCTCATTGAGTTCTTTGATGATATCAGACAAATATCTAATAAAAATAAGTCCTTTCGTTGGATCTTCCTTTTTATCGGTATTTCCTCGTTCAGATTTATAACAATCGGGAATATTGATCGGTTTCGCATTGTAAGGAGGATTCATGAGAATAATGTCAGGATTCGCTTTTTTAATAAATTCTTTACATTCAAAACAATTAGCAAATTGAATATTACTATTTCCGTCTCCATGAATCAGCATATTCGTAGTCGCTAATCCATATGCCTTTTCTTCAATTTCAATTCCAAAAATGTGATTCAGCTTTACATTCTTTTCTAATTCTTTTCTCTCTTTTTCAGTAGTATTTCTACGACAATCCGCCAATTCTTTAACCATTGCCTGAACTAAAAAAGCTCCACTTCCACAAGTTGCATCTAAAACTACTTTTGTTCTATCAACTTCCGTGATTTTTGCCATAAAATCAGTAATATGATCAGGAGTAAAAGCCTGATTTTTGTCCGCTTTTCAAGTGTATTTATTGAAAGCAATAAAGAAAAGATTGAGGATGTCTTGTCCTTCTGAAGAATCATCATTGATATTTTTAAAAATTTTCATCAAAATAAAGTCCAAAATATCAATCCATGAATCTATTTTCAATTTTTGTACTTTTTGATCTTCTAAGATATTTCTTTCCAATAATTTAACCTTGGTTTCTTTATTTTCTGATCCATCCAATAATCTTTGTAAAGTCCCTCTAATCGAAAGAATAATTCCTTCTTCTCCAATACTTTTTCGTTCTTCATTAAATTGATTCATCAAATATTCTGTAATATAGAGACTTCCATTTTTCTGGACTTTATCTTTGATATAAAGCAAAGCAGTTCCTACAAATTGACTACGGATTCTTTCATCAATATCGACTTTATGGAGGAGTTCATTTAAATCATAGGTATTTTTCATAACTGCCTCTTTATCATTCGTTTTCCTTACTTGAAAAAGGTTTCTATAATGGTCCATTTCATCAAGTTTTGTTTCTTCTGATAAGAAATTTTCCTCCGTTACCGCATTGATCCAAACTTTAATTTCATCATTTCCCGTATTTGCAAGCATCGCAATGATTTTTTTGGAAGGATGTAAGGCTTTTTCTTCCTCCACATATTCAATTAATTGTTGCTCATCGTCCTTTACAAATTTGACTTTTGTTTCGATCAAAACGACGATATCTCCGTCTTCAAATCTTAAATCAAGTTTAAAATGAGAAGGAGTTTTTCATAATTTTTTCACAAGATTTTCTTTCGATCCTGCAGATTGTACATAACTATATTCATCATTTTCGATATTTGCAGTGAGGTATTTTTTCCCTACGGTTTCGATGATTTTAAATCTTTCCATAATAAAAAAAGTAGGTTGTAAAATCGCAAACCTACCAATATCATAAAAGGCTTTCTGTTTTTTTAAAAGGCATTTTACGACATCTTCGGTTTGCGACAACCAACATTATGCTTTCTATAGAAAAGGACATTTTGCGTGAAGATATCGCAAAACACCCAACTTATTCCATAAATAAGCTAATAATGTTTTATTGTCGCACCTCTTTTATAAAACTATGATACAAAAAATCAAATTATTTTTTAAAAATAAAAAAGAGAAATCTGATTTCCTCTTTCTGTTCTTTAATTCCAAAGAGTTAGTCTCGCTTTTTTTCTCTTTCGAAAAATGTTAGTTTTAATGCTTTCATCGGACATTCATTGATACATTTCGCACATAAAATACATTCTGTTCCATTGTACATTTTTCTCGAATCATCGATCATATCGACATTCATAGGACAATGCTCGATACATTTTTTACAATGAATACAGGTATCATGATCGCATTTCACTCTTAAGAAGGAAAAATAACTCATAGGTTTGAGAAAAACAGTCACAGGACAGAGATATTTACAAAATGCTCTATTATCTTTACAAATCCACGCAAGTCAGATTCCTAAAAGGTAATACACTACATTCCCGATGATAAAGGCATAAAACAAGATCGTTTCTTTCTCTGGTACTTGAAAGATAAATAAAGAAGCCACAAAAGTAATGGAAATAACAAACATAACATACCTTCCCCATCCCCATTTTTTTCTTTCTCCTTGAGGGACTTTATACGGCAATAAATCGAGGACCATTCCCGTCCAACAGGCATATCCACACCATCATCTTCCAAAGAGTATCGGTCCCAAGATTTTTGCTATCAAATAATGCATCATTGCAGCCTCGAAGACTCCTAAAAACAAATAATACCAAAATCCCTCGATTTGCATATTTTCTCTACAAATCACCCCCACATACACAAGCATATAAAGCCCAATTCCAATTTGAACAAAATTTCTGGCATACTTTCGTTGATGTTTCAAGAGAAAAATCCCAAGTACAATGCAAGTTCCAATATAGGTAAAATTCAAAAGATAAAAAATATTTGAGGTTGAGCAAAATAAACTCACAGCAACAATTTCAAAAATCCCCCATAAAATCAGAGAAATCTTATTTTCTTGGATAAACTTCTTCATAGATGGTATTTTTTCTCATGATTAAAGTATTCACAAGAGTAATATTAAAAACAGGAATATCAAGATGAAACCTTTTTCAAAAATAAAAAAAAGAGAGTAAATCTGAAAGATCCTCTCGTTCTCCCTACTAAAGACCGAGTATACCATACTGCCGTTTGTACCGCATTTATACCTTTTCAGTATAATGTATCTCACGGTTTAGGCTATCCTAAATGTAAGAGTTCCCTGAAATAACAAATCTTTTCATTGTTTTCTTTATGCAGTTCTAAAAGTTTTTCATAAAGAGAAGTTAAAGTTTTAAAAGTCATTTTGACATATTCTGTCATGTTGAGCGTAGCGAAACATCTTATATAATTAAAGATTCTTCACTTCGTTCAGAATGACTGATCTTTTTTTAAAGACAGATCTCTGAAAATATTCCTTTTTCAGTAAAATGCTTTACCTCCGATGAAAGATTGAAAATTTTTTCTTTAATGCGAGTTGTTTCTTTTCTTTGGGAAATTATTTCCATAACAGGTGATAATGAGATGAATTGAATTTTTTCTTCTTTATCATCGTTTTAAGTGAAAATTTCTTTCAAACAATCCATTGAATGTTTCTACCTCGCTTCTTCTTCATTTTTTCTCCTTTTTGCGAGAGAATACTCTAAAAATCTTTTACTCTTTCAAAAGTTTTTAGTCAAAGAAGAATAGTATCATCTTGTTCTTGTGTCATGTCATATTGAGCGATAGCGAAATATCTAAGATTCTTCGTTGCACTCAGAATGACGATAAGCGACATAAGATTCTTTTGCTTTATTGTTTTTTCAATAAAGTTTTTTATCGATGCCGTATGATTTAGCTTCGACAAGATGACATTCCATTAAAGGAAGTAATTTTCTTATGATATACTCTGCTAATGATCTCCTTCGTTTCATTGAATTTTTTGTTCTTCATTTTCAATGACGATATTATTATAGTCAGATTTTTTTTCTTTTGCAAATTTTTTTGAAGTTTTTTTGTAAAAATTTTGAAATCAATGGTATGAATTATAAAAAATTAAATATTTTGATATCTATTTATGCTACTTCGATAACTGTTGGACGAGAAGAAAGAACAGGCTCCACTTGTGAAGTATCATCAGACGAGAAGAAAAAATCCAATATTTTCTCCCTATTTCACGGTGCTACACACCAAATAGTTGCTAATAATGCTAATATAACAAGCAATACTACAACACATCAGATTGTTTCGTTTTGCATTAATTCTTGATTTTTTTGAGCAATACCTTTAATATTTTTTGCAAACTCATCTATCTTGCTATAAATTTCTGTCTTTTTTTCTTTTTCAATAGGTAAGTTCTGAATTTTCGAATAATAATCAAATGATGGATTTTTTACCATTTTTTCACATATCGTTTTCAATGTTTTTTGTATTCAGTTTCCAGCTTTAATTTTATCCGTCGTATCATTGGGTAATGCCTTAATAAAATCTTCAATCCATTGTACCATATCTTCCATGAGATAAGAAAATCGTACATCATAAATTTCATCTTTCTTTTCATACATTTTCCACCTAATAGCCTGAGGGAAATAATCAATTTTGCATAATTTCTCCTTTCGATTACAAAATGGTTGTAATTGTATCAATGCTTTTAATTCTTCGTCAGTATAAATTTTTCATTGTAAAAAATCATTGTAGAGTTGTTGATATAAAGGCTTAAATTCATTATGTAATTTATCAAGTCAATAAGTTAAGCATTCCTTTGTAAATATTTTTTCAAAAACGTTATCATAAATCTTATCTTGCATTGTTTTACAAGACTGTAGATAGATATCAATATGATTATTAGATTTCTCATTTGATGATATTTCAAGGGTATTTATTCTCATTCTCTCTTGACATACAATATAAAATAATCTTTTATTTTTTAAGATTATTGACATTTATAAAGATTTATATATATATCAAGATTTTTTTATTTAGTTCAGGACTATGATTATTCGTTTTATCAAAAAAGCAAAAAAATCTGACTCTCCGATATAAAAAATTTCCTCCTTACGAAGGAGGAATTAGGGGATTTTTTTACAAAAAGGAGAGAGTTTTACCTCTTTTTTAATTCTAAAAAAGAGTCTTCTTAAATTTACAGATTAACATAATAAATATTCTCATCATCAGGATGAAGATATATTTCCACAACATCACCGAGATGATAGATTTGCTCTTGATAGATAAGATGTTCCATTTTTCAAGCATCAGGATTTTCCATTTCTTTGATTTCTTGAGTAATAGCTTGTTTTGCATCTTCGGTACTGTCTGTATTTTTGTATGTTTGATATGCTTTTTTGATCATAGAAAAGACATCTGGTGCTTCGAAAACCATTTCCTCTCCTGTCGTATCATACACTTTTGCATTGGAAAGAAAATCAGATTCAAAAACTTGGTGTTGATCATTTTCTACAAGGACATGATATCCATGAGAAGTACTATTATTATGATGTTGAACCTCATATCTAAAACTAGTAATTTTAGCATTTTGCATACGAGCAGTTCCATCTTCGATAGATTTTATCAATTTCTTATGATCTCTCATAGATTTACTACAAAATAAGGTAACGTAAAAGACACCTAACGCAAACAAAGAAGCAAGAGCCATAATTCCTACTATTTTTATGTGTTCTTGTTTTTGTTCTTCTAAATCAGTTAATTCTTTTTGTAGTGTTTCTTCATCATAATTTCCTTCTATTAAAGCTTGATATTCTTGTTCGTACTGTGATGAAAAGCTAAAAAACATCGAAACCAACATAAAACATTCCGCTATTCACACGATGATGATTATCAAATATTTCATTTTCGAAGGTTTTAAATCTTCAACAATTTCTTCTCTTGTTTTCATCTCATTTGTTTTATGAATAAAAGCTTTATTCTCGGTCTTGGATTCCTGAGAGAACTTCATATCCATTTTCCGTGATTACAAGCATATATTCCCATTGACAAGCAAGATCTCCATAGTCTGTATAAAGTCCATCATCTCCTTGTTTCATATAGAAATCTTTCGACATCACCGCAGTAATCGGTTCAAAACAGAGGACCATTCCAGGTTCATATTTCTGTTTTTTCATATCAGGATGTCATCGATTGAAGACATAAGGTCTTTCATGGACATCATTTCCCACTCCATGTCCTGTTAAATCTTTCAAGACTTTGAATCCTGCTTTATGAATAATATTTTCAACTTTTTTCCCATACGAAAACATTGCTTGATGAGGTTCTATCGTCTCAATTCCTCTGTCTAACGCTTCTTTCGTCGTACTGACTAATTGATAAGCAAGAGGATTTGCCATTTCTCCTCCAATTACTACTGAAATCGCAGAATCAGAATATCCTTTTTCATAGATTACTCCCGCATCGATTTTGAGAAGATCTCCATTCTTGAGAACATAATCATCAGGCACTCCATGCACTGCACAGTCATTTACAGAAAGACAAAGATTTGTTGGGAACCCATCATATCCTTTGAATGCTCCCTTGAGGTTATTCATCTTAATAAAATGGTCAGCAATGAATTCTAGTTCAATAAGTTCTACTCCAGCTCTCGCCTTATCTCTCAAAAGATAAAGCATTTCATTGAGATATTTTCCACTTTCTCTAATATTTTCGATTTGTTTTGGTGTTTTTATCGAAAGATTCTTAATCATATTTCATCATAGTAAAATAAAAAACTGCTAAACAGTATAATCAATTTAGATAAAAGATAAAGAGGAAAAAAGAAAAAAAATCTGACTCTCCGAAGAAAATCAGATTCAAAACTATAAATACAAATTCTTATTCTTTACATGTCCTTCATTCGTTTCTGCGTAATGAATATTTCCCTGACTATCATGAAGATAAAAAAGATAATTAGTAGACTTCATCTGTAACACTGCACGAAGCGTATTTTCTGAAGGATTCGCAATAGGCGTTGGAGTCAATCAAGCAACCTGCCTCGTATTATAAGGATTTTTTGTATCGTAAACATTTTTACTAATCACCACAGGAGTACAAGTCGAATAAGGTTTTTGAAAATAATAACACAACGTAATATCAGCTCAAATCAACATTCCTTTTCTAATTCTATTTAGGAAAATTCCTGCAACCGTCGGTTTATTATCAGGATTTTTTTCTTCTTTTTCTACAATTGAAGCCAAAATCACCGCATCATAAACAGAAAGATTTGTTTTTTGTTGAAAAGAAGAAAAATCTGATTGTAACGGAGTCCGGACCTTATTTTTGAAGGTATTGAGCTGAATAGAAACCAACGTTTTGAGAAAATCATCTTTCACATCGACGTGGTAGGTATCAGGATACAAAAATCCTTCCAAACTCTTTACAGAACTATCGAAAAATTCATATCTCTCAGAAAGAGCTGAAATTTTTTCCGGATTCGTTGCATAAGCAACATACTCCCCTGCTTGTAAATATCCTTTAGAAGCCAAATATTCATCGATATCATAAATAGACCATCCTTCGAGAATTCTCACCTTAATAATCTCAGATTCAGGACCTTTCTTCAAATGTTCAAGCAAAGACTGTGCCGAATATTCTCCACTCAAAAGATAGGTTCCCTCTAAGATAGTAGAGAAAGCTTCAGGATTCTTTTTAAGATACCATTTGAAAGAAAATTTTTCAAAAAAAGAGAAATTCTGATAAAAAACCTCGAGAGAATCTCCTTTTTTGAGAACAACTTCTGTTCACGGTTCAAAATAGTAATGCTTCTCACTAAAAAGCTGATAAAATATAATACTACAAACCACTACTAAAAAGGAAAGAAAAACTTTCACACCCGCCTGACTTTTCTTTTTTTTTCAAAAACTTCTATGTTGCAATTCTGTAATCATGTTTCTTTATAATATATTAAAATCCGTCATCTTGTCCTGAATGTCCATTTTTATCCATATATTCTTGCAAAATTCCTCACAAAGTATTAACCAAGACTTCAAACCTATTATTATCATTTGCCAAATCATGTTCAATTTTCAAACCTTGTTCCTCCTCATATCTTTTTTTGAGGAAAAGAATCCTCGCAACCGCCTTTTTCGGAGAATGCACATCAGTAAAAGTAAAATCAATTCCTCCAAGTTGAATCAAGATATCCCCTTTATTAAAAATTTTATCTCGAAAAGAATCTTGACGATACGAAACCACAGAAATCCTACTCCAGTCAAAAATCTCCGTACGATACTGCAATAATCCATCTCGCAAAAAAACAATAATCGATCCCTTCGTAAAAAGAAGACAATCAAGATAAAGATTCAAAAAAGAAAAAAGCCAACAAAAAAAAAGCACCAAACCTAAAACTCCAGCAATCCATTTGATAAATTCTGCAGAATTTGCTTGATGCCATACACTATATCCTACATAAACAAGAAAAAGAAGAAACGTATAAGACACTACTCCACGAAGATAAATAAATGAGCTATGTCCTAAGATTTCTTCTACTCCCTCAAGTTCAATGTATTTTTGAAGGAGATATTTTCTAAGCATGAAGATTGTAAAGGATAAATAAAGCTAAGCAGCCTTTTTCAAACTTTCCATTTTTTTCACTTTTGCAAGATATTTTTCCATTGTTCCTTGAGCAACTTTTTCAACTTTTTGAGTTTTATTGAAAAAAGGATTACAATGAGGACAAGTTTCAACTTTGATAGGTCCTTCAACTGTTGCATTTACTGTAAAAGTATTTCCACAGATACAAGTAACCGTTACTCCTTTAAAATAGTTTGCATGAATTCACTTTTTCATGAGATATCACATAAATTAAAAAATTTTATATCAAAATATATATAAATTTCGATAAGAAATTCAACAGAAATTCAACTCGAATAAATTTTACCTTACAGAAGGACAAAAAACACAAAGTTCCTTAAATTACTTTAGGAACAAAAGAATCGGACAATGATCTGAAGCATTCATTTCTGGTTGATGAACTACTTTCTCCGCTAAGTCTTCATAATTTTTATCGATCCAAAAATAATCCAATCTCCAACCGACATTATTTGGTTTTGCTCCTGCGCGATAACTCCACCAAGTATAATGATCTTTTTCTCAAGGATGAAATCTACGAAACAGATCCGTATATCCCAAATTTTGCAACTGATCAAGTTCGACTCTTTCAATCGGTAAAAATCCAATCGAATTTTGATTTTCTTTTGGCCTCGCAATATCGATTTCTGTATGACAAATATTAAAATCTCCCGTAATCAAAACAATCTTCCCTAATTTCTTTTCCGTTTCCAGATACTGTTCCATTTTTTTGTAAAAATCGAGTTTATAACTTAACATTTCCGTTCAATCGGCCCTTGTACCTCCGTTCGGAAAATAACAATTGACAAGATGAATAATCTTTCCCTCATATTCAAATTCGATGGCAGTCGTCCTTCCATCCTCGAAGAACAGAGGTTCATCAAAAGTATTCAGACTTTTTAAAACTTTGAGATCAGTATGATAAAAAATAGCAGTTCCCGCATATCAAGGCCTCGTTCCTGTATGCCAAACATATTGATAAAAAGGAAATAAAAATCTGATTTCTCCTGGGATCTGATTTTCAAAACTTTTGACTTCTTGCAAACAAAGGATGTCAGGATTTTCTGCTTGAAGCCATTCTAAAAATCCCTTTTGACATGCAGCACGAAGTCCATTCACATTCCACGAAGCAATTTTCATAAGTAAACAAAAAAATAAAATCACCCTCAAAATAATAATTACCCCAAAAAAAGCAAAAGTTTTTTATCCAGTTTTCTATCACTACATCATTTTTTCAAAAAAAGGAAAGTACAAAAAAACAGAAAAAGAGGAAACCTTGCATAAAAAAAATTTTTTTATTATAATTGAGATAAGTTTTATATCTTTCAGAAATATGGTAGGGAAATCACTAAATATTGTTTTTGATACCAATTACACCACCATTATTCCCAATGGAGGGATGGTTTCTTATACACTTCCTGAAAAAAAAGTCGGATTTTTAGACTCTCTTTTTGGAAATTTCTGAAATAATGAAAATAAAAAGAACAGCACACCATCACAAACACCGTCACAAGATTCTTCACAAAAAACAGAGTCTACAACATGAGAAAAAAAAGTAAAACAACCTAAAAAATGAATTTTTGATGATATCTTATGAAATTTATTTTGAAGCTCAGTTACTCCTCAAGAAAAGACAGAGAAAAAAGAGAAAAATGAAAAAGAAGAAAAAAAATCTGAATGAACTCCTGAAGATCCTCAAAAAGCAGCAGAGAAAGCTAAAAAAAAGAAAACCTTAAAAGAAAAAGTAAAAGCATTACTCGAGATTCCAGATGAAGAATATTCTGATAAGATGCTCACTTCTGATGTAAGAAAATTTTTAAAAGATACTGAAGATAGTTATACAAAAACTATTACCGATTTTAAAACTCATATGGCTCCATCCTACCGAGAATCAAAATCTACCATGTTAAATATTTCAGGAATCTTAGGGAAATCCTACTATACAGTAAGTTACCCAACTTATATGGATGCTTTACGGACCAGAGATATTTTAGCACTCCATTCAAAATGGGACTGTTCTTTTTTTCTGTATCCAGAAGATGACACCGCTATTCAAGGTGTTTTAAAAAGGAAAAGTACCCAATTAAGATCAGAAATTGCGGATGCAATGGAAAAAGGGATTACTATTGATAAAGAAATGGAACAACAATACAAAGATATCGAAATGATTAGAGATAAATTATCTACAAAAGAAGAAAGATATTTCGAGCTTTCTCACTATTTTACACTTTATGAAAATACAGAAAACAGCCTCTTTGAAACAAGTAAAAAATACGAACAAAAAATGGGAGGATTTGGAGTAAAAGTAAAAGCAGCTAATCATAGAATGGATGAAGGTTTTACTTCTACCTTACCTCTGTGTATGGATGATTTATGAATCTCAAGAAGCGCCGTAACAACTTCATTAGCAGGAAGCTTTCCTTTCGTTTCAAATGACCTTGTAAGTCCAACGGGAATTCTTTACGGAGTGAATATGCATACCGGAGGATTGGTGATTTTCGATAGATTCAATTCAAAATTACCAAATATGAATAGCGTAATCCTTGCCACATCCGGAGCCGGAAAATCTTTTACCGTAAAACTTGAAATTTTAAGATATTTACTCAATGGAGTAGATATTATCGTAATCGATCCAGAAAACGAATATAAACAGTTAGTCGATGTTGTAGGAGGAACCTATGTAAATATTGCAACCAATTCTCAACAATGTATCAATCCTTTCGACATTCCCCCAAAAATTGGAGATGTAGAATACGGAAAGTGAGACCTTTTGAGAAGCCAAATCATGAACCTTATTGGACTCATTCAAATTATGATTGGAGGAACAACTTCAGAAGAAGAAGCTCTCCTGGATAAAGCATTACAAAACACCTATGCTTTGAAAGGTTTTTCTCTGGAAGAAGAGGAATACGAGGGGAAACAACCTCCAATCATGGAAGATCTCATGAATACCTTAGATGGAATGGATGGAGGAAATAAGCTCAGCCTCAAAATCAGTAAATATGTAAACGGAACTTTTGGAAAACTCTTTAATAACTATACCAATGTTGATATCGGAAATAGTTTAACCGTTTTCAGTATCAGAGACCTGGAAGATGCACTCAAGACTCCCGCAATGTTTAATGTCCTTAATTTTATCTGGACAAAAGTAAGATCTCAGAAAAAACAAAGACTTCTCATCTGTGATGAAGCCTGGATTCTTTTACAAAATAAAACTTCTGCAAGTTTTCTCTTTGGACTTATCAAAAGAGCCAGAAAATACGGACTCGGAATCACAACAATTTCACAGGATATCGAAGACTTTGTCAAAAGTGAGTTTGGGAAACCAATTATTTCAAACTCCTCTTTTCAGATTCTTCTCAAACAATCAACAACTTCCATCAAATCACTCAATAGTCTTTTGGGACTTTCAGAAGCAGAACAGCAAAGATTGATCTCAGGTTGAGTGGGAGAAGGACTGATTTTTGCAGGAAATAAACATATCGCAGTCAAAATTACCGCATCACCAAGTGAAATTTCCTTCATCACAACCGATGTAAAAAAAGAAGATTAGTCAGACTTTTATCATTTTTTATTTAGTAAAACAAAAGGATATGGAGAGTAGAAATAACAATGCAAAACTCACCATAACTGCAATCGCAGGCATTTTGTTTTTTTCCCATTTTATCAAAAGATCTCCTCATTATCTCAATGAAACCATTGAAAACAAAGTTTTTCTCGATCATTATCTCAAAATAGGAGAAATAAATCTGATTTTTCTCATATTAGACCTTTTTTTTCTAGGAATGAATTTCTTCGTAGAGAATATTATTTTAGAATATGGAATCAACCTCCTCTCAATAACTATTTTACTACTTTCTTTTTTTGCTGTTTTATTTGCTATTGGATGATATCAAATTGATTTTTCCCAAAATGAGAAACTGATTCCTTCTCAAATTTTAAAATTTTTTATTCCATTCTATAATGTAAAACTTTGGATCTGAGAAACAAACTACGAAAAGCCATCACGACGACTAAAAGAAAGTATTTTACGATGGAATATCTCAAGTTTTTTGTGGATCTTTTTTTGAAAAACCTTGTGATGTATTTTTTTAACAATTTTCTGAATCAGACTTTTTTTGCTTTGTCTAAAAATCGATATTATTCCCCTCCAACTCAAGAGAGATATCAATAAAATATTTCTCAAATTTCCCCATGAAATAAGTGCATATCTTTTTTATCGGATTGCTATCTTAAAAACTAACCATACAGAAACAGAAATACTCCAACAAAAAAAACTCTTATATCAATCCCCTATTCCCTGTGAATATGCTACGATAAAAGAAAAAATCACTCTCTGAATCTTAGGAATCATTCCCATAGGAATCTTTATAATAACTCATATTTCTTTTAAAATCAGCTGAATAGCTATCTTTGAAATCATAATGTTCCTCTTCTTTTATCTCGTCTTTTTTAGCACTTTCTATTACCAATACCTAAATAAAAAAATGTTTTTAAGAATTCCTTTTCTTTATGAACTTTTACCTTTTCACTCAAATAACAATGAAAAAAACACTAATCTTTAATCTAAAAAAAATCATTTCCACAATCATAAGTAGTTGTTTTATCCTACCTTTTTTGGGATTTCAGTACAGTTTTGCAAATGGGAATTTCAGTGATGAATTAGAACAATCTATTCAGGGAATTAACGGAATGCAAGTTATTGATAATGCAAAATGAACAGAATGAGTAACACAAACCATCTTTAAACTTTTAGATATTGCTCAACCTATCATTCTTGCAATAGGAGTTTTAATGGCCTTTATTGGAGCATATAAAATAATGGCATCAGGAGAAGCGGATCAAGTAAAAACAGGATGAACAATGATTATTGTAGGAGTTGTAGGAGTAATTATCATTGTCAGCGCAAAATTTATTGGGAATACCTTAGTAAGTGATGTGATTGGATCTGCTACAGATAAATTAAACGGGATTGCTATTGCTGAAAGATTATACGATAAATTATTACTTCCTTTTCTGAAAATTGCAATGTATTTAGCAATGGGATTTTTATTTTTTGTACTTGCTGCTCGTGTATTTTCTTTTATGACCTCAAGTGATGAAGGAATAAAAAAGAAAGCTTGAGGAATGATTCTTCGATCTACTATCTGAATCGCAATTATTATGCTTTCCAAACAACTTATTGAAGCAATTTTTGGAAAAAGAGAACAAATTCTGAATATTTCAGAACAAAATGGACAAACTATTTCCTGAATCACGAATCTCGGAGAAATGGGAAATGAATTACTTGAAACAGATTTAAGTTCTTCATTACCCTTAGTATATTCGATTATTAATTGGGTGATGGGATTAACTGCATTAGTAATTCTCATTTTGATCATTATTCAAACCATTGGAATGCTCACTCATCCTGATGACGCAGAACTTGTAAAAAAGATCAGAAAAACAATTACCTATGTTTTTATTGGAGTCATTGTGATAGGAGCCTGATATCTTATTTCAAATACTCTTTTGATCGACGGACAAAGTTAACCAACTTTATAAAAAAACTCAGACTTTTTTTGCTTTTTTCTAAGAGAGCGAATATAATGAAAATGAAAAATTTATTTCTTACAATAAAAAAACATGCCTACAGGAGCAGAAAGACTTGATTCATCCTTAGATACCCAAGAAAATGAACTTTATGAATTCTCTCAAAAATTAAATGAATTAAACATCCAAACTTTACAAAGTCTCAACATTAAAAGTCCAGAAGCAATAAAAGATGGATGATGGCTAAATGGAGAAGAATTAAAAGAAAAACAAGAACATTTCTCTCAATTTTTAGATCTTCCACAAGGATACAAAATTGATGGAATTTTCTATAATGGTAAAACAGGTGAATTCAAAGTACAACTAAAATTTACCCCTCAAAGTCCAACAGGAATAAAAACAGAAATTATGAGTTTTCTCTATCTCAAAAAAGAATATATTGGAGATAACAGTTCTCTCGTTTATAAAAGTTATGATACTCCTTTTTTCAGAAACCAAAAAAAGATTAGTGAACAATATAAAGTAGGACAAGGAGAATTAACATTCAACGATATTATTTATGATATTCCTAATTTAACCGATAAAACAAAACAATATAAAAAACTTCCTTTCAATACGGAATATAACGAAAAAAAGACCGATGAACATTGTAAAAAACTTCTAGAATCAGCAAAAACATCGTGCGAAAACGGAACTATTGATAAAAATATTCCAGATGAAATCAAAAAAGATGTATTTTATACAGATTATCAAAATAGAACATATGAAACCTCTATTCTTAACCAATACAATTTAACAGATCATCTCCAAAACGGAATTCAATTAGATAAAAACACTCAAAAAGAAGGAGATTATTATGTCAAAAAATTAATGATAAGAAATGGGAAAGAAAATATTCCTCTCAATACTGAAATAAAATATAAAATCAATGAAGAAGGGAAACTAGTCATTGATAAAAGTAGTTTAGGGACTCAATCTATCAAAATTGACGGATTTGAATTTAAAAATATAACTATAAAAGAAGATCCCAAAAATCCTCTCAATGTAAAAATTACATTTGATCAAACAGAAGTACAAGAGTATGGTAATCATATGAAAAAAGGAATCGTAACCACCTATAAAGCCATGATGCAAACTTCTTTCTCTGGAAATAATAGTTTTAATAATCTCAATGATAAAACAACATATTATCAAGCCGAAAACCAAGAATGAAAACCTAAAATTAATATTAGAAATCTTATAGGATATTACCATTTACAACTCAATAATACCACTTCCATTCCTATGGAATTTGATGGTAAAGAAGTAAAATTAAAAGATCAATACGGAAAAAATGTAAACACCATGAATTTTGAATATCTTGCTAACAATAAGAAACAATCAACTACAGCAGAAATAGGGAATGGAAAATTAGTATTAACAGATAAAACAGACAAAATAAAAGATTATCAATATTTCGATTTTGAATTACCTTGAATGAACTATCAAAACATCCAAGGACATTTCCAAGAAGGAACTCCCAATTTCCTATTAACTGGAACTTCAGGAGGACAGATTAAAAATCTGACTGAATTGCAAGTAGATTATGATGAAGAAAAAGGATATTCATTCGATAAAGAAAAAAATAAAATAAAACTAGAAGCTAAATATTTTTACAACTCTCTCCCTAAGATTGGAAATTTAAATGGGAAAGTAGCAGGTCTTTCAGACATTAGTATAAAAAACCTTTTTGATAAAAAATTTGAAGAATCAAAACTTGGAGAAAAAGAAATAGAAGGGGCTATTATAGATGATCAATATTGTTCTATCGATGCAAAAGGGAACAAAATTACTATCAAAAGACACGAAAATCCATCAGAAGTAACAAAAATTATCAATGATATTCAAAATCTCATCAATGCTACTCAGGAAATGGCCGAATATAAAGTAGCATATAATTGAAAAAATCTTGAGGATACCATTGGTTGAGTTAATGGACTAGGATCTTATTTTAAAATTGAAAATATTGATAGCGATCCAAAATTTCACTGCTTTTTAACACAACTTAATGATGAAGAAACAAAGGAAGATACTGACATTAAGTTTAATTATACTAATTGATTAACTTGATCTAGCTTTTCCCTCGACTCAAGTTCAGAGAATATTCAGATCGATACGACAAAAGCGAAAGTGTCTATCAATAAAAAAGCAAAAACTATTAACCTAAAAACAGCATAAGAAAAGAAGAGAAGTCTGACTTCTCTTTTTCATTCTTTCTGAATGAATTCAAAAAAAACACGAAGTGATGAGAAAGCTTAAATCAAAGATATTTTCAATTCGCTCAACAAAACGATATATACATAGATGATATATAACGACTAAGCATATTATTTCTTATGACATAAAGAACACAAATAATATACACTTCTCTTTATGAGAAACAAGGAGAAGAAAAAAAAAGAATATCACTTTCTTAGAATACCAGTCTCTCTTTATACAAGGTATCTTTTAGCCTAAAAAAACTTGATTTTGAAAAAATTTTCACTATACTATAACTAACAAAGTAAATCCTTATAGTACGGGGGTTCGGAGAACCCTCATAAAGTGTGCTATAAGGTTTTTGTTTTCTTAAATTTTTTCTTCAATTAATATTTTGTCTTGAATTAAATTATATTCTGTTGAATCATTAAATTCGTATTTTCTGAAAAAAGCATGAGAAACAATATCAACTACCTGTAATCATTTTTCTTGCATAGGAGTAGAAATCTGGAAGATAATATTTTCATGAATATGATTGTTTGTTAAAAACTGTAGAAATTTTTGATTAAGAGATTTATTAGTTTCTCTACGAGAAGCAATGAAATAAATGATTTCATTTTGATCAATAAAATTAGAAGAAAAAACAAAACGAAGAAGCTCATCAACTGCCTTATTATAGAGATTATGAATATCTTCTTTCTTATTTAATTTTGCTTTATCTATTCTTAAATTCATAATAAGAAAATCCTTTTCGGAAATAATCTTTAATGCTTTAAGTATAGAAGATTCCTTCTCATGACAGGCATGAAAAACTCCCACAACTTTAATTTTCTTTCAAAACATCCAGTGATATAACTTTTTTATTGTATAATCTGCTATTTTCTTATGTTTACAGTACAAAAAAGTGATATTAAAGAATTTTGTATTTCCTAAAATTTCAATATTACTAAGATCTCAACTTTCATCCATAAAAATATATGCCATAACAAATTGCTAAAATCTAAATTATTAACTGTATATACAAATCTGTCAAAAATACAAGAAAAATTAGTAAATTTAAAAATTCAATACTTCAACAAGCTGTTTCATTATCGCTCAATATGACAAATAACATTGTCCCTCTTTTTCAAAAGAGGGGGACCGCTTGCGGTGAAAGATTTTGGTATAAAAATGAAAATAAAAATCCCCAGTCACTTTGTGACAGCTCCTTTAAAAAAGGAGCACAAAATTATATAGGGACAGGTTTCTTCATGCATTTTTTTAGTTATCACAAGATATTTCGCCATCGATTAATGTGACGAAAATATGTCATCTTAAGCAAAGCGAAAGAGCTACACTACGAGATAATAGAACATCTCTGGATAATGTTCTTTTGCCACAAAGTGACGGATAATGTTATAAACATATACTATATCACATATTTTTAAAAACGGTATACAAAAGAAAGATTTTTTACTCTTATATTTCTCTTTTTTTTGATTTGAGAATATACTTTAATTGAAATTTATATAGTAATTCATCAAAAATGCCAGAAAAGTACGATTTAGCTAAAGATCTAACAGAAAACGAAGTAAATCCAGACACTCTAGATAAATGGGAAGATAGTTCATATGATAGTTTAAATAAAGCTACTGAAGCTGTAGTTGTAGCTTTTTTAAACGATCAAGATACGCAAAATGAGATCAAAAAAAGTTGAGATACAAACTTTAGCACTCTTTTTTTAAAATGGATTAACCAGAAAACAGGGAAAAACTACACAAATGTAGAGGATATCAATACAGAACAAAATACTAATACCAGTCCTTTTGATAACCTTTCTGGTAATCTAAAAACTAACTTAGAGTTTTTAAGAAACAATATGGCTTTTGATGAATTAAAAACAATTTTAGAGACAAAAGGAGACCTTCAAAAATTTGAAAAAGAGCTAGAGAAATCTGAAAACCAAGATAAAACTATAAAAATTACTGCAAATAATGAAAAAATAGATCATGACAATGATTCTGCGACTGCAGAAATTTTTGGATCAGAGGTAGATTTTAACGTAGAACCTACTAATGTAGAACCTACTAATGTAGAACCTACTAACGTAGAACCTACTAATGTAGAGCCTACTAACGTAGAACCTACTAACGTAGAACCTACTAATGTAGAGCCTACTAACGTAGAACCTACTAACGTAGAACCTACTAACGTAGAACCTACTAATGTAGAGCCTACTAACGTAGAGCCTACTAATGTAGAGCCTACTAACGTAGAGCCTACTAATGTAGAGCCTACTAAGCCTGATATAATAATCGACGATGGAAGTGACAATGGTCATGAAGTTAATGAAAATCCGACAGAAATGACTTTTTCCGCATATATTGCACAAGTACTCTGATGAGATGCAAAATCAAACGGAAATATTACAACAATTTACAATGATTTAGAAGAAGAAAGTGAAGGATATAATACAAAAAACACTAAAGAAGCTTCAAAAAAAGAAAAGAGAAAACAAAAGAAAACTTGAACTCCAAGTGGATATAAACTAAAAAATGCAAAAGTTGAAAATAATGGGAAAGAAATTCATATCATGAATAATAAATGAGATAAAGTTCTTTATAAAATTACTTTAGATAATAATGCTGTTGCTTTTGATGGGAAAGATATTACTGGGAAAGATATAGGAACAGTTTATGTTGCCACAGAATGAAAATTTGCCAAAAAGATGAAAAAAGCAGTAGAGAAAAATAAAACAAACAAACAAGAAAAATTAAATAAAAAATATGAAAAAGCTGTACTTGAAGAAAATGACGCAAGAGAAAAAGCAATCATCAAAGACAATAGAATGGAAGTAGAAAAGAAGAATAGGAAAAATATTGCTGATGCTATCCTCGTACTTTTAGGAAATAATGCAAATGGTATTGATAGAAGCATCTTAAAAAAGATAGATTGGACAAAACTTTTTGGTACAGAAGGAAGTAACTGAATACTTTCAGAAGAGATATTAAATAGTTTACAAACAAATCCTGATTGAACAGGACATATAACTTTTGATAAAGAGAAACTCAAAGACAATGATGTAAATCATCTTCATGCTATCAAACAAGTTTTAGAAAAAATACAAATAAAAGACCTTAATCTCATAAGATACATCCAAACTTCACAAACAGATATAGATTTTCTTACCATAAAAGATGCAATTAATTATGCCCAAAATAATAGCGATATAAAATCAAACCCCTTTAAATTTCTTTCTGAAATAGACTATAAATACGGAATCGGAATAAAAGCTACAACAGGAGCTTGAACCGAAGCACAACTTTATAGAGCTTTTCTCAATCAAGCAGATAAAAAAGAAGGAGAAAATGGATATTATAACATCGTAGACGGAGCAAAAACAAAAAAACTCATCAAAGCTTTTGTGGAATGAACATGCGACGGATATAATGATAAGGCATTAAAAGATGCATTTTTCAATGGAAGTGATATCGACGATGGTAAATTAACACTAGAAAATCTCGGAAATTTTCTTCAAGATCACCCAGATTTTTGACCTATTTATCTTATGAAGTTAAATAAACAAACAACAAGACTAAAAGATCTTAATGATGCAGTATCTGGAGGATTGAGAATGCAATTCAATAGAAAATACGATACTATCGATAGTGATTATGAAAAATTAAAAGCAGGATTAGAAGGATGTCCATTAATGAGTGGATTTGAAGATTATTTAAATGAATTAAGAAAAGACCCTAATTATGGAAATTTTGAAAATTGAGCAGCAACCCTTGGTTCTTTAGAAAGACAATCTAAAAAATCATTTATGATGACCCTCGATGAAGTTTTGAGTAATCAATTTGTTGGACTACTCTCTTCTTTAGTATTACCTAAACGATTACAAGTTTCAGGAGAAAAAGATCTTCAAATGCCAGATAGTGTCAAGAAAGATATCATGAAAAAATTAGTTTTCACTGCTGATATTGGGAAAGATCTTCATGGTATCGGTCCTCGTCTCATGAATCAAGGATCCGTACAATTTACAAGAGATGCACTAGAAGTATGAATGAATTGGTTAAAATCATTAGGAAAACAAGTAATAGATATTCCTCAATCTTGGAAAGAAGGAGCATTCTCTTTAGATATTCCTATTTTCAACCTAGGAATGATGTCACCATTAAATCTAAAAAAAGTGCAACAATCTGACCTCACTAAAGTTAAAGCTGTTCATTCTTTAGGAATGAAGATAGATGGAGGTTTAAATTTTTGATTTCGTTTAGGAAAGATGCCTGAAGGATTTGATCCAGCAATTTGGAAAAGATTTACAGCAGCGGTAAATGCTAGTGTCGGAATAAAATACAATCTAGATTATGAAAGAGGAATTGAAGTAAATGCAAGAGGATTAGCCGAAACGCTTGACAAAGTAACAAAAAAATTAGATATAAAAGATGTAACATATGATAATCTTGGAGAAAAAGCATATGATATTTTGAAAGATGAAAATAATTTTGAAGATGATGTACTAAAAGATCTTATCAAAAATAATAAAGCACAATTTCATCAAATGTGTCTTAGTCTTCCATCTCTTATCGGGAAAGATCTTTTTACAACTTTTAAAAGTAAAGAGAATGATGCACAAGCACAAGAAGACTTTAAATTGGTACTTTACCAATCATTCCAAGGATTTTTAGAAGGAGTAAAAGCATGTCAAGTTAAATTTCTTGACGGTAAAACAAGATTCTGATGAGCAGGAGTATCTGCGGAATTAAGTAGAAAATTCAAAAAAGATGAAGCTGACGGAGCAGTGGCAGATTTCGTGGACAAAGATAGTGCAAATGTATGGCAACGCCTCCGAGAAGAAACATGAATCAATGTATCTGCAAAGATTTCTGTATCCATTAAAAGTTTTATGATGCTTCATCTTGCAGACGCAGAAAAACTCAAATGGATGGATGAAAGTTTAAAAGATAGAACAGGATTTAATGAACCTGTTGATTTAAAAGCGACAAGTCTTGGAAATGGAGAAAATGGAGAACTTTGACTTTGTCAAAAACTTAAAAATCAACGAGGAATCAGAGGACTTGATATTAAACCATCTGGAGATGGAAAAGAAATTATTCTCTCTTGTGATCAAAATGCAAAAAAAGGAGATAATACCTCAGCAACAAAATTACATGAATTATTGAATATTTACTGGTATGAAGGGACAGAACCAGGAAAGGATTTTTACTATGATGACAATGGAGCACTCCATGTATGAAAAGCAAACCTTGATACGGTAGGAAGACAATATCTTGATCATCAGGATTTTTATCTTTTTATCAAAGGAGAAAAATCCAAAGGGAAATCATGAGTTAATGAAACAGCAAATGGTCAACTTCCATTAAAACATCCTATCGCAAAAACAGATGCATTCCAGGGAATTGAAACTACAAATACTATCGAATATAACTTAGACAAAACAAAAGATACAATTAAAACATTGGTAGGAGATGAAATCCGAAATAGAATACAAAATAAGGTAAAAGAAGAAAGTTGAAAAGTAAAAATTCAATTAGACGATTGAACTCGAGAAGATATAGACGCATCGCATATTCTAATTACAAGAGAAAAGGATGATACAATTACAATTACACAAGATTCTATGATATCATGACATTTATGTGAAATAAAATTCATTGATAAAAAGAATACAACCACAATACCAGGATTAAACGAAACAATAACAGAATCTGATATAAAAGGATCTATCGATCTTGGATTAGAAAATAATGCTAGTTGAGCTGAAAAGTTAACAGAAACAAAATTAGAAAGTCGTGAATTTGGTATTGGAATGTTCTTCCTCAAATACGATATTATGAAACCACAAACAGGTGCTTCTGATTACAATGACTTTCTCAATCATATTGGTTGATCAAGTACAGACGATATAAGTAAAGCTGTAGAAATCTTACAAAGGAATCTCAATACTGCGATCCAAAAATTCAGAGGGAATAATACTATGTCTGTACGAAGACATAGAGATGATCTAGCTGGAAGATATAGTGCAAGTACTTTACAAAGAAGTTGGTTTGAAGATATAAATAATGCATTAAATGCTGCTTCATGAGATACTGTAAAACAACGTCTCATCTGTGAAAGAATCGCTGGTATTATGTCTCACGAAGAACTACTCTATATGGATAAAGGATCTGATATCTTAACAGGATTAAAATATCTTGTACAAACAAGATGAGATCAATACGAATCTTTGGAAGGACCAGCTTGATCACCATTCCCATTGAAAGGAGTCAGAAATCGTTTGATGAATCGTATGAAAGATCAAAATCAAGAAGATATACTAAAAGACAAAAGTGTAATTGATGGTTTATTTGGATATACTGCCTACTATCATCATAAAAATAAAGAAGATGAATGAAAGACATATGATGCAACAGTTCTAGGACAGACAGCAGTCTTATTTTGAGAAAAATATGGACTTGAGAAAATAACAGATCCTACTGAACAACAAAAAGCATGAGAATGGTTAAAAGCTAATATGGAAACCAAGACAGATGAATACGATCAAATTTTAGGACTCATTGCTACAAAAATAGGAATAAGCATTAATGATTTAAAGCAACAAATTCCAGATAATGAAAATCTAATTTTCAACGAAGATGGAACACTAAGAAATGAAGAAATTACCTTAAAAGATGGAACTAAAGTAAAAATACAAGCTGACATTGTATTCTATCTCTATGCAGCTTGTGGAAACGAATCTCTTGGACTCAAATTAAATGAGATCAAGATCACAAAACCTTGAAAAGAAGATCAACCTACAGAAAAAACAACAACTATAAATCCTGACTTTTCAAAATGATATCAAATGACTGTAGGATGAGAGTCTATGTCTGCAAATACAAGAATCAATATGCAAACAAATGAATTTACAGCAGCGGTAAAGATTGAATTAAAAAAGAAGAAAACAGTAAAAAAATCAGAAACAGAACAGAAAGATAAAGAAGTTCCTTGAAATTCAGAAACTGGAAGTTTAGATCAAGAAGCAAAAGCAGATGAAACATTAAATAAGTTAAAGGAAAAGTATAATGATCCTAATCTATCAGAAGAAGAAAGACAAAAACTAAAAGAGGATATAGAATGATATGTTATTTTCCTAAAACAGCATTTAGGATATGAATTATCAGAGGATGAAACAAAAATATTCGAGACAACAAAAGATAATTATAATTATAATGAAAATACTGGACAAGCAAATTTAGATGAACTTATAGATACTTTCTTTAACGAAGAAAATGGAGTATATACATATAAAAATCCATCCGCCCCTTCGAATGTAATAGTAAACGAAAGTCTTAGTGGTGATACTGATAATGAAACAGATTCAAATTCAACTGTAGTAGTAACCGAAACTCTTAGTGGTGATACTGATAATGAAACAGATTCAAATTCAACTGTAATAGTAACCGAAACTCTTAGTGGTGATACTGATAATGAAACAGATTCAAATTCAACTGTAATAGCAAACGAAACTCTTAGTGGTGATACTAAGAAGGAAAAAGAATTAGAGACACAAAATTATTGAACAGAACAGAGAGACTAAAAAAATTTTACTTGTAATAAACTAGCAATATGAAAAAATATATATTATGAATAATTTATAGTATTATAGGTACTGTGGTTTTATCGTCATCCAACACAGTATTAGCAGAAGAAAAAGTCCTTGTAAATACCTGATTAAGCTCTGTTTTTGAAAATGATTGTAGTAAAACTGGACACTATTATCTTAGAGAAAAGAAACAACGAAACTTTATAGATTGATATAGGAATACAAGTGCAGACACTACAATTATATCATGATTTGTTAATTTTGGGACATCAAACCGAAACGGAAGTACTCCTATTTTTTCTTGGACAGACAAATTAATCGAAAATAATAAAAAAGTAAAACAATCTAATGATTATTTTGAAGCAATAACATCAAATAATGTTTACATTAAAAAACCAGAAAAAAGAGATCCTGAAAACATAAAAATACAATATAATATTCAATATCAATTAACAAAATGAAGCAGTAACCCAGCATGGGATAAAGAATGTTATAGCTACGAAATTACACGATGTTGAGATGGTATAATAGATTCAGAGTATGGAGAGAAATGTGATCCAAATGATCCAAACAAAGAATGATGGGGAAATGGATGATGTGATAAAGAAACATGTACACCAGTTAATGTAAATCCTGTATGTAATTCTCAATATAATGGACAAAATGTTAGAGATAAAGATTTAGCTCAAGAACCAGAGACAGACCTCTGTCAAATAGGAGGACTAAACAATTTACAAAAAACAAGTACAGGATGGACTTGGTATTGTGTGGTGTCATATCCAGATAAATGAACAAACAAACCTGTATATACGTACGACACTTGTTCAGCCATTCGTACATATTGTTGAGATGGAATAAAACAAGACGATGAAGAATGTGATTACAATGATACAAAAAAAGAAAATTGGTGAACTATAGGATGTTCAAGTTATTGTACCAAACTTGATGAAAACAATGATTGTATTACAAGTTATAAAAAATTATATAAGAATCCAAGTGGTAAACGATGGACACTAAGTTTTTGAGTAACTCCAATAGAAAATAGTTATCGAAAAGAATTTATCTATACACCTACTGGAACATACGTACAAGCTAAATGAAATATTTCGCTAGAAACAACAAAAAAAGTAGAAAAAACACAATTGCTTAATGCTGGCCAATTTACCAACCTTCTACGAAAAAAATTAGACGTAAGCGATATTGATCAATATCAAATAAAAAGAGCTTATAATAACATTGTTCTTACTGGATATTTTATGTTAACAAAAGATCAAGAACACACACAAAATGTACAAAAGGTAAATCTCTGTAGCTATTACGAAATTAAACGATGTGGAGATGGAATTTTAGACTCTGAAGATTGAGAAGAATGTGATCCTAAAGCAGACGGAGAAATCGAAGGGGTAACTTGTACAAATAAATGTGAAAGAATCCATGCTCCAACTTATACTATCAACAAAGAAACAGAGAAAACCTATTATAAAGATGGGGAATGGTATGTTGACTGGAAAATTAAAGTAATAGGAGAAAATGCTACTTCTGCTACCATAAGTGAATTATATCCATGAGGACATAGTTATCACGCCGTACAAGGAGCAACAACTTCTGATAATGGTAAGACTTTTACTGTTGCTTTAACAAATGGAGAAGCAACATTTACTGTTACAACGGTTAGTAATCTCCTTCATAGTATCAATAATCGAAATACTGCTTGTGTAGGTTCAACATGTGATGGGGATAAACACGGATACCTCACGATCTCCAAAACTTCAAATAAACAAGAGCTTAAAAATCTGAATGAAGAAATCGTTTGGACCGTAACGGCAACCGCTCACGAAAAACCTGTAACAGACTTCGTGATCACGGATACCCTCCCAAGCGACCTAGAATTTACGAAGATCGAAGGAACAAGCTTCAACCTTACGAAAAATGAAAATAACCAGCTCACGATCCAATATAACGGAACCTTAAACGCATGAAGCTCCGCAAGTGTAAAGATCTACTCAACACTCAAAAACTTCAGTAGTTCCAAAGAGATCAAAAATCTGGCTTGTATCGAATCAACAACTGACGGAAACGGAAATCCTGTCTGTGGTTCTTCTACGGTGACGGTAGAACCTGACTTGAGCGTTTCTCTCAATAAAAAAATGAAATCTGCAACACGAGACGGATCAAAATGGACAGTTATTTGGACGATCACAGGAACCTCTAAAAATCAAACAAGCGATACAATCGCCCTTGTAGATACCTTACCTGAAGGATATTCCTACGTTAGAAATAACGCAAACTACAACTACAATAACGGAACCTTCACCGTACCAGCCAATAAAGACTTCAATTTCGAAATCACAACCACGACTTCAAGTCTCAAAGACGAAAAAGAAAACAAAATCTGTTTCGAGAAAATTTGTGATACGGAAAAAACTCCAAAAATCGCCATTGAAAAAACTCCAGAGACAACGGACATTTCAAAAATGGGACAAGAAGTGAAATGGAAGATCACAGTAAAAACTTTGAACGCACAGCCAATCACTAATTTCCAAATCACGGACACACTTCCAGAAGGACTCGCATTCAAAAGCATCACTTCTGACAAGTTTTCCGCTAGTCAAATTTCTACAAAAGAAGAGAATAAAAGTCTGATTGTTTCTGTGAACGGAACTTTAAACGGAAATTCAACTGCTACTTTCACGCTTACCACAACCGTAACGAAAGCAGAAGCTTCTTATAAAAATACGGCTTGTCTTGAAGGTTCAGAACTTTGTGACGACGGAGAAATCACAACAAAATTTGCTCCAAAATTGAATATCCAAAAATACTTCGTTTTAGACGCCAACGGATCAAATCAAAGTAAAAAGCATACTGCTGTAAAAAAGGATGAAACCGTTTATTATAAAATTGAATTCAAAAATGAGGGAGAAAAAGATGCAACAGTAAAAGTTGAAGATATTTTTCCTGCAAACCTCACAAATACAGGTATTGATACTTTTGTTTTAGATGGAGAAACAAAAGATAAATCAGAATTATCTTCTTTTACTCTTAAAGAAAAAGGAAACGGATATATCATCACACACGGAACAACAACAAGCGAAAATCGTTCAAGTACAACAAATACAGGAAGAATTACAAAACTTGATGACAACGGGAATACTCCAAGTAATTGTCAGAAAAATGATTGTTATTTCGAAGATACTGTAACTTATACAGTCGATATGCATCCAAAACTTTGGATCGAGAAAGGAATCTTGAAAGAGGGAAATTTTTACACAGGAATGCAAACTTCTCTTGAATATAAAGGAGGAGACGAAATCGAATTTAGAGTAAATTTCGGAAACTCTGGAGATATAGAAATTGAAAATCTAAGATTTGAAGATGTTCTTGAAAATCTTGAATTCCTTGATAGAAAAGTAACATATGAAGAACATCTTTACATCGATGGAACAGAAATAAATAAATCTGATCCTTTCACTTTGGAGGACTGAAAAACAGGACAATACATCCTCAAAGGGAAAATAAGAAAACAAGAATATAGGAGTGAAACATCAAACCAAGCATGTTTAAAACACGAAACAGAAAACATTTGTATAAAAGATAAAAAAATTTGACAATATTGTCCCAAAGGAGATAAAGAAATTTGTTCTAATGTTTTCTTTCAACCAAAATTTCCAGCCTTAAAAATTACGAAAGAGTTTAAACCAGATCAACCAGTAACAATCTGAAGTACAGGAACTTATATTATCAACGTAACAAACGATGGAACAAAAGATCTAACAGGGATCATCGTAACTGACGACTTACCTACAGGAATCAAATTTATCAGTACGGTTCCAACAGACGGTTTCCCTGAAAGAATCAAAAATGAAACAGAAGAAAAATCTGAAAAGACAATCACATTCACAAAATCAAAAGAAAGTGCTCTTCTCAAAAATACGAATTTTTCTGGAACAGAATCCTTAGATAATCTTCATATTACTTCTACAGAAAACGTAGATATCAAAAAGATTACACTCTTAAGTAATGGAGATCAAAATAATATCACAAGCGTAAAACTTGCTGATAAAGAATGAAAAAAATCAGACGGAAGTAACAACACGCGAGTATTTGATTTTCAAGAAACACAAACAAATGGAGTTTCATGTCCAAAAACTTTCAAAAATAACGATGAATTACCTCTTAGAGTAACCATTTCAGGACCAGAATCAGAAGATCAAGAAATCTCTTTCACAATCTATGAAATCGAAACAAATGGAGATACGATTACAAAATGAACAGAATCAAGTAAGAAAATCAAATTTATCGAAGAAAAAGCACTCCTTTCTGGAGGAACTGCAGAAGTAAGTATTGCTACAGAAAATGTAGTAGTAGATCAGCTTTCTTTCCTTTTGGCAGATCCATTGAAAAATACTAAAATTTTCTTCTCAAAAAACGGAACACTTCCTCTTGAAAATATTTATCATGTTTACCTCAATGGTAGTGAACTGACAAATAACAACGGAAATTTCGAATTAGAGCTTGGAGATGTTACTTCTAATAGTAAATTTGATATCAAAGTACAATTGACAGGAATTATCGAAGCAGATAAGACCTTATGATTTACGATCAACAACTTAACAGGAGATAGAACTATCGCATACGATACAAAAACAACAACCATTACCTTCAAAAAAGCAGAAAACGACAACGAACGAATAAAATTTAAAGAAGCAGGAACTTCTGAAAATTGGGATCTTGAACCAGGAAATAAGACAATTGACACAATTGAAACAAATTTCCTTTGGGATATTACTTTCCCTAGTTTTACTCTTACAAAAGGTGGAACACTTGATTCTAGTAAAATAAAAGAAATCAGACTCAATAACACGTTAGGAACATGTAACGGAGAGTCTTGTACTTTCGAAAATATCTCTATCAAAAGAGGACAAAATAGCCTTCCTTTAACCATTGATTTTAATGACGGAATCAATTCTGGAGATACTCTTCAATTTACTATTTCAGAAAATAAAGTAGAAAAAAGAAATATCGATAGACCAGCAGAAAAGAATGTAAGTAAACATATTACTTTCATAGAAATTCCTGAATATGTAAATTTTGAGACAGGAAGTGCAGAAGTAAAAACAGATACAACAAAAATTTCTTTCGAATTACCATTCCAAATCAATAAACCGCTAAAAGTAACAGATATCGTTTTGGCAGTCACAGGAACAATGAATTCAGGAAATATCAAAAAAATAGATATCGATGGAGTTATTCTTAATCAAGCTTACCCAGAATACAAAGGAAATCCAAATAAACAAGACGCACAACCAGGAACTAAATGGACTATCAATGTAGAATTAAAAGGTTCTGCACAATCTGGAGATACTTTCGGATTAATTTTGAAAGATTTCACAGAAAAAAGACATATCGCTACAGGATCTGAATCTAAAACGATTTATTTTGTCGAAGACCCAGAAAGCGTAACCTTTACTGATAAAGGAGCAGAAGCTCTAAGCATTTACACAAAAGAAATCACGATTGATAACCTAAAATTCCACCTCAATAAAGAATTACCTCTTACAAAAATCACTCTTGAAAATATCGGAACACTTCCTTCTACAGGAATCAAAGAAGTTTATATCAACGGAGAAAAAGCAACAGCATCTGAAAATAGCTTTACCGTAGAAAAATCTTTCACAGTAAAGAATGACGATTCAATCCCCGTAAAAGTAACATTCAATACTCCAATCCAGTCAGGAACAACAATCCAATTTAAACTCACAGGACTTGCTGACGGAAGACATATCGAACTTGGAACCGTTTCAAAAATACTTACATTTATTGACAATCCAGCTCTTGAACAAAAAATCACTATCGGAGGAACTCTTGCAAATGATATTCTTGCACAGAATGAAGTAATTCAAGATACTTTCAAAGTATATTTCAATAATGTTCCTACTGATCAGAGCATAACCTTGAAAAAGATTACATTCCAAAAAACAGGAACTATGAATACTGATCAGACTTCTTTCTCTCTTTCTAAAGGAAGTGAAATCTATGGAAATAATACAAAACTTACAAACGGAAAGATGAGTATTAGTTTTGAAAATGGACTAAAACTCCAATCAGGAAGTACATTTAATCTCAATGATATCATCAAAAATACTCCAAATTCAGGAGAAACCATTGCATTCCAAATTATTGATTTTGAAATCGCAGAAGACAATATCCTCACAGGAGTAGAAAAAGAAGGATACACAAGAACTTTGACAGTTACAGAAAAACTTGTAACACTCGAAACAGTGAAAGACGGAGATAAAACCGTAAAAACAGCCACAGAAATCATCCTTGATAAAATTACTCCAAAATTAATTGGAATTGGTTCTGATAAAGCGGAAATTGTATTGAAAAAATTGGGATCTCTTCCAATGGAGAATATCGAATCTATAAAACTTGGAAATACCCAAACAACTGCTGACAGAAATGATCAAGATCAAACTTTCACATTAAAAAATATCAACCTCACAAACGGAGGAAATCTTGAATTAAGAGTTAAATTAAAGAACCCTTCAAATATAAAAAACAATTCTGACCTTCGATTTAGATTAGATTCTTTCAAAAACGAAAGCGACGCCTCGACAGGATTCGTAGAAGGTAAAAAAGATACCAATAAACTTATCTTCAATAATCCTAAAATCAATGTCTTCGGAGAAGGAAAAGAAAACACAGGAGATATTACAGACCAAACTTTTAATCTCGGTAAACTTTCTATCAATATCGACGGAACCGAAAAAGTAACATTAAAAACCCTCACCCTCAGACAAGAAGGAACAACAAGTTACAAGGATATCAAAAACCTTCAACTTGTAGAAGAAAGTTCAAACTATAATGCTACTCAAAAAGAAGGAATCTTTACATTCAATTTTGGAGAAAACGGAAAACCTATCTCTCAAAATACAACATTAATCGTAAAAGGAGAATTAAACTCTCCTATAGATAATAGAACACTTCGATTCACAATTGACAATTATACTTTAGCAGAAGATATCAAAGACGAAGAAAAGGAGAAAACTCCAAATACCACAAAATCCATTACCTACTCTAGTCCAGTAGTTACCATTGCAGGAAATAGTGGAAACGTTGTTTCTGATGCCAAAGAAAATATCACTCTCGATAAATTGAAAATCGAAACAAAAAATACGAGTTCTACTGTAATCAAAACAATCAAACTCGAAAAAATCGGAAACATCTGACTCACGAAAGTAACGATTGATGGTAAAGACTGTACTTTCACAACTGAACAAAAAGAGTTTACTTGTGAGATCAATAATAGCTATCAAAATAAAGAACTTCCTCTCAATATCACTATCGATCCAGAAACAAACAACGGATCTACAGTTCAGTTTAAAATCACAAAATTTGAAACAGCAGAAAAGGTTGAGGGAAAAATTATTGAACCACTAACCAATAAGCTTACCTTCAATAAACCTTTTGTAAGATTGAAAGGAGAACCTGCAAAAGAAGTTGAAATTCATAGTACTATCTTTACCGGTGGACAAATCGGAATCTCTTACGACGGAGTAGATGAAATCAAAATCGAATCTGTAACGGTTGAGCTTAGCGGAATCAATGCTAAAGATATTAAGCAACTCGATTTGGTAAAAGACAATACTACAGTAACTACGACAAATCCAACGGATTCAAAAATTACCTTCCAAATACCAGAAGGAATCAAATTATCTCAAGGGAAATCTCCAATGGAATTTACCATCAATGGAGAACTTGTAAAACCACTTGCAGACAATGCAAAATTCTCTTTCAAAGTAGTAGATATCACTGCAGCAGACAAAGACAATACACAAATTACCGATACAAAAATAGATACTCCAGATTCTACAAGGACTTGGGTATATAAAGCAAGTTTAGTAAAACTCGGAGTAAAAAATAAAGAAGATTTCACAACAGGAACACGAAAAAATCTTGCCCTAGATATCTTTACAGGAGAATTGCAAAATGTAACAGAAGCCAATATTCAAGATATAGTTTTAACTCCACAAGGATCTGCAAAAGACAAGATTGAGTCAATAAACGTCGGAGGAACCCCTTTCAGTAAACAAAATGACTGAAGTTACAAAGCAGAAAAAAATGTTTATTTTAATGAGACTGCAAAATATACTTTAACAATTACCTTCACTGAAGAACCAGAAAATAATTCAGAGTTATTCTTTGAGATTTCTATTCCAAGCACTACACAGGAGGGATACCCAACAGCATTAGGAAACGGAAATGAAACAACAAAAGTAACCTTCAATAATCCTAAAATCACCCTTAAAGGAGACGGAAAAGGAACTCCAGCAGAAAAAACAGAAAAATCTGAAGTAAATTTCGGAAATCTTACCTTTACGATGAATGGATTGCCTTCTGCAACTGTTAAGGAAATCATTCTTACGCTTTCAGGAAAAGATTTCAAAGCTGAAAATCTTACAAGTCTCAAACTTACGACGGAATGAGGAGAGTTGCAAATGAATGGAAGTTTGGAAGGAAATACTGCAAAATTCACAAGTAAAGATACAAACGGAGTGAATATCTCTAATGGTCAAACATTTGTCGTAAAAGCTACTCTTACAGGAGAAATTGCTGACAATGCAGAATTCTACTTTGAAGTAAAAGACTTTACGATAAATGAACCTGCATCTAAGCAATCAGAAAATACGACAAAATCGATCAAATTCATCAATCCTACAATTTTCCTCAAAGGAATACAATCACAGAGTGAAAAAATAGTGGGAGATTCTTATGCCGTAAATGTTATCGAAATTGCTCTCCAAAAAGTACAAGATCCAAAACTCTTTACCATCATTTTGGAGAAAGAAGAAGGACTCGCTACAGGAAATATTGACTCAATCATTTTGGCAGGAATCACAGGAGAATATCTTGCAGAAAATCAATACAAATTCGACTTCGGTACCACAGGTTTACAGATTAATGATAGCGATAAACTCTCATTGACTCTTAATTTTACTGGAACCGATGAAGAATTAAAAGAGAAAAAAATCTGATTCTCTATCAAAGAAGCGACAGGAAATAAAGGAGTAAAAATCACTATCGAACCTACAAAAGCTTTAGACATTATGCATGGTACTGCAAATAATGAAAGCTGTTGGCAAGGTGAAATAACAAAAGGACACTTCGAAAAGTTTTGAACAGGAAATGATGGTAACCATCTAAGATGGGAGCAGTTTACAGGTGTCCTAAAACCAGACGATACTATCACCTTAAAATTCACTGTAAGTTTTGAAGGTGTAGTACCTGAATGAGCTACAGGACGAGATAATACAGCATGGGGATATGTAGAAGATGTCACTGCTTCAGGTTCTGTTCGTGTACAAAAAGAAACCGGTCCAAGTTGTCAAATATCACCAAACAGTACTACAACTATCAACTTAACAGAAGCTACAAGTTGAAGTGTTACTGTAACTTGTTCAACAAATAACCAAAAACAGGTAGACAAAATTACCATAGATTGTTGAAATGGAATAACAGTCACAGAAAACAACAAAAACTCTCTCACAAAAGAATGTAAATACGAAAAAAAGGATCAAGATTTCAATACTGACACTGAAGAAATCACAAAAACAATCACATGTACCATCGAGTGAAAAGCAGTAGAACAGGATACATGTAAATCTGAAGTAACTCTCAAAAAAATTCCTCCAACCTTAGGATTCTGTGGAAACTGAAATATAGAAGGATGGGAGTCTTGTGATTGTAAAAATCCAGAAATAGATGATAATGGTAATAAAATATGTGATAATAATACAAATTACAAAGACAAAGATCAAAACAAAAACAAGTATCAGTATCGATGCAAAAACTGTAATGTCTACACAACGGGATCTAATAGAGAAGTAGAGAATGTAAGTTCTCCTGTAGCTTGTTGGGATATCAATAATGGATCCATTTCTATCAATGAATGAGAAATCCTCCCATTCTACTGGAATATCGAAAGAATAGAAACCAATTACTATAAAGTACTGTCATGAAATAAAAATGCAAAAGAAGTATATACAAAACTAGCATGAAATACATGTAATACTTGATGAGAAATCCTCCTCAATTCTATGCTCTGTACTTTCAAAATCTATAATGGAAATTACAAAGACTCCGAGTCCAATCGATTATACAAATTCCAATTACCATGTTTCTTAACAGGAGAGAATTGAAACAAGACCTATAAAAGTGCTTTCAATGTAGAAGATGATCCATTCTTAAGCGGATGGATCTACCGAAACACAGGAAACTTCATCAAAGACTGAAATGCTGGCTGAAGAAATACCTTTGCAAGTTTTACAGCAGATAATACATCATACAAATTCAAGCCTTGAATCACATATATTACAGGATTCTGACTAGAAGGATTCTGAGAAGAAAACTTTCCTAACCCTAATCTTGTCCGAAATGCATTAAAGGATGATGGTACTGATGAGAGTAAGATGGTATGAAGTACTTGAACATATGGAGAATATAAACTCGCTCTTGATAAAGTCGATTACCTCGAATGTATTTGAAAAACAGATGATGATGATGGAAACTTCTCATGAGAATGGACAAAGATGTCCCCTTATAGAAGAGTCTGTGAAGTAAATTTCACTCTCACGAAACCTTACCTCGTTACCAAAACTCCATCAGGAATCGGAAGTAATGAAAAAAATCTCTTGAGTAAATTTAGATGAATAGATTGACAAACTTTTGCAGAGAATCTCAATAATATCGTAGAAACGAACGGAACCTATAATGACTTTGAATCATGAAAAACAAGTGGAAAATTCCAAGAATTCATCGATAAATACCAAAAACTCGCAAAAAGAGTAAATATAAGTGATAATAATGATATAGAAGTCTCAAAAGTTCCAGGTAAAGAAATTTATTTTGTATCAGGAGCAATGAACATTTCTGGAGCAGCTACTACAACAGACCAGTCTAAAACAGTAGTAACAGAAATGCAATCAAAAGAAATAACAACTCCAATTACGATTGTACAGCTCAACTGAGATACAACCATTAAAGGAAACACCTATCATAATATGATGATTCTTTCTAACGAAAAGATCATATTTGACGGAAGTGCTACTCTTAACACAACTCAAACCGTAAATGGAATCTTCTATGCTTCAGGAGGATTTGCCAGAACAGGAGTAAAAAAGAATGATAATGTAGAAAATACAGGACGATATATCGGATGAGGACTTCATATCAACGGAGCTCTTATCGGATCAGGAATCGATGATCTCGTAACCGGATCTAGATCTAATCTCAATACTCGATTCTACTGAAACACTCCAGCTCCAAAAGAAAGAAAAAATCTGATCTATAGTGGAGCATGAGTATTGATCGAATACTCATCATCAATTACAGACAAAAGTAAAGGAACGATGCCTCCAGGAGCAGAAGACTTTACTCAGAGTCTCAGTATCTACAAAAGATAAAAAAATAAGGACACCATTCTTGGTGCCCTTTTTTTGAATATTTTTTTGCTTCTTGACGTCCTCCTTTTATTTCATTAACCAATCTAAAACATTGATTTTTTGAATACCATCATAATCCGTTTGAGGATCAAGATCCATCGTAAGAAGGATTTTTGGATAATGATTGTTCAGAGATTGAAGTGGTAAAAGTTCTCTTTTTAATGTATTTTCATCTCTCACAGTATAAGATACTTGAATATACAATGTTTCGTGCATATTTTCTGCGATAAAATCTACTTCTTTATCTGCTAATTTTCCAACAAAAACCTTGTATCATCTTCTTTTAAGTTCTAAAAAGACAATATTTTCAAGAACAGATCATAAATCAAGATTTTTCCTTCCTAAAACCGCATATCTCATACCAATATCCGTTGCATAATATTTATCTCCCGTTTGTAAATATTGTTTTCCTTTAATATCATATCTTGGAACTTTGGTAAAAATAAAACTCTGAGTTAAAAATTCCAAATAATTCTCTACAGTGTGAATTGATATTTTTCTTCCATTTGAAGTCAAAGTATCAGCAATTTTTTTAATTGATAAAAGATTTCCAATGCTTGAAAACATAAATTCTACTATACTACGAAGTTTCCCTAAATCTCACAAAGCATTTCTTTGAGCAATATCTTTTACCAGAATCGTATTATAAATTCCTTCTAAATAATGTTCTATCTCTTCTTGACTCGATAAAAACAAAGTATAGGGGAAAGAACTTGTTTGGATATATTGAAGATAAAGTTTTTCATCTCCTGGAACCTGATAAAAATCAGCATATTCTTTGAAAGAAAGAGGATACATCATAATCTCGACATATCTTCAAGACAATAACGTTGCTAATTCTCATGATAATAAATAAGCATTTGATCAAGTTATATATTCATCAACATTTTCCTTAATATAGAGTGCATCTACTACTTTTTCAAAAAGAGGAATATTCTGAACCTCATCCAAGAAAATATAGTACTTCTTGTTATCAATGATTTTCGCATTAATAAAATCATATAGTTCTTGATAATCATGAAAATGATAATCTAAAGATTCCAAATTAAGAAAAATAATATGATCTTCAGGGACTCCACTTTCTTTAAGATAATCAATATACAGTTGAAATAATGTAGATTTACCACATCTTCTAATCCCAGTGACAACCTTTATTAACTTTTTATCTTTCCATTTTTTAAGCTGTTCTAAATAAGTACTTCTTATAATCATAACCATAAAGAGAAAAATAAAAAACTACCTCAATAATATTTTTTTTGCACTGAAATGCAAATTTTTCTCAGTTTAATAAAAAATTTGCAATAAAATGCAAACTTTTTATTTTTTTTTGATTTTTCTACAATACCTTCGTAAAGAAAAGCACTCCCAACGTAAGAAGAATAATTCCCGCAACCAATCTCATAATTTTTTTATTACTTACTTGATTGATAGCAAGATCCCCCTCTTTCGTTTTAAAAGCTGAAATTCCATAATAAATTCCCAAAATAATCACAAGAAGCGGAAGGATAAAAAAGAAATTATAAATTCCTAAAGCAGCAAAAATATTAACCTCAGCACCTACTGCCCCCACATACGCAAGAGGAATTCCAATTGTACAAGGAAGTTCTACAAAGGTAGATAATACCGCCAAAATAAAAGCACTCATATACGTTCCTTTTTTCGTAATATATTCCAAAGTTGGTTTTGCTCGTTTTGGGATAACAAGAGAAACTCCCTTTCCATATCGGAAAAAATCTTTAATTTCCAAAAGTCCAAGCAAAATTGCTAAACCTCAAATAATATATTTGATCGTTGCAATATAAGGAAGGAAAACTTGCGTTGAAAAAATAAGCTTATGCATACCATACATCAACGCACTATAAAGGAAAAACGTCGTAATAGCAAAAATAAGCCCCGAATACAAAACCTTTTTCTTTGATCCAATAGAAACCAAATACGTAAGCAAAAAAATAAGCACTCCAAACATACAAGGATTGATTCCATCCGCAAAACCGAGAAGAATCCCAAAGAGAACAGGCCCCACTCCTTTTAGGCTAATTTCTTTTCCAAAAAGAGTAAGAGTCTGATTTTGTCCTGTTGTTTCATCAGTACAATCGACGATAGGATTGAGATTCGGAGTTACCTGATCTGTTTCTGGAGTACATTCAGAATTTTCTCCCTTTTTGATAGCATATTTTTCAAGTAAATCTACCGTTTTATCATAATTTGCTCCCATAAAATACTCTCCTCCCATAATAATTACAGGTACTCCATTGAAAACCGTCCCCAAAGCTTCTCCCATGGATTGCATTTTTTCTTGATTAGCTTTATCATAATACACTTCATACCCCTGAATTTCAAAATCATACGTATCTTTGAGAGATTCCAAATATCACTCCTCTGCTTTACAATGAGGACAAGTCTCTCCATAAAACATAATCAACTTAGGCAAATCCTTTGCAAAACTCCATCACAAACTAAGCCCCAAAAAAGCAATAAAACTAAAAAGTACTTTTTTCATAGAGATAATAAAAAAATAAAGAATGACTAATACGTGATATACTTATCCTCTTGACCTTGATAATAACTTCTAATTCTCAAAACATCTCCTTTTCTGATACCGTAATGCTCAAATAATCCCAAATATCCTTTCTGATCCATTTGTTTTCGAAATCGATGTTCCGCTTCATCATTTCCTCGCGGAGTAATGAATGTCAATCTACAAATTTCAGGATTCTGAATCCATCGAATTTTCAAATATCTAGCACTCATCTCATCAAAATATCCTTGATCAATGAGATCCTCTTTTTCTTCCGTGATATCAGTAATCATCTCCTCTTCCTCCTCATATTCTGTATAAGAAATATGTTCAATTTCTGGCAATTCCACAAGCTCCGTATTTTTGAGGATATCTGCCATTCCACGCGTAAATTCTCCGATTCCAAAATACGTTCCTGCCGAAGTGAGATAACAATTTTTTTCAAGAAGTTCACGAGAAATCTCAGACTTTTTTTCTTTTTTTACATATTCTGAAAACTCTCTAAAAAGCAAATCCTTGTACTCCTGTACCAATTCTTCATCATTGATCAAATCGTACTTATTGAGGACAAAAACCACTTTTTTACTCATAAAAACTTCATCTTCTACAAGAGTTTGAAAAGTCAGATAATTTCCCTCTTGAATAAATTGAAAACGATAATCCTCCTCATCTTGAAGGAATTTTTCCTTGATATATTCCTTAATCTCATCAAAAAGTGCAATTGTTTCTTTGATCCCTTCATCAAATCTGGACATATCCATCACCATTGCAAAAACCCTTGCTTTAAGAACATGACGCAAAAAAGCATTTCAAAGCCCTTTTCCTTCTGCTGCCCCTTCGATCAATCCAGGGATATCGATCATATTAAATCTAAAATCCCCCACCGAAACCGATCAAAGATTAGGAATTAAGGTCGTAAAATGATAATCTGCAACTTTCGCTTTCACCGCAGAAGCACAGTTGATAATAGAAGATTTTCCAACACTTGGATTTCCGATCAATCCCACATCTCCCAAAAGCTGAAGTTCCAAAATCACCTCCTGTTTCTGTCCAGGTTCTCAGAGAAGATAAAAATTAGGATATTGATTAATCGAATCTTTGAAATGAATATTTCCTTTTCCCCCTTCTCCTCAAGGAAGAGCTACTCGTTTTTCTTGATCTTTCGTAAAATGATGAAGAATTCTTCCCGTTTCAGCGTCTTTGATCAAAGTCTGCACAGGAACTGTTAAAATCAAGTCTTCTGCATTGGCTCCATATTGATCTTTTGTCCTTCCGTCTTCTCCATTTTTCGCCTTAAAATTCTTTTTATACTTATAAGCAAGAAGCGTATTTTCATCTTTTCTCGCAAGGAAAACAATCGATCCTCCTTTTCCTCCATCTCAACCATTAGGTCATCCGAAAGGAATTCCTGCTTCCCTTCTTCCACTCGCAAGTCCACTTCCTCCTTTTCATGATTCGATCAAAATTTTCACTTCATCATAAAACTGCATCACATTCCAATGATAAATAAAAGTATGTTCATTGTACGATTTAGATTCAGTTTTTCAAGAAAGATTTAGTCTAAAGATTGAATTCTAAAAAATTAATACATTTTCCACCATCACGTATCAAAACTATCCATCGCAACACGATGATAAATAATAGAAAGATAATGTGTATGAGAAAAAATTCCCTCAATCAACCACTTTTTTTGATAAGGATTATAAAAGACTAAAATTCTTGCTCCCCCAATTTTAAAAGTTTTATAGGGTAAATTCGTTCTATATTCTTTTTTCAACTGATATTCTACAATTTTATCCAAAAAAACATCAAAACTTTGCTCAAAACTCGAATAAGAAGTATCTTCTTTTTTTCTAAAAACACGAATTCATTCTGTAAGTTGCTTGACAAAAAGTTTTTGATTTCTAAAAGAAAGATAAGGGAAATATGCATCTCTTATAATATCAAATCTTTCCGTTAACTGCTTGGCTTTTTGCGAAGAAGAAACATAAGACGGAACCTCAAAAAAAGTTTGAAAAGTCTGATTTTCAAATAAGTTCGATAACGAAGAAAAAGAATTTTCACATTTTTCTTTAGGATCATCGTTATCATAAGAATTTAAATTATCATCAAGTAGCATCAGTAAAATAAGATAAACTATTTTGTATATTGATCGGTGATTCAAACCACGATATACTTCCCATCTTTTTGATCAACAAATAAAGCAATTTTTCAAGTAAGAGGGAAAATATAATCAGAACAACGTTCAAGATCTTTATTTTGAGTTTTAATCAGTTTCTGATTGAGAATATCAGCATCATTTGTAAAATCATCAAACTTCTCTTTAAGCGCTTGCCAATCAGTAGAAGTCCATTTTTTAGTAGATTTTGATAAAGATTTTAAATCTGAAATACATCGAAGTTCTTTTTGAGCAATATACCTAAAAAAGCTTTCATTACCTAAAGCATCATCTTTTTCTAGAGAATCCTCTTCTCATCAAATTGATGGAACAACAAAAGATTCTTGAAGAGTATTGAAAGATTCTTGAGGACATTCTCTTTGATACCTCTGAAAATCCTCATAAGTAATAGCATGAGGAATATTTAATACCCCTTTCCAATCTCTTCGGTACGCTGTTCAAACTACTAACAGATCTTGTAAATTTACCTCATTACCTGATAACCATTCTTTGATTACCTGTTTCTTTTGATTTCGTTTTTGTTCTTCAGTTTTTGCTTTCGCTTGTTTTTCTGCTTCTTTCTGATTACGATAATCAATGATCTCTAATTGAGACAATCAAGTTGAATTCAAGTTAGCAGCAACAACTTTTTCAAACACTTCTTGCTTTTCTTCATCAGTAAGATCTTCTTCCCCCTCTACAAACTTCACAAAATCTTCCTCTGTATAAGGAGTTTCATCTCAAGAAAAGAAGGAAGAATATCAAGGATAGTTTTTAAAATTCTCTTTACCATATCCATATTCTTTCATTTCTTGCCACAAATCCTTCATCAAAGAAGATTTATACTTCCAAATAGCCTCATTCGTATAATTTTCAGAATATAACTTCATAACAAATGGGTTTATTCCTTTCTTTTGACAGATAAAAGGACTATTCATAAGAGTATTCAAATCCTTATCTTTAGAAGATTGAATAAAGTCTTTTATTTTATCAAATTGTTCCTCTAAATGACCATACCCCTCAAAATAAGAAGCAAGATCATCATTCGTTAAAACAATATTAGTTTTTTTCTCTTGAACTTCATGATTCAAGGAATATAAATTAATATCCTCCTGTTTTGAAAGCTGATATTTTTTGACATACTGATCAATCAAATACCAATTTCTTAACATTTTTACAGTTCCATAAGAAAATCCTCCCCTAAAAGGGATCTTAAGAGCATCACAATAAAGTCTTGCATTCTTAGTATAATAATGTTGATAATAAGGGAAAATTGTCTTTAAAGATCCTTTTTCAATGTTTTTTTTATGTCCTTGAACCAGACATCGTTGTTTATTTACCATGTCATATAATTGATTCATATCCTCTGGAGAATTAATATCAATGTCCATCAAACTTCATTTATTTCGCTTATCGAATAAATTTTCCAATACGTTAAAAACCGTACTAGCTTGTTTTCGATAAAAAGATTGAGAATCTATTTCTTTCCATGGAGTTTCTTCTCCTTCTCTATCCATAGATGAATCAGTTTTCACTTTCTGATAAGCATCGGGATGTTCCAAAAGAGTCTGCTGAAATGCAGTATAAAGAGCAATTTTATAATTATAAAGAATCTTATAAAGAAGAGATTCTTGAGGGATTTTTGCTAAAAATTCTGACAAAGTACGCGTTGCTTCCATATAGCTATACATCAAAAATATAAAACCTTTTATTTTATATCAAAAATAAATACAAAGTCAAGTGTAAAAATAATTTCTTTTTTTGATATCAATCTTCTTGAAAGTCAGACTTTTTTTCTTTTTGCTTTTTGAAAATTCAAAGATTATACTTAAGTATCTTTTATTTCTCGATAAAAATCATGCCCATTACGAGTGGATATAAACCAAGTCCTTTACAATTTTCGCCTTCACAGGTCTTTTTCGATCAACAGAAAGAGTTGCTCAAAAGTTTCGGATTTTTTCCGACGACAAGTATCGATTTGTATGTAAAATATTCGTTTCAGCTCGTTGAAGAAACGTATTTTATCAAAGGAGGAGAAGTAATTTCGTATGATATGGATCATGAGGAACAAGGTCATGCTATGGTATATCAAGTAGGACTTTTAAATCCTCTTCAAGTTGTAAGTAATTCTTGGTCTATGGATCTGAAAGACGCAACCGATCGTATCAAAAACGGGATTTTCTCTTATATCAAAAATTTTCCTTTTTGGCAATGGGGAGGATTTTTATTTTTCGTGTGTTTACTAGGATTAGCAGGAAAATTTGGAGAAGTATTATTATGGATCAATGTGATTGGAATTGTTTTGATGCTTCTTTTTTCAATGTGGAGAACTGCTCAATATCTTTTCTCTGTCTTTAAAAAAAGTTCAAAAACCTACAAGGGATTCTCGATCAATTATACTCAAGAAGCTGATTTATGAATGTTGACGGACAATTTGATCGCATTCTTCCCAGAACTTTCAGGAGTTTACATCGAAAAAATTGCTTATACGGGAAACTGTTTCTATTTTTATCAGACGATTCACAAAGATTCCAAAACTTTTCTCAAAAAAGATAAACCTTTAACAGAAGATGAAAAAGCTGAATTAACCCAGAAGACCTTACAATTTCTTCAGACTTCTCCCTTTTTATCTCTTGTAACTCAAGCATAATGGTAGAACCTCTTATTCCACAACAAAATGAAGAACCTGAAAAAGTCTCTTTTTCTCAGAAATTGATCAATAAGGCAATCGATGTCTATGCGAAAATTCTCTGAAATAAGCCCTTTCACAAAGATATTATTCAGAAATTTGATAATCAAGTGGTAACTCTCGTTCAAGAAAGTTATGAAGCTCCCGAAACTCGTAAAAGAGTGGTAGGAGACCGGAAACTTGATGAAGAATTTAATGGACTGCGTCATGCGGTTTATACTCATTTTTCAGAACCAAGAGTGATGATTTGTTATAGAGGAACGGATTTTAAAAATACGAAAGATTTGATTAGCGATATTCAGATCGTTCTTGGAGTTAATGCGATGGATTCGAGAGTGAAAGAATCTTTGGATCTTTTCGATGCTGTGAATATGAAATACCCGACTCAACAAAAATGGATTTCTGGACATTCTTTGGGAGGAACGATTTCGTATATCGTTTCCAAGCATAGAGAAGTGGAACGTTGTATCGTTTTCAATCCTTGATCTGCTCCGACAAAATCCATTCTTTCGATGATTCAAGATACGGTTTTTGGGAAAGATTGGACAGAAAAAATTACGACTTACAGAATTTTGGGAGATACGATCTCGACTTTCAGTTTTGTGGGAAATATCAAAATGTTTGTGCTCAAAAGTGTTCATCCTTTGAAACTCCATTCTATTGATTCTTTTCCGGAATTTTTCGTCGATTGGCAGAAAAATTTTGAAGAGTAAGAAAAGTCTGATTCTTCATCGGAGAGTCAGATTTTTTGTAAAATTTCTTTTAAAGAATACTATCATCTTCCATTTTCTGAAGATTGGTCAAATCAATTCCACTTTTAATCTCAATTTTTTGTTTACCTTTTTCTTGATGAGATTTTTTGATCAAAATATCAGTTGGATAATATTTTGGATAATTTACCTGAAATTTTTCCGTCGTATCGAAATACCCATCTTTAATTTTTTTTGCAATAAATGCAGGCAATCAAAGTTCTGAACATTTAAAAAAGCAAATAACAGCGAAAATTCCAATAATAACAATCGCCAAAACCACTCAAAGAACCTTAGCTCAAGCTTTTGAACAAGTACTAAAACTCAATACTCAAAACATAATTCCCACCGCCATCACAAAAAGCTGAATCAAAGAAATAGAAAAAGATCCAATCGAAATTTGAAGTCCTCATAAAAGACTTTTATCAACATTCTGTGGGAAAACGACTTTCATTGTTTCTTTTAAAAACTAAATCCCTTAATTATACACCAAAAAAGAAAAAAAATCAAAAATCTGATTTTCAACCAAATTATTTTCCTTCTTTCACTGTGGATAGCTCATTTTGAGAATCAGAAGATTTTTTAGCAATATTTACTTTTCTTTTACGAGGTCTGACACGGAGAAAAGCAATCAAACAAGAGAGGAAAATCGCTCACAAAATTACATAAAGATAATTAGATAAAAATATTTCTCATCGTTTTTCTATTTTAGAATCTTTCCAAAAATTTGGTAACACTTCCGTTAAAAAAATAAACATCGGAACAAACAAGCAACAGCTTAATTCCAAAAAACCTGAAATATCAAAAGGATATCTATCCAAAGGGAAATGTTTTTCATCATGAGCTTCTTGAAAAGCAGTTTTCGCGATAAAGAAACTCAGAGCGATACAAACCAACCAAATAAGCAAATCAGTAACCATCTCTGCATAAGTTCACAAAAATTCTCGATGCTGGAGAAAAAAAGAGACATAATGCACTAAGAGTTCTCTAAATACTTCACAAATAATCCAAAAAAACACCATACATCATAAAAATCTCAAGAGAGCCAATGCAAATTTGCGAACATTGACATGTCCTTCTGGAGTCTCTAATTTTTCAAAAAAAGAGTCCTGAAAAGAAAAAAAAGATTTTTTAGGAGCCTGAGGAATATTCATCGTTTCAAGTTTCGTTTCAAATTGTAATTCTTCAAAAGTCTTTGTTGCTTCATCATTTTGAAAAACTGTTTGATTTGAAGTATCCAAGTTTTTTTGGGGAGGCTTTGCAATCCGTTGCAACCATTTAGAAACCAAAATAGCAAAAATTCCCCAATTACCAGAAAAAATCCCATTGTACGAAAATCCTGTACTCCCATTTTCAGCATAGAAAACAATGGTAAAAGAACAAACAAAAAGACAGAAACAATAGTCGCAAAAGAGATTTTAGAAGTTCTTTCATGGATGTTATTTTCCAAATCTCCTAATTCTCTATCCGCCTCAATTCTTTTTTGAGGATCAGATGAAAATAAATCAAAAATACTCATACGCTTCATTATAAATAAAACTATCTTATTCATCAGATTTTTTTGTCTTTTCTTCTTTTCGTTGCTGAATCTCTTTTCCATTTCCTGTTAAAAGAATTTCAGGAACACGATAGCCATATACTTCATCAGGTCTCGTATATTGTGGAGGTTCTAAATTTTTCATATTTTCCTTAAGTGAATAACTTTCTTCCTGCCAACTTTCCGCTTCTTTAATCACTCCTGGGATTAATCTTGCAATAGCCTCAGTCAAAACCATTGTTGCGACTTCCCCTCACAACAGAATAAATCTCCCTAAAGAAATTTTTTCAAATTGTAACGGATAATGATCCTGCAAATATTCTTCCATACGATGATCAATCCCCTCATACCTTCCAGAGATAAAAATTACATGTTGTTTTTTTGAATAAGAATAAGCATATTTCTGATCAAAGATTTTCTCAGAAGGAGAAAGAAAAAGAATCTTAAAATCTGAATCTTCGATATGATTTCTCTTGATACAATCGTTGATACTGTCAATGAGAGGTTGTGCCTTTAAAATCATTCCCGCTCCCCCTCCATACATTTTGTCATCAATTTGCTGATGCTGATCAAGACAAAAATTTCTTGGATTAATACACTCAAATTGTAAAATCTGATTTTCTTGAGCTTTTTTCAGCAAAGAAGTCTCTAAAAAAGACTGATAAATCTCTGGGAAAAGAGAAATAAAATGAAAAAACATAGTACCAATTTAAATAATAAACTTTACCATTAAAATAATAAAATAATTCTCCTTATCAAGGATAAAATTAAGCTAGGAATAATTTATTACATAATAAAAAACCCAAACATTATAATTTTTTCTCAACTAAAATTCTTAAAACTTCTTTTTTAAAAGCTAAAGTTTTATCTTTTAAGAAAACTTTAAATCCTTTAATTCAATTATCATCCAATCATAAAAACATCAATTGCTCCTCAATTTCTTCCATAATATCTCTTTTTGGTCCTTCTTGTGGAGGATTATCCAATAACTGACCTAATTGAATCCCCAAGGAGCTATTAAGAAAGAAGAATCTAAAAAGAGAAGTAAATTGATCGTCAGTTAATCATTGCCCTCTAATGCTTTTAGCAAGCGAAAGAGGACTATACGTTTTTGCAACCATTTTTTTACAAAAAGAATAAAACTATTGACATATAGTAAAAAATATTATACAAATATCAAGAGATTTTAATTTTTTTAAGCATTTTTTAAACACACTATTTATATAAAAATCTAGATTTTTTAATCTTGACTTAAAAACAAGTATATATAATACAAATACTTTTAGTTTTAGTATGAGATAACTACATGACAAATGAAGAATTAAGAAAATATTGTGACAAACAATTACAAAAACAACAAACTCAATACGATAGAGAAAATGCAATTCGCGAAAAACAATATAAAACATTCGAGAACGCCTTAAATGAACAAGCACAAGCGGAACAAGTAAAATATCAAGCAGAAATGCAAAAAATCAAACAAGATTTTGAAACAGGAATAATACAAATCAAAAAAGAACATTTAATACAAAGGCTTAAAGACATACAAAACATAAAAAATGAGATGCTAAGGAAAATAACATTAAAATCAGCCTTACAATGAGCTAAAGAATTACTAACTCCAGAATATCTTCAAGAACTTATAAAAAAATGACTTTTTCCTGAAGACTTTGACTTATCAATTTTAAAGTAGGGATTAACAACTGAACAATAAGAAAAAAGGACGAGGCAAGCCGTCGTCCCTATTTTTTTTATTGTTATTACGAAGAATCTATTACCACCATTAATATTAAACCAGATAATTTTTATTCTATCAACCACCATTCTCTAATCATTGACCCATTCCATCCTCGTTCCTGCCTTCATCCATTATCTAAAATCACATGGAAGGTATGAATTTTCCCATCATTGGCAATTTTACGAAGATCCGTTTCTTTATACCCATCATTCGTATAAATTCGATCAAATCTCTTATGAGGGAAATCTGTAAGAATTAAATTACCTTCTGTATATCATAAAATAAATCATCAATATGGATTTCAGTCATCTGGATAAATTCTCCAAACCTCAACACTACCATATTGTTTCTTTTCTTCTTCATCACAATAGATACATTTTGAATCTTCATAAGTTTCTAAATATCATGTTAACAAAAGATTCCCCTCTAAATACTCGAGAGAATGACTTGTTTCATTCCATACTTTTTGATAAGGAGTCCAATCAAAATAAATATCGTTTCTACTAGGTCATTCTTGAATCAATAGAGGTTCATATTGATATCCATCATTTCACAATTCGTTTCAAAGTTCATAAACATCTACATCATATAAAGCATTTAGAAAATAAAGAGAATGTCTATTGCGTACATAAGGGTCTACCTGCATCTTTTTTAATGTCATTCGTGATTCATCCGCAAGCTTTTCACATTCATTTTCATAAGGATACATTTCACATTGATTTTCACCAAAGGGATGTAATTTTAAAACTTTTCATGTTTCATTATCACATAAATTATGATCATCAAAAATTCATAGATTATTATTCATAGTAATATTTTTATTGTGAGGACTATAATCACATCCCATTATTATCAACACAAACAACAATAATAAAGAATATCAAATTTTTTGCATCATATCAAATAGAAAGTAAAATGAAGAGGGAATATCCCTCCTCATAAAAAAGTTAATCAAGACTATTCTGCATCAAAGTAAAATGGTACCGTTTCCCCATTCAACCTCAAGTTACAATGAGCATGTGGAGATGTTGCACCACTAGATATGCATATATATATCAAGAGCTTTTTATTAGTTCACAACTATCATTATTAATTTTTATAAAAACAATTCTCCAATATTCCCCTATCCCTTAAAATTCTCATTTTCTTCTAGGAAGACAAAGAGACTCTCTCGTCAGTGCAAGGCTTTTGTCGTTAAAAGATACATATCCTTCATATTGCAGTCAGCTTTTTCAACTTCTTTTCCTTTTTCATTTAAAATATCAAGGATTTCAATTTCTTCAATTTTCTCTACATAAGGAGAAAGTAAACGAAGTTTCATTCATCTTCTAATCTCTTCTTTAGGTTGAATTTTGTGAAAAATTTGTCCATCTTTTTCAATAGTTTCTGGTGAAAATGTTCCAAAATAATTTCTATTGAAAAGCGGTCAAGCGGTCGTTCCCGTCGTTGTACAAAGATTTTTCTCTTCAAAAGTACTCTCTCCATCAGGAAATTCTTTGAGCGGATGAAAGAGAAAACCGTCCCAATACATCCTATGAGGAATCACATTAACAAGATTTTTGATCTTTTCATCGATCGGAGTCCCGTTGATAATCGCATCTCTCACATGTTTATAAGCCAAAGTCATCGCACTTACATAAAATTCAGATTTGCTTCTTCCTTCGATTTTCATCGCATCAACATACGGAATAATCTCTGCAAGCCTATCAATTGTACAAAGATCCCTTGAAGAAAAAATATGTTCTCCATTTTCATCTTCTGTCACCTCCAAAAGTTTTCCTGGCCTTCTCTCTTCTTCCAGATACACTTTATATTTAAACCTACAAGAATGATTACATTCTCCTTTATTTGCAGGTCTTCAGCCAAGATAATCCCCTAAAAGACATCTTCCAGAATACGTCATACACATTGCACCTTGCACAAAAACTTCAAGTTCAATATCTGGAACTTCTTTTTTGATCGTTTTAATTTCTTCGATATTGAGTTCACGAGCAAGCACAATTCTTTTCACTCCTAAATCTCTCCAAAATTTCACTCCTTCATAATTCAAAGTCGTCGTCTGAGTAGAAAGATGTAAATGCACATTAGGAAGGTATTTTCTAATAATTTTGAAAGTCCCCGGATCAGAGAAAATGATACTATCAGGATTTGAATCTGCGATTTGTTCTACTACCGATTCGAAAACTTTGATATCCATATTCCTTGGGAAAATATTCATCGTCAAAAGTGCCTTTGTCCCATTTTCATGAAGTTTTGCGATTGTTGTTTTCAATTCATCAAAATTATACAGCTTATTTTGCCTCATTCTAAGCGAAGTAAAAGGCACTCAAAGATAGACTTCTTCTGCTCAAAAAGCCGAAGCAACTAAAGCTTTTTCTGAAGATCCTCCTGGAGCAACGATAACTGGTGTTTTCATGTTTTCTGTACAAGGTAAAGTTTTTTCATTATACAATAATCAAACCATTTCTCAACTCAAAAAAAGAAAAAAATCTGACTTTCCGATAAAAGTCAGACTTATTTTTTATAAAACTTCTATTTTCTCGATCGGATGACATGCATTTGGGAAACACGCTCAATCTGTGGAAACATATTTGTAATAATGCGTTCTATCTTGTGATTCAAAGAATAAAGCATTTCCATTACTTTCTGGATCAGAAATACATTTTCATTGAATTTCTCGAGGCTTTTCTGCATTATCTCGAATTGAAGGATCTTGCATAATGAGATAATATTCGTTTTGATAAATTCCTGATAAGAGATCATCTTCATTTTCTTCTTTCATGATGATACATTCTTTCCCAAGATGTTTTTTTGTGATGATATCTTCTAAATTTTCATTAATTTCTTTTTCATATCTTTCAAGATAATAATTCTCAGCGGATAAATTATTATTTGCTGGATCTAAGAAAAGCAATTTGTTCCCAGATATCACGAAAAAGGGAGTTTCTCTTTTCGTTTGAAAAATATCGGTATAATTCGAAGTTTCCAAAGTTAATCAAAAATCGTTAAAATGGTAAGTATAAAAGTATCCTGCTACATATGTTTTATTTGTTTCATCTTTCTGAATAGTAGTACATCACGGAATAATCGTTATTTCATCCGTTATTTTTTCAGAAGATAATCATTTTAAACTTTCTTCACAAGCTTGTTGAGTATTCTCTCATTGAGCGTAAAAATATTCTCCTTGAATTGAATCTGATTTTGTTCGTATTCATAGCCATTCAGCATCTTTTTTTATTAAGGGATTATCTTCAAAATGATAAGACACCGTCGTTCATCAGGATAAATAAAGTAAAAATCAAATCTTTTCTGGATTTTCTAATAAATCATTAGGACTAAAAACTATTTGATTTATTCCATTTGTCAAACTTTCCGTGCTATAATGTCTAGTATAAAAACCTCAATCATTACCTCATTCTGTGGTATTATTTAATAAATTATAACGAAAAATTACACTTGATACAACAATTTCATACAAATAATACAACGAATCAAAATCTCTAATCACCGCTTGCATAAACGATTCATCATTAAAAATAGTTGTGTTTGATAAATTTGTTAATTCTTTTCTTTCGATTCGTTCGTGAGAAAAGAGAGAAAATAAAGTTTTCATTTTTAAAATATTTCTCCTACAATGAAAAGAATCACGAACGGACAAACAATTTTCCATAATTAACCATGAAAATTCATTAAATTGAGGAGTTGGAGTAATAAAATATCCTTCAATTTTACCAGTTCAAATATTATCAAATACTATTAGTTTGTTTTTCACTTTTTCTCCATCAAATTCTAATCTAAAAACGCTTTCTTTTTGAACTTTTACCATTCAAGTTAATAATCAATAATTAGTAATATCATATCCTTTGACTATTTTTTCGTCAATTTGGGATCATTGATTATATTGGATTGCAGTATGAAAGAGGATGCAATATTCTCGCGACAATCATAGAATAAAAATTGAGACAAATCACAAAATTAAAAATATTATTGCAAATTTATATTTTTTTAAATATTCCATCTTTTTGTAATAAGTTAAAGTTTTTTTAGACTATCTTTTTGAGTTAAATATTCAAATACAATGGAGGAATACCCCCAATTTCTAATTAAATCCAGAAGGAGAAGTAACAAACGGACAATTTTACACTGCAGTAGCAAATCTCTGTTTTGGGGAAGATTACAGTAACTCTGGTGAATGACAAATTATAAGTACAGTTAATATACTCCAAAAAATGCATATTATTGAAGAGTCTTCTTTGAAAGATTTAAATAAACCAATAGCTATAGGAGAAGTATGGGAAACATTACAAAAAAACAGGTGATATATTATAAATTTTCTCCATTCAATCTTGATTCTATCGATAAAAAATCTAATCTTTCTATAAGACTTTTTAGCTGGTACAAATCTCCCCATCGAAAAATCATAAAAAGATTAGCATAACAAAGTCCCCAACGAGATTTATTCTATAGATGAAAGATGCAAAGCAAAGTTGATTTATCCTTGGATACCACTCCCCTCTTTCAAAATAAAGAACTTGAAGAACAGATTTATGGGAATTATTCTTTTCTCTTGTGGAATGAGGAACTGGAAAAGAATCTCTTTTTAGATACAGACGCTTCACTCCATCATCAGAATCTCCAATTTCTCCTCCTTATCGATGCTTCAAGTCTTTTTCAAGAGAGCGAGATTGAATATTATTTTCTTTTGGACACTGCGAAATTGATCCAAAATAACGAAATTTCTTTCAGTTTACTTTTGGATTCTGTGGAACTTTTGAAAAATGATCAACTGGAAGAAAACTTATTTTTGGATGCCGAGCTTTCTTTTCAGAGTGAAAGTTTGGAATCAAATATGCTCATTGATCCGAAGATTTTAGAATAAAAAAGAAAGAAAAAAGTCTGATCACTTTTGAGAGGATTTTTAGGAACGCGGTCCTCCGTGTTCTTTTTTTGTAAGATGTAATCCTCCTAAAAGTAAGGAATATCTTACTGAACAATTTCTTCTCTCTTTTTGTGACATTTCCGATTCTTTTGTGTCTCGTTTTTTCTCTCCACTTGTGCCACCTTCTCAAAAATTCTTCTGAAAAAAGTTGATTAAGATTTGACAAAAAAAAAATTGACATATAATTGAGAGTGTTAGTTTTATTCTAACGTTTTTATTTTATAAATTTTTACAGCAAAATGGGAAACGAAAAACTAAGAATGAATGCAGGTAATGAATGATTACCTAAAAAAGCAGATTTAAATGTCGTAGAATGTGATCTTTCTAGGATTTTAGAAGATGCTCCTATCGTTGAGGCCTGAATCTTTGGAAATAAGGACGCCATTCCAGCAGATACTAATATTGACAATCGAACTCTCACACCTGAGGAAGAAGAATATTTAGAGGGAAATCCTGATAAAAAAGCAATTTTAGAGGGACGAATTACCACACTCAATAACATGCCGGCCTGATCCGATACAGAAAGAACCTGAAATCTAAGCAAAATGTTAGAAACAATAGAAGATACGCCTGATAATAGAAAATTAATGAAGATTTTTACTAATCATTGTATTATGTGAAATAGATAAAAGAATACTAAAGTGCTACTGTTCATTATTTTAGAAGGACATCACTCTTGATGTCTTTCTTTTTTCCTAAAAAAAAATTGAAACATAAAAAGTTTTTGTTATGATAAAAACATTAAAAAAAAGAAATATCAACAAAATCGTCGATAAGAGTCAGATTTTTGACTCTTTTTTTATTCTTCATAATAATAACTATAATCGATCCCTTTCATAAAGACATCTCTATCATCAATCTTATCCGTCAAGGCACCTTTAATTAACGCTTTTAATGATGCAGCATCAGAAACACTTTCCACCATTGCTTGGAGATAAGCAGTTTTATTGATTTGACTCCAATCCACACAGACTTTTAGTCTCTTTTTCAAAATCAAATCAAGCCAAATTCTCGTCGCTCTTCCATTTCCTTCCATAAAAGGATGAGCAATATTCATCTCTACATATTTATCCATAATCTCATCAAAGCTCTTTTCTGGCATGCCTTCGATTTTCTGTAAAGTTGTGTCCAAAAATTCAGCCGTTGCGAATCTAAACCCTCATTTTGAGATATTTTTCTGTCTAATCTTTCCTGCAAAATCATAGAGTCATCAGAATAAATAAGCATGGATCTGCTTGAGCGATTTCACCGTTCCAATATCGTCCTCTTGAATAAGATGATTTTCAAATAAGGCATACGCTTTTTTTCTACTCTGTCCGTCAATACTGTTTTCACTATACAAAAACCAATCTAAAAAATCTGAGCCCTTATGATTGGGAAAATTTTTAGCCAAGAGAATGATTCCGTCCCCATCGAGCACATCAGTCAAACGATATTTTCCATCAGGAGCTATCATTTTCAAACCGTGACATTTTGTCACACTTTCATTTCATTCAGCTTTTAATCTCTGTTTGAGTTTTCTTCGATAAACTTGGGGATTTTTACTTTCTGACAAAATTCCAACAATATCAATAGCAGAAAACCACCATTTGGAATTGTCTTCATCCCAAAGTGCTCTGACTTCTTGGTCTTTATAAAATCTGATAGAATATTTAAGCGCCATAAAGTAATAAGAGAGTTTTTAAAGTTCAAGTTTTGGTCAAACACCATCTCATCCATCTCCAAAAATGTTATCGATTATCAAAAGAAAAACAAGAAAAATTCTTGAGATAAAAAAGTACTAAACCGTATTCATCAAGGTATTTTAGCAACTCTAGCTGAATACACTAATTAATCAGATATTTTTACTTATCCCAATTTCACTACTTCCACTCCTGGATAAAAATATTCAATAATATCTTGATAACTCATTCCTTTTTTAGCAAGGAATTCTGCTCCTTGACCAGGAAGTCCTACTCCATGTCCTTGAAAACTTCCACAACCTCACAAATCGATCACCGACTGCAAATACGGAGTATCCGTCCATCAAAATTTCTCCAAAGCAGACAAGGTAAACGATGGAGAGCAAGAGAAATACGGAAGAATAGGCATTTCTCCATTATACAAAATAATTTCATTTTCTGTTTCTTCTAATGCTTGATACCACTTCGTCAAAGTTTTCTCCACTCCTGCTCAAGCATATTTTTGAAACATATCAGGATCATCGATCGCTTGATACGATGCATTTTCTGGAATACTTGGATGACGATTTTTTCCCTCAAGGTAGAAAAGAACATACATTTTACTAAGTAACGCCATCACTTTATTTTTCTCCAAAGACTCCGTATCATTAGTTTCTACGATTCCTTTGAGATAATCCGTAACAGGAAGCGTATTGATCACCAAAAGATGATCAGACTTTTTTTCTCCTTTTTTATCAAGATACTCCCCTTGAGAAAAAGAAATCGAACCTCTAAAGGTATTTCGTGGGATTTTTGCATACGATGCCCTTGGATAATTCGTAATCGTAACCAATCCATCTATTTTCTGAGATTTCACCGTCAAAGAATCGACTTTTTGAGGTTGGACAGAAGAATCGATCAGCGAAGAAAGAGTAAAAAAGAGTTGAGAATTCTGACTCATAATCTCGAGAGTATCACTTTCCAAAATTTGATCTGAAGTTTCAATGATACATCCTCCTTCACATTGAAGACTGAAAGCTTGATACTGCTCCGTCAAATCATACAACAAAACGGAAATATTCTGTTCCAATAAAGGACGAATCTCTTGAGAAGAATAAGCATAAGCTACTTTCTTCGTAAGATTAGTCGCTTGATGAATTTGAATTCAAGCAGTTTCTCTCAATTCTTTGATCACCTCCTGAATCAGTTCTGGATTTGTTTTCACGAGCATTTTTAATTTTTCAGGAAAGGAAAGTTTTGAAACTTTGGATTCCGTTTTTTCCGTCGTTTTTACAGAAGTATTTTGAGGATTTTCTCAGGCTTCTAATCTTCTTTTTACTTCTGCTCTAAGCTCTGGAAGAAAACTTTTCAAATTTTTCCCTGGACAAGCCGTCGGAGCAATATCTCCATGTCCTACAATCGTTCCAAGGACTTTCTGATAAATATAAGGCTCTTCATCTTTAGGTTGATGATAAACTGCCTTTCCATACGGATCGATATGATATTTTTTCGCTAAAGCTGTCACTAAATCCGTCAAAGCATCAAGTTGAGCCTGAGTTGGCTGTACTTTCTCAAAATTTCCCATCAAAGAAATCCCAATCGTTGCCACATTATTGTAAGCAACATGCATTCCAACCGAACCTTCTCCTCCATGTCTTCCTTCATAAATATTTCCCTTTCCATCGATCAAAAAATTATACCCAATATCTCAGAAATCTCTATCAATCGTATGATACACAAAAATTTTCTGTAAATGTTCCTTAATCTGTTCATCTGTCCAATTAAGATCATAATCCATCGCAGTATGATGAATAACAATCTTAGTTTTCGCATAATGAAACTGATCTTCATAGATGAGATAATGCTCTCCATCTTTTTCATTCACTGCATCATAACTCCAATCTTCAGGATAATTTTTCCTCATAAAACTTCCTCTCACGCTCGAAATTTTCTGAGCTTTCTGCGATTCTTCTGCACTTTTCTGCTGAGATTGGATTTTCTTTTGATATTCTTTCGGATTCGTCTTTTTGAGATTTTCAAGTTCTTGTTGTGCTTTTTTCTGCAAATCTTTTCTCCATTCAGATTTTGTTTTCGGAATCCATCTAATACTCTCATCTGCTCCCCATTCTTCACGAGAAATGATATCAACTCCTTCTAAATCCCAATTTGCTAAACTCTCTCCCACACTCATCACTATTCACAAAAAGAAGAGAAGTCAGACTTTTATACTATTTTTCATCAGTTTTTCTAAAGATAAATTGTCTTTTACTTATAACAATTTAGAGAGAAAAAACAAATCAAACTCCTCTTTATTTTTTTCTTTCAATCCATACACTTCAAGTGTTTATCTCCCTTGAACAACAAGATGCTTTTAAATGAGGAATTTTCCTATGTTTGCTTAGATTTTGAGACGACAGGATTAGATTTTCAGAAAGATGAACCTATTCAACTAGGAATCGTGAAAATGAATGAAAAAGGCGAGATTTTGGAAACTTTTCTTTCCTATATCAAACCAGAGAAACCGATAAAAGAACTCAAAAATATTGTCCAATTCATCACAAAAATCGCAATCGAAGATTTGGAAACAGCTCCAAGTCGTAACGAAGTAGCCACTCAGATTTCTCATTTTTTTTGAAAGAATACCATTTTAATAGGACATAATATTGATTTTGATTTTACATTTTTGAAGAAACTCCTTCCAGAAGTGGAAATCTATGGAACGTTCGATACCTTTCAATTTGCTCAAGCATTAGTTCCTTATGCTCCAAGTTATGCTTTGGAGATTTTGTCTTCTTTTTTGGAAAGTAAACCGTTATTTTTACAGTGGAAAAGTCATTTTTCACTTCCCTATTCTTCAGATGCAGAGAAGGAACAATATCATGATGCATTTTTTGATACGAAGTCAACTTTGGCATTATTTTGCTATCTTTGCGAATATGTAAAAGATTTGATCGAGAAATATCCAGTTTTAGAGCGTTTTTTGGGAAGGAGTGAAACCGTACTCCGTGAAATTTTTGGGAAAGAAAAAGAAAAAATCTGAATCGGAATCCTAGCACTCCCTCCTTTGAAGAAAATCGCTCCGACGACGACCAATCTGACTTTTCCCTCTTTTTTTGAAAAAGAACCCCAAAATGGAGAAAAATTTTATCTCGGAAATATTGCTTTCAAAGAGTTTTTACTTTCACTCGTATCCAGAAAAAAAAGTCTCCTCGTTTTTTCTTCGAAACCCAAACTCGATATTGCCAAAAATCTGCTCATCGAAAACGGAATCAAAAATATCGGATTTGCGAAAGAAGAACAAGCAATCTCTGAAGAACTCTTTTCTCAGTTTTTGAATAAACCATCGTTTAATCAGTCAGAATTATATTTTCTTTTAAAATATTGTTCTCATCTTTATCAAGGATATGGAATTTTGGACCTCAATGCGAAAGGCGATTATTTGGTGTATAATTTCATCAAAGATAGCAAAAAAGAAACGAAATACCCTATTGTTCTAACAACCCATTCAGGACTTTATGCTCTTTTGGATAAGGATTTCGAAAAATATCAAGAATATGAGATTTTTTTCTTCGATTTGGAATGGCGATACAGAAATTATAATCAATATCTCTCTCGTACTTGCGACCTCTATTATATCCAGAATTTCGTCGATATGCTTCTCTATAAGTACGAACTTTTGACACAGTTTGGACAAATGAAAGAAGAAGATTTTCAAGAGCTTAAAGGATTTGATGCTTTTTTCACCATGTTTTTGGGAGTTTTACGAACGGAAACAAAGAAACTTTTTGCCGGACACGATGAAGATACGATAAGTTCAGACCCGATTGTGATCCGTCCAGATTTCTATCAAACTCGCTTAATGCTTCCAAAATTTGAAGAATGGAAAATCATTTTAGAAAAAATCTTAGAAAAATCTGATTTTCAACTCTTATGGAAACAGTTGGAACATTTCTTCTCGCTTTGTAATACGGTCGTGAAGATTCAAATCAAACTCTATCAACAATCAGAATTTTATTTTCTTTTTTCAGAAGATACCAAATTTACCAACCGAGAGGAATTTAAAGAGATTTTCTGAGAGAATAAAGTCTATTTTCTTTCTCATCATGAAAAGCAATATACCGCATTGAAAACGACTCACCCCTTACAAACCGTTCACTATTCTTTCGTTACCACTCTTTCTGCACTTGAAAGAATGTTAAAAGAAGATTTTTCTGAAGGGGAAAAAGAGTTTTTCATTGTTTCAACAGTAAAAGAAGAGTCTAAAGCGATTTTCGAATTTTTACAGAAATTCGATGCAGGAGAGAAATTTGAACTTTTAGTAGAAAATATCACAGGAGGGGTTGGGAAAAATCTGTATAAAGCTAAGAAAAAATTTGCAAAAATTCTCGTTGGTGGATATAATTTCCTTATGATGAGTTATGCCCAAAATATTTCCTTTGATCATCTTTTGATCTGGAATATCAAAGGCCCTCAATCACAATTGATTTTAGATGATATTGTGCGATATGCACCGACGAAACAATCTTAATTTTACCAAATACGACCTTCTCAAAATCTTGCTCGTAGCAGGAATTACGCTTTTAGGATATTTTTGTTTTGATTGGTATCAGTCCAGACCAAGCCACATTATCAAACACGATTACCTCGACGATGCTCAATATCAAGAACATTTAGCAAATTCCAGAGTAGATGATATTTTAGCGCAGTTATTGGCTTATCTTTCTGAAGATGAAACGATTTTTTTTGTCTCTCCCATAGAAGAAGTTGAGGAATCTACAGAATCTCAAGAAAAAGAAGAAGAAAAGTCTGATTTTCCTGTTTTTTCCTATTGTGGAGACGACGGAGCACTTTGTCCTAAAGTAGAATTTAAAGACGGTTTTAGCGAAGCTCAAAAAGGATATTACTTCTCCCAAATGAGTCAGGCTTTTGCTCTTTTAGATAAAAGTCTGCGTGATTACGGAGATTTGTATGATACTTTAGAATCTATTACCCTCTATCCAACGATCGGAAATCGTAGAGGGAGTTCTTCTTGGTATAAAATCACCTTTCATCTAGGGAAACTACTCTATCAAAATGAATTTTTCCAAGTATTTTCACATGAAATGGGACATATCATCGATTTAGGACTTCTCCAGGGGTCTTCTCGCAAAAAATCTGCTACTTATACCGAATTTGATAAATCCGTTTTTGCGGTAAATGATCCTTCTCTTGAATATTATGCCCTTTCTCGAGATTCTGAAAAAATCAGAAAAAAAGGAATGAAAAAAAAGGATTTCTGTTCCGGATATGGAATGAGTGATCCTTTTGAAGATTTTGCCGAATGTCACAATCTCTACCTCAATCATCAAGACCTCTTTCGTCTTTTTGCAAGGTCAAGTAGTATTTTGAAAGATAAATATAATTTTTTAGCCAATCTCTATGAAGGAATGTACTTTTCTGATACGGAAGAAGAGTATGAAGATTTTTCTTCTGATTCAAGAGTTTGGGATACAACGAGAATGTCTGAAGGATAAAAAGAACCAATCAAAAAAAATGCTAAAAAGCATTTTTTTATTTTTCTTGTTTTTGTGCGCCCTTTTCTGGGATTTCAGCTACAGGATTTCCTGTTATTTTCCGTTTTTTCCATTGATTCCAAGCGTTTTTGATTTTGGAACTATCCCATTTTAAAAGAGAACTCACTCATGCAACTCATAGATTTGCAGTATCAAATATTTTTCTAAAAGGCCACAAAAAACCTTTTCAACAACATTCAAACACTTTACCTAGAGTACTTGTACTTTTTATCGGAGCTGACAGTTTTTGACTAAAATGAAACATTCCATCCGTAACTTTCCCAGGGATAAAACCAAGTCCTTTTCCTATTCATTTGAAAAATTTTCCAATTCAGCTACCTACCTTTGCAAAAAATCCTTTTTTGGGTTCCGATTCTGATTTTGTTGAAGTTCCTCAAGGTTTAGAAGGAGTGCTAGATTCAGGAGGTGTTACAGGTGGAGATACAGGAGTAGGAGCCGTAACTGGTTGTTGTTCAGAAGGAGTTGGATCTTGTAAATCATACACTGTAATTGGTTTTGTCTGGCTCTCAGAAGGAGTTGAAGGTGCTCTTTCTGGTGCTCTTGTCGGTTGCGTTGGAGTTTCAGATAAAGTATCTCCTATATTATTTCCCGTTGTCTCAGTTACTGCATCAATATTGGGTGTTGAAGGTGTCTCCGTAGAGTTTTCAGTGGTTTGTTCCGTTGTTTCTGGTGGGGTTGGAGTATTAGGATTAGCCATAAATTTCTTTGCAAAAAGTAAAATATCTCTTTATTATACTCCCTTTTTGAAAGAAAAGCAATTTTAAGCGAAACATTTTACACTACGCTGCTCTTAAAATGGCAAATTGTAATGCAATTGATTTTTCATCATACGGAAAAGTTTATTTGCTAAGAAAGGATTTTGGAAAAATTGAGAAGTCTCTTGCGCACTACAAGGGATCATTGCTGGGATAATTCAAGATTTCAAAACTCCATCCTCATATGCGTTCAAAGGATTTTTATCTTTGTCTTCAATGGGAAGATATCAAAGATGTCCATTATGGTCCATAATATACGTTCTTCCTGTTTTATTCATTTTTCAAAAATATGTTTCATTATCAGTAATCACATACGAATATCCATTCATCATATTATTGGTTCTTAATCTCTCGAAAAATTGTCTATTAACTGCTTCAAGAATAGACAATTCCATTCCATCAAAAATTCTCTGTTTATCTTTTCTTCCATCTGCTCATTTACGAAGAAGATCTCAAAGATTTTTCCCTTTGAAGGTATAATCTTTCCCTTGATATTTTGTAACAAGATAAAAGATTCCATCTTTGAAAGTAATATCTACAGGATTGAATGCATGATTACCGGAATCCTTTTTCGTAACTCTTGTTTGAAAATCAAAATTATAATTTGTTTTTCCACGGAATAATCTTCCAAAGAGTCTCTTAACGGGTCATAATTGAATCCAGTCGGTAACGGTACTATAGTCATACTTCATTTTACTGATACTATGGACAGATTTTTGATACTCTTTAGCATTTGCATCTAATACGCCATTGAGATGACCTAATAACGAATAAATTCCATGTTCTAATGCGGTGTCATCATGAAGTGCTTTAAACTTCGCTTCATCAAAAAGGGTGGTCGTAGAAAGTTGACGAGTCGTTTTATCCACATATGCTCATTTCAATACAAGTTTATCTCATACAACTCCTGTCGTAATTCTATCAATATTTTTTTCAGTTCAACGGCTTTCACTGGGTTTGCTAATTTTAAATTTTTCGCTAGTAATTTGTCTTTCAAGATTAAAATTTAATGATTCAGCCATTTTAACCAATCATTTCAAAAATGACAAAGCCATACTATATCTTGCTTTATTGGGAAGAGCCTCTCTCTCAAGATCTGAACCTATATAGGCCAAATTTATAAAACCTGTTACAATTTCATAGGGATTAGATCCATGAAGAGTAATAGATTTCCCTCATTTATTTACTTGGGCAGAAAAATCATTGACTCCATAACAATGAACCTTCATAGAATATTTATAAGGTCATCCCTCAAGATCCACAGATTCACTTGGTAAATCACATCACTTACACTTAAATACTTGAGACCAATTGGAATAATCTCTTCAAAACCTCCTTGACCATCGAGTAGTCCTTTCGTGGGGAGTCAGATTTTTTTTATTTTCTCCCAAAAATTCCATAAAGTTTGAATTATATCCTGAATCTTTGAGATGTTCAATCGTTTGATTTTGAAAATCTAAGAAACTCTTGATAATATCATCTTTTTTAGTTTCGAGATGAGCTTTAATAGTAGATGTTGCGATTTCTTCATAATATCCATGAAGATCTGCACGAAGATAATCTTTAAAAGTCTTTTGACTTTGTAAATATTGAGCGGGAACTTTTCTCTTTTCATCACAAAGTTTTGTTTTGAAACTACGTTTCAATTTAGCTAAATCAACAGAATAACCAGTAATACCGTTTCTCACTTGTTCTAAGAAAAGTTTTTTCCTTTCAGAATTATTTTTTACTTCTTCTACAGCCTTTTGATCAGGTAATACAGAAAGAATTTTAAAAATCAGATCGTCTTCTTTTTTCTTTCTATCTTGATCGGTATAATAGTTTTCTATGATATTATTAATTGCATTTCCGCTATTTAAATCATCATAAGCAGCCTCTCTGTCAGTTGAGGATAATTGAGGAGATTCGATGGTAAGTTTAAACGGCTTTTTGTGAGAGACTTTGACATGGGTAGTAGGATCTTCAATCGTACATTTAATAAATATTTCTTCTGAAAGAGGAAATTTTGCTTTATCCATAGGAGAAACGGAAAAATCAGCATCAAAATGAAGTTGAGGAGCAGTTGGAGCAGTTCATGCAATAAAAGAAACTCAACTAATCGTAATCTCCTCTCCTCCTTGTTTTATTTTAAGATCTTTTCCTGAAAGCAGATTTTTACCATCTTTATCGACAATTTCAAATTTTCAACTTGGGAAATTTAAAGAAGAATCACTAACAGTTCAAAATCTCAAGGTAGGATTTACACAAGCCTGTGGATTATACGTTGCATCTGAAATATTAAATTGTGTTTTTGAAATATTTTTTATAGCAGAAAATTCCTTATTTCTCTCCTCTAAACTATTAGGATAGAGTCTGTTCAATTCTTCTCTAAAATCATTCAATTTTTTGATTTCTTCAAGTTTTTGGATATTAGATTCGTATCTTTTTTTCAGAGTAGGAAGAGTATTTTTCAAGGTTTCAAGATCTGCAAGTTGTGAGATGATAGCATCTCTTTTGCTTTTCGTTGAACCTTCATCAGTTAATGTTGAAGCATCAACTTTAGTATCACTATCGGAAAGATTAAAATGATCTCTATAAGGAATATTAATTTCTGTTGGATTAAAGGATGATAGAGTCCTATCAACAATGATTCTACTTCTTTTTTCATCATTTGCTTTACTAAGATCATCATTACATTTAGTCAATTCTAGCTGCACTTCAGAAAAACAGGTTGTATAATCTCCTCTGGTTGTTATGCCAGTTAATGTTACTCAAAATCCTCAACTATTTATCCTTCATATAATACTATTAAGCAACCTAACATTACTATTCCAATTTGTTGGATTAAAATGATATGCATTTTCAATATCGCTAATACGTGTAATACAAGTATTACATTTTTCTAATAATGTTTTATACCTATTATGAGTTGAGATATCATTTTCTAGAGTTACTAAATCGTCTAATTTAGATGAATATTTTGTATATTCTCCAAGAAGAGTTTCACATTTACCTTTATTATCTTCCAATCTATTTTTTACTTGTTGAATCTTTTGCTGAATATTTGAAAGATCTGATAAGGCATTTTTCTGTTCCGTAATTTTAGTATCAAGATTCGTAAGATCAACCATAGGAGGTGTAGAGGTCGTATCTCCAAGCTCTACTTTTGTATTCGTAATTTTTTTGGGAGTAGAATAGGGAATTTCTTCCTCACTTTTTGATTTCAAATCATCCCTTAAGTTTTTGATCCTCTGCTCAACATCACTCACATTTTCCAAATTTTCAACGGCTCTTAAAACATAAGGATCAACATCAATAGCTCCCCCTCCAACAATATCAAATAGTTCTTTTTGAACAGCACCTGTTATATGAGATACATCCAGATTTTTTAAATTATGTTCAAGACTAGTCAATTTTCCAATATCTGTAGCCATATCTAAATCTCAAAAAAGTAAAACTCACTAAATTATACTGCATTATCCTATCAAATGCAAATTTCCTTCCATTTTTCTTCCATCATAAAAATTCTATACATTTTACATAAAAAGTCAATATCTTATAAAATAAAATGATACTCGATTTTTGACTTTCACAAGAAGGAGTCGTATAATAAAGATAAGTATTTTTAGTTATTATTTTAAGAGAATGGCTTTAACGGGAGGGAAACTTGATACATGAGGAAATTTTGAACAGTATCAATATAGTGTAGATGTCGGAAACCGAGAGACAGTCTGTAAAACTAGACAAGCATTAGAAAAAGTATTATGACAAGAAATTTGAGAATGAAAAAGAGACGAAACAGAGCTCCAAAATCTCATTACAAAATTAACAAGCAAAAGGAAAGAACTTAGTGATAAATGGCAAGCAAAAACTACAACGAGTGGTTTCAATTTCGAAAATAATACAGATCTAGATAGATATTATAGATCTTATCTTTACAAAGATATAGATTTTAATAACCATCAAACACATAGTAGACTCAAATGAAAACCATGAATGAAAAATCCTACTGATACAGAAAAAAAAACTACTACAGATTTACTAACAAATACTGTTCAGTCAATACAATATCTACTCTTGAACCAAGATGGGACACTCGATAGAGGAACAGATTTTTTCCCTAACTTTTCACATACATGAACATATTGAGAAGAATATATAAAGTTTGACAAAAATAAAATTTGAGATATTCCCTCTTATTCTAACGAATTAATATGAAATAATAACAATCAAATTTCTTGAAAAGATAATGAATTATATATATCAGAATTGTTAGATTCAGATACAACTATTGATAATGCTATCAAAACCATACTTAAAAGATATCTTCTCTATATAACTATCAGTCAAAGAATTATTTCAGAAGACTATGCTTCAAAAGATTTACTGATAGAAATCAATGGGAATATCAAAGATATCCAAGAACAAATAGGATATATCAAATGAATTTATAATATCAATAAACAACTTAATCGACTAACTCCAGAAAAAACTCAACTTGAAGCATTAAATAATAACCTTTGAAATATTTCTCTTGGAGATCAAGATTTAGATAGTCCAAGAAGTAATATCATTGATTTAAAGACTACTTTTGAAAAAAACTTATCTAACCCCATTTGATCTTATATCATCAAAGATTCAAACATTGAAATTTCTCAAGCTTGAACAAAATATCCTGTAACATTAAGTGAAGGAGGAACAGAGCAAAGTGAAATAACTATTAATAACGCAGAAAGTAAAACTATTGATATACAAATTGAAATGTCAACATGACATAAAGTAAAAATCTGAGAACTATTTTTGAATAATAACAATAAAAGAATTAACTTCACGTTTGATGATATTTCAACAATAAAAAGTACTGCAGCTACACTCTGAATAACACCATTTCCTGATCCATTTGAACTTGATTTTAATATTCCAATTCAGGGAGTTCAAGATGTAAACGGATGAGCAAAAGACGCAAAAGTAGCTCTTACAAAATCATTAACAGGGAAAACTAAAGTTACAGCAACTACTCCACCACCTGCTCCAACACCAGCCACACCAACTCCACCTACTCCTCCAGCTCCTGGAGGACCAACTCCTACTCTCCCAACAGGAATAGAAATAAAAGCTTCCTTATCTGACATGGGAAATATAAAAGAATGATTATTAAAAGAAAAATTTGAACAAGAAGCTGCTGCAGAATTAAGAGAAGAATATAATAATCTTTCTCGATATAATCTATTGGGTAGACTTAATTATTTTACAAGACAAAAAGTCCTACTTGATCAAAAAGTAAAAGAAAAAATAAAAAAACTAGGTAATGATGTTTTTTCAAGCGATGCTAATTTAAATGAACAATTATGAAATGCAACAAATCGTCATCAATTAGAAGAATATTTAGGAGCATCAGATGTCCAAAAAGTTGAAATAAAACTAGATGCTAGACATCAAGTATTTTTAAATCAAATTTCCTGAACTTTTCTAAAAGATTGAGATGAAGACAAATTTCAAAAAGCATTTAATAAATTTTTAAAAGACAATTTTTATAATAAAGCTAAAAATCAATATAATATTCCGACCCCTACATGAACAACTACAACCGAAAATGTAGAACACATTGGAACAAACCTATTACTGCAGTTAAAACAAAAAAGAGCACGATTTAAATTAGTTAATTGAATAAAAACTAAATTAGATGCATTATATCCAAGTACAGGAACTTGAACATGAAGTCTGACTGATATTCAGAACGACATACAAAAGTATACTAAAGAATACGGAGATCTAGCAAAGGATATAGTTAATCTTTACAAAAAAATTACAACAACAAGTACAGCTGGTTCAATAGAAGTGATGGACTTGAAAAGATATATAGACCACCAAATTGCTTGTAACAACATTGCAGAAACAAACACGAAAGTAAGTTTACAACTATTAACAAAATGAAAAGAAGCTTATCATATTGATAATTCTGATCGTGAAAGCCGAATTTCAAAATTAGCAATGAAAATGAAAGAACGACCCAAAGCTACATTTTTTATAAGCTCAGTATGATGATTAGTTACTGCATTATTAACATGATGAGCCGGGATTCCAATATATGCAGGAGCGATGACATGAATGAGTACCTTTGTAAGAAATCATTGAGATTTAACAGAACAAGAAAAAAAATTTTCTGAAAAACTATCAAATGATTATGAAGCAGCAAAAGAAGAATGTGATAAACTTCAAGAAATCATAGATAACACATCTAAACGAAATGTATTTAAACTTCGAAAATTAAAAAGACAACAGAAATTATATGAAACTACAATAAGAAACGTTAATCTAAACTCTACTCAAGATTTAATAAATAATCTAGAAAGTTTGATTCAAAAAATAAATTTAGATCCAACAGAACAAGATGCTTTAAAGGAATATTTACAAATAGCATGGGCAAAAATAAAATTCCACAAAGAAAAATGACATAATACTTTATACTCTTCTACAAAAGAACAAGCTGAGGAAGATGTAAATAAATTATTAATACTTCTAAATGCTTGATGTGATAAACTAGGTATTGATAATAGCCATTTTGAAACAGAAACATTATACAAAACTACATTTGAAGATAATGAAAAAGAATATAATACAGCAACAAAAAAATTTGAAAGAACTAGAATGGTTCGTGCAATTACCAATGGAGCACTAATGGCAGCTCTTGCTTGATGAACTTCGTACGTTTTAAACAACCTTTCTTTCTGAAAAGATCAAGCTCCTGTTTCCCAAATAAATGCAAGTGGAGATAATCCTATTACAGGAAATGTAAATCTTGGTCTTCATGATCTTGCCGATGGAAGTAATGCGATTTCTCAAGGGGTGGACAATGCGTTCAATAGTATTCCTGCAGGTACAGATCTCAGTGGAGCAACGATCGACCTTCAATATGGAGCAGGAACAGATTTAACGCAATATATTCCTTGACGTGCACCTACCATGGTTGATTTAACGAATAAGATTAATTCGATTACCAGTACAATTAATGGAACAGGACTTTCAACAAATCAACAAAATGCCTTTATCAATGCTTTGAATGACATTAAAAGTAGCGTAGATGCATGAGCATGATATACCAATGAATATTTACAAGCAATGAGACAAGCGGAATTCCTTGACCAAGTTGTTAAATCACTTCCAACAGACCTTCCAAGCGACGTAACGATCAATATTGCTCATAATCCAGCTTTTGATATTGCTGGTAGAACTGCTCATGACGCAGCTTCTAGAGTTATTCAAGGAAGTATCCATATTTCAAGAGATGCTATCGACGGAAGTCAAGCATTTAATTATGGAAAGTATATAGCAGGACTTCCTGGATGGGGATTCTGGAACACCGTAAAAAAAGATCCCGATAAAGAAAAATAATATTTATTTCATTTTCTTATTACCATGACAAAAGCTCAATTACCTTTTCAAGAACAGTTTCTCAATGAACTTTTATCTCAAGCTTGATTTCAAGAAGATCAATTTGATTTACTCAAAGAAGATCTTCGTCCCCTTTTACAAGAAAGAATTATTCTTTCAGTATATCAAGAATTAAATCCAGAAGAGAGAAAAAAATTAGAAATACTTTTAAAAGAACATGATAGTTCAAAAGTACAAACATTTCTCTCTCAAACAATTCCTGATTTTGAAGAATTTTTATTCTCAATTTATGCAGGATTTGAAGAAGAATACCTTGCGAACTTCAAGAAAAACTAAGGAGAAAAGTCAGACTTTTCTCTTTTTTTTTATAAAAGAATCTTTATATTATCGATATATAGAAAGAAAATACACTTTTGAAAACCTTTTTACCTTATGACCATACGCTTATGAAAAAAGTTATTTGATTTTTATTCTTTGCATGTTTCTTTATGTTGATCGGATATTTTCGATGACAAAAGGAAAAGGTTGTGACATTTTTAGAAAAATATGATTGTTGGAATGTCGAGTGGTGTAACACCGCAAAAGATTTTTTACAAAAAGAACTTGATAAAAATACTATAACCCAAGATCCAGTAAATGAAACCGCAAAAGAAACCGAGAAGGTAACCACATCAGAAAAAGAAACATCTAAAAAGAAAGAATCTGAAACTAAAAAAGAAAAGAAAGAAGAAAAGAAAGTAAAAAAAGAAGAAAAATCTGAATATGATTTTAGATTTGTGAATCCAACCTTTTGAGAGTATTATGATTTAGTAGTAAATTATTTTCAACTTGAAAAAGATCCTGAAGAATGGAAAACTTTTCAAAACCTTCCAAGAAAATTCTTTGATTTTGAATATGCAGATTTTACCGATGAAGAGAAAACTTTATTGGAAGAGAAAAAGACTTTTTGAAATTGGAAGATAGAAAATTATAAAATTTCAAATGAAAAGTTGGGACTTGCTTTTGAATTGATGACTTGAATGCCATCACGATGAGATTTCTTTCTTTTCTATGTCGATAAACCAACATATCAAGTTAAATTTGATACTTCTGGTTGGTACGGAATTATTCAAGTTTGGTATAATATTTCTGAAAAATTTGATGTGCCTCAAGAAATGACATTCTTTGGAGAAGAGTATGTTTTAGATTTAGGAAAGAAAGATCAAGAACATGGATGAGCTATCGTAGATGAAAGAAATTATGATTATTTTTATATTATTCATGGAGGAGATAATTTCTTTTACCCTTTTACTTCTCAAAAAGAAGCAGAAGACTTGGTAACTGCTTATATCAGAGAAAGTGGAATGATCAAAGGAGTCTATGGAATTACCTTCGAAAAATATCCAGGAATGGTCTTCAAATATATTCATAAAACTGCAAAAGCAGAACACACCTATATATTTCAAGATTCCAACGAAGAATATATTGTTCCTCTTGTTCCATTTATCGCAGTTGTACCTGACACCTTAGAGATTCAAACTGATGAAAACAGAACCATTACCGATGAAAAAATGATTGATACTCTTATTGATAAAGTGCAGATTGTAAATATTGATCTTGGTTCAAGAGAAAACATCAAAACACCTGAAAAATATCAGCAATTAGTAACCAATATTGGAGAAACAATGTGTAAAATGGGATTATGTAAAGGAGGATCATATATTATTTCTGCTTATGGTAAAGAGTATGGAGAAAATTGATATTTGGACCTTTGGGAAAATGATGAAAAAATCGAAAAAGATTTTTATAAAGAGTATAAAACAAAACCTCTTTTTGTTCTCCAACCTGCTAAAGTTCCAGGATATAAAATTTTAAAAATAGCAGATGAAATCGAACTTTGTATTGGAAGTATTCAATCAACAAGTTGTTGGTAATAAAATAATCATAAAAAGAATCTCCATCAAGAAAGCTATTCGGTTTACTCTTGAGGGGGATTTTTTTATCGTCATGTTAAGTGAATATTTATGAGTTATTTTTGAAGAACTTCACTCTGTCATGTTGAGCGAAGCAAAACATCTTTGATTCTTCTGTTTTACTGCAGTGATTACATAGATTAAGGATTTTCAAAAAAAGATTTTTTTCTTGATTTTTAAGAAGATTCGAATAAAAAATACCTAATATTTATTTGCCTTACAAGATTATGAATTATACTGTCATTTATACTAAAGAAAATACAGGTGGATATACAACTCAAGTAGTAGAATTACCTTGATGTATCAGTTATGGAGAAACAATCGAAGAAGCACAAGAAATGACTAAAGAAGCTATTATCGCTTATGTAGAATCTGTAAAAAAGCATGCAGAAGATAATGAACCATTTTTTGAAAGAAAAACCTTTATCTCCAACCTTTTTATCAATGACATCATATACCGCTAAAGAAATCATTAAATTCTTGGAAAATCATTGATGGATCGTTGATCATATAAGATGAAGTCATGCAGTCTTATATCATGAGACATTAAAAAAGAGAACAACAATTCCCATGCACACTAAAGATTTGCCAGAAGGGACATTACAAGCTATTTTAAAACAAACAGGTTTTGTAAAAAAAGATTTAGAGAAATAGAAATCTGATTCCTCATCGGAGAGTCAGATTTTTTTATCATTTAATGGGTTATCGTGTGATCTGTAGGAACAAGGATAATAGAACCTCACACTACCACCCTCCTAATTTAGGAGAGAAAAATCACGAAGTGATGGGAGAGGTTAATATACAGATAATCTGTAGGGACGACGGATTACCTCGTCCTGTTTTTTTATCATCACATTTCCCACATTCAGACTTTTTCTCTTTTTTTTTATTTAAAAATCCCTATACTAGCCATAATTTTAAATCTTCAATCAAAACCATGCCATTCTCTCAAAAATTCACGATTTACAATACACTTACTCGTCAAAAGGAGATTTTTCAGCCTCTTTTCGATGAAGGAAAGAAAGATTTTGTAGGAATTTATAGTTGTGGTCCAACCGTTTATCGAGATCCGCATATTGGAAATTTGAAAGCCGTATGTTTTGCGGATATGTTGAGAAGTACGATCAGAGATATTCTGGGATATCCTGTAAAACATGTGATGAATCTTACTGATGTCGGACATCTTACCGATGATGGAAATGATGGAGAAGATAAAATGGAAAAAGGAGCAAGAAGAGAAAATAAAACCGTTTGGGAATTAGCAGAAATCTATATTGCGAAATTTTATCATTGCTTGGATTCGCTCCATGTTGAAAGATTTGATGTCATGCCGAGAGCAACCGACCATATCAAGGAGCAGATCGAAATGATCAAAGTTTTGGAAGAAAAAGGATATACTTACACGATCGAACATGACGGAATTTATATGGATACTTCAAAAGTGGAAGAATACGGAAAATTAGCACAATTAGAAAAACAAGATTTAAAAGCCTGAGCAAGAGTCCAGAACGACCAGAAAAAGAATATTACCGATTTTGCCTTACGAAAATTTTCTCCAAAGGATCAAAAAAGACAAATGGAACGAGATTCTCCATGGTGAATGGGATTTCCTGGACGACATATCGAATGTAGTGCGATGGCAAGTAAATATTTGGGAACTCAGTTTGACCTTCATACCGGAGGAGTGGATCATATCCCTGTACATCACACCAATGAAATTGCTCAAAGTGAATGTTGTTTCGATGTTCATCCTCGAGTAAAATACCGAATGCACGAACAATATCTCAATCTCTGAGGGAAAAAACTTTCAAAATCTGCGTGAGGACTTATTACTCTTGATGCTTTGGAAGCAGCAGGATTTTCTGGACTTGATTTGAAAATGCTTTTCTTCACGGCACAATATCGTAATTTTCTGGATTATAATGAAGAAATCCTTCGTCAAGCACAAACACAAAGAAAAAATCTCAAAAAGAAGTTAAGCAGTCAGAATTTTCCTCTTTTTGAAGGAACTGCTGAAGAAGTTGAAAAACAATTAACTACGGAAGAAGGAAAAACATTTTTCCAGAAATGTCTCTCAAGTATCCTCGATGATTTGAATACTCCAAAACTTTTGGCAGAGATCAGTACAGCGATCCGCACGGAAAATGAAGAAATTTTAGGAATTATCAATTGGCTTGATATTGTTTTCTTTAAATTAGAATTAGGAAAAAAAGAAGAGAAGTCTGACCTTCCTCTCGAAATTCCTGAAAACATCAAAACCCTCGCAGAACAAAGATTCCAAGCAAAACAAGAGAAAAATTATGCACTTGCTGATGAACTTAGAAATCAAATTCAAGCCGAGGGATTTCAAGTAAAAGATGTCCCAGGAGGATATGAAATCGTTAATCAATAGTATTTTCTATTCAAGCAGCTTTCAATTGCTTATTAACTTGAAAGATTTCCTCAGAAAGGAAAATAGCTTGCAAGTCATCTAAAACCTGTTTTGCATAACGAGGATCATCAAATTGTTTTTTTTCTCTTCTGTAAGTATTATTATCAATGACAACATAAGAAACTTTTTCTTTTGTGGTTGCATTAATTGGTTTCCAACCATCTCTAATTTGCAATCTTTTTCCAAAATAATTCTGCTTCAAAGAATCTAAAGTTTGTTTCTTGGCGTGATTTTCTAATATTTTTTTTGCGGTTTCAGGATTATAATGATCAATATCAATACCATAGTCTTTTAAGATGTCTTTTGGGGACTTTTTTATCAACAATTCTTCTCCTGGGAAAAGATTGATAAATAAATCTTCTACAGCTTTTTTATAAGGTTTTTCTCAAGTATAAGTTTCTTGTCATGCTAAAACATTTTGTAAAGTACGATTTTTAAGTAATGCATTCAAAGTTGTATCAGCAATACCAAAAGCATTAGCGAACTCTTTAATTTGTTGCTTATCATCTGTTATTTTACTAAACTTTTGGTTTAAAAAAATAATCACCTGTGAATATTGACTGAGATCTTCCCCTTTGAGGATTTTTTCAAAAAGTTCACGAGTTATCGCATGAACATTTTTAGAATTGATATCTTCAGGACTTTTAATACTCGCAAAAGGATTTTCTAGTTCATCTGTATTCTCTAGTTTTCCCTTTGTTCCAAGGATCTCTCATTCAAGCCCCTTTAAAGCATTTTTAATATCAGCTAATTCTGAATTTTCTTGACTTTCATCTCTTTCAGAAATTTTTAACGTATCTGACATATCTTTATAATTAAAAAATAAACACCTTTAATTATAACGATACTCTGAAAAAAAAGCAAATTTTTATTCCACCCATTCAATAAAAACATTATAATCATGCTGAATATTTTCATCACTTTTGAGTTTTTTTTCGATATTTCCAATCGCATAAATCGCCGTTGCATGATTTTTTCCAAAATACTCCCCTATTCTTTCCAAAGTCCATTTAAAATATTTTTTTGCTAAGAGCATCAAAATCTGCCTTGCTGTCGTAATTTCTTTTTTTCTGCTCTCTGACTTAATTTCTTCAACAGCAAGTCCATAGTAATTCGCAACCAATTCCACAACCGTATCAAAAGATTGTTCAGATTTTGTATTTTCTTTTCCTACTTGAAGTTCTGACAATTGAGGAGTCGTAGAATATCCTAAAGTCCTCAAAGCTTCATAAATATCCGTTTCTGTTAAATCTCTTCCAGAAAATTTCTTTTTGGTCAAAAGAATATTTAAAATTCCCTCAAGTTCCCTTACATTACTTTTGATATACTGTGCGATAAGAGAAAGCAATTCAGAATCGATTTCTTCTTGCTGAGAATCAAGTTTTGCTTGAAGAATTGCAATCCTCGTCTCGAAATCTGGAGCCTGAATATCTGCAACCAATCCTAAAGAAAACCTACTTTTCAATCTAGGTTCAATATACAAAAGTTCTTTCGGAGGACGATCAGAAGAAATCACAATCTGCTTTTTCTTCATCTGAAAATCATTGAAAAGATTGTGGAAAATCTCCTCCGTTTTCTCTTTATTGGCCAAAAACTGAATATCATCGATCAAAAGGACATCAATATCATCAAATTTTCTATTGAGACTGCTGAGTTTTCCTGTTTTCAATGCTTCAACAATTTCATCAATAAGTTTAGTGGTAGGAAGATAGATCACCGTTTTACTCGGATCATTTGCAACTATTTCATTTCCAATCGCATGCATTAAGTGTGTTTTTCCAAGACCAACATTTCCATAAAGGAAAAGCGGATTATACGCTCCTCAAGGATTTTCTGCGACAGCCTTTGCAGCAGAGAAAGCAAATTGATTATTTGCACCAGCAATAAAATTATCAAATCTATAACTCGGATCAATGAGAATACCAAAACATTCCGTGAATTCTTTTTTTATCACCGTTCCTGTCGAAGGATCAACCTTGGGAGTATCTTGAATATTGAGAATTTTCTTCAAATCTACCAAAAGTTCATTTCCATTGGAAAAAGGAGGATAAAGCGCATATTCGACATCAAATTGAGGATTATAGACTTCATGAACAGCCTCTTTGAATGATTTTTGAAAAATTTTTTTCGCCTGTGCCAAAACAAAATCATTGGGAAAACCAATATACACTTTTTTCGTTTCTTCTTCGATATTGATCACTCCTACTTTGGAGAGGAAAGCCAAGATTTTTTTATGATCGTGTTGCGTTGAAAGAGACAAAACGATTTTCGTTCGACACTCTTTTAAATAGTTTTTTTTCTCTTGATCATATTGTTCAACGACATCGATAAGCATGGGATCTTTTTACAGCAAAAAAAATAAAAAATCTGATAATAAAAGACGAAAAAGAGACCTCCTCTCATATACCTTGAAGACTCCGAAAACATTCAGACTCCTTTCTCTTATCTTTTTTTCAAAACAAGATAACTAATATGCTCTTTTTCTAAAGATAAAGGAACATCGTTATAATATTCCCCAAAATCTTGTATCAAAAAATTCTCTTTAAGATTTTTAAAATCCTCCATATCATACTGAATATACTCAGGATGTTGCTTCATAACATAAGAATCTTCAAAATGATAAGTTACAAAGACAATTCCTCATTTTTTTAGATGTGCATAAACGTGAGGAATTAAGGTTTCCAGAACATATTTTTTTTCATAACACATCACCACATGTTTTACAATAACGAAATCATATTCTTTCTGAAAATCAAAATCTTTCAAAGGACAAGAATGATACGTAATATCAGGATGAGATTTTAGATAGTCAGGGAATTCTGGATTTTGAGGATCATCAATAACTTCCACATGAGCCCCATAACTTGCAGCCAAAATACTAAAATATCCTTTTCTACATTTAAGATCCAAGATTTCTTTTGGTTGATTTCCTTGAATAAGATCATTAACAATTTTTTCTCCTTCCATCAAATAGATTAATCAATAAATTTTTCTAATCTAATAATATTCAAATCAGGTCTACTTTCATCTAAATCATTGAGAGTAAAATCCTGTAAATTATCATTATACGTTTGACAAGCATCTTCAATTACTACAATATTGAATTCTCTATCATAAGCTTCTTCCACAAACATTCTCACGCAAAGATTGGTAGGGATTCCCGCAACAACAATATTTTCAATTCCTTCCAATTCTTGAGCAAGATTCGTTTCTAAAAAGCAAGAAGTTTTCTTTTTTTTGATAACAACATCTCACTCTTGAAGTTCAAAATCAGAAATAATTTCTGAAAGAGGATTTCCTTCTGCAAAATCTCATTCCTCTTCAAGATGTCTTACAAAAACAATCTTATACCCCATCTCCCTTGCATAATCCAGAAGATAGATTACTCTTTCGATAAGAGGTTCCATATTACGAAGATAATAATCAGATTTTTTTTCTCTTCGCAATTCTTGAAGCCCTATCAACACTAACGCAGTATTACTTGTTGGCATTTCTTGAAGATAACAAATAAACAACTTTAATATATTTTTTTTCTCTTCTTATGCAATCAAAAAAAAACAACTTATAAATATATTTACATATTTGTCAATATTTGGATTTTTACATCACAACATTTATTTTGAAAAAAAAGAAAAATCTGAATACAATAAAGAGAACCTTTATTTTATCAATATGTTCATGGAAATCACAAAAAACACTTGTTATCAAGCTCTTGAAGAAGTTTTTTTACAAGATCTTTCTCAAATTAAAAATATAGGAAAACTTACTTCATCAGCACGATGAAATCAAAAAGCTGCATGCATCGAAGAACTCTGAGGACTTGCAGAAATAAAAAATAAATTACAAAATACCAAAAGGGAAGCTGAAATGGAACAAACAAACAAAGAACCAATTACTCATAATGAACAGACAGAAACTGAACATGGTACTGCAAAAGATAAAGAATTTCTTACCAATTCTTCTAATCCAAATGCAACAAAAAAACAAATAAATGACCAAACAAGACCAAAACAAACAACACAACAAAATGCCTGAACAGTATCTCAAGGACAACAAACTGTTATTCCTATCAAAAAAGAAGAATCTCCTGACTTTTTTGAAAGTGCTATAAATATCGGACTACGGTTTTTAATCATTGTTTGAATTTTAGTCGGTTTAGCGGTACTCGTTCGTCTTCTTAGATGGGCACTCAGATATGGATATGCTTTTGTAAATGCTCGTAGACTGATTTTTCTCAAGGTTTTACTTCCAAGAGGAGATAGTAAAGTCGATCGTGAGCAAGAGAAAGAAGTAGCAAGAGACATGAAAGAAAAAATCTGAAGGATGTCGCAGGTTTTCAATAATCTTCACAAAATGGGAGATGTAAGTACGTCAGAGAAACTTATGGGAAAATTTTTTGGGAAGCAGAAACTTATTTTCATTTATAGATATGAGAACGGTCAGATTACTTTTCTTATTTGAACTTATCCTGAATATCAGCAAATGGTGGAAAGTGCCGTTTCATCTCAATATGCTTCCTCGTCTATTGAGAGAATTGCCCGTCCAAAGTTCTTTACAAAAAAATATTATGATATCGAGATTTTGGAGCCTGAAAAAGATCCTCTTTATACGATTAAACTTTTCAAAAATATCCCTGATGATCCGATCAATAATGTACTTGATTCGGTGGGAAAAGTTTCCACAGAAGATACGGTAAATATCGTTTTTGTCTGTAAACCGGAAGGAGATGATTTCAACAAAAAAAGACAAGTCGCAGCAGATAGACTTTACAAAAATCTGGATCTTTATGAAACGAAACGATGGAAAAAATTATTTAATCCGCTCAATTGGTTTTCATTCATTATCCACGGACCAAGCAAAGAATTACTTACTTTCAAAAAGGAAGAAGATAATGTAACGATGGTGCGTATGGTAAAATCCAAGGAAGATAGCCGTAATGCAATGGGAGAAGAAGCTTCGAATCCAACTTTTCGTACTACTATTACGATGATTGCAGAATCAGACAATCCATCGAAACCGAAAGAAATCTTGAACAATTTGGAAGGAGCGTATAATATTTATAAAGATGAATATTCTCAGTCTTTAGTGGTATCGAACACGAAGCATGATGTCTTTGGTTGGCTGTATATTCCTCTTCGAAATATCTGACTTCGCCTCTTTTTGGTAGGATTTTTCTCTCAGAGATGTTATTTCTCTACCAATGAATTGACTTCTCTTTTCCACTTCCCTGATGGAACGTATAACCGTAGTCCAGGAATCGAATGGATGCAGTATAAAGTGATTGCACCACCACCAAATCTTCCTATGTTCAGTGATGATGGATGGAATGGTCATATTATTTCGTGAGTCCTTGCAGAAAGTTACAAAAAAGGAAATCTGTCTGCTATTCTCAAAGATTATGAGAACCATTGGGCCGTCGGTACGAGAAAGGATATTGTTGAAGAATTTAAACCCGTTTCTCAATGCACAAAAGCGGAACTTGAAGGGAAAGAAGTCGTCGATCACAAAGGAGAACAATGTATCAAGATCGAGAAAGAAAAACTTGTGAGAGGATACAAAGTGTATAAAGGTTGAGTGCTTTTGGGAGTGAATATTTACAGAAATAATTACTCTCCGGTATATCTCAAGAGAGATGATCGTACAAGACACCAATACTGTATTGGAAAATCCGGAACAGGAAAATCTGTCTTCTTACAGACGCTTTGTAGGCAAGATGTTTGGAATGGTGATGGAATCTGTTTGATCGATCCGCATGGAGATCTTGCGGAAGACATGCTTGCCTATATTCCAAAAGAGAGGGCAAAAGATGTAGTATATTTTGAAGCCGGAGACGAAGAAAGACCAATGGGACTTAATCTTTACGAAATTGATAATCTCGATCAAGCCGATAGAACCGTAAACGATGCCACAGAAATCTTTATCAAAATGTTCGGATCGGAAATTTTCGGACCTCGTATTCAGGAATATTTCAAATATGGAAGTCTGACATTACTCGAGGATTTTGAAGATAGACCTACCCTCCTTGATGTACCAAGGCTCTTTACTGATGAAGGATTTAGAGATTTTAAGACCAAAAAAGTCACGAATGCTGTGGTAAAAAATCGATGGGAAAAAACGTATAATTCTATGGGAGATAGAGAAAAACAAGAGATTATCCCATACTTTACTTCAAAATTCGTATCGTTCAATACCAACAGATTGATTAGAAATATTATTGGACAGACAAAATCCGCATTCAAATTTGATGATGTAATGAATAACCAAAAAATTCTGCTCATCAATCTTTCAAAAGGTAAAATCTGAGAAATCAATGCACAACTTCTGGGTATGATCATTGTATCCAAAGTGTATAACTCTGCGATGGCGAGAGCCTCTATGGAGATGAAGGACAGAAAGGACTTTTATCTCTATGTGGACGAATTCCAGAACTTTGTATCAGGAACTTTTGCCGATATCTTGTCCGAAGCCAGAAAGTATAGACTTGGACTTATCATGGCGCACCAGTATATCGCACAGCTTGAAACAAAAGGAGGAGATGGTGGAGGAAAAGCCGATGTAAAAGCTGCCGTATTCGGTAACGTTGGTACGATGCAGTCATTCAAAGTCGGTGCTCCGGATGCCGAATTCCTTGAAAAAGAATATGCTCCGGTTCTCTGACCTCAGGACATTGTAGGAATTGCCAACTATAAATCATATATTAAACTTAATATCGATAACTCCACGAGCCGTGTATTCAGTATGAATTCGATTTATACCAAAGATTATCAAAATATGAAAATTGTTCCTATTCTCAAAGAATACTCCGCCAAGAAGTATGGAAGAAGAAGAGAATTTGTAGATGCAGAAACAAGAGCAAGACTCTGACTCTGAATCGATGAAAATGATCTTCCTTCAAGTGAGGCTTCTTGATGAGAAGGAGAAACTTCTTGAAATAGTTCAGCAGAAGTACCTACAGCAGGGACTGCAGAACAAACTACAGAATAAAATTCAGAACAGAAAGACTTTCTCGTAGTGACGGGAAAGTTTTTTTGATCTTCCTCTTATTTTTTTTCAAAATAAATATGTTTAATACTACTATTATATCATCATTCTTGAGTTCTTACTTCAAGAACAACACTATGTTGACCATCAGAAAAACTTGAAAAATCTTCCACAAAAGCTATGTCAGCACTTTCTTGATACGTATAATTTTTTTTGAAGATAGGAGTATTATCTACCGAAATCGTAATATTTTTTAAAGTTCTATTTGTTTCAACCTCTGCATTGATATGATAATCATTGGAAGAAGTATCAAAAACATTAAAACGTTTAATAGTAATTTTTTCTGTTTTTTTGATATACAAAGAAATACTTTTTGATTCTTTATATCAAGCCTGAGCTATTACTTCAAATTTTAACGTATGATATCCATCAGAATAACGATCAAGACTTAAATACTTCGAAATACGATCAGATTTTTGACTTTTTTTTGCATAACTTCTTTCCGAAATAACTTGTCAATCTAGATAAAGTTTATAAGAACTAAGATAAAGTCCTCCATTAATATCAATAATAATATTGGTATCCGTAGAAAGAGTTTGATTATGATAAGGAGTCTCAAAATTAATATTGAGATATTTATTGGAGGGATTAGCATCTGGACAATAATTTTGAGGTTTTTTCTGAAAAAGATTAGGATAAGCTTTTGAAAGATAATCACGAATTGATTTGATATCATCATTATTCGGCATAAAAGAATCAAGAGTTTTTACAAAAAATCCCTTTTTAATATTCTCAGACAAATCACTAACCACTCCAAAACAATCTGCATCGTAATTAAATTGTTCCATATTTTCTTTTTGTGTGGGCATAGCTTGAGAATATCAAAGCGTACTTACTGCAAAAGATCCAGCAGTATTTTTATTGGTAACTTTTCCTGTAATTTTCGATATAGTAACGGAAGAAACTCCTTCTTTGGGAAGTGCAGAATTTTGAATATAATTTTTATCTAACAATCGTTTAAGAAAATTTTTAAGAGGTTCAGCATGAATTTCTCCTCCATAAGCACTACTACTCATAGGACTAGCATCAGCATTTCCAGCCCACATCAATACTAATTTATTTTGAAGATAGGCAACCATTCGTCCATCTCTTGGAAGAGATTTCCCATTTTTAATCATATTACTCGTTCAAGTTTTAAGTGCATATTTTAACCCCTTAATAGTAAATTTATTGATCCATCCACTGATTCTATTATTGGGGTTAGAAAGGATATCCCATAAAAGATATTTAACTCCTGAAGGAATAATTTCAGACTTTTCTTCTTTTTCTTTTTGAAAAATGAACTCTCCCTTATAATCTGTAATAGAAAGAATAGGATTAATGGTTGCAGGAGTTTTTGTCGTTAAATGACTATAAGCTTGAGCTAATTGAAGCATTGGTACTTCTGCTGCTCAAAGGGATAAAGAATATCCATAAATCTGATTATCATCAATATCCGTTAATCATAAAGATTTATAAAAAGGTTTAACTACGTTTTCTCAACCAAGAGCCTGAAAAATTTTAACGGAAGGAATATTTCTACTATGTCCTAATGCTAATCTTAACGGAAGAAGTCCTTGATACCCACCATCAGCATTGTGAGGTGCTTTCCCATTTACTGCAAAATAAAGATCATAAATAGGAGAATCAATCGTTAAATGAAGATTCATAATTCATAATGCATAAAGAAGAGGTTTTATAGAAGAGCCTGACTGTCTCGGACTTCTTACCATATCATTTTGCCCCTGAATATCAGTATTAAAATAATCTAGAGATCCTACATATGCCAAGATATCTCCTTGATCAGTATCTACATATAGCATAGAACTATTATTTGCTTGATACTTAGCAAGATTTTTTTGATTATTTTTGAGAATTTCCTCAGCTTGCTTCTGAATTTCATAATCAAGAGTTGTTTTTACAATAACCCCCTTTTTTACGGAATTTCCATATTGCTCTTCTAAAAGATCTTTAATCCAAAAAACAAAATGAGGAGCTTTAATCTCAAAATTAGGTTTATAAAACTGAATCTTGCACCCTTCAATAATTGCATTAATCAATTCTTCTTCTGTAATATATTGATCTTCAAACATTCTTAAAAGCACAGAATCTTTCCTTCCATATTGATAAGAAATAATATACGTATGAATTATTTTATTTTCCTCTCCATTTTCTTCATCAGAACTTCAGTCTTCAGAATCCTCTTCTTGGAGATATTCCTCTTTTTCAAGGGTAAAGGTTCCCAATTTATTAAGATAACGAGGATATTGTTCAGACTTTTCAATATTTTTAAAATCAGCTTTTTGGAGATTAGCAATGAATTTTTCTTCGATATCACTTCTTAAATCGTTACAGGGAATTACCTCTTTTTGTTCATTTTTACAGATAAAATATCCCATTAAACGTTTTCTCCCAGATTCTGTAAATGGACTATATTGAGTTGGTCATTTCGGAAACGAAGCTAAAATTGCAGATTGAAGAATCGAAAGTTCTTTTGCAGAAGTTCTAAAATAACTTTGTGCTGCAGCTTCTACCCCAAAAGCATTATTTCAAAACTCAATATAATTAAGATAAATTTCTAAAATTTTCTTTTTCATTTCTTTTTTAGTCTGTTCCTCAGTGAGTTCAGGATTCTCTGCTTTAATTTGCCTAGAAAGTACGGTAGTCAACTTTCTTGAAAGAACAATTTGACGAAGTTTATATTTTGCTTTTTCTAAATAATACCCATAAGTTCCATATTTTGTATCAGAAATTTCCTCTTTTAAATCAAAAAGATTCGTCATCAACTGCTGAGGAATAGTAGAAGCTCCTCCAGTTTTTTTAATAATAGACCTAATAATCCCCAGAGGATCCAATCCATCATGGGTCCAAAATCTTTGATCTTCAATAGCAACAATCGCATTGATCATATTTTGGTTTATTTCTGAAATATCAACATATTTTCTATTTTCTTCAAAAATTTTATACAATTCTACCCCATTTCTATCAGTAATAATGGTAGCCTGCTGAAATTGCATATCTTTAATTTGAGAAACATCAGGGAGTCCTTCAAAAACATTTTTTCTTAATCGTTGTGCTATAAAAAGGATTCATCCAATAATTCCTATAATTACGATAATTTCAAAAATTTTCCCTATTTTTTTGAACACAGAAAGAGATTCTTTTTTATCTTCAAGTAAAGATTCTGAAGATTCAACATCTTGTAAATTTTCTTCAAGAGAAAGTTCTGTATTTTGAATAATTATTGGATCTTTTACCTCCTCTTCTACGACAGTATCAAAAGAAGAGAAATCTGATGTTTTTTCACAAATAATTTTACTTTCTCCAAATAAATTGATCAAAACATTTCTAATAAGATCTTGAATAGGATGATAAAAAGGGACCAATTCTCCACCATAAAATCCAAGATCATTTTTTTCTTCTTTTTGATTTTTCAAACATTCTTCACTCGGTATATTGTCCTCATGGACAACAAAAGGAGACTCATCAATAGAATCATGAACATCTCTTATATCAGTGTTATTTTCTTCTTCAAATACCGATGAAAAGGGAGAAAAATCTTCTTTTTGAGAAAGAGATTTTGAAGAAAGTTGTGAGTCATAAAATTCATAATTTTCAGAAGCTATGGAATTTGAAAGAGATTCAATGGCCCCATTTGATGAAAAAGAGAAAGAAGGAAGATCATCATGAGAGATTACATGATCACCTAGTCTTTGAGGAGAGATAATTTTATTACGAAAAGTAATAACTGGTCTTGAAATATTTTTCTTTTTTTCCTCTCTTTGATCCATATTTCCTTTTTCAAATAAAAACAAAAAAAAATATAACAAAAAACAACAAAAAATCAATATTAAAATTGACATTATACAAAAAAGATTTATATAATACATTAAATTTATAGTATCACAATTCTACCAGGCTTTTTATGTTTTTCACTAATTCTCTCTTGTTTTTAGAGTCAGATTTTTTATTCTTTTTTTAATTTATTTTAGATGATGAGAAAATGGAAAAAAAGATTCGTAATTTCTGTATCATTGCTCATATTGATCATGGAAAATCGACTTTAGCAGATAGAATGCTTGAAATCACAGGAACTATTAGAAAACTCCCCAATAGTCAAGTGCTTGATCGTATGGATATCGAGCAAGAAAGAGGGATTACTATCAAACTGACTCCTGCGAGAATGCAACGAAAAGGATATGAATTAAATCTGATCGATACTCCCGGACACGTGGATTTTCAGTATGAAGTTTCGCGTTCTCTGGCTGCAGTAGAAGGAGCAATTCTTCTAATCGATGCTTCACAAGGAATCCAAGCACAAACACTATCGACCCTTTATCAAGCAATGGATCAAAATCTCAAAATTATTCCCGTTCTCAATAAAATCGATCTTCCCGCAGCAAATCCTGATAGAGTAGCGACAGAAATCGAAAATATGATCGGAATTTCTAGAGAAGAAATAATTTGCGTCTCAGGGAAAACAGGACAAAATGTAGAAAAAGTCTTAGATGCTATTATCGAGCGTATTCCAAGTCCTTAGTTTGTAATAACGGGGAACTAATTTCCCCTTTTTTTTCTCTTAAAAATCCTTACATATAAAAGAGTTTATCTTTTCAATCTTTAAACGATGCACTTGACGATCAAAAACTATCTTGAAGGAATCGAAACAGGGAAATTTACAGCAGACGAAGTAATCAACCATTATCTTCAGAAAATCCAAGAGAAAAATTCAGATTTTTTTGCTTTTGTGAGAATGCATGACAAGTATTTGCAAGAACATACAGCACAAGCAAAAGTTCTTCCTCTTCATGGATTACCTCTTGCGATCAAAGATAATATTCTCCTTCAAGGGGAAATTTCTTCTTGCGGTTCCAAAATGCTTGAAAACTATGTTGCACCTTATACCGCTACTTGTTTACAGAAGCTTGAAGAAAACGGAGCGTTATTCCTCTGAAAAACCAATATGGATGAATTTGCTATGGGATCCTCAACAGAAACTTCCTATTTTGGAAATACCAAAAATCCTCACGGAGAAAATCGTATTCCTGGGGGAAGTAGTGGAGGAAGTGCTGCTGCAGTAGCTGCAGATCTCTGTATTGCTGCCTTAGGAACGGATACTTGAGGAAGTGTGCGTCAGCCTGCAAGTCACTGCGGAGTCGTAGGATTGAAACCAACTTATGGAAGAATTTCTAGATACGGAGTGCAGTCTATGGCTTCTTCTTTCGATCAAGTAGGAACTTTTACCAAAACCGTAGAAGATGCAAGAATTCTCCTCGGATATCTAGCAGGACAAGATAAAAATGATAGTCAAACAGAAGAAAAATCTGACTCTAAAGATTTTTTACAACCTCAAACGATAGATCCTTCTCAAACGAAGATTGCCGTTCCCAATGAAGTTTTCGGAGAATGCTTAGATGAAAGAGTAGAAAAATGCTTTCGTGAGAGGATTGAAGAACTAAAAAAACAAGGTTTTACCGTAGATTTTATTGATTTTCCTTTACTCAAAGAAGCTGCTCCGATTTATTATATCTTAATTTCTGCAGAAGTTACGAGTAATCTTTCAAGATTTGATGGAATGAGATTTGGACTCCAAAAAGAGATGAAAGATTTTGCTTCTCTTGATGAATACTATCGTGCCGTGAGAACGGAATGATTTGGGAAAGAAGTGAAAAAGAGATTACTCCTTGGAAATTATGTTGTTCAAAAAGAACATTACGATACCTACTACAAAAAAGCTTATGAAGCTAGGAAATATATCCAAAAAAAGTTTGCTGAATTTTTTGAAGAATATCAAGCAATTTTAATGCCAACTTCTCCTTGTCCAGCTGGGAAAATCGGAGAGAAAAAGAACAATTCACTTTTGATGTATCTAGAAGATCTTTATACGGTTCCTGCAAATATTGCATGATTACCTGCAATTTCTCTGCCTATGGGAATGGTTTCTGAAGGAGAAGAAGAACTCCCTGTAGGAATCCAGCTTATGGGAGCATGGCGAAAAGAAGGGCTTCTCTTCGATATCGCAGAGAAAATCGAACTCCCTAGAAAATAAAGACTAACCTAAAAAATACTTCAGATTTTTTTGACTTTTTCATTTTTTTTGGGTATAATAAATCCGTTAATAAAAGTTTTCCCTTTTATTAATATCAAAGAGAAAATTATTTTCCGAAATCTATAAAAGACTAAGAAGATTTTTCATAAAATAAAAATAAAAAACACGCCCAGCCCCTTCAAACACTTCTTCTTAGAAAACTATAGATGAAAGTAAAATAATTAATCCTTCATTCGAATAGACTGATGTCATATTTCAAAATTGGGCTTAAGAATATGTACAAAGCTATCAAAAATCATTACAAAACAATGTAAGATTTGAGAAAAAAAGGAAAAAGAAAAGATTGCTTTTCTTCTTCTCTTTGAAAAAATCTGACACTTCAAGTACGATATCACGTAATTGAAAAGTCAGATTTTTTTATTTAAGGTGATTTATTTTATTCTGGTTGTCTTCCAATAATATCATTAAGTTGAACAATTCCACTTTGAGCAACAATTTCACGAGAAGAGAAGAAAAAGAAAATTTCATTGAGAGCATTTTCATTTGAATCAGATCCATGAACAGCATTTTCTCCTTTAGAAGTAGCAAACATTTTTCTGATTGTTCCTTCATCTGCTTCTGCAGGATCTGTTTTACCCATAAGAGTTCTCCATTCTGGTACTGCATTTTCTTTTTTGAGTACTGCAGCAAAAATAGGACCAGAAATCATAAAATCTACAAGTTCTCCATAAAAAGGTCTTTCTTTATGTACCACATAAAAAGCTTCAGCTTCTGCTCTTGTAAGTTGTAATTCTTTTTTTGCTACGATTTCAAACCCATGTTTCTCAATTTCTTGAAAAATAGCATCAGCATGTCCATTTCTAACAGCATCTGGTTTTACCATCATCAAAGTGTAATTTCCTGTCATTTATAAGGATTTATAAAATAAAATCTTATCTTGAAAGATAATTGTTTATGGTATACGGAAAAAAAGACAGAAAACAAGAACTTTTTATTTATGAATTGTTCTTTGATTTTTTTGAGTTTTCCCTTTCTTTTGACTACCTGTTTTCTTGTAAGAATCTAGTCTTTCATCACGTTTTTGTTTCCTCTCTGCCAATGTTTGTTTTACTGCCTCTAAAGTAGAATCAGGATTAGCTTTATACTCATCTGGATAAAATTCTCGAGTAGCCTGAGACAAAATATTTTCAATTTCAAAAGCTAAAAGACCAAAAGGATTTTTCTCATTTGCATAAGACTCATAAATCCAATCAAGAACATTATCACGCTTTCTTTCATATTCCGACTTTTGAAACTGTATCACTTTTTCTAAACTATCTTGTCTCTGCTTTGCATCAAGACTATTTCAACTAACAGTTTTCTTTAAATCCTCAATTTCATTGGAATATTGTGCATTTACTCATAAAAGAGAATCTTTTTCAGATTTCAAAGATTCGATATCAGAATTTTTACTATTACAAGTAGAAATAAGAGCAATTGCAAGGGATAAAGCAATACCTCCCATGATTGTTATAGCATTTTTTGAAGAACACTAGGTAAAAAAGATCAATTTTCAGTTTTTTGAGTAATGTTATTTTTAAACATAATACTATTAATAATCAAATAAAAAGATTTTGCTACTATAAAAATATCAATACAAAAGTCAAATATTTTTCCAAAAAATATCTATAAGAGAATATTTTCTAATCCCATTGAGGAGCAAAAGGAGGATTAAGATAACGATAATATTTCGGAAGTAAATCGATTTCTTGGAGAATTTCATCAGATAACGAACAGTGTAATGCTTGAAAATTTGCTTGTAATCTCTCTCTCGAAGTCGCTTTGGGGATTACGACAACTCATTGTTGAAGTAATCGAGATAAACAAAGTTGCGAAAGAGAATATCAAGTTTTCTGAGCAAGACTTTGCAATGCTGAAAGTTGAAATAAATGTCCATGTCAAAAAGGAGAATAAGCAATAATATGGAAGTGATGTTCTTGAGCAAAAGAAAGCATTTTTTCTTGAGAAAGACAAGGATGAAATTCGATCTCATTAGCAAAAATTTCTTCTCAAAAAAGAGAAATAAGACTCTGAATCTGCGAAATCGTAAAATTAGAAACTCAGATTTTTTTTACTTTTTTTTGTTTCTTAAGCTCTAACAAATTTTCAAAAACTTTCTTATTAACCTCCTCATTTTGAGAGGGCCGATGAATAAGGAACAAATCCAAATACTCTATTTGAAGTCTTTTTAAGGATTCCTCACAAGCCTCTTGCACTCTCGAAAAATCATCAATCCAAAGCTTACTCGTAATCCAAAGTTTTTCTCTCGGTATTTGAGAATCTCTAACCGCCTCCCCTATTTTTTCTTCATTGTGATAATGGGATGCAGTATCAATATGACGATATCATACCGCAAGACCATCCCTAATACTCTGATAACATCAATCTCCTTCTAATCCTCGTGTTCCCATTCCTATATGTGGAATCTCTTCCATTTTATATCGTTCACAAATAAAAGTTTTGAACTTCCCCTGATGAGACGGATTTTAGAGTTTCAAGAGTAAAAAGATTAACCAAGACTCTATTAAAAATCGCTTTATTTTGTAATGTCATGGTCGGAGAACTTACCGCCTTACGAATCATACTAATCAATGCACTTTTAGTTAATTCTTTTTTCGAAATAATATCACGAATAATTTGATTGATAAGCACAATCATCGTTTTATCTCTAGAAGTTAACGTATAAGCAGGAGTATATTTCCCAGGATTTTTTGGTGGAATTCCTCAAAGTTTTTCAAGAAACATTTCTCTATTTACTACTACAAAAGCATCAGTAATCAGACTTCTACTACCTTTTGCTAATACTTTATTGTCATAAATCATTCCTGCACTCGCACCCGCATCTAACCATAAAGCATTATAACATCAAAAATATTTTTTCAAATACTCTGCCATATCCCAAATATCTGACAAACCTATCACTCCCATATACACCGTTTTCCCATCTTCTGTAGAACAAATAAAATTTCTATTTCCCTTTCCAGTCATCTTATTGTCAATATAATCAGCAGCTTCTGCGGTTACATTTTTTCCCTCAATCAAAATAACAGGGAAATTTGAGATTCCAAACCAAAGATCATCAATTCTCTCTTGATTGATATTATTATTTAATCCATAATCATGAGTACTTATCTTATTTTGTACAAAAAGTGGAGTTCCATCCTGTTCAAAACCAAAAATTCCTCTAATACTTGTATCGGGTCGAAACATCGAATAAGCTTCTCCTTCCCCCATAAAAACTCTTTCATAACGAGAAAAAGTTTTTCCTCCACAACTTGCATAATCCTTTGGACAGAAAAAAGCACCATTAATAGCTGAAGTTCATCAAACCTTTTGCATCAATTGCGTCAAAGTTTCTCCTCATTCCTTAGCAACAGAAGCTACAACAAAATCTTCTCCATCTAAAACCACCTTAATCACTCTAATAGGCTTTCATCACCTTTCTTCGATTAAAATTTCTTGATAGGCATGAGAGGAAGTTGTAAAAAAGAAAAAAGAAAAAAAAGCCAGAATCCCCATTAAAGAAAAAATATGTTTCATAGTAATCATTTTTTAAGAGTAAAAAACTAATCATCAGAACTATCATCACAATCATCTGAAGAATCATCACAATCACCATCATCCTCTTCTACTTCCTGTTCATTATTCCTACAACATACACAATGAGAAGAATGCTCTCTGCATTCCTCACAATCTGCAAAACTTCCTCAATGTTCTTCCTCAAAGATCTGAAGATACTCATCAGCGAATTCTGTTTCCATTGCTTTAATTTCATCTTCAAAATGAGGATTCATTTTTTCTACAAAATCGATCATTTCTTCCATTTTTTCCTCTTCTGTCCCCCCTTGATCATCCCATTCTTTTACAAATTCATCAAATTTTTGTCTATCTTTCTCATTTTCAAGACTATTATATGCTTTTAAAATCAACTTTTCAAGATACAAAGGTTCAAGATCTTGTTTAAAATGCAAAAAATAATTATCTGTTGTATCAACTCAAATTCTGGTATAAAGATCATAAAAATAAGAATCGAAACGCGTCTGAGGTATAAATTTTGAATTTTTCTTTTTCTTCTTTTTTCCCCAACCAAAAAGCCCCATTTTTAAAAGTTATAAAGGTAAAATTATCACCAATATAAAAAAAGAATATCTACTTTCAAGATGTTTGTCTAAAAAATCTCCCCCAAAAATTGACAAAAAAAAAAAACAGATATAATTATAGTACTATATAGTGTTTTTATTTATATTTTATGATGTAAATCATGAACGATAAAGAACAAAAGCTCACCAGCTTCAAAGAACTCTCAACCGATGAGAAGAAAGAAAAGCTACTGAAAATCTTTGAATTCATCAAAGAAAAAATCGACTTTTCAGAAAATGCTATCAATTTTTTATCCAATACGGATAATCCTGATGAAGAGGTAATGATTCAACTGTACGAGTTAATTCTTTCTGCGACAGGTTTCGCTCAACAGCGTAAAAAAACTGAAGATCAACAATCACAAGAGAGACAACTTGAACAAATGAAACAACTTCATCAACAAGAAAAAGATTCACAAAATGCTGAAGATTCATCAGCAGAAGACTTATTGAATCTCATTGAAATTATGTAACTTTTTATTTTATTAAACTATAAGACAATGAAAGCAATAGAAGCAATTAATAATCTTGATGGAAAAGAAACACTCTCAGATCAAGAAAAAAAATCCTTGAACAATCTCGAAAGGAATGACTATGTCCAAGCAAAAACAGAGCTTGGGGATACAACGATTACAGTTTATGACGAAACAAAACCAATCAAAGACATAGTTACAGAAATCGCACAAGGTGAAATGAATCCAGAAGGAATCAGATGAGAAAATTGAGCAAAAATTCAAGCTTATTTAATTGCAAATGGACAAGACTTACACGGGTGAATGTGGAAACTTTGAATTGATGGAAGTCTTTGAAAATATTCCAGAGAAGCCATAAAGAATACAAAAACAATCACAGAAACGGAGACTCCAACAAAAACAGAGAAACAAGAAACAACAGAAAGCGTAGAGACTAACAATGCAATTTTATATAGTAGCTCATCAGAATTATTGAATGCAGATTTGATTGACCATCTTGTGGCAGATGGAACACAATGGGAAACATGCTATAATTTACTTAAAGAATCTCAAGATGAATTAGGAAATCCAACTTACACTTTAAAACAATCATATTTTAATAACAAAACAAATACTTTTACTATCTATTATACATCAGAAGAAACACAGAAAAAAGAATCAATAACAATCAAAAGTGATGAAATAACAAGTAAAAACGCAAAATGACAAGTCAGATATAACATTGAAAAATTTGGAGAAAGTATTGCTGATAAAATTAATGAAGAAGAACAAAAACTTCATAGAAAAAAAATTGAAGAAGGGAATAAACGCTTTGATCAAGAAATTATGGATGAAGGGAAACAAAATCAAGAACTGATTAATAATGGAATTAAAGATTTTAATTATAATACCATTAAAAATCCACTAATCAAAGAATATTTTACTAAGACACAACAACATGGTAAAATTCTGCAATGTTCTGAGGGAACTATCAGTACAATAACAATCCAAAATAAACTGACAAATACAGAAAACAAACTGAAATTAACAGATATTACGACAAATAAACAATTTGACGCTCAAAAATTTGAACAACAACTCAATAAACTCTATGAAAACAGTGCGATTAGCTATATTAAAGAAAATTTTAATAAAAGAATTCAAAACTTTGGAGATATTTCAAAAATTAACCTTAATACGCTTAACATAGCAAAAACAACATTCAACAGATTATATCATGATTTTCAAAAAACAACTATTCAAGAGGGGGAAATGCTACCAAGATGAGAATTTCAAGAACAATATGCGACTTTATCAAATTTAAAACAAAGACTAGAAAAACAAGAAACCTATTTACTAGCGAATAAAAAAATAGAAGAACTCATACCAGAAATTGAAGAGGCATTTGATGGAATTGAAAGATTAAGTAAAGATACAATCAAAGTAGAAAACACAATCAAATTATTAAAAAACGCATGAATTACAGCTTATGCAGAAAACAATGGACGTGATATTGTCATTAATAACTCAAATGATATTCATACAGCATTTCAAAATAGCAATAATGAAAGTAGATATCAAAACTATATTCAACAAATTCAAAACATAACTCAAGAATATTCTGATGTTCAAGTAAGAACAATTAACTAAAATAAACCTAAAAAATCTGACTCTCCACCATGAGCAGTCAGACTTTTCTTCTTTACTCAAAATTTTCAGAAAACAAAACTTTAAACTTTTCCCAAAATACAAAATTTAAAAATTATTAATATGCCGGTTGAAATCCACAGCGATCAAAACTTGCTTCATTTTCTTCTCATAAAATATCATACAAAGAAGTCTTAACAGAATCTGAAGGAAGAAGCGTATCTTTAGTCGATAAAGTATCAGTAAGATTTTGTAGAGAAGGAGCAGTTCTTTTAGAAGAATCACTTAGACAAAGTGCCAAAGCAATAAGACCAGTAACAATAGCTGTAGGAATCCCCGCAAATTTAAATAAATCCTTACGTGAAATATCTTCTCAACTTTCCGTATTTTTTACTTTTCAAGACATTTTCCAAACATAAAGAACTAAAAACCATGAACATAATATCAAAATATTTCTCTAAATCAAGTATTATTCAAGATATCATTCATGCTAAAACAAAAAACTGAAACTTCATCAGAGTATCAGTTTTTTTTTGGGAAAATCAATGATTAATTCATCTCAACGTTAACCTCTTCATTATCTTTTTTCTGTTTTGCAAGTTCTTCTTGTTCTTTTCTTTTTAATTCTGTCAAAGATGGGAGATAAAAAGGATTATTTCCCCATTCAAAGAGTTTATAATAAATTGCATCCCAGATTCCAGAACCAAAGAGCGTTACCGTATAACCTAAGATACTTGGCACAATCATCAAAAGCAACGTATTGGTCTCTACATCATCAGGATTATGCATCGTAACATTTACAAGAGCAAGATATGCCGCACAACTAAACATAAATCCAAGAAGATTTCCCATAAAGCTACTTGCTGAATAATTAGGATGTGCGAGGAAATCCATCAAACAAATCGTAATAAAGAAAGAGAAAATAATTTGGAATCCACACACACTATAAGCCGTCGTTACATTTCCTTGAAAAAGAAAATAAATCGGAACGAAAGCCACGAAAATAATCATAGACGAAGTAAAAATCAGTCCCAACATTTTACTGAGATTGTAATATCTTTTACTGAAGAAGATATTGAACAACAATGCACATCCCATATTTCCAATCATTCCTGTGATAAATCAAATTGCAGCAAGAAGAACTCAAAGAATTGCTGTTGGAGTTCCCCCATTATCTCCTAAAATTCATCAAAGAAATCCCGTTAAAACAAAAAGAATTGCTGCAATAAGTCCTCAACTAATCAATCATAGAAAAATTTTTCCAAAAAACTCTTTCAAACTGACATCGTTTGGCTCATTTCAAAAAACAATTTTTTCTTTTTTCTCTTTTTGAGCTTGAATTGTATTCATAGGGGTCATTTGAGGTTGCATTCCAATAGGTCCCATAGTTCAAATTCCAGGGATAAAATTGGGATTAAAAGAATTGTCCATAATTAATATAAAAAAAGAAAAGATAAAAGATTTACCTTTTCTATTATATTGAAAAACGATTCAATTTGCAAAAATTCACCATCAGACTCTTGAAGCAGTACTCTATTCAAAATAAGAAATCTTCTTAAAAGTAGAAACCATATTTTTCTGCTCAGATTTTTCTTCTGTACTATGAGAAATAACATAAACTTCATTATCACTTTCCAAAAAAGCTTGTGTCATGTATAAAGTAGGAATTTTCGAAACAAGACCACCATCTATCTTATAAGATAAGACCACTAAAGTTCTTTGTCTTTCATTATTTGTAAAGACAGTTTTCCATTCTTGTTTATCTTTTAGGGTTAAACCTTTATCTTCTAGAAGTTTTAGAGAATCTCTTGCAAAAGTTAAGGTTCCTTTTCATAAATCATACTGTTTTGCTATAATGAGTGAATCTTTAAACGATTCTTCTCCTTCTTTTTGACTCTCCTCATAAATTTCAAGAATTTTATCCTCCTTTACCATGTCATTTTTTTCTAAAACAATTTCTCACTCATAAGGTATTTTTATACTCTCCACTAAAATATCTTGAGTATTTTTAACCATAGAATCACAACCAATCAAAACAGAAAACCCCATAAACATCAAGAAAACAGTCAGTTTTTTCATCTTTTTTTAAAAAAATAAAAGACTAAAGAAAAACATATAATAACGCTAAAACGATTCACAATACAAATCAAATCACAAAACTTTTGATCGCTATTTTCTCTTTATCAGTATCATCTTTATACTGAATTCTTCCATTCCAAAGAGTAGAAAACAGATATCCAATCATAAGACCACAAAAAACAAGGTATCAAGGTACAAGAATAGTTTTTATCATTCAAAATTGCTGAGGATCAAATAAAAAATCTCCTCTCATATAGACAATTCCCACAACAACCGTAAGAAGACAAAAAAATCCTTTTAAAATTCTGAAGAAAAATAGCATATCGAAACAAAAAACTAAAGTACTTATAAATAAGTAGTATTCCTTTCCAAAAAATCAAGTAAAAATATAAAATTTCTTCACGGTGAATCTTGAAATTTTAATTGTTTTTTATATCTTAAAGAAAATTTTATTTAGATGAAGTGTTTTTATGTTTGATTATATTTCTCAACATCTTCAGCAATTTTGCGAACAATTTCCTGAACAAATACCTGTCGTTTTAATCTCCTTTTGAGTGGGATTATTAATCCAAATTATAAAAATTTGTATTGATTCTTTAGTACAAAAAAAATTTTCTTTTGCTCAATTTTTTTCAAGTTGATGATTTCCTTCTTCACATGCGGGGATTGCAAGTAGTTTAACAACCATTGTATTATTAAGTGAAGGAGTTTATAGCGTAAATTTTGCTATTGCATTTACGTTTTCACTCATCGTCGCATATGATGCAATGAATGTAAGATATCAAAGTGGAGAACATGCAAGATATCTCAATGAATTGAGAAGAAATCTTCAAAATGTTTTAGAGATGAAAGAAACAAAAAAACCAACTTTAAAAGAAAGATTGGGACATACTCCTTTTGAAGTTCTTTGAGGGATGCTTTTTGGGATTATTTTAACTTTCATTTTGTATTATTTATTATATGTCTAGAGGCCTTGTATCTGCAAAGCCTTTTATCAAAAAAAAAAGGAAAAAAGGAATAAAATGGTTTTTGCAACAGTATAAAATTTCTTTTCCTAGGATTTCCTTTTCACTTAGCAATAAAGCTAAAAAAATTATTATGTGGACTTTTGTAACTCTTATTCTCTTAGGAGTTTGATTTTATTTTTTATTTCAAAAACTCTTTCTGGAAGAAGAATATCTTATTTCAAAAGTGGAGTTTTCTGAAAACACTATTGAAACCTATGAAGACATTGAACTTTTTGAATTTCTCACAAAATCTCTCCAAGGGAAAAATTACTATAATTTTCAATATTTTTTGAAAGATAACCTACTTTCTCAAGCTAAAGCTTTAGTCCCTTTTGTAGAGAATATTGATTATCAAATTACAAGCGGAAATATTCTTTGACTAGATTTAACTTTTCAGGAACCAGCTTTCAGAATTCTGATAGGAGATCAATTTTACGGAGTCCGAGAAAACAGCATTGAACCTTTACAAGATTCCATGACGTTATGAAAAGAAAGTTTTATTCTCTATACTCCTCAATATCTTTCTGGAACTACAGATTTATCATGATTTTTTTTTCAAATTTCTTTTCAAGATTTAAAAGAAATTATTGAATATATTCAAAAAGAGATTCCTAATTTCACCCAATTAATGTATTTTGTATGATCGACAAGATTTGTAATTTTTACCGATACAAAGCAAGAAATTTATTTTGATTTTAAAGATAAAAATGAGTTTTTAAAACAATTTCAAAAATATCAACTCATTCAAAAATACTATCCAGAAAAAAATAATCTTCAAGTAATCGATTTAGCAGCTTTAGATGATATGAAAGTAATTATTAGAAAACGGAAATAAAATTTTAATTATTTTTCTTCTCCCATTTTTTTTGCTAAATAAATATGATCAGAAAGATAAAATAAATACGTTAAAAAGAAATACCCTCCAATTAAAATAATACCATAAATTAAAAAGGAAGGAAGAAAAGAAAAATCATACAAAAGATGCACTATTACCCCAATCAAAAACCCTACCAATAAAATCACAATAGTTTTCTTTAAAAAAGTTTCTTCAAAAACACCTCCCTTAAAAAGAATCAAAGCGATTACTCCTGTTGCAAATAAATGAAGCAAAGAAGCAAATATTCATCTTCCCAATACTAAATTCTCAAGATGAAGACTCGTAATAGATTCTATAAAATAATAACAATTTTCAAAAAAACTAAACCCCGTAGCAATAAGAAGAGAAAAAAAAATTAAATCTGATTTTATTTGACCGTTTTTTTCAAACACCAAAGAACTTGTTCCTATTTTTAAGTATTCTTCAGTCATAACAGAGAGAAGAAGGAGCGAAAAAGAAGAAAAAAAAGGTATCAATAAATTTCAAGTACCTAGAGAAACAAAAAAAACAAGAAGAACGCCCAAAATCATTCAGCTTTTTTTATTTTTTGGGTAAAAAACAGCCCATAGAATAGCTAAAAAAAGAAGAAGGATTCCACAAAAAACAAAAAAACCAGGAAATGTCACGAAAGACAAATTAAATTGATGGAGCATATACTGAGATCAAAGCAAAAAAGCAACTAAACTCCCTGAAAGAACAAAAAGCTTCCAAAATTGAAAATTATTGATATTTACAAAAAGTTTACGAACCAACCAAGTTCGAAAATATCAAAAAAGAATCACCCCTAAAATTGCTATAACCATATTTTTTTTAAAGATAAAGTTTTTCCCACGAAGAAAGTAAAAATTCTATAACCTCTATTTGTTTTTCCGTACTACAAAGGAAAAAGATTTCCTGTGCAGTTGCTCATTTTGCCATAATTCATTTTATACCGCTCAATGTTGTATAAGATACTGAAAATCTCAAATCTGAACTCCCCTTTTGTTTTCTCGAAATTCTTCAAGGAACAATTCTTTTGATATCTGGATTTTGTTCAATATCCATAAGAAAAGGATAAAAATCAGAAAGAATATGATGAACCATCTTTACTTTTTGAAAACGTACTTTCATGTTTCTTTCGTAAACATAACTAAATCCTCTTTCTATTTTTTCAATTCATCTTCAATATAATTATAAGCATCTTTAAGTGCTTTTTTAAAATGAGTTCCTGTATCAAAAAATTTAATATGATATTGTTCACACTGCTCTTTCACTTTTTTACTATACCAAACTCCCCATTCTAAATACGCTCTTAAATCCTCATCACTAAAACTATTACTCCATAAATTTTTATCATATTTCCTAATAGAATTGAGTTTTTTATCAATATTTTCATTAAGATTTCACAGGAATACAATCACAACATCTTTAAAATTACATTGAGCAATATCGACAGGATAAACATGACAAGTATCAATACAATAATATTCCTTCCCTCTTACAATATCCAATTGATTATCTTCAATCATCGTTTTTATCAAATGTGCCATATAAGGACTAACAATATCCCAATCATCTTGATAATGATCCCAGAAATTTCTATCGATACCTCTTTTGATACTATCCATTTTGTAATGAACAAATCCTTCTTTTCCCAATTTCATAGAAAGAGTTGTTTTCCCACATCTAGAGCAACCTGCTATAATGATATTTTTCTTTTTCATGGATACTGCACTATATAAAACAGTCTTTACATTACCTCTACTTCTTCAATTCCGAGAAGATAAAAAGCATTGTTGAAGACTTGAGCAACGATTGCACAAAGTCTGAGACGTGCTTTTGTTAATTCATGATCATCACTATGAATTTTACAAGAATGATAATAGGTATTAAAAGTCTGAGCTAAATCAAGGATAAATCTTGCAATATAGTTTGGTTTGTAAGTCGCAGAAGCTTTTTGAACGAGATCAGAAAATTGAGCCATTTGAAGTAAAATCTTTTTCTCAAGATCTTCTTGAAGAAGGGTACCATCAGCCTTTTGAAAGTCAGAATTTTCTTCTTCCCCTTTCTTTAAAACAGAACAGAGTCTTGCATAGGTATATTCAAGATAAGGTCCTGTCTCTCCTTCGAAAGATAACGCTTGAGAATCATCAAAAATAATTCCTTTTTCACTATCTTGGAGTAAAATTACAAATTTGATTGCTGAAAATGCGACTTTTCTTGCGATTTCTTCCTTTTCGGAGTCAGGAATTTCTCTTTCTTTAAGCATTTCTTGAGCTTGAGTGAGAACTTGATCACGAAAATCTTCATAAAGCACTACATTTCCTGCACGAGAAGACATTTTTCACGATTTCAAACTGATGAGACCATAGGCAATATGATGGAGTTTTTTTGCATCAAATCCACAAAGTTCAAGCGTTTTGAAAAGTTGCTCAAAATGATGGATTTGTTCAGATCCTACGATGTAAAGAGATTCATCATAATGATATTCTTCCCATTTTTTATATGCTAAAGCAATATCTTTCGCTGAATACAAAGATGCTCCATTTGATTTGAGAAGTAAGAACCAATCTAATTTATATGCCGTTAAATCCATCGCAATGGCACCTTGTGAATATTGAGCAATCCCTTTTTGTTCCATTTCTTTCACGATTTTAATTCCTTCTTGTTCTACTTCACTTTCATAATATCGTCTATCGATTCTCGTTGTTCCAAGTTCCGTACAAATATGTACCAAATCATCTAAACAAAGTTTTCTTGTTTCTTTCCAGATTTTTACCAGTTCTTCATCTCCATCTTCGAGTCTTTTCTGTAGTTCTTCAATTTCTTTTTTGTATTGGTCAGGATTTTCATCTACTTTTAAAGTTGCTTTGGTATACAATTCTCCTACTCGTTTGGAAAAATTTACCGTTGGGAAAGTCTTTTCTTCACAAAAATTGATAAAATACCACATCCATTTTGCCACATGAGCTCCAATATCTCCTGGATAACTACATTTAATGACTTCATTCCCCGCAAATTCCATGATTCTTGAAATACTTTCGCTCAATAAAATATTTCTCACATGTCAGATATGAACTGTTTTATGAGTATTTGGTTGCCGTCCTTCGATCAAAATTTTCTTTCAAGTAGATTCTCCTTTTCAAAAGTCAGATTTCTCTTTTTCTATTTTTTCTAAAATTTCTTTTGCTAAGCTTCAAACATTGATTTTAGCATTGAGATACGGTCCTACCATTACAAAAGAAGAAAAAAGCTGACTCTCCATTTTAGAAAGTTCTTCAATTCCTTGTTTTGCAATCTCTATCGGAGTTTTTTGAAGAGTTTTTGAAAGTTTAAAACAAGGAAACGCAAAATCTCCTTCAACATTTTCAGGAGCAAGAGCAATCTCATTCTCAAGTTCTTGAGCAGGAATATTGAAAATTTTTGAAAGTAACTGAGCGAATTCAGTTTTGAAAGTTTGGAACATTGGTAAAAAAAAGGTTAAAATACACCTTTAAGATAGGATTCTTTGACCATATTTCAAGGGATATTTCCTCTGGATATTTTCTCTGAAAAAAATCTGACTCTCCGTTTTTGAATCACTTGTAACGAAGAATCAGACTTCTATTTTTTTATCTAAATTCTTTCAAAAAAGTTTCAATATTTCGTACTTGAATCCCTTGATGATCACCTTTCCCCAAACTATCAAATGAAATCAAATGTTTTGGATAAGCATCTTTGATCGAAAGTAAATTTCAAAATTCTCTTTCTTTCACGTTTTCTCATTCTAAACTCCGAGCAACTTGAAGATATTGAATCCTATTTTCTTTTTTGATGACAAAATCGATCTCTTTTGTAGCATTTTCTCAGACATAAATCTCATATCAAAGCCTTTTAAGATGGAGAAAAACGATATTTTCTAAATTTTTCCCTTTATCATACACACTATCATATCAAAAACTATTTCTCATACCAAGATCATTAAAATAATATTTATCTTTTTGTTGAAAGAGGCATTTGCCTAAAATATTATACCTTGGCACTTTATGAATCATATAGGATGCTAAAATTTCGTGAAAATACTGAGTAAAAGTGGGGAGAGAAATCGTTATTCATTGTTCTTTTTGTAAGGTTTCAACGATATTTTTAACGGATACAATGCTCCCTACAATATTTGAAAGATAGCTCAATACTTGTAAAAATAATCAGGAATCTTTTGTATTCTTTTTTCCAGTCCTCCAAAAAATGTCTTTTACAAGAATCGTATTGATCACTGCTTGAATATAATTTTGTTGCATGGTTTTATCCTCGATTCTTATTACTTCAGGAAGTCCTCAATATTCCAGGTAAGAAAGGAAAGAAGGATCTTTTTTTAACGCATAAAAATCAATCATTGCTTGATATTCATCAAATCCAAAGGGACATACATAAAAACTTAGATACCTCCCTGACAAAAAAGTTGCTAATTCTCCTGAAAGAAGATAGGCGTTTGATCAAGAAATAATAATTTTATACTGTTTTGAAGCATATTTTGCTCTAATAAAATGTTCCCAACCTTGAATATCTTGAATTTCATCAAGAATAATCCATTCAGGATTCCCATAATTTTCACAATACCTATCAAAAAGATCAGATAAGTCTGAAGCTGTTTTGATGTTTTTCTTGATATCAAATTCTGCATTAAAATAAAACGTTTTTTCTTGGATACGATATTTTTTCATAAATCCTAAAATAGTATAACTTTTTCCACTTCTTCTTTGTCCTTCTACAACAATAATTTGTTGAGTATCTGCAAATTGTTGTAATTTCTTAAGATACGTTTCTCTTAAAAAAATATTTTCCTGTAAACTTTCAAGAGAAATTTTAATCAATGCTATATTCTGATTCATGGGAGAGAGAGAAAAGATAAATTTTATAAAGTATATTTAAAACTTTTAAAAAATCAAGTAAAGTTTAAAAAATAATTTAAACTTTTAAAAAAGAAAAAAGTCTGAGTGTTTTTCGAGGTGTAGTTGTACAAAAAAATAGTTCGATTAATTTCGTCGCTTTGTGGAAACCAAACAAATTGAAAGTAGAATATTATGGAAATGGAGCAAATTATATGTCATGAGGAGAAGTACCATTAAGTTCTGATTTTATAACGAGTGTTGAATATTTGTATGATGCAAGTATTGAACCGACATTTCCAGCGGATTATATGTGAGAAGAAACATTTAAACTTAGTAAATCATGATACGAACCTACAAATCTTTATCATGTTTGAAGTGCTACTTCAACCCACACGATAAATCAAGATTTAGGAAAGAATACAGTAATAGCAGTAGCAGAAGAATTATGAGTATTGTCATCATTAAAGAAACAAGATACAACAGTAAAACTCTATGCAGGATGGAAACAATGTACAGCTTGATATTACTGTCCATCGAATAAGGGAAAAACTCAGTGTTCTGCTTGATCGTATTGTCCAGCTTGATCAAGTAGTCCAACAGGATGTCCTGGTAATATGACATCTTCAGCAGGTTCTGATGAAAAAAATGATTGTTATATTACATGTTCTGCAGGAACGTATTTATCAGCGTATGCTTGAAGTTGTTCTTCATGTGAATGAGGAAATTATTGTGAATGATGAACTTATTATTATTCGTCTTCAACTCAAGGAAAATCTTCTTGTCCTTCACAATATCCAGAATCAGAACGTTGAGCGAAATCTATAAATGATTGTTATGCTGAGGTCCCTGAAAATTATAATAAATATAGTCTCTATTGAGGTGTTACGGCATGTGATGATGGAACTTATGCTCCAAGTCATAGACTGTATTATTGAGAAATATCATCTGATTATGGAGGTTATTTTTCATGTCATGCTGTGATTAACGATACAGATCGACATAAAGCATTGCGTGAAAAGAATAGATATTGGGAAGTTGAATGCTCAGATTGAAAATCTTTTGATTTATATTGGGATGCTGATAATGCTTGATCCTGGTGGCAAGATAACAGAAAAAGTAACGATCTACGTTGGTGATGCTATGCAGCTGAAAAAAATACAAAATTATTTCAGTATCGCCAATGAGAATCTACAAAATTTCCAAAATGTATATGTTCTTGAAAGAATTGTTCATCAGAATGTTTGGGTGATAGTGATAGTCATAGATAAAGTTCTTTATATTTTTTTGTTTCACAACTTCAAAATTCTGGAAATGCTTAGGTTAAAATAAACTCAAAAAAATCTGACTCTCTTTTTGCGAGTGGATCGTGAAGAGAAAATCTAACTAACCTTCGTGGAGAGTCAGGAAGTACTTATCAATCAAAGACTGAGTGAATACTCAGTCTTTTTTTGTAGTGAGATATATATATCCTAAATCGATAAACAAAAATGTTAAATTTCTTGCAATCGTAAATAAAAACGTTATACTCTTATTTGTCTAAATAACGTTTGATTTATCTGTTTAATACAACATTGGCATGGTAATTTCCTTTGGAATTAAAAATAATGAAGATATTAATCGAGAAAAATACAATGAAATTATACAAAATTGTATTAAGTTTTGATGTGATAAAGATGGGAAAATTACAAAAACAAAGTTAGCAAAATTGTGTTATTTAGCTGATTTCTCCTGGTTCTATTATAATTTATCCCCCATGACGGGATTAGCATATATAAAATTACCGCAATGACCTGTTCCTGAGGCTTATTTTAGAGCAGTAGATAGTTTGCAATGTTTGGGAAAAATAACAGAAACTCAAAAAGGACAAGCTAAATTAATTTCAAATCTAGAAGAACCAGAATGTCATGAATTAACACATGAAGAGCTAGATTTAATACAAAAAATTTGTACCAAATGGAAAGATAAAAAGACAGAAGAAATCGTTTCCTTTACTCATGTACAAATGCCACGAAAAATTTGTAATGACATGGAAATTATTCCATACGAATTTATTACTCAAGAAGATCCAGACCATGTCTATTAAATATAATGTACATGTTGGGGAATATGCAGAATCTCATTATATCAAGGATTTTTCCAAAAAATATAAGAAAGAACGAGAATATACTTTTTTTACAATAGTTAAGATGTTAGAACATTTGGATAATTTTCTTTGAGATACTAAGATTGAAATAATTCATCAAACTTCTGATACCAGATTCCAAATTTTAAAAGGGGAATTCTCTGTAGCAAAGAGTAATATTTCTCCTCATGCATCATGAAACAGATATATTCTTTTGGTTGACAGAGAAAACAAAACTTGTACTATATTGTTACTATACCATAAATCTCATATAGAAAAAAAGATGCAGGAAACTAAGTGGTGGCAACTAAGAATAAAAAATGAATACAAAGAAATTAAAGCATTATTTCCAAATTTGTAGAATTTATTAATTTATCATTCATACTCTAATATATGTTTAAATAAAACAATCTGACTTTCTCTTTACGAATAAATCTTGAAGAGAAAATCTGACTAACCTTCTTGGAAAGTCAAGATGTGCTTATCAATCAAAGACTGAGTGGATACTCGGTCTTTTTTTGTAGTGAGAATCGTTGATCTTGAATAAAAGTAGATTTTTTGTTAATAATTACGTTGCTTAAATAATAATATTTTTTATTTTTTGGTAATAAAATATTTGTTTTAAATAAATATCATTTTGAATGATGATAAAAAATATTAGTTATTAACTAATATTTTAAATTATTTCCCAAAGTGTATAAAAACTTGATTTTGGGAAATGAAAGATTATATTAGATCCTAATATTTAGGATCTAATAATAATAATGACAATCATTTCGAGAGCATATTTACAAAAATTAATCAATGTAATAGGGACTTCTGATATTAAAGTAATTACTTGAGTAAGACGTAGTTGAAAATCAGAATTATTATGACTTTTTGAAAAGTACCTTATAGAAGCTATTCCGAATCATAATCTTATCAAAATTAACTTTAGTGATTATCAATATAAACCTCTTAGAGATGCAGATGCGTTATATCATTATGTAGAATGAAAATATGATCAACAAAAACAAAATTTTCTTTTGATTGATGAAGTGCAAATGTGTGAAGGATTTGAAGATGTCATTAATAGTTTTCATAGCTCAAAAAGATATGATATTTATCTTACTTGATCAAATGCTTTTCTATCAAGTAGTGATTTAGCGACTTTATTTACAGGAAGAACGTTTGAAATTAGTATTTTCCCATTCTCTTTTCAAGAATTTCTCCAATATTATAAATACGATGATATAGACTTGGCATTTTGAGAATTTATCGATAAATGAGGAATGGCCTGATCGTATCAATACGAAACGATAGAAGAAAAGGAAGATTATATTAAATGAGTTTATGAAACCTTAATCCGTAGAGATATCATTGATAAATATCATATCAAATATGGAGAACTCTTGGACAATATTACAAAGTATCTCATGGATAATATTTCCAATATTACAACGATTAGAAAAATTACCAATGAATTACAATCAAAGGGAACTCCTATCAATCATAAAACGATTAGTGCTTATATTCAATACCTTTGTAATGCTTTCATTTTCTATAAAACAAAAAGATATGATATTCACTGAAAAAAATATCTTTCTATGCAGGATAAATATTATTTAGTAGATCATAGATTTAGATATGCAATTAATGGTAATAAAAATAGAGATATAGGAAGAGTATATGAAAATATCGTAGCAATAGAACTTTTAAGACGTTGATATGAAATTTATGTCTGAGTACTGTATCATAAAGAAATAGATTTTGTTGCCATCAAAAGAGATGAACTTTTATATATTCAAGTATCAGATAATATTAGTGATGAAAAAACGTTTCAAAGAGAAGTAACTCCACTTCTACAAATCAGAGATGCATATCCGAAGATTATTATCGCAAGAACAAAACAAACAACCTATCAATATGAATGAGTTCATATTATCGACATTGCAAGACGATTATCTGAAAAATAAAAGGACAAAAATCTAACTCTCTGCACGATTGATTTATAATAAAGACTGAGTGGATACTCGGTCTTTTTATGTAGTGAGAAAAAAAATAAAATCACTTGCAAACTATAAAAATATAATTATTATGCAAATTAGGAATTTAATTCCTGATTTACATAAAATATAAAAACATGGCTTTTCACAGATTATATTCAGTACAATTAGAAAAAATAAAACATCAATTTCCAATACTTGCGATTACTGGAGCAAGACAAGTTGGGAAAACGACTTTTTTAAAAGAACAATTTCCAGATTATACGTATTACAGTTTAGAAACTCCAGCAACTTTACAAAAAGTACAGAATGATCCTTTAAAATTTCTTCAAAGTGGAAGTCATATTATTATCGATGAGATTCAAAAATGTCCGGAATTGTTTTCTTATCTTCAAGAAATCGTTGATACAAGAGGTATAATGGATGATTTTATTATTTCTTGATCAGAAAATCTTCTTCTTTCAGAAAAAATATCTCAATCTTTAGCATGAAGAGTATGTTATTTAAAAATGAATTGATTTTCTTTATCGGAATTAATATCCTTAAACCTTATTTCAGACAATCTTACAGAACAGATGTTTAAAGGTTTTATGCCTGCTATCTATCATAGAAATGCAAATCCTGTAGTTTATTATGATTCTTATATTGCTACCTACCTTGAGAGAGATGTAAAACAAATTAGCGAAGTCCATAATCTAATGCTTTTTCATAAATTTTGTTGTCTTTTAGCGGGAAGAATAGGACAATTAGTAAATTATACTTCTTTAGCTAATGATGTTGGAGTGGATGCAAAAACAATTGTCAATTGGATTTCTATTTTAGAAGCAAGTTTTCTCATTTTTCAACTTCATCCCTATTATGAAAATTTGGGAAAGAGATTAATCAAAGCTTCTAAAATTTATTTTACCGATACAGGATTAGCTTGTCGTTTATTAGATATTAAGTCTATTAAAGAATTAGAAAATTTTTATATTTATGGAAATCTTTTTGAAAATATGATTATTATGGATACAGTAAAACAACTTAATTTAAATGGAAGCAGAGAAAATATTTATTTTTATCGTGATAGTAATCAAAAAGAAGTAGATCTAATTATTGAAAAATCATTAACGCAGATTCCTATCGAAATAAAATCATCATCAACGTATTCACAAGAGTTTAGTAAGGGGATCAAATATTGGAATTCGTTACCTCATCAAAAGAAACAAGAAAACGGCTTGATTATTTATACTTGAGATGATTTTGAAATGAAGGATTACAAACTTTTAAATCGAAAAAATTATCAAAATTTTGAATAATAACTTTCTCATTGCGAGTGAATCGTGAAGAAAAAAATCTGACTAACCATTTTTGGAAAGTAAGGAAGTACTTATCAATCAAAGACTGAGTGAATACTCGGTCTTTTTTTGTTAGGTTATTAAAAAGTATTTTATCTAAAATGCTTTAAAAAATCTTCAATATTTAAATGTTTTATTCCTTGATAATCTTCTGGATAAGGATCAACAGAAATAAGATATTTAGGATAAGAATCAGGTATTTTTAAAAGATTTCAAAATTCTCTTTGTTTTGTAGTTTCTTCTTCCATCGTATATGCAACTTGAAAATAGTTCAGATTATTTTCTTTTTTGGCTATAAAATCAATTTCAAGATTATTCATTTTTCCAATAAACACCTCATATCCGTATCTTTTGAGATGAAGAAATACGAGATTTTCAAGAAGTTTCCCTTTATCGTCATTAAAATTAAACTTCAAAACGTTTCTCATTCCCAAATCATTGAAATAATATTTTCCTCCATATTCTAAGAATTGTTTTCCTTTCAAATTATAAAAAGGAACTTTATGGATAAGAAAAGGAATTTCTAAACATTGAAGATAATGACTAATTTTTTCAAGTGAGGCATTTCACCAACCATAATTTTTTGAAAAATTTTGAACATTTCTCAGAGAAAAGGGATTTCCAATGTTATCAGCAAGAAACAATAAGATTTTCTGAAAAAAAGGAATATCTTTAATTTGAAATCTTGAAAAAATATCTTTCAATAGGATACTATCAAAAATATCTTTCAAATACTGTGTTTTCGTTTGTCTTTCTTTAATTTTTGCAATTTCCGGTAACCCACCATATTGAAAATAGTCTAAAAAAGAGAAAGAAGTCTGATTGAACTCCAGAAATTCTTGATATCCCAAAGGATAAAGATGAAATGATAGATATCTTCCTGCAAGATACGTAGAGAGTTCTCCAGAAAGAAGTTTAGAATTTGATCCTGAAATAATAATTTTATATTTTTTTTCTGTATACCTTGCTCTGATAAAATGTTCTCGTTCATGAATATCTTGGATTTCATCGATCACAATATAAGAAGGATCTTTTACTTCTTTTTGATATTGTGTAAAAAGTTTTTGTAAATCGGTATAATTCTGTATTTGTTGTTCTACATCCAATTCTTTATTGAGATAAAAAATCTCTTTTTCGTCGATCTGTTTTTGCTGTAGATATCCCATAATACAATAACTTTTCCCAGATCTTCTTTGTCCTTGTACTACAATAATAAGATCTGTTTTTAAATATTCATCTAATTGAAAAAAATATTCTTTCCTTGGGAAAAGACTTTGATGTAATAAAGATTTACTTGCTTTTATAAGATTCATGATTCTTTTCATACAGAATAAACACGACAAATTTTGTTTTTTTTCTTTTTTGTCGACTATAGCGAACAAATTTTAAAAATCAAGACTATTTTTAATGAAAAACAAACTCTCTCTTTACGAGTGAATCATGAAGAAAAAATCTGACTCCAATTCATGGAAAGTCAGATTTTTTTGTTTACTTAGACAGCAACTCTACCTTGATTTTTATCGTTTAAACATTATCTTACTTGTAGTCATCAAATCATTTAAAAATTTTTATCTGTAATTATTCATCATGACTCCTTCAAAAAAGATAAAACTTCTTTACTCTAAAAAACAGATAAATTCAGCTTGAATCTCACTAATTAAGGACAATTTATCAGAAAATGAAATGAAAGAAAATTTGTTGATTTTGAATAATTGGAGAACAGCTCATGATTATCCTATGAATACTTTTCAATCCCTTTTAAGATCGAAAATTAAATCTTTACAATATTCAGCAGTTGTGGTAGAAAGGTTAAAACGTACGCATTCGATCATTGGGAAATTAAAAAGAAATCCTAATATGATGTTATCAAGGATTCAAGATATTGGGGGGTTAAGAGTTGTTTTAGAAAATATTGATGAAGTTTATAAATTGAGAGATGCTTTATTAAGGGGGAGATTCCTTCATGAATTAGTGAAAGAAGATGATTATATTCGTAAACCAAAAGATTCGTGATATAGATCTTTACATATGGTTTATAAATATCAGAATTCATATGTTTCAGAATATAATGGATTACAAATAGAAATCCAAATTAGAACGGAATTGCAACATATCCGAGCAACTGCCGTAGAAACGGTAGGAATTATTTTACAAAAAGCTCTAAAAGCCTGAGAATGAACTCAAGAATGGTTAGATTTTTTTGCTCTAACGAGTTCCCTTTTTGCGATAAAAGAAGGCTGCGTCCCTACCCGTAAATACCAATGAAAAGATTTGGAATCATTGAAAAAAACACTAAAAGCTTTGGAAAAAAAATTACATGTAATTGATAAATTAAAAACCTATAGTGATGCAATTAAACAGATCGATACTAACTTAGGAAAGAGATATGAACATTATTTGCTTATTTTAAATCTTCAAGATCATACGATTAAAGTTTTATGATTTAAATCTTGAGAAATCAACAAAGCGACAGAACTTTATTTACAACAAGAACAACTTTTTAAAACGGAAGATGAAGGACAAGTAGTACTAGTTGCTGGAGAATCATTAAAGACACTTTCTCATGCCTATCCAAACTATTTTGGTGATACTGCAAAATTTATTTCACTTTTACAAGATATTATAGCTTAAAAAAATCTGACTCTTTCTTCATAAGTGAATCGAGAAGAAAAAATCTGACGAACCTTTACGGAAAGTCAGGAAGAACTTATCAATCAAAGACTGAGTGGATACTCGGTCTTTTTTTGTTGAGAGGGAATGTATAAAATTACTTGAAAACTACTATAAAAAAATATTATGCAAAAATGACATGAATATGTTAATTTTACATAACTTTTTAAGAAAATGGCTTTGTATAGGTTATATATCGATAAATTAAATGTTTTAAAAAAAGGATTCCCTGTTGTTGCAATTACTTGAGCAAGACAAGTTGGGAAAACAACTTTTTTGAAAGAACAATTTCCAGATTATAAATATTACAATTTAGAATCTCCGGATACTCTTTCAGATGTTGAGAATGATCCTTGAAGATTTTTAAGAGAACAATCACATATCATTATCGATGAAATTCAAAGATGTCCTATCTTGTTTTCCTATTTATTGGAGATTGTGGATTCAAGAAAAGAAATGGCTGATTTTATCATTTCTTGATCTGAAAATTTATTACTGTCAGAAAAAATATCTCAATCATTAGCTTGAAGAGTTTGATATTTAAAAATGGATCCTTTTAGTTTTAAAGAATTAAAACTGAATAATCTTTTATCAAACAATTTTGTAGATCAGATTTTTAAAGGTTTTTTACCTATTATTTACGATAGAGATATTCCTCCTGTTGTTTATTATGAACAATATATTGCAACCTATTTAGAAAGAGATGTAAGGCAAATCAAAGAAGTTCATGATTTGGATTTGTTCCGTAAATTTGTTGCTTTGCTTGCAGGAAGAATAGGACAGATGATTAATTATTAATCTTTATCTGATGATGTCTGAATAGATCAAAGAACTTTAAAAAAATGGATTTCTATCCTTGAAGCAAGTTATATCACTTTCAAACTGCATCCGTATTATGAAAATTTTGGGAAAAGATATATCAAATCTCCTAAAATCTATTTTATGGATACCGGACTTGCTTGTCGTTTATTAAAAATCAATTCTGTTGAAGAATTGTCTAATCATCATATGATTGGTAATCTTTTTGAAAATATGATCATAACAGAGATAAAAAAGCAGATTAATATTCATGGGTATGGTGAAGAATGTTATTTTTATCGTGATTCCAATCAAAAAGAAGTAGACGTTATTATTGATAAAGCAAATACTCAAATTCCGATTGAAATCAAATCCAGTTCAACTTATTCTAAAGATTTTTAAAAAGGGATTACTTACCGAAAAGAGCTTAATATCAATAATAAAAAGAAACATCCTGAAGATTGATTTGTGATTTATACTGGAGAATCAAAATGATGGTGAGAAACGAAAATTATTAACTGGAAAGAATTCCAATATAAAGGATAAAGACGAAATATTTAATATCTTATGATCTAGGATTTAGAAGATATTTTATAAAAAGAAGAAATCTGACTCTCCATTTACGAATAAATCATAAAGAAAAATCTGACTACCCTTCGTGGAGAGTCAGAAAGAACTTATCAATCAAAGACTGAGTGGATACTTGGTCTTTTTTTGTAGAGAGAAATATATAGTACCATACATCATATGTTATTATTGATAAAAGATAACAACTGATATTTTCTATAAAAAGTAGAAAAAATATTGAAATATAAAAAAAAATAACTATAATTTAAAAGGACAAAGAGATAATATCAAATTGTTCAGATTTTATCTCCATTAAGGATCCAATGAAGGTAAAATTTACAACTCCACTACTTGAAGGTCTTTATAATGAAGATGAAAAAGCAATAAAAAAATCTAAACTTTCAAAACAAGTTATTACTCTTTATTTGAAAAAGATTAATGCTTTAGAAGAAGCTTGTTCTCTTTCAGATTTATGGAAGTGTAACGGGAATAATCTAGAGAAAATCGGAGATCACCGAAGCATAAGGCTGAATGATAAACGAAGAGTTGAAATTGACTTTGAAGATGGATATATAAAAGTAGTGGACATCCTACGAATTAGCAACCATTATGGAAATAAAATCAGGTAGTGGTTGCTCTTTCTAGGGCTTTTATTTCTTACTAAGAATATAGATGAAAAAGACATTTTTCCACCCTTGAGGATATCTTTTAGATGAATTAAAAGCAAGAAAAATTACACAAACAAAATTTGCAGATATTATTGATATTCCTGTTTCTGCATTAAATGAAATCATAAAATGAAAAAAAAATTTAACTCCTGATCTTTGCGTTCGCATTGAAGAAGCTCTTGGAATTAGTGCAAGAACTCGAATGAATCTCCAAGTGGCTTATAGTTTATGAATTGCCAAACAAAAAGAATCAAAAAGGATTCAAAGAGTAAAGGAGAAACTTAAAGAATATCATATAGGAAACGATAATCTAACAGAAGAAGAGATCGAAGACATTATATTCTGAAATAAGAAAACAGAAGAAGAAAAACAGAATTCAAAAGTTAGGATTTTAGAACCAGTATATGCTTAAAAAAGTATTTTCCCAATTTTAGAAAATAAAAATTTAACTCTCTCTTTACGAGTAAATCATAAAGAAAAAATCTGACTACCATTCGTGGAGAGTCAGGAAGTACTTATCAATCAAAGACTGAGTGAATACTCGGTCTTTTTTTGTTGAGAGAAAAAAAAGTCCTGATAAATTTTTATACTTCATTTCCATCTAAATTTTTGATTTGCATTTTTCAAATAAATGAATATAATATTTTATACTTTATAATAAAAATATAAACTTCCATTTTACACTTTATAATAAAAGCATAAAATTTTAATCATTTTTCATTAAAAATGGAACTTCAACATCAAGAATTGATCAAAAAACTTATCAAAGAACGAGCCGTAGACGAATTTCCTTTATTGATTAAAAGAAAATATCAAAATGTAGATCTTGTTTCCTTAGATTCAATTTTAGCCATTATTGGACCACGTCGTGCGGGGAAAACGTATTTTTTGTATCAATTAGTTGAAGAACTTGTAACGAAAAATATTTGTAAAAAAGCTGATATCTTTTTTTTAAACTTTGAACATCCACAATTAACGAATCTTACGTGAGCAGATTTACCAGAGCTCATTAATCTTTATCAGCAAATTTATGGTAAGAAACCTCTCTATCTCTTTTTTGACGAAATCCAAAACGTCGAAAATTGGGGTACAGCAATGAGATTTTTTCACGATCAAGGATATAAAGTTATTATTTCAGGAAGTTCATCAAAATTATTATTAAATGAAATAGGAACCGAATTAAGATGAAGATATAGACATAGATTAATGCTCCCATTTTCATTTCATGAACTTTTGGAGAAAAGTAATCTTGATTACGAAACCTTACAATGAAGTTTATCCGAATGAAAACTTTTAAATATTTTTGATGAATATTTAGAATTCTGAGGATATCCAAGGATTATTATGAATGAAAATACCATTGTAAAACATGAGATCTTAACAGAATATTATACTACTATGTTTTACAGGGACTTACTCGAGAGACATAATATTCAAGAGAAATTTGTTTTAGAAATGCTTATGAAATATAGTCTTGAGATGTATGCTTCACTTTTCTCTCCTACAAAAATAGTCACTTATTTTCAAAATATGGGAATAAAAATAAGCAAACCAACTCTTTTAAAATTTTTAGATTATTTGAAGGAAGCATTTTTTCTTATCGAATGTCCCAAATTTAGTTATTCTCCTAAAGGAATTTTAACGAACACTGCAAAGAAATATTATCTTATCGATCCTTGATTTATCAAATTAAGTGCAAATTATTCCGCAAATAGATGAAAAAAACTTGAAAATTTGGTCGCTATTGAACTCTATAGAAGATGATATCAATTCTTTTATTTTAACGAGAAAAAAGAATGTGATTTTATTGTAAAGAAATCTATGAGTTTAGAAATTAATATGGCTATTCAAGTTACTCGAGATTTAAATAATGAAACTCAAGACAGAGAAGTGTGAGGACTCCTTGAAGCAATGAAAAAACATTCTATCAAAAGATGAATAATTCTAACCTATAATCAAGAACAGATTATTAATCAAGATGAAGTTGTAATCGAAGTGATTCCTGTTTGGAAATTTCTTTCTAAAGAATAATTATTACTTAAAAAAATCTGACTCTCCATTTGCGAATAAATCGGAAAGAAGAATCTGACTACCCTTTGTGGAGAGTCAGGAAGTACCTATCAATCAAAGACTGAGTGAATACTCGGTCTTTTTTTGTAGAGAGAAAAAAGCGTAAAGAATGGTAATGGTAACCAGATTTTTTTCGATTATATTTGATTTTTATGAAAAAATAATTAATATTTTAATTGTAAACAAAATTTTTTTAAATATCTAAAAACTTTTAAGTATGGACAAAATATTTCAAAAACAATTACAAAAAAGATCGTATTATCTTGAAAAAATTAAAAAATTCTTTTTTACGCCTTTTGTGAAAGTTTTAATCGGACAGAGAAGAGTGGGGAAAAGTTCCTTATTAATTCAAACTTTGCAATGTTTTGTGAACGAAAAAGGAGTATCGAAAGAAGATATTTTCTATATGAATAAGGAATATCCTGATTTTGATGATGTTAAGACGTATCAAGATCTCAATACCATTCTTATTCCTTTTATAGAAAAAGATGAAAACTATAAAGTCATTGCTCTTGATGAGATTCAAGAAATTGAAAATTGGGAAAAATCGATTAATGGGATTTTAAGTAAATATGAGAAAGTAGATATTTATATTACAGGAAGTAATTCTCATCTTCTTTCAGGAGAACTTGCAACGCTTCTTTCTGGAAGATATGTCGAAATACCAATCTTCCCTATGACCTACAAAGAAACCAAAGAAGTTATTCAGAATTCTCATCTTTCTTTTTTAGAATATTTACAATATGGATGATTGCCAGAAGTATATTTTCAGAAGGATGAAGATGTAAAGTTTTCTTATTTACAATCGGTATATAATACGATTATTTTGAAAGATGTGATTTCTCGTAACCAGATTAAAAATCAGCATTTTTTTTCATTGTTGTATAAATACATTTTCAAAAGTATTGGAAATATTTTCTCTGCTAAAAATATTAGTGATTACCTAAAATCTCAGAAGATTGATATTTCAGTAAATAGTGTATTAGAGTATTTGAAATATGGAGAATTTGCTTTTGTCCTCAATCAAGTAAAATCACAAGAAATCAAAACAAAAAAGCTTTTTTCCATTCATAATAAATATTATGTGGGGGATTTAGGAGTGAGAAATGCTTTAGTTGGATTTAAAACTTCAGAAGATATTTGATGAATTTTGGAAAATTATGTCTATTTGGTATTGAGAAAATATGGGTATACAATTACGATTGGAAGAATTCAAAATTACGAAGTAGATTTTATTGCAGAAAAACAAGGAAAATTAATGTATTTTCAAGTTGCAACTTCAATTATGGATGATACCACCAGAGAAAGAGAATATTATTCTTTAAAACAGATTCACGATAATCGACCAAAATATGTAGTATCTATGGATGATTTTGATTTTTGAGTCAGTGAAGGAATTCAACATCTCATGATACAGAATTTAGAAGAAATCTTATAAAAAGAAAATTAAAAGGCAGACTCTCCATTTGCGAATAAATCGTAAAAAAGAATCTGACTTTTTTCTCTTCCCCTTGCAAATAACACAAAAATTATTATTTTATAAACACTATTTATTACTTAATTTGATACCAAATATGATTACGGATCAATGCATTTCTGTTACCGATTTAAAAAGAAATATGAAAGGCATTTTATCGTCCCTTAAATTATCAGGGCCTAAAGTTATTTTTTCAAATAATAAACCTATCGCTGTTCTAAAAGATATTGAAGATAGTGAGGTATCAATTCAAGAAGATTTTGATTTCTATTTTGGAGAAGACGGGATCGACCCTCAGGTTATTTTAGATCATTTTAAAAAATAGAATGGTCGAAAAATTCATCAAATTTATCGAAAAATCTCCCTACAAAGCAATCCTCTTGAAAATAGTACAAGATATTCTGGAAAACAACCTTGCACCATACGACATCAAAGCGATCGAATGAAACACAAATCTTTATAGAATCAGGAAAGGATCGATTAGATTTATTTTTAAGAAAACTCCACAAGGAAATAGAATTATAGAAGTAAACAATAGAGGAGATATTTATAAATGAATCTCTAGAAAATAAAAAAATCTGACTCTCCGTCACGAATCGACTCGACAACGAAGAATCAGATTTTTTTCTATTTTTCTAAATTTTTCAATTCTTTCCAGAGAGATTCTTCCTCTTTTGAAAGTCTTTTTGGAATAGAAACTTTCGTTTCCACATATAAATCTCAAGCTGATTTGAAAAGTCCTTTTTCTCCAAAACCTTTTCCAGAAACTTTGATTTTATCACCAATTTGCGTTCCTTTTGGAATTTTGATTTTGAGTTTTCCTTCAGGATGATTGACTTCTACTTCTCATCAAAGCACCAGATCGAAGAGAGAAACTTCTGCTTTGGTATACAAATCATCTCCTTCTCTACGATATTTACTATTTTCGATAATATGAATCTTGAGATAAAGATCTCCCGCATCCGTTCCACCGACTCCTTCATCTCCTCTTCCAGAATATTTGATATAAGCTCCTTCTTTGATTCCTGCAGGGATTTTTATTTCCAAAGTTTCTTTCTGTGATTCCAGTCCTCCATTTTCAATTTGTTTTCCATTTTTGGTGAAGATTTTTCCAAGTCAACCACAGTTTGGACAAGCTCTCTGAGTTTGAAACATTCCAAACGGAGTTTGAGCAGTCTGACTTACTTTTCCTCTTCCTTGACATTGAGTACAAGTATCTTGTTTTACTCCATCCACACTTTTCAATCTTGAATAACTAATTTTTTTCTCTGTTCCAAGATACGCTTCTTCGAAAGAGATTTCAATGATTTTCTTCAAATCACTTCCTTTTGATCTCGCAGAAGCGCTTTCTCTTCCACCAAAACCTCCTCCAAACATTCCTCCCAAGAGATCCCCTAAATCTCCAAAATCAAAATCTACACCTTGTCCTCAAAATCCTCCGAAATCAAAACCACCATTTCCACCGAAACCACCGGTGAAACCACCTTTTCTATAAGCATCATATTGCTGTCTTTTTTTCTCATCAGAAAGTACTCCATGAGCCTCATTGATTTCCTGAAATTTCTCCTTACTTCCTCCTCTGTCAGGATGATATTTGATGGCTAATTTTCTGAAAGCCTTTTTAATCTCGGCAGTTGAAGCATTTTCCTCTACTCCTAAAATTTTATAATAATCTTTCTTTGGGTCAAAATCCATGATTGTATCTATCGATATAAAAAAATAGCACTCTTTACTGTTTAGTGATAATATTGAAATGAAATGGATTTACAAGAAGTTTTATAAAAAAAAAGACTTCTACAAACTATAATAATAAAAAACGATTTTTACGTTTTAAAATTCGTAACAACAGCAATCCAAAGAAAAAGAAAAAAAAGAAAAACCACTGAGATTTTGTAAATATTCCAACAAATTCTGATTGTGAATCATTTCTCAAATACTCAAAAAGAAATCTAAAAAGACTATATCCCATTACAAATTGAGAAATCAAAGAAACAGGATGAAAAATCTTTTTTTTGATCATAGAAAGAAAAGTTACCATTTGTACAAAAAAGAGCAATAATCATTCAAAAATCATAGAAAGAAGATTGGTATTAATTCTTCGTTGCGCATCGACATGAGGATAAACATGAAGGAGATTCAGACTTTTTAAAAGATTTACTATTTCTTCAGACCATCAAGAATTCTGAAAAACAATCCCATAAAGTTCCTGATTGAGATAATTTCATAATCTTCCCAAGAAAATCCCTAAAGGAACAAAAACTAAAAGACAAGAAACTAAAAGAAGAAAAGTCTGAAAAGAGATCTTATAGATTTTCTTAAAACAAAAAAGAGCACAAGAAACTCCGATAATTCATCAAATAAAAGACATCCCTCCTTTCCAAATTTCAAAAACACTTAAAGGAGCATGTAAAAAATCCTCCAAATGATAAATAAAAAAATGCCCCAATCTTCCTCAAACAATAACTCATAATAAAATAGCAATCATTAAACTATCAAGAGATTCTGTAAGAATTTTTTGCAACTCAGGAGAGCGATAAAAAATTTTTTTTCTCCCCAAAACAAAAAGAAATCAATAACACAGCAAAAACGAAATAAAATAAAAAATTCCATATCGATAAATATCCCATCAAAAAATCGAAAACGCAACCATATTTCTCCATAAAAATGATTTAAAATTTTCCGAAATTGTATAGATTGATTTCTAGATTTCAATTTGATTTTTTTTCGAGAAATCATAAACTAAAAAAAATTTTTATTCTTCTCCATGAGAATGTTTTACTATTTACTTTGATGATTGGTCTTTTGATGAGGAATAGGATATCTTATTTTTTATCTAAGATACAAATATAGAGATACCGTCAATGAACTCCGTTCCTACCTCAAAGAAGCCAATAAACAAATCCAATATCTCCAAGAAGAATTGGAAGAATTTACCATGCAAAACGACATTCTAAAAGAAAAAACGACAGAACTTTTAGCGAAAAATGATGAACTTAATGATGTTGTTGCAGAACTAAGTAAATATTATGTCCATATGAAAAAAGCTTCTGAAAAAACAGAAGAACTCAGCAAATACCTCACAGAACCTGATGATGATGTAGAAGAAAAAATCATGAAACAATTACAAAAAGCCCCTGTAGAAAAAAAGTTTTTTTAAATCTGAATCTCTTTGGTTGAAATGAATTATAATAGTAAACACTCTGAAATCGTCGATCCCAAAACCTGATATGATCAAGTTGCAAATCAATATAAAAATTCTCATCAACATTTAGACAGTTTTTACCACTGTGATTTTTTGAGATATCTTCCAAGAAAATCTTCCTTTGATCTCATCGATTTGGGGGCTTGAGACGGGAGAATGTTTAAAGAATTAAATCCTATTCCTCATAATAAATATGTCGTTGTTGACATTTCTAAAGAAATGCTTGCTAGACATCCCAGAGGACCAAAACATCTTATTGCTGATTTAGAAAAGAAATTTCCTATAGAAGATGAAAGTTTTGATCTAGCAGTGTGTTTTTTTACGCTTGAACATATTGAAAATATTCAAAACTTTATGGAAGAAACCTTTCGTATTCTTCGTCCAGAAGGGACCCTTTTTATTGGACATTTTTTTCAGAGGAAACTTTTTGAACGAACCGCAAATAATCAATATTTCAAAATCAAACAATATAAAAGGACTTCTGAAGAAATTCAAAAAGAGGCAGAATATGCGTTTTTTCAAGTGGAGATTTTGCCATTATTTGACAAAAAAGATCATACCGGAGATTTGATTATTTGTAGGAAATAAAAAAGAGGGAAATTTCCTCTTTTAAAAAGCAAAATATACCATACCTATGCTTCAATGATAACTTCTTCACTTTTTCTTTTAGCTTCCTTACTTTTTTCTGTCACAAGAATATTAGTAGGAAACAAAATCGTACAAAACACTCATAATACTGCAACCATATCTCCAAGAATAATTCCATTAGCACCATCATTAGGAAGATACATACTCAAAACAATAAGTCCTAAACCTAAACATAAAGACACTAATCTTGAAAAAGGGAAAAAAAGACAAAAAATTCCATAAACATTGAGAAAATATAAACAAATTGCTACAATTACTCCCAATAAAGTATAGAGCACTTCTTTTGTTAATTCACTATTTTCAAGAAACAATTCCACATCTATATTAATGAACATTGTGAAAAAATATCACAAAAACATTCAGAAAGCAATCATCACAATACACCTTTTAATCCAATCCGAAGTATTTTTTTTCTTAGCCATCAAATTTACTATAAAAAATAAACTACTTTATAATTAGTTTTTATCATCTTTTTTTCAACCCTTTTTTACCTTTTATAAGGTATTTTTCTTTTTTTAATTGTAAAAAAAGAAAACAAAAATAAAAAAGAGGATAAGTCTGACTTTTTAACTCTTATCGCGATAATTTTTTTTATTTTACTACCATTCAAGCATGATTTATGGATATATTAGAGTATCTAGCGATAAACAAACCGTTGAAAATCAAAGATTCGAAATCATCCAATTTTGTAAAGAAAAAGGGATACACATTAACGGACGAATAGAAGAAACCATTAGTGGAACAAAAGATTATTCTAAAAGAAAATTAGGAAGACTTCTCCATAAAGTCAAAAATAACGACTTAATTATTTGTTCCGAATTATCAAGATTAGGAAGAACACTCTTTATGATCATGGAAATTTTAAATCTTTGTATGAATAAAGGAGTAAAAATACGAACAATTAAAGATTGATATAGACTTTGAGAAGATATTCAGAGTAAAGTTTTAGCTTTTGCTTTTGGACTTTCTGCAGAAATTGAAAGAAATTTAATTAGTCAAAGGACCAGAGAAGCTTTAATAAAAAGGAAAGCAGAAGGTAAAAAACTAGGACGTCCTTTATGATCCATAAACAAAAGAAAAAAACTAGATTGATATAAAGAGCAAATCAACAAACGAATCACAAAAGGAATAACAAAAGTTAAAATTGCAAAAAAGTTAAAAGTACACCGCAGTACTCTCAATAATTTTCTCAAAGAACAAAAAGAATTTTTTCTTTTCACCAAAGAATCACCAAAAAATAAAATTGACATTTAATTAAAAATATTTATAAAATAAGTAATTTATTTTACAGATACCAAATGAATCAAAACATCAAAGCTTTAATCATAACCGCCCAAGAAAGTATTCCCAAACAAGACAATGAAGAAAAAAGAAAAAAAGAACTGTATCAAGCATACAGTAGTTCCTGAGAATCTTCTTTACGATGAATTCAAACAAAAATAGAGAAAGCAATTCAAACAAAAAATACAACCATATTACAAAAACTAGAAAGACTTATAGCCTGATCATATTTTTTCAATCGAATACAAGAAAAAGAGACAAAAGAATTAAAACGAAATATCACTCTTTCTCAAGAAAAAAAAGAAATCTTACAAAAAGACTTACAATACTGCCTTTCTAGTTCACTTTCCAATAACGCAAAAAAAGACTTCCTTATCGATTATTATGAAAAAGATTTTTTTCGAATTAACGATAACGATATAAAAAACATTAGAACGTATATAAGAAAATTTGAAAACGAAAAAGGAAACCAACAACTTTGTAAAATCAGACAGTATTAAGATAAAGATATTACATTATTTATATGTAAAGATATTATGAATAAATAGATAAGAAAAGAAAGTAAAAAAAATATCATAAATAAAGAATTTTTCAAAAATTTAAACTTTTTTTTATAATTAAGAAAGTTTATATTTCCGTTAACGCAATGAATAATTCCTATACAAAAAAACGACGAATCATAAATTGGAAAAATCTCTTTGGATTAACGATCATCAGTGGAATGATTTGAATTATTTTCTATCAAGAATTTCAAGAAAAGATTATAAACACCTCATCAAATAAAGAACACTTTTCGCAAAATTTTGAAACAAAAAAAGAAGAAAAAAGTCTGAATTCTACTCCGTTATATCAATGGAAAGAGGAAGGAAGAAAAGAAGAAAAAGAAGAAATAAACAATATAGAAATTAAAGAACAAGAGTTACTTCCATGACCAAAAACAGAAGAAGTTTTAGAGCAATTACTTCTCAATAGTGCTTTTGTAAAAAATGAATGAGAAAGTGATAATATCAATTTTTTATTAAAAGTATTTGAAAAGAACAAAGATCCAAAGATTTTAAATAATATTTTACAATTATACTACGATGAATACCAATTCATATCAGCAAGTCAACTTCTTCATCAACGAGAAAATGATCCAATATACAACCAATTAAAGCCTGAACTTATTCTTTCCATCGAATTTAATAGTTTTTCTCTTGCAGACGATAAAGCCATCACAAAACTCCTCCAAGTACTGTATAAAGTAAAAGATCGTATTTCTGAAGAGACAATGCGACGATACAAAGGAATTATCAGTATTATGCAAAAAGAATATCAAAATTTTTTTATCATTGCAAAGGGATTTGAAAATCCTTATCATCAAGCATTTGCATCAAAACTCCAAGTAGTATCAGATACCATTCATGATGAAAAAGACATGCCAGAATATTACATTGATGCTCTTTATGCTGTAGAACTTTTCCACCAAGGATTCTTTCAACCTGCAAAAGTTCTTGCTCTCAAAGTAATGACAGAAAACAATAAATATATTCTCCCTTACCAAATTCTAGCATATGCAAACTTTTTAACCAATTCATGGAGTGCTGCAATCTCCTATTTAGAAATACTAAGAGAATTAGATCCAACATTAACAGAAAAATACTGTATGATTTTATGAGTAGCACATTATCGAAATAAAGATTACAATCAATCAATTTTAGAACTCTCACAAGTACAAAATCCTAAATATTTACTTGATAAAGAAAGATATTTAGCTCTAAACTACAAAACACTTCATCAAAAGAAAAAACTTTTAGAAAGTTGGGAAAAAATTTTATGATATCCAAATTTAAGAGCATCAGACTTTTATTCTTATTTTTATTCAGTAATCTTTGAACCCTATCAACAAAATGAGAAATATGATTTATATATCGAAAATAGAAAACTCTATGAAAAATATTTAATTGTATGTAAACAAAAATTAGCACAATCAGAACAACATCTCTGTCAATATGGAGAAATAGGGAAAATGATGGTTGAAGGAAAAAATGATTCATTTGAAAAAAATTTAAAAGAATTAGTAAAAAAAACTCCCCAAGGATATTTATACCACTTACTGGGAGATCGATATCTAAGAAAAGGGGATAAAGAAAACGCTCAAATTTTTTTATCAAAAGCTATTTGAATGACAGAAAATGAGACAGAAAAGACAACAATCAAAAGTCTTTTAAGAGAAATATTAGAATAAAAAGAAGAAAAAAAAACCTGACTATCAACCAGGTTTTTCTTTTTTTAACAGATCTAATTAATTTCAATTTTACACCCAATTAAATCAGAAGCTGTTTGAACATTAGAACTCTTTTTACCAATAGCTAATGCTTTTTTATCTTCAGGAACATAAATAATAACTTTCTCATTTTCTTTTAAGACTACTTTATCTAGTTCCAAAGGTTTAAAACATCTTCTCACTAATTCTTCTCTATCGTCTGTCCATTCAATAAATTCTACCTTTTCAGAAATAGAAAGTCAATCTTCTCTATCATTTCCATTCCCTTCTAATTTATAATTAAGAATATTTGTTACCATCTGAATTCTAGAAGCATCTTTTCCAATCATTGTTCCAATAGCATCAATTTTCGGATTATTACTTTTAATAAGAACCTTCGTTCTAATTCAAGCTCTTCTCGCAATTTTTTCTATTGTAATCGTACCATCTTCCACTTCTGGGAAAAAATGTTTCAAAAGTGCTCTAATAAAATCAGGATTTGATTCTGAGACATCAGGAAGTCAATCTTTACCAGAAGTACTTTTAATACAAACAAAAATATCATCTCCTTCCACATACTTTTTTTGTGGAATTTGCCCTTCTGGAGGTAAAATAATAGGATTTTTATTTACTTCCAAAAGGATATTATTGTCCGCAACCTTTGTAATAGTTCCCTGAATAAGTTTTCCTTCTTGATCCTTAAATTTAGATTGAATCTGTTCTTTTTCAATTTTCTTAAGTTCTTGTTTGATTGTTTGAGCAGCAGTTGTTGAAGCTATCCTACTAAGTTCAAGATTTTTTGGAGTAATTTCTTTCCAAACAAGTTCTCCTTCATTAACATCGTCACTCCCTCTCTCTTTTTTAACGGTATCTATATCCATTTGTTTTTCTCCGTCTTCCACATGTTCTACAATAGTCCATTTTCTCAAGATTCTCACTTCTCAAGCTTCATTAAAATCGATTACAATATCAGCCTTTTTAAATTCAGGAAAATCCTTTTTAAATCCTGCCTGAATTCAAGCCTTTGCAATTTCAAAAATTTCTTCAGCTCTTAGATGATAGTCTTCAACCAACAAATTAATTGCTTCAAAAATAGAATCTCTATTTAGTTTCATAAAAATACATTATAAAATAAATACTTCATTTACTGTATGAATTCAATCAGACTTTTCAACACTTTTTCCATTTTTCCTTCATTAAAAAAAAGATACATAACCAAATTTTTGCCACCCCAATAAAACAAGAATCACTACATGAATCCAATACAATCATAAACTATGTTTTGAAAGGAAAAGAATAATATTATTTCGTACACGAGAAGAAGAATAAAGTGAAAAATTACCTTTTTTTGACAATAGGTAAAAAAGAGAAAAAAGAAAAAGATACAAGATAAAAAGAATCTGTGTTTGAAAAAAAGAAAAGTGAAACACTACAATACTACTACAAAATAAGGCAATCAAAAAAAAGATTCAAAAAAAGAATTTTCAAGTTTTTTTCTTTGCCATCCATCCCCAAAAAGCAAACAACAAACAAAACGAACCATAATCAAAAATCTCATTAAACAAAGGATGTAAAATGATAAAAAAAAGGAGCAACGTAATAACAATCCAGTTATTTTGATGATGTTCTAAAAAGGATAAAACCAATCTTGCCAAAACAATTCCCAAGATAATATTTCCACAAAGATATCAATAATGGAATTCCAAAGCAGAAAAAAGAAGAAAAATCTGAAGAAGAACTCCGATCAAAAACAAATCTCGTCTCCATTTATAAGATCATGAGAATCAAACCAAAAAAAGGAAAATAGGGAAAGCTATTCTTCCTACCAATCTCATCCATAGAAATTCAGGGAAAAGATAATATCCAAGATGATCAATAATCATCGTAATAATTGCTAAAACTTTAAGATAATCATATAAATTAGGTCTCATCATATCAAAAGAATTAACAAGTTATAAAAAAAGATTACCTCACGATAATCTCTATCTCACGAATTAAATCTCAAACTGGTGGGTGATATAGGACTCGAACCTATGACCCCCTGCTTGTAAGGCAGATGCTCTAGCCAACTGAGCTAATCACCCATTTTAAATGGCGGTCTTACGGGGAATTGAACCCCGGTTAGAAGATTGAAAGTCTCCTGTCCTAACCACTAGACGATAAGACCACGATGCTTAAGTTTAATAATGGCGGGACGGAAGGGGCTCGAACCCTCGACCTCCTGCGTGACAGGCAGGCGTTCTAGCCGGCTGAACTACCGCCCCAGGACGCATTATTACTTTAAACTTCTAATTTTAACATAGCCAGCTAACGGAATCGAACCGATAACCTACCGCTTACAAGGCGGTTGCTCTGCCAGTTGAGCTAAGCTGGCATCAATTCCTTTTACAAGGAACTAATGATTTTTCAAATTCAAACTATTTAGTTTGTGTAGCATGAAACATTTTTGCAACTCTTGCTTTTTTTCTACTTGCATTTCTAGGTTTCAAAATTCCAACTTTTAAGCACTTATCAATATATTTGTAAAGCATACTTAAATCTGTTAATGCTACTTTTTCTCCTTTTTCGATAGCTTTAATGAATTTCTTCATAGCCATTTTCATTCTAATTTTAAAATCTCTATTTCTCGCTGCGAGTTTCTGAGATCTACTAACTGCTTTTTTTGCTGATTTTGTAAGTGGCATTAATATTCAAGTTACGAAATAGAAATAAACTCTCCGGGAGAGGGGCTCGAACCCACGACCAAATGGTTAACAGCCATCTGCTCTACCACTGAGCTATCCCGGAACAACTTTGATGAAGATAATATATAAAAGTATTTTTGAATTTCAAGAGATTTTTCACTTTTTTTCAATAAGAAGAAATACCAATTGAAATGTACCGGGAACAGGACTCGAACCTGCACACCGATTGGCACTTGGTTCTAAGCCAAGCATGTCTACCAATTCCATCATCCCGGCATTAGTATTTTCGGAAGCTAGGATTCGAACCTAGAACCCCCAGATTCAGAGTCTGATGCTCTACCAATTAAGCTACTCCCGATTGGTAGTAAATACTCTTCATACTATATTCATCTTGCGGGGGATGGAATTGAACCACCTATCTTCGGGTTATGAGCCCGACGAGATACCGTTTCTCTACCCCGCATTGAAATAAAATTGGGAAACCAGGATTCGAACCTGGACAGACGGAGTCAAAGTCCGGCGTCCTACCATTAGACGATTTCCCATTTATAAACTTTAAACTGCTGAAGAAGGGACTCGAACCCTCAAGCCGTAAGGCATACGCACCTCAAGCGTACATGTATACCAGTTCCATCACCTCAGCATTTCAAATGCTGATACCTTTATAAAGATTACAAATAAAAAATCAACCATTTTTTTACTTTTTTATTTTCTACGAAGAAAAGGCATTTCTACATCATTTCAAAGAGTTTTTTTGATTTTTTGATCAGATTTCTTTATACTTTTTAATGAATAAATTTTTATTTGCACCATAAAAAATGAAAAAAAATCTGATAATAATCGTATTCTGCCTTTTTATGTTAGGAACGTTCTGTTTCAACTACTCTTATGCAAAAACAGTTACAAGAACAGATGCATATTGCAAAAAATCATTCGAACAAGCTAAAGAATGAGCTATTCAAGCCACTAAAGAATCCTATGAAGATGAAATTGCTCAATTTAGAAGAAATAATAACAGAAACCGATCAGAAATGAACGATCTTCAACAAACACAAATAAATAATCTATCACAAAGTGAATGAGAAAAAGCCGCCTGCGAATCTATTGAGTGATGTTACTATATTTGATCAAAATGTCTTTCTTGTGATGGAATCAAACTGAACACAAATGTTCCCTTTATCTGAAATTGTATTCCATCAGATAGTCAATCTGAAGCATTCCCACTTTTCATTGGAGGACTCATCAAATTTGCGATGTCTCTTCTCATGCTTGCAGGATTTGTATGTATCCTAATTTGATGAGTAATGTTCACTGCATGAAAAACAACCGAATGAAAGAATTTAATCATGAAAGTAGTACGAGCATTAGCTGCACTTTGAGCATCATGAATCATTCTCAAAATTATTAACCCTAATTTTTTCAGCTAAAGATACAAAAATAATTTTATAAAAAGAGCGAAATATGTTCCGCTCTCAAAAATTTAATTTTCAATTTTATTTACCTGATCCAGTTTTTCTGTTTTTTCTCATCTCATTTGATGTTTTCATTTCCTCGATGTTTTCATCTCCTCATGATTTTTTACAAAATTCTCATATTCTTCCTGTTTATCTTCAGGGATAAAGTTTTTCATCTTTTCAAAGAATTCATCATTAATCTTTTTGATAGCTTCATCTCTTTCTTCTTGCAATTTTTGAATCTCAGCTTTTTGACTCTCCGTCAAAGAAGACTCATCTAAGAAAAGAAATCAGAATTTTTCTCTTTTTTCTCCTTGTTCCATTTGATGACCAGAACCGAATCCATGATTTTTGAATGGTCTCATCATTTCTCCTGATCAAAATGGTTGCATCATTTGAAATCTTACTTTCCCTCCTGTCGAAGGTGATTCCGCTTGATTTGCGTAAACCCCAATTCCTGTAGTAACAACAGCCACGGAAAGTCATAAAAGAGCAGCTAATTTCGTTTTTTTTGTGTTCATGCGTATAACATTAAGAATAAAAAGTTTCCTTAAGGAAACGATGACTTTATACTCATTAAACTTAAAAGAAACTTAAAAAAGTTAAAATAAAAAAATAAAGGACAAGCCCCTCCATCTTTCTGAAACACAAAACACTACATTATAATTTGGTACAAAAATACTCAATTTCTAAAAAATGATAATTTATGCTACTTCAGATGCAGGAGTACATCCAAAATATCTTTTATATTCTCTATTAAATTGAGAAACAGAATTATATCCTACTTTTCGGCTAGTTTCTTTTACACTTAAAAAAACTTATTAGGTTAACTTGTTTTTAATCGCCTTATCTGTATATACAAAATATATAATCATCAACATGAAAAAGATATTTTATATATTAGCATTAATATGATACTTGTTTTCAGTAAGTAGTCTTACTCATGTTTTTGCTATGACAGATGAAATAAGTTTTCACCATGATTCACATCATTCATCTATAAATCATCACTGATGTTGAGACTATTCCAAAAGTCATGAATCAGACAACAATTCAAAAGATGAAAGAAATTCTGACATGAATTGCTGTGAAATTCTTTTTTCATCATGATTTTAATATGTAAAAATAGAATTAGATTCACCAGATGATAACTATTTAGAACAGCCAATACGATTCAACATAAATAATTTGGTAAGTGATTTTAATATAGATTCAAATAATGAAGTTTTTTCTCCGCCTTGATGGGAAACTAAAGAGAAAAAATTTACCACTTATGAAGATCTAACCTGAATCATAAAAAATCTGAATTAAGAATTTAGATGTTTTTGTATATCTATTTTTTAATTCTTATATTTTTAAAAAAATGCAAAAAAAAATTTTGAATGTAGAATGAATGCATTGTAATGCATGTAAAATACTTATAGAAAAATCTGTAAACGAAATCAAAAATGTCTCAGATGTAAAAGCTAATGTAAGAAAGTGAACCGTTGAAATTTGTTATAACCAAAAAGAGCCTGATTTTAAAAAGATTGAAAAGACTATAGAAGAAAATTGATATAAAATTTCTACTCAAAAAGTTAAAAAGAATCGGCTTAGTGATAGTAAAACTGATTATATCATATTTTTTCTATCTTTGGTTTGATTTTTAATCCTCTACTATTTAATCAAAAATTTCTGACGAATAAATTCAGATTTTTCTACTGAAAAATGAGAGCTTTCTTTTGGCTTTGCTGCATTAATCTGACTGATAGCTTGATTCTCAAGTTGTATGGCTATCGTTTGATGATTAGTTTTGGCTATTTCAAGTAAATGGAATAATGAAAATGAAGATACAAAATTTGTAAATAAATTTATTCCTCATGTTTGGTTTAATTTATGAAGGATGGTCTGATTTTGAGTTCTTTGATGAATCCTATGATTATTATGATGAATTTTGAAACTATCTCCTGTTTTTCTATCAATTATGACATTGATAGTATGAATCATATTGATTTTATTATGACTAAATCTTACAAAAATATCACCTAAATTTGATACTTTATTAGCCCTTCCAACTGGGAAACTGTTCCAAAAATGAAGTGAAGAACTTTGAAATAAAAACAGAATTATTTATGCAATATGTGGATGATTACTTACTTTTTTCTTGCCATGTTGATTTACATTTTCTATGCAATTATATGCATTAAGTACATGAAGTTTTTGGACATGAGCAATTATCATGATAGCATTTGCCATCGGGACATTGCCATGATTACTTTGAATATGAGTGATAACAAGTGTTTTTAAATGAAAAGTGGCTAAAATATTTTATCAAATTGTATGAGTTTTAGTTATACTATTATGAATTTATAATATTTCAAATGTTTGGTGAAATGTTCAATGACTATTATCAAATAATGAAATATCAGAGGGACAGACTATTGAAACAATAAATATGAAATATACGAACAAATGATTACAACCAGCATCTGTCACCGTTGAATTATGAAAAACATATCATATCGTTATTGATTCTCAAACTACCGTATATGGATGTATGAGTACTATCACACTTCCATGATTGGATAATTCAATCAAAGAAATAAAAAAGTGAGACCAAATAGTATTTGAATTCACTCCAACAAAAAGATGAACATTCGGATTCAATTGTGCTATGGGAGTACCTCACAATGCAGAAATAATAGTTAAATAATTTTAAGTTCTAAAAATAAATAATGAAATATATAATTCTAAAAATTAAATGAATGACATGTAGTGCATGTTCTTCATGATTAGAGAAATATCTAAAAAGACAAAAATGAATAATTTCTGCTAATGTTAATTTAGTTTTAGCTACAGCAGAAATAGAATATGAATGATTAAGCATATGAGATATTGAATGATTTATTGCTGATGTAGGATTTCAAAGCTGATGAGAATTTAAATGAATAGATGAAGAAAAAACAGACAAAAAAGAAAAGATTTTATTATTCATCATGTGAGCATTAATTCTATGTCTAGTCTATCTTTGAATGGGGAAAATGCTGGGATTATGAGAACTACCGATTCTTAATGCTTCTAATCCTATAGTATTTAGTTCTGTAATACTTTTAATTACAATAGTTTTTCTCGTTTATTGATTTGATATTTTAAGAAGTGGAATCCTAAATCTTTGGCATAAAATCCCTAATATGGATACACTTGTAACTTTATGAGTATTATTTGCATTCTGATTTAGCTTCTACTGATATATAAATATTCTTCAGTGAAATAATGAATGGATATGATCATTATATTTTGAAACAGTTTGCATGATATTATTTTTCATCAAGCTATGAAGATATATAGAAAAAATTAGTAAAGAAAAAACGAAGGAAGCTCTACAAGAATTAGTTCAGATTACTCCAGATTATGCAATATTAAAAACAGAAAATTGAGAAAAAGAAGTAGCATTAAGTGAAGTTAAAGTAAATGATATCCTTATTTGTAAACCTGGATGAAAAATTGCGGTTGATTGAGTAATAACAAAATGAGAAACTCACTTGGATGAAAGTTTTTTGACTGGAGAAAGTTTAGCTGTAAACAAAAACATATGAGATAATGTCATTGCATGATCAATTAATTATGATGGGTATATTGAATATCAAGCTAAAAAAATCTGAAAGGATTCAACAATATCAGGAATAGTAAGAATGGTTATTCAAGCTACTAGTGGAAAAATAAAGATACAAAAAATAGCGGATAAAATAAGTGGATACTTTGTGCCAATAATAATCTCTATAGCAATAATTACTTTCATAATAAAACTAATCATCTGAGATTGAATTCAAGATTCCTTAATTCATGCAATTACTGTCCTTGTGGTAGCTTGTCCTTGTGCTTTATGATTAGCAGTTCCTTTAGTATCTGTGGTTAGTAACTGAATATTTGCAAAAAAATGATTGTTTATTAGAGATAATGAAGTAATTGAAAGATCCAGAAAGATTAATACCATAGTCCTTGATAAGACATGAACATTAACACAATGAAAATTATCTGTTTACAAATTATTCAACTATTCAAAGTATTTAGATAAAGAATTACTAAACATTGTAGCAAATATTGAAGAATTATCTTTACATCCAATTAGCACAGCATTTCAAAAAAATAATTCATTAGAAGTCTCAAATTTTAAAAATATTTCATGATTCTGATTACGATGAAATATTGGAGAAAATGAATATTACATAGTGAATAAAAACTATTTAGATAAGTTAAAAATTGACTCAAATAAAAATAAATCTGATTTTGAAGATTTAAGTAATCAATGATGCAGTATCCTATATGTAATTGAAAATAATAAAATTATCTGACTAATATGAGTAAAAGACACAGTGAGAAAAGAAAGTATTTCCGTGATCAGGGAATTTAATCATAAATGAATTGAAACGATTATGCTTACATGAGACAATAGTACTACTGCGAATATTATAGCTAATGAACTATGAATTAAAACGGTTATTTCCGAGGTTCTACCAGCAGGAAAAGCTGATAAAATTTGAGAATTAGTTGAAGGATGAAAAGAAGTGATGATGGTTGGTGATGGAATTAATGATGCTCCATCTCTGGTAAAAGCTAGTATATGAGTAAGTATAAATGACTGAACTGATGTAGCAAAAGATTCTGCAGATGTGATTTTAACAAACAATAATCTATCAAACATATTAGACTTAATAAATATTAGCCAGAAAGCATACATTATTATAAAACAGAATTTATTTTGGGCTTTTATTTATAATATTTGCATGATTCCTATCGCTATCTGATTATTTGAAAAATATTGAATCAGCCTAACTCCTGTATTTGGTGCTATTGCAATGGTAATCAGTAGTCTATGTGTGATTTTAAATTCAATCAGATTAAAGTTGAGCTATAAGTAAATTCACCAAGCAAATGGATTGAAAAATTTTTAATTTCATATTGTGATTTGTTCAGAATTTTTTAATGTAATTTGTATTAAGGATTATTTAACTAAAAAATTATAATTATGAAAGACTGAAAAAATCCGAATCCAAACACAAGCCATCCAATTGAATGATATGATAAAGAAATATATGTAAAACCAACAATAACAAATAAAAATATTATTGTTGGAGATTTTACTTATATCGCTGATTCAGAATTTGAAAGTCATGTTACACATTTTTATGAACGGAATAATGATAAACTAATTATTGGGAAATTCTGCCAAATCTGAGCTTGAGTTGAATTTGTAATGAATTGAGCGAACCATCAAATGAATGCTATTTCTACATTTCCATTTTACACTCTTGAATGATGGGAACAAACTCCACCAAAAGCAGAAGATTTACCATTGAAATGAGATACAGTAATTTGAAATGATGTTTGGATTGGTCAAAATGTAACAATTCTCCCTTGAGTTCATATTTGAGATTGAGCAATAATTTGAGCAAACAGTGTTGTTTCAAAAGATATAGAACCATACACGATTGTAGCATGAAATCCTATCAAAATTATCAGAAAAAGATTTGATGATGAATTGATTGAAATGCTTGAAAAATTAAAACGGCGAGATAAATCAATTGAAGAAATCAACAGCTTAATTCCTATTCTGACTTCAAGCGATTTAGAAAGTGTAAAAAATGAGATTAAAAAACTTTTAAATTCTTAACAAGGCTATGCACGAATACATTAACCTAACAGCAGAAAATATTGATAACGAACATATTTACTGTGCTATCGGAGATCAAAAGCATCAATGTTGAGTAGATAAAAAGAAAGAGCGAATTAAAAGTAAATTAAAAGACTGATATGTTTGCAGAAAATTGGATGATAGAGGGAAAATGTAAAATCATTTTTGATAAGATTAGGCAAAATTTGATATTTTTAGGTATTGCTTTTTTATGTTTAGTTCTTATTTTTTAATCAGACTAATTTTTACTTTGATAATTTTATGACTATGGAGCAATTACGATTTACACTTAATAATGGAAATAAAATTCCAGCAATCTGACTTTGAACTTTTATGATTTCTCCTGCTGATGCAGAAGTTGCTGTCCAGTCAGCTCTAAAAGATTGATACAGATTGATAGATACAGCAAATGCTTATGTAAATGAAAGAGCTGTCTGAAGATGAATTAAAAATTCAGGAGTAGCTAGAGAAAATATTTTTGTTTCTACGAAACTTTGGATTACTGAATATGAAAATCCTAATGCTGTTGATGAAACCTTGGAAAGATTAGGATTAGACTATGTGGATCTTTTGTTTATTCATCAACCAGGATGAAATTATATGGCATGATACAGACAATTAGAAAAAGCTTATAAAGAATGAAAGGCAAAAGCAATCTGAATCTCAAACTTTGAATGAAAATATATTCAAGAAATTCTTGCTAATTGTGAGATTAAGCCACAAGTTATTCAGGTAGAGGCTCATCCATATTTTACACAAGATGAACTTAGAAAAACTCTTGATGAACATGATATTAAATTGATGAGTTGGTATCCATTAGGGCATGGAGATTCAAATCTTATCAATGAACCTATTTTTAAGGAACTGTGAGAAAAATATAATAAAACTCCTGCTCAAATTATTTTAAGATGGCATATTCAGATGTGATTTATAGTGATCCCATGATCTAAAAATCCTGACCATATCAGAGATAATTTTGATTTATTTGATTTTGAATTAACAACAGAAGATATGGAAAAAATAGCAGAAATTAATAAAAATGAGAGATATTATCATAGATCAGATGATATGTTAGCACAATTCGCGACCTTCCATCCAAGCTATGAAAGAGAATAATTACAACTTTTGTCCTCCTTTTTAAAGGAGGGGGACCACGAAGTGGTGGAGGATTTTAAAATCTCTCGTCCTTCGGCAACTCTCTTTAAAAAGAGGGAAAATCTATCATTTATATCATACAATATTTTACAAATGAAAAATTTATCAAAAATCTGACTTTTAGCTCTTTCTTTAGGAGTTTTTACTTTAGCATGATGTGGCTCTAATCAAACTCAAGAAGTGGCAAATCAACCAGTAAATGAAGTAATTAGTGAAAATGGTACAGATGTCATTCTGAACGAAACAAAGTGAAGTGAAGAATCTATAGAAAACACACAAGATTCTTCGTCGCAAAGCTCCTCAGAATGACAGGATACAGAAATGGATTCTTCAGCTATCGCCTCAGAATGACAAGAAAATGAACAACCAGAAGATGAAGATAAAATTATAGTTGTTTACTTTTCAAGAGCTGATGAAAATTATCAAGTTGGTAATGTAGAAAAGTGAAACACAAAACTTTTAGCTGAACACATGATAAGCTATCTATGAGCAGATAGTTTTGAAATAGTCCCAGTTAATCCATATCCAGTTGATTATGATGAAACTACAAGAATTGCAACTCAAGAAAAAGATGAGAATGCTAGACCTGAATATGTATGAGAAGCTACAAACTGGGCTGATTACGATGTAGTTTTCCTAGGATATCCAATTTGGTGGTGAGATTTACCTATGATTGTTTATACTTTCTTGGACAATCATGATTTCACATGAAAAAAAGTATATTTATTTAATACCCATGAATGATCTGGAAATTCATGAACATACAAATCATTGAAAAATAGATTATCAACTGCTGATGTAAATACAGATTGATTGACTATGAGATGACAAGATGCCAGAAAAGATAGTGCAAAATCTGAAGTAGAAAACTGGTTAAAAGGTTTATGATTTTAATATAATTATCAACAACTTAATAAATATTTGATTTTTTTAAAATTTTAGTTATAACTAAAATATATGACATTTATTTGTTAAGTTTTAGTTATGAATAAAACTGTTATAAATAGAGATTTGTATTTAAATCAAATTGAGAAATTTATCAATACAGATCTTGTAAAAGTGATTACTTGACAGAGAAGATGCTGAAAAAGCTATATTCTTTTGCAGATTATGGATATATTGAAAAATAAATATAAAATTGCAAACGAAGATTTTATTTATATCAATATGGAAGATATAAAACGAAATAATATTAATTCATATGAAAGGCTTCACGAAACGATTAAAAAATATAAGCATATATTTATAGATGAAATACAGGATATACCAGAACGAGAAAAAGCAATTCGTAGCTTACAAGCCCAGTGATGATATGACATTTACATTACATGAAGTAATTCTAATTTATTATCTAGTGAAATTTCTACCTATCTATGATGAAGATATGTTAGCTTCAAAATATATCCATTAAATTATCAGGAATTTCTAAAATTTCATTGACTTAAAAAATGAAAAGATAGCTTTGAAAAGTTTTTAAAATACTGATGACTTCCATACTTGAAAAATTTACCATTAGAAGACAATGTAATATATACTTATCTAAATGATATCGTAGATACAATTCTGCTTAGAGATGTTATTTCTAGAAATAATATTAGAAATACTGATTTTTATAAAAATTTGATTGTTTATCTTGCAAAAGAGACATGAAACTTATTTAGTACAAAAAAGATTAGTGATTATCTTAAAAGTCAAAATATTAATATTGCGACAAATACCGTAATTGAGTATTTAAATGCATCAAAAGTAGCATGTTTTTTAAATTCAGTATCCAGATTTGATTTAAAATGAAAAAAAATCTTTGAGATATTACATAAATATTATTTTTCGGATATAGGAATTAAAAATGCATTATTATGATGATATTCTAAAATAAATATTTCATGAATATTGGAAAATGTAGTTTATAACGATCTTATCTCAAAAGGATGGGAAGTATATGTCTGAGAATTATGAAATAAAGAAGTCGATTTTGTGTGTAAAAAAGGAGAGGAAATGATGTATTTACAGGTCTCATATTTGCTAGAAAGTGAGTCAACTAAACAAAGAGAATTTGCACCGTTACTTGAGATTGGAGATTCATGGAAAAAATATGTAATCACTATGGATGAAAATGCTTCTGGATTTATTGATGGAGTACAGTGGATTAATATTATTGATTTTTTAGTCAACATAAAATAAAACTAAAAAAATATAAAAAGACAAAACATTGCTTGAAAGGTTTATGATTTTAAAAACTACTAGTCCATGCCAAAAAAAGTTATCATAGATATTTTGATGTTTGTGTGTATGATTTTGGAATTTTCTAGGTGATACATGCAACCAATCTATCATGAAATAATCTGAATCGCATTACTGATTTTAGTGATTCTTCATCTTTGGTTTAATAGACAATATTTTCAAAATATCTTTAAATGAAAATATAATTTGACTAGAACTGTGATGGTTATAGTAAATGTCTGATTTTTTATAAGTTTCTTTTTAACTATAGCTTTTTGAATATTATCATCACAGAATCTGCTAACTTTCGCAAATATTGATAGTATGTCTATAATTGTGTTGCATAAAATTTTTGGCTACATTTCATTAATATTGATGTGAATTCACCTATGAATAAATATCGTATGATTAACTAACAAACTTTCACAAAAAATCTGAAATAAATTTGTATTTTATGGAATTGAAATTATTTTAATTGCTTATTGAGTTTATGCATGGATAAGGTTGAATATTTGGAAACATATAATTTGAGAATATTGATTTTGAAATGTAGACGGAAATATTTGGATTAATATTTTGAATTATTTAGCAGTAGTTCTGATGATTACTCTCGTAGTAAATGAAATCTATAAATTAATATTAAAAAGAAAATAATTCTGATTTTTATTTTATTATATCACAAAAAATGACTGACTTAAAAACTAAAAAAAGTATAGTAATTTACTTCTCCAGAGCTGATGAAAATTATGGAGTTTGATACATAGAGAAATGAAATACAGAAGTTATCGCTGAATATATCCAAGAATTAACATGAGCAGATTTATTCAAGGTTGAGAGAAAAATCCCTTATGCAAAAGATTATGCTACATGTATAAAAGAATCTAAAATTGAAAATGATAATGACGAAAGACCAGAAATAGTTAATACTCTGGAAAGTATTGATGATTACGAAGTGATTTATGTATGAGGACCAATCTATCGGTGACAATTACCGCAACCAATGGTTACTCAATTAGAGAAGCTTAACCGAGAACGAAAAATCGTTAGACCATTTACTACTCATGAATGATCAGGATTAGCTAGTGTTCCAAGTCAGCTTAAGAATCTCTGTAAATGAGCTGAAATTTTAGATTGATTAGCTATTCGTGGAAGTGAAGTGTATGAGGCAAAAGATACTGTTGCAAATTGGTTGTAAACAATCTAATTAAGATGTTGTAGATATGAATGTTTTTATATTAAAAAAAATCTAACCATAAGGTCAAATTTCACTTAGCGAGTGACGGGACTCGAACCCGCAACAGTCTGCTTGGAAGGCAGATACTCTAGCCAATTGAGTTACACTCGCATTTCATTTACATCTCTCTTATAACGTTTTTAGATTTAATTTCAAGAGATTTTTATTTTTTTCCGTTTTCATTCTTCTATACTTCACAATTTCCATATTCCTTCTTGAATTCTCTGTAAATCAAGTAAATGATAGCCCAGTTTTTTTATCACTCTTCTGATATGTCTCTTCTTTCCCTCATTTAAAAGAATCTGATAATACCCTCCTCCTAAAGAAAAAATATCCAAAAAAGAAAGTTTTTCTCACTCATCTACAATTCCTTTTTTCATTTGTTGCAAATCAAAAGAAGAAATTTCTGTCGACAAAAGAACAATATAAGTCTTCGTGATTCAAAATCTAGGATGTTCATATTGATGAACCAACTTCGAAGAATTAGTTAACAATAATAAACCTCTACTCTCTCTATCCAATCTTCAAATATAATAAAAATTCTGAAATTCTTTTGGTAAAAGTTCATAAATAGTTTTATTATGAGAATCATTTTTGGAAACAACTACCCCTTTAGGTTTATTAAAAAGAATTAAAATCTGATTATCTTCAGATTCATCTTGTTTTTCTACAAGAAACTCACTTTCCAAATATTGAACTCTATCACCAACTTTAAGATTTTCTTTCAGATTCTTAATTTTTTGACCATTAAGAAAAACCAATTCTTTCAAGAGAGAATCTAAAATCTTACGACGAGAAAATCCTTTTTTCTGTAAAAATTGTAATAAATGCATACTTCTATAAAAAGAATAGAATATTCAAAAGAGTAGAAAAAATCATAATAAATGCAAGAATTTTTTCCCAAAATTTTTTATTGCTTTTTTAATACATAAACTTAAACAGTGATAGTTATTTAAATTTTTTGATTATAAATAATGAAAGATAGAGAAATAAACAAAATCAAAATCTACTACGTAGAAAAAGGATTTTCTTACAAAGAATTACAAAAAATACAACATTATCGAATCTGAATAATATATCATGTTTTAAAAGATCAAAGAGAAGAAATCACCCCAAAAGAAATACAAAAACTTTGTTCAGTAATTTCAAAAAAATTTTCAGAAACAATACAAAGAATTATTGCCCCAGCATTATACAGTACAGGAATTCACTACCATATCAAAATGGATAATGAACATTTATGGATAACAGAAGAGAGAAATTCATGAAATGAAAGTAATTTTTATAAATGAGATTTTAATTCTCATGCAATCATTAAAGAAAACATAAAACAATAAAGCAATAAGAAATAAAATGTTACATTGAATCTACAAAGAAAATTTCTATAAAAAAGAAGTGTTTATTCATTATGGAGAAAATGAAAAAAGGAACCCCTTTATTATTAGCGGGACTAGGTTTAATCATCTTCTGACTTTTGGCAGTATATAGTGTAAGTATCTATGAGTCTTTTACTTTAACAAAAAATCCTGCTAATTGATTTTCCGAAATCACAAATTATTTTTATTTTTTTAAACAAATAAAAGTTTTATTTGTTAGTTTGATTGTAGCTTTAGTTTTACGAAAAATTCCTTTCAAATGGATCAAAAATCATACTTTTTCTATTGTTGCTCTGATTCTTTGATGGATTATTCAAGTTTTAGTATTTATTCCTTGAATAGCAATAGAAGGTAAAAATGGAGCGGGGTTAAATGGAGCTTATGGACGAATAAATATTTTTTGATACAGTCTCCAACCTGTAGAAATCTTCAAATTAGCATATGTTATTTTTTTGGCAAGTCGAATTGTAAGAAAAAAAAATGAAATTACAAAACCATGATTTATTCTATTTTTTATCATTATTAACGCACTTTTGTATGCAATCCTTCTTTTTGTTCCAGATTTTTGATCTATTTTAATTATGGGATGAACTGCTCTTTTAATGATTTGGTTTGCGTGACTAAGTCTCAAAAAAACTGCATCAATACTATTTTTATGACTTTGAGCAGGAATTGTAGCTGGTTTTTCTTTGTATCTAATTAATCCTAATCTCAATTACATTCAGAGAAGATTTTCAAATTTTTTCTCTTCTGACAAAAAAGAAAATCAACAAACAGTACAACGACAAAATGACCAAGCAATGCTTGCAATTGGATGATGAGGATTTCTTGGACAAGGCTTAGGAAAAGGATTACAAAAATTCTGAAATATACCTGAAGCTCAAAGTGATTTTGTATTTGCCGCTTTTTCAGAGGAAATAGGATTTTTAGGAAATATGATTTTACTGGGACTATATATTTTTATTTTTCGATATTCTCTGAAACATATTCAATCTCTCAAAGATTACCACTCAAAAATGCTTGGAATAGGAATTTTATCCATACTGATGATACAAACTTTCGTACATATCGGAGTAAATATCCAAATTATTCCAAATACAGGAGTTACTTTACCATTTGTAAGTTCATGAGGAACTTCCCTTCTTATCTCTTGTATTGAATTAATGCTTCTTTATAAAATTATCAGATCAGAAGAAATAGAAGATACTTTACCTTTAAAATTAAATTAAAATGATTGGATATGAAAATAAATTTCATTGTTTAGCACTTAAAGATAATTCATTTGATACAGGGAAAAACTATCAACAAAATTTTCAGAGTTATCTTATCCAAAGTAAAAACGAAAAATACCTCATTGTTCATAAGAAACAATGTAAATGGGTTGATTTTAAAGATATTGGAGAAACTATGGGAATAGTATTACTCATAAAAAAAAGAAAAGAAAAAATCTGACTCAATAAAGAAATAATTGCTAATGCTTGAAAATTATTCTCCTGATTCGATGAATTTTCAGGAAAACAATACCGATATATTCCACATTTTCCTCTAAAAAATCAAGAATCTGTAAACCAAATCTTTTGAATATTACAATTACCATTTGAACTAAAAAAGACAGAAAAAGGAATCATCTTTCAAGAAGAAACCGAGCAAAAAAATAACATTTTTTCTTTCTGAGAACTCCAAACTCCCTCAGACTTTTTAAATTTTTTCTTCGGATTAACAATAATATACGGAAAATTTGAAATCAAAGGAGAAGATTTAAAAAACATCAAAATTCACCTTCCTATCTTTGGACAATACCTTCATTATAAAGAAGAATTAAATAACATCATCAACAAACTTCAATCTGAACAATACTTTTTTCAAAAAAGCGAAAATACCCAAAATGGAGTACTTTCCTATCAAATTTCTTGTAACGATGGAGAAATTCTTTCTCTTTTTTCAGAACGAATGAAAAAAAACTGGACAATTAGTAAAAAAAATCTCTATCAAGAAGCTAAAAATCTTCTTATACAATCTTTTGATTATTTAGATATTGAAAATCAAGAAGAAATCCTTAAACTCTTAGAAGAAAAATCCTTAAAGATTTTGGTGAAATAGAGGTTGGGTGGTTGGTGTAGTGGTAACACATCGGTCTTCGGAACCGCTATCGGGGGTTCGATCCCCTCACCGCCTGAAGGATTTTTTTTAAAAATAAAATACTCTATGGAAAAACGAAATCAGCTTATTCAATGTTTTCTCAGAAAAAACCAGCAAATAAATCTCTCTGCAATTCGTGATGAACAGGGAGTTTTTATAAAGCATATCCAAGATTCTTTAGAAATAACAAAATTTTTTAATTTCCCTAGTGGAAGCAAAATTGCAGATTTATGAACAGGAAGTGGATTTCCTTTACTACCATTAGCTAAAGAATTTCCAGAATGTCATTTTACAGGAATTGATTCTGTAAGAAAAAAAACTATCGCTATCAATGATATTATAAAAGAAATGAGTATACAAAATGCAGAAGTTCTACGGACAAGAATTGAAGAAATAAAAGATAAAAAGTTTGATTTTCTTACTGCAAGAGCAGTAGCCTACTCCGATAAATTAATTCCTCGAGCATACCCTCTTTTGAAAAAAGGAGGGAAAATGATTTTTCGAAAACAAAAATCCGAAGAAGAATGAAAAATGATTGAAAAAATGATAAAAAAATATCATTTAAAAATGAATATTATCCATGAATATACCCTCTTTGAAGGAGATATTGAAAGAATTATCTATATTATAGAAAAAAAAATAACATAAAAAATCTGTTCTCTCAAAAGAAATTTATTCCTAAGAGAAAGCAGTTTTTTTATAATAAAAGAAATCTGACAATTTTGCAATGATTATTCCAAATTTCTCCATTACAGTTTGTCCACCAAAAGTTGTTTCAACTCCTCAAGTCCAATATTCTCTTTTACAGAAATGAAACAAGTGTCTTCATCAGTATATTTCTCTTTTAAGGTTTGGATTTGTTCTTCGTCGAGGAGATCGATTTTATTGAAAAGAAGGATTTTCGGTTGGTTCGCTCAGATTTTTTCTAAAATTTCATGGACTACGGAAATTCTTTCTTCCAAATACGGATCTGAAGCATCAATCACATGAAGAAGAAGATCTGATTCGATACTATCTTCCAAAGTCGAAGCAAACGATTTGATGAGTTGAGGAGGAAGGTCACGGATAAATCCAATGGTATCATTGAGCAAAAATTCTTTCCCTCTTCAAGTTAAAGGATCGGTAATGACATATAAATTTCCCACATTCGTTCCAAGAGTCGCAAAAAGTTTATTTTCTGCTAAAATCCCTTTTCTGGTAAGTCCATTCAAAAGCGAAGATTTTCCTGCATTGGTATATCCTACGATTCCAATCGTTGGCATGCCTTTCTTTTTACGAGATTCTCTATGGAGTTTTCTCATTTTTGCATATTCTTTGAGTTTGTCTTCGATCTTTCTTGTTTTTTCTTTCAAGTGTCTTTTCATGATTTCCGTATTGGTTTCTCCTGATCCTCTTGTTGCTCCTGCTCCTCATGAAGCAGATCCTCCTTGTTTTGAGAGAATCATTCCCATTCCGTAAATTCTTGGTCCCATATGATGAATTGCTGCTAGTTCGATTTGAAGTCTGGATTCCGTACTTGTCGCATTTTTTTCGAAAATCTTCAAAATAAGATCGATTCTATCCCAAGCGACCATGTGATAGGGTAAATGTTGTTCTTCAGAAACAAGGCGAAGTTTTTCATTGATTTGATAGATTTGTGCAGGTTTCAAGGCATTCCCAATAATCAATAAATGTGCTTGTTGTCTAATCATTTCTTGCACAATTTCTTCGAATTTCCCTTTCCCAAGATAAGTTTTAGGATCGGGAGTATCTTTTTTTTGATATTCTTCTAAGACTACCACTCCGCCATAAGTTTCAACGAGATTTTTAAGTTCTCTCATTCTATCTTCAAGAATCTCTTTCTTGGTTGATTTGTCCACGATGTCCACCAAAAACACTCTTAAAGGTTCAGATTTATTTTCTTTTTTTTCTCCTACATAATTTAAATCTTTCATCTACACATTCAAAAAATTAAAATTTTAAGAATGGAGGTATGCGACATAAGCTAAAATATCTTCATGCATTTCTGGATAATATTTTTCTGTTGCGGCATCTCTACATTCTTGCACAGAATATTCCTTCAATTTCCCTTGATCTCCTTGGAAATCTGCGACTTTTTTACAATATTGATATCCCATATCAGCAGAATAAGCTGCATAATAAGGATTATAAGATTTTCGGTGATAAAGATCTTTAAAATCGATCGTTTCTCCACTTAATATCTGTAATTTTGTATCTCCTCCTGTGAGGTCGAAATAATAATAAAGTTGAGTTCCTGAATTATCAAGTCTTGTAATTTGGTCCCCTTCTTTTCTATGAAGATTTTGGATCAAAGCGGCATCTTCTTCATAAATATAACTTGGAATGATTCCGGTTGTATGTTGTTGAGTTGCTGTAAGATCATTGTAAAGGATTCCTGTCTCAAAAAGAGGAGAAATCTGAACTTCTACAAAATGGTTTTTATTTGGAAAAACAAAGTAATCATCGTTCCCCCAAGTAACACTTACCCAATCCAAAGGAGCATATTTCTGAATTTGAAATTTTTGTCCATGAGTATCAGTAATCATTTTTCCTGTTCCCATCTCTTTTTCATAAAGATATGTGGTAACTTGATAAAATTCACTCCACTCATCAAGAACTTCTTGAGCTTTTTGAAAATTTTCTGTTTCGAGATACCAATTCAGATTTTTCTTCTCTTCCTCATGAAGTTTTTGTAAAAGAGAAATCATGTTCTTTTGAGAGATTTTTCCGTCTTGAATTGCTTTTTCCGTTTTTTGGATCAAAGAGTCCGTAGAAGAAATGATTTCGATCTCTGCTGCTTGAGTAAGACTAAAGAAACTCATCATTATTAATAAAGTTCAGAAAACATATTTGCTCATTGTTAGATCATGATAAAAAATAAAAAAACTCCGTTCATTGTATGAATTTCGAAAAATAAATCAAATAAATTAAGCAAATGAGATTAATTTTCATATTTTGAAGTAATTCCAAAATATTCCTCTAAAGCAATCCAATTTCCATTATTAAACAATTTATAAGAAAGTTCAGCTCATACATATCTAAAATGCCAAGATTCATACATATATCCCGTAACATCCTCTTTCCCCTTTGGATATCTTAAAATAAATCAAAATTTATAGGCATTTTGATTGAGTCGTTTCCCCGCTTTGGTATATTCAAATTCACTGCTAACTTGATTGAGATCAAATGCTAAACTGGTTTGATGTTCAGAATTTCAAGGTCTTGCAGAATATCTATCTGCACTTTTCTTTCCATCTCTGTTTACATAATTTTGATAAAGCTGTTGCTGCTTACGATATGAGCGATATCCAGAAGCAATAAATAAACTAATTCCTTCTCTTTGGGCAGCTTCTTTCATTTTTTCAAAAGCACGATATACTATGATATTCATACACTGTGTGCAGTCGTTCTTCCCATTAATTGCAGTAAAGGTATTTTGTGGTTCATAAGAAGAAGGTAGCGAATACGTTTTATTGGTAATAAGATAATTATCAATATAAGTAAGTCCAGATATTTCTTTGATAAAAAATCCCTTTTCGTTTGTTTTTAAAAATTTTTCTTCTCAGTCGATGAGTGGAATTTTAGGAAATTCTAAATTTTTGATGGGAGGAAAGGTCAGATTTCTTTCTTCTTTTTTTACTATTTGTCCTATTTTTTGTGGAAAGATGCTACCAAAGCAAAAAAGTCCAATCCCTAAACATAAAAAAACGTTAAAAATTCTGATTTTTTTCATGTTTCTTATGTAAAACGAGAAAATAAACAGTTCTTTTTTATTTTTCCAAAATTTATTGTCAAGTGTCAATTATGCAAAACGTTTTAAAAATTTTCTGCTTGTTTTTCTTTATTAAAATCATAAAAAGAAAGTGTTTTATTTTGACATTATTGACATGAAATTGACACCTGCAATGCAACAATACCAAGAGATGAAACAACAATATTTAGATTGTATTTTATTCTTTCGTATTGGGGATTTTTATGAGGTGTTTTTTGAAGATGCGCATATTTGTCATAAAGTGTTAGACCTTGTACTCACGAGTAAAACCAAAGACGATGAAAATAAAATTCCTATGGCTGGAATCCCTTATCATAGCATTGATAAATATATCCCTAAACTTTTACAAAATGGATATAAAGTTGCTATTGCCGAACAGATGTCAGAACCTGTCCCTTGAAAATTGGTACAAAGAAAAATAAGTCAGATTATTACTCCAGGAACCTTTATCCAAGAAGACGATAATCATTTCAATTATGTTTTGTCTATTACCGAGCAAGAATCTAAAACAGGAGAAAATTATCATGTTGCATGGGGAGATTTTACTCTTGGAGAATATTGGACCAAAAGTTTTTCGCATTTGGGAGAATTGCAGAAATGGATACTTCTTATTCGTCCTACGGAAATTATTATCGATTTCGATCTCAAAGAAAAAGAACAATTTTCAGAACCTTTACATCAATATCTCAAATGTCTTGTGTCGATCCATGGTGTACCCAACGATCCTGAGTTTTTTTTGAAAAACACGACGAAGGTTCAGACTTTAAATAGCTTTTGACAAGCTGTAACGGAAGGAAGACTTAATGCGATTGCTTTACTCCTTGATTATCTCAAACAGACTCAACAAGCGAATTTGCAAAATATTTTCAAAATCTCGTATCATGCCAAAACAGGAATGGTTCTGATGGATGATATTACTGTGAAAAATTTGGAAATCTTCAATTCGAGTTATGAATTTAACGAAAATTATTCGCTTTTTGGAGTAATCAATGCTACGAAAACAAACGGTTGAGCGAGGTATTTGAGGAATCTTCTCAATAATCCGAGTAATAATCTTCAAATTCTCCAAGAAAGACAAAATCATATTGTAAGGTATCAAAATTTACCTGAAAAGAGAGAAATCTTGAACGAATTGACTAAAACATACGATTTTTCAAAGCTTGTGACGACGATTCTTTACAAAAAACTTTCTCCGTATCCTTTTGTCAAATTGAGAGATTCCTTGGCTATTTTTTTTAATGCGAACCATCAATATTTTCAACTTTTGCAAGGAGAACTTATGAATTTATGATTGAAAGAAGAAGAAAAAAATCTGACTTTCGAAATATGGAATCTTTTAGAACAGAGTTTAAAACCTACCGAATCACTTCAGGGAGATGCGGATTTTGTCAAAGAGGGACGAAAAGAAGAGATTGATAATTTGAGAAAAATTGCATATCATAGTGATGAATTACTTTTGGAGTATCAGCAATATTTAGCGAATCTTTCTTGAGTCCACAATGTAAAACTTAAATTTGTGATGAATCAGGGATATTTTATCGAAATTACCAATAAAGATATTGAAGAATTTGAAACTTGGTTAAATCGTCAAGACAAAACCGATCCTAAATTACAAATTTTCCGTGTCAATACTCTCAAAGGAAACCAAAGATATAGAAGTGAATATTTACAAAATTTGGAAAATTCTATTTTATCATCAAAAGATCAACTTCAAAAACAGGAAAATCAAGTTTTGAAGGAACTCGCAGAACAAATTCAGACTTCTTCTTCTCTTTTAAATGATTTTGCACAGAAAGTTGCAGAACTTGATGTTTTTTGTTCTCATGCAGTTTTTGCTCAGGAACATGGCTATATTTTGCCAACTTTGACTCAGGAGAATACGATTCAGATCGAAGGGGGAAGACATCCGGTAATCGAAAATTTTCTTCCAAGAGATCAGCAATTTATTCCGAATGATATAAAAATCGGAATCCAAGATTCTCAAGAAGATTTTGGACTTATTCATATTATCACTGGTCCGAATATGGGAGGTAAATCTACCTATTTGAGACAAACTGCTTTGATCGTACTTTTAGCTCATTGTGGACTTTTTATTCCTGCAAAAAGTGCAAAAATCTGACTGATTGATGGACTTTTCGCGAGAGTTTGAAGTGGAGATGTGATTGCCAAAAATCAGTCGACTTTCATGACAGAAATGATTGAAGTTTCTAATATTCTCAATAACGCTACGGAAAAAAGTTTGATTATTTTCGATGAACTGGGAAGAGGAACCAGTACTTATGATGGAATTGCATTAACAAGTGCAATTTTACAATATTTACTTCACAAAGTAAAAGCAAAAACTCTTTTGGCAACCCATTATCATGAACTCATCGATTTGGAGAAGACCTATCCACAAATTAAAAATTTTTCTGTAAGTGTGTATGAAACGGATAGAGAAGTCGTTTTTTTGAAAAAAATTACTCAAGGAGGAGCCAATAAAAGTTATGGAATCGATGTCGCAAAAATTGCCGGAATTCCTGAACAGATTCTGCAAGATTCTCGTCAGATTTTGCAAGATTTAGAAAACAAAAAAACATCTCAAAAACTTCCTTCTTCAGAACAGAATTTTCACAATCAAGCTGCACCTCTTTTTCAAATTCCTCTTGCAAACGATTCGAATGATGAAGTTTTGAAAAAAAAGTATCAAAGTCTGAAAGATAAAATTGAAGGAGTGAATATTAATGGAACGACTCCACTTCAAGCATTACAGATTTTGGCAGAGATACAAGAAAAAACAAAAAATGAAAACTTATAAAATAATCAGATTTTTTAATTCATTTCTTACTTTTTTGTATTTGGGGAAAAGAAATTTTACCAAATTCCAGAAATCTTTTTGATGATTTTTTTCTTTTAGATGGGCAACTTCATGAGCAACGACATACTGAATTTTTTCTCACGGAAGAAAAATAAGGGAAAGATTGAACATTAAATTTTGATCATAAGAACATGATCATCGTTTCGTTTTTGATTTCTTGATGATGATCTTGTTGGCTTGTAATCCTATTTTTTCTGTAAAAATTTTTACATATTCTGTGATATATTCTAGGAGTATTTCTTTTAGTAAATTTTCGATTTTCTTATCTGATTTAGGTTTCCCTGTAGCAATTACATTGTTCCATTCTACAAACTCTCAAAAAATTAATATTCATTGATCATTTCGTTTTTCAATTTTTGGACGAGATTGATATTTTTTTCGTAGTTTTTCGGCTTTCTCTTCAAGAATTTGAAAAAAATTTTGATTACTTTGATATCTTTTAGGAATTTGAAAAATAATTTCTCCTTCGTTAGAGATTTTTATATAGGCATTTTTATTGGTTGTAATAACAATTTTGTAAGGGAATTTCATAATTATTTTCTTATAATTTTATAATAATATTATTTTATTAAAAAAAAAGACTAAAACAATTTTTTCTGAATACTTAAAATTTTTTTATCTTCCCTTGTTTTCTTCCCCTCGTTGATTACAATAGCTAACGATTTACTTTATAAAAAAGAATGATGCAGGGAAATATCGTTTTTTTATGAGCAGGAGGAACAGGACTTTCCAATTTGGTAGGAATTTTACGAGAAATAGGATATAAAAATCTGATTGGAATCGATGCTCATGAAAGTCAAATCACGCAGCAATTACAATCCAAGTGAATCAAAATCTATCCTCATGGGAAATATCAAATCAAACCTGATGATGCGATTATTTATTCTTCAGCAACGAAAGATGCTCCAGAACTTCAAGAGGCGTATCGTTTAAAAGAGCAAGAACATAAACCGCTTTTGATTCGAGATTATTTCACCTTTCTTGGGGAAATGAGTAAACTTTTTAAAACGATTGGAATCACAGGAACGAATGGAAAATCGAGTAGCACTTCGATGATGGTAACGACTGCGAAAAAAGTACTTCCTGAACTCTGAATTGGAATCGTTGGTGCGCTCGTTCCTGATCTCGGTAATCAAAGTTATCGAATCAATCAAGAGAAAGTTTCAGATTTAAAAAATCTTTTTGATTATCTTTTTATCGGTAAAAAACTCAATTACGATTTGGTGAAAAAATATTATTTCATTATCGAATCCTGCGAATATCAAAGGCATTTTCTCCATATTAAGATGGATTATGCAATAATTACGAGTCTAGAACTGGATCATACCGATTATTATAAAGATTGGGAGGATTATCAGTCTGCTTTTTTGCAAATGCTCGAAAATGTGAAAGAAAAATGTTTTGTTTTGGAGAATTTGGCAAGTGAGAAAGTGAAATCTCATGAAAAAATCGAAATCGTTCCTGAACTGCATTTTGATTTCAAAAATATTCGAGGAAAACATCAAGAGAAAAATGCAAGTCTGGTTTTTGCTCTTTTGAATCATTTAACGGAAGGGGAAAAAGAAAAAGAAATCAGAACTTCCTTGGAAGAGTTTCATGGGATTCGAAGAAGAATGGAATGCTTGACGACATTACCGAATGGAACGAAGATTTTTAGTGATTACGGACATGTTGCTTCAAGTATTCAACTTGGATATCAAGCTTTGAGAGAGAAATTTCCTGACAGAAAGATTATCGGAATTTTTCAACCTCATCAAATTCAGAGGATTCTTGCGTGACGAAAGGATTTTCCCGGTGCGATGAAAGAGTATGATTCTTTCTATATTTATGATATTTATGCTGCAAGGGAAAAGATTGAGGATTTTGCTGATGAAGAGATTTTCAAAGATTTTGATCTAAAAACGGTTGATGATCTGGGAAAATGTTTTGCAGAGCATTGTCATTGTACGTATATCAAAACGTTTGAAGAGATAAAAAAAGAGATAGAAAAGTCTGATGCAGATTCTCTTATTGCGATTTACTCTGCGGGAGATATTGATTTCAAGTTGAGGAAAGAGTTTGGATTGGTGTAAAGAAATTTCTGAAGGTCATCGAATAGTATTGTAATATTCTTATCCTTTTTGAAGAAAGATAAAAATAGCGTTGTTTTATGTTTTACAAATAGTATGAGGAAAATTTTTGCTTTATTTTGTTGCGTAAGTTTGATTCTTTTGTGGGGATGTGAATCTTCTGATTCAGTAACATATGAAATGACTAATAAAATCAATACGCAAAGTCAAAGTTTTACAGGAGAGAAAGATGAAATCCTTCGTCAAGCGATTTTACAAAATGAATGTCATAATGAAACGGGGTATTTTGTCGATTATGCGCTTTTAGGGACGGGAACAGATGATGAAAATCATTTGATTTATTATTTGCTCACGAAAGGACAGCAATATGAAGTAATGAATGGAGTTTTGATTTCGAGAGGTGGATTTTCTAATATTCCTACCAAAATAGTTTTCGAAAAAACGGAGACTGGCATGCATCTTCTTTCTTATGAAATAAGCTTAGATGGAAGTTTGTATGTTTCTTCGATCAAAGCGATGTTTCCGAGTGAAGTTTTTGCAAAATGGGAAAATCATGAAGGTATCTATCAAAATACTCAATCTTTCCTTGAACAGGCGGAAGAGTACTTTGGCGTCAAGGTGTTCTCTGATGAGAATCAGAATTTTTCTTGTTCTTTTTGTGATCAGGTTTGGTATGAAAAAGAAGAACCGGAAGAATTGGAAGAATCGCAAGAGGGAAATAAGTCTGAACCTTCTTTGAGTATTCGAGCGACATTAACGAATGTTCCGCAAAGTGGAGGGAAAAGTTATTATTTTGGAAGTGATGGAGGTTTTTGGACGAAAGGGCGACGAAATGAGGGAAGTTGAACTTGGAAATTCTGAGTCAATGAAAAGGATCTCATCGTCTCTATGGAAAAGACTCAGCATGTCTATGATAGATATACGATTTTAGAAATGAGTGGGGATACTTTGAAACTTGATTTGAATATTCTTCAAAAATAAGAGAAGAAATCTGATCTTCCTTTATGGTGTGATTCGTGACGGAGAGTCAGATTTTTTTTTGTTTTTTTTGGGGGTCCAAATTGAAATATCATACAATCTAAAAAAATAAAAAACAGAACCTCTATAATCTGTAGGGACGACGGCTTGCCTCGTCCTGTTTTAATTGTATGTTTTAATTTTATTTGATTTTTTTGTAAAGATTGGTATAAAGGAAATGCCAAATACATTTTATCGATCGTGATATTATTACAATTTTGATATCCAAAACAAAGACGGCTGGTATTGTTCTTTGTTATTGGATATCATCGATTTCGATAATTTAGAAAATGTGTTTGGCGACCATGATATCAGTCGTCTTTTTTTATTCCTTTTTTCTCCTTTTAAAAGGAGATGTCACGAAGTGACAGAGGATTTAATAGTTTTCGACTGATGTATTTTAGTCGCTAAACTATTTTGAATATGTCTTGAAATGAAAACTTGCATAATGCAAATAAATGAAAAAATGATGAATTCTATACTCAACTGATTGATATAGAAAAAGAATTAAGTCATTACAAGGAACATTTTAAAGGGAAAGTCGTTTTTTGTAATTGTGATGATCCTTTTGAAAGTAATTTCTTCAAATATTTTGCAATGAATTTTAATAAACTTTGATTAAAAAAATTAATTGCTACTTGATATGCAACTTCTCCTATTGCTTGAAGTCAATTGCCTCTTTTTGAAGAAATTGATGGGAAAACTTTTAAACTTAAAGCTTATAAAATTGAAATTAAAGAAATCAAAGATGTAAATGGAGATGGTAAAATTGATCTTGATGATGTAAAATATTTACTTGAAAGAAAAGAAGGAATAAAACCTCTTAGATGAGATGGAGATTTTAGAAGCAAAGAAAGTGTTGAACTTTTAAAAGATGCAGATATTGTGGTTACAAATCCTCCATTTTCTCTTTTTCGTAATTATATGACTTATTTAATGGAATATCATAAAAAATTTCTAGTTTTGGGAAATATGAATGCTATTACATACAAAGAAATTTTTCCATTAATAAAAGATAATAGATTATGGATTTGATACTGATTTAATATGTCAATGGTATACGAAACGCCTTATCCGAATTTATTAGAAGCAAATCGTAAATTTGTAATTGGGAAAGGATATAATCCTGATGAATGATATGTGAAAGTTCCAGCAATTTGTTGGTTTACAAATTTGGATATTCAGAAAAGACATGAAAATATAATTCTTTATAAAAAATATAATAAACAGGATTATCCTAGATATGATAATTATGATGCAATAGAAGTGGCTAAAGTTGATGAAATTCCAGTTGACTACGATGGTGCAATGGGGGTTCCTATTACTTTCCTTTGAAAATATAATCCAGAACAATTTGAAATTATCAAATTTCGTAAAGGAGATGATGATAAAGACTTATGTGTAAATGGTATCTGTCCTTATTTTCGTATTCTTATTCGCCGCAAAAAATAAGGTAGGGACACGATTCTTCGTGTCCTCGTATCAAATATTTGGGGATTTAAAACGAAGAAAATCCTCCGGCTCTTACGAAAAAGATGTTTCGCTCTGTTCAATATGACGAACATGGTATCAATCAGACTTTTATTTTTTTTTTCTTAAAATACTATGAAAATTGCACTTCAACAAATTAAAATTCGTGAGGTTATCAATGGATATCTCGATAATGCTGAAGAAGGAGTAGTTTGATATGGTGGAAAACTGAATATTCGTCCAAAATATCAGAGAGAATTCGTGTATAATGAAAAACAAAAAAAAGAAGTTATCAATTCTATTCGTAAAAACTTTCCTCTCAATGTGATGTATCGAATGAAAAATGAAGATGGAACTTTTGAAATTTTAGATGGTCAGCAGAGAACGGTATCAATTTGTCAGTATGTAAACGGCGATTATTCCATCAATAATCAATATTTTCACAATTTGACGAAAGAAGAACAAGATCAGATTTTGGATTATGAATTGATGATTTATTTTTGTGAAGGAACCGACAAAGAAAGATTGGATTGGTTTGAAGTCATTAATTTTGCAGGAGAAAAACTTACCGATCAAGAACTCAGGAATGCTATTTATACGGGACCTTGGTTAACAGATGCTAAAAGATATTTTAGTAAAACATGATGTGTTGCTTATCAAATTGGAAGTGATTATGTAAATTGACAAGCGATTCGTCAAGCGTTTTTAGAAACGGCGATTGATTGGATTTCATCGGGGGAAATTCCTCAATATATGGCAGAGCATCAACATTTTCAAAACGCGAATGAACTTTGGTTATATTTTAAGGAAGTAATTGAACGAGTACAAGTAACTTTTCCAAATTATCGTAAAGAAATGAAATGAGTCAATCGATGAGAACTTTACAATCAATTTAAAGATCAGCAAGTTAATACAGATGAATTAGAAAAAGAGATAAAAAATCTGATGCAAGATGAAGATGTCACTAAAAAATCGGGGATTTATCCGTATGTTTTTACTCGTGAAGAAAAATATTTGAGTATTCGTCCCTTTAATGATAAAATGAAAAGAGAAGCTTATGAAAGGCAAAATGGAATTTGTGTAAAATGTGAACAATATTTCAAAATTGAAGAGATGGAAGCAGACCATATCACTCCACGAAGTCAGTGATGAACTACAACTGCTGAAAATTGTCAAATGCTTTGTAAAAATTGTAATAGAAGAAAAAGCGATAAGTAATCAACATCATTTTTGTAATAAATTTTGATATTCCTCTTTTTTTTTCTCTAGAAATGATTATGTATAAGAGTGTTTAATTTATTACTTATCATCATGCAAAACGTAACCGTTGCAACTATTGCGCAAAAGTATGAAGAACTCTTTGATCAAGCTTTACAAGTTCAAGGACGAGTGAGAAGTATCAGAGATTCTAAGACTTTTGGATTTATTGAATTTAATGATGGATCTTGTTTTAGAAATTTACAAATCGTTTTTGAAGATCATTTGGAGAATTTTGCGGAGATTACGAAAATCCCTACAGGATCAAGTATTATCGTAGAGGGGATCCTTGTTCCATCAGAATGAGCAAAACAAGCCTATGAACTTAAAGCAAGTGCTGTTCAAATTGTGGGAATCGCCGATGAAACTTTTCCCCTTCAGAAAAAGAAACATAGTTTCGAGTATTTGAGAACGATTGCTCATTTGAGATTTAGAACCAATACGTTTAATGCGGTCTTTAGAGTAAGAAACTTACTTTCTTTCGCGGTTCATTCGTTTTTTCAGGAAAGAGGATTTATTTGGGCACATACCCCTTTGATTACGGCTTCAGATTGTGAAGGAGCAGGAGAGACTTTTCAAGTAACAACCTTAGATATGGAAAATCTTCCTAAGAATGAAGATGGAACTGTTGATTACAGTCAGGATTTTTTCTCTTCTAAAGCATCTTTAACGGTAAGTGGACAACTTCAAGGAGAAGCTTTCTCTATGGGATACAGAAATATTTATACGTTTGGACCGACTTTCAGAGCTGAGAATTCTAATACTTCCAGACATCTTGCAGAATTCCGAATGATTGAACCTGAAATGAGTTTTGTTGATTTAGAAGGAAATATGCAAATTGCAGAAGATTTGATTAAATATGTTTTCTCTTATGTTTTGGAGAAAGCTCCTGATGAAATGAATTTCTTTGATCAATTTATCATGCCAGGAGTGAAAGAAAGAGCAGAAAAATTAGTAAAATCTGACTTTACTCGTATTACTTATACAGAAGCTATTGAACTCCTCAAGGACTGTGGAGAAAAATTTGAAAATGAGCCTATTTGGGGAGATGAACTTTACACGGAACATGAAAGATATCTTGCTGAAAAAATCTTCAAAGGTCCTGTTTTTGTAACGGATTATCCGAAAGATATCAAAGCTTTCTACATGAAACTTAATGAAGATGGAAAGACTGTGAGAGCTATGGATATGCTTGTTCCTGGAGTTGGAGAGATGATCGGAGGAAGTCAGAGGGAAGAAAGTTATGAAAAAATCGTTGCAAGAATGGAGGCTTTAGGAATGAAAATTGAAGATTATAGTTGGTATCTTGATCTTAGAAAATATGGATCTGTTCCTCATTCAGGATTTGGAGTAGGATTTGAGAGATTAGTGATGTATATCACAGGAATGGAAAATATCCGCGATGTGATTGCTTTCCCAAGATATCCAAGAAATTGTAGTTTCTAAAAAAAAGAAAAAATCTGATCAAAATGATGGTCAGATTTTTTTTGTTGTTTATAATTGTCCAAACGTTTCTTCTCAAGTTTTCATATTTTTGATTTTGTATTTTCCTTCAGATTTCTCTCCTTCTCAAAAGATTACAACGAAAGGGATTCCTTTTTTGTCTGCATAGGTAAATTGTTTTCCCAATTTATCAGCGACAGGATAGATTTCTACATTTTTTCCTTCTTCTTGAAATTGATGAGCAAGAGAAAAAATGTCTGATGAAGTTTCTGGAAAATTTAAGAAAAGATATTCTGTTGTGGTTTGCTGAGAAAAACTTTGTTCATCAAAGATTTTAGAAAGAAGTCTTGAAAGTCCGATAGAACCTCCTACTCAAGCATAAAAATCTCTTTTCGGATCGATATATCCCGTTAATTGTTCGTATCTTCCTCCTCCACAAATCGATCATAAAGCAGGATCATTTTGGAGCGTAAATTCAAAGACGGTTCCTGTGTAATAATCTAATCCACGAACAATTTGAAAATCTATTTCAAACGCAAATGATTTTGCGAATGTTGTTTGAAATTGTTGTAAAACAGTTAATACTTCTTTTAATTCTTCGACTCCTTGGAGGAAGGTTTCATTATTAGAAATGGTTTTTAAGGTCTCGATTTGAGATAAATCGATTTTTGTTTCTACAAAGGTGCAGATTTTTTCAGCGATGTCAGATGATACTCCAAGTGCTTGGATACTTTGAAGAATCTTAGACTTTTCAACTTTTTTATATTTATCGATTAAAACGGTTACCGCTTGAAGATTTTCTTCTCAAACTAACGGAATCAAAAATCCTGCAATTAATTTTCTATTATTGATATGTGCAACGGGAGTATCTTGAATGTGAAGCTCCTCAAAAATATCAAGCAATGTCTTTCCCAATGTGAAAAGAATTTCTGAATCATAATAGAGATAAGGATTCTTTCCGTCTTTTCTCCAAATGACATCAATATCGCATTGAAAAAACTCTCTCAATCTTCCTCTTTGAGCTCTTTCTCCCCTTCGAACCGGTTGAATCTGATATCTTTTAAAAGGAAAAGATAATTCTGACTCTCTATCCAGAACATATCTGGCAAAAGGAACCGTGAGATCAAAATGTAAGGAATAATCTTTCAAATCACTTGGTCCTTGAGAAAGTCCATAAAGTCCAAAAATTTGTTTCCCTGTCTCATCTCCATTTTTCGCAAGAAGAACTTTATTACTTTCTACGGCTGGAGTATAAATATGCGTATATCAAAACTGTTGATAATTCTGTTGAATACAATTAATCAAACGATCAAATTCTCTTTGTTCTGCGGGAGAATATTCTCCAAATCCACTTGGACGAAGACTCATTTTACTATCTTAAGAATAAAGTATTGGTAGTATATGATTTTACTTTAGAAAAACAAGGAAAGCGTATTTTTTTCTATTTTCTTGTAGTTTCAAAAATCAAGTGCAATAAATATGCAAATAATACAATTATGAATTGTATTCATTTTGAGTATATAGCAATAATATTCACTAAATGATATAGCATTTTTGTATATGTTCTTCAAACACCTTTTGAGGAGTT
>JAFRZH010000021.1 GCA_017442645.1 bacterium | reverse complement strand
TCTCCTTTTTTTGTAAAGTAAATTTCAAGGATTTTTTGCATAAATTTTTGACCTTAAATATCAAAAATTTATGCATACTTATAATAACAATTAGTAACTAATTTTATTCTTAATTGATTGCACTTCCTTCTTGATTCTACAAAATGTAGTTAAGAGTCAGAATTTTGACTCTTTTTTTATTTTTTAAAACTATTTGTATTTTTAGAGAGAATACTTATCAATGATAATGTATATTAATTAAACGTTTATCTCATGAAGTACCCTTTTTTTTCTAAGTTATCATCATTTTTTTTTCAAAATACCTCTTTTAAGCAAACCGTTTTAAAAAATAGTTTTTGGCTTCTTTTTTCTGAATTTTTTGCTAAAGTTTTTACGTTTCTCTTAGGAATCTGGATCTCTCAGAAATTTGGGGATTCTTGATTGGGAGAATTTAATTGGATTATCAGTTTTTGTGCATTTTTTGTTGCTATTGTGGATTTTGGATTGGGAAATTTAATTTTTAGAGAGATTAGTAAACATCCAGAAAAATCTGAAAAATATTTTATGAATGGAAGTATCATAAAACTTTGATTAACTCTTTTAGTAACGGTTTTGATTTTAATTTTAGGGAATTTTCATGCAAGTATTCATGAATCAGAGACCTTATTATTTCTTTTTCTTTTCCATTCCATTTTAGTGAATTTTGCGGAGTTCCTCAGAGTTTTTTTTCGTCCTGTAGAAAAAATGGAAAAAGAGGCTTTTTTGAAAATTTTGAGTGGATTGTCTCTTGTGCTTTTTACGATTCTGTTTCTAAGTATATCACAAAGCCTTTTTGCTATTTTTCTTTGATATTTAACCTCAAGCATCGTTACGGTTATTTTCTCCTTTTTTTATGTAAAAAAGCACTTTCAATTTAAAAAATTTGAACGGGATCTTCCCTTTATTAAGGAAACGCTAAAACTAAGTATTCCTTTCTTTTTAGGAAGTATTTCTGCATATTTCTATGGAGATATGAATATTGTTTTATTGGAACATTTTACTGATAAAACTACGGTTGCGTATTTTTCAACTCCATATAAGTTGATTACCTATATTTATCTCCTTTTTAATGTTGTTGCTATTTCCTTTTTCAAAAAGTTTGTAGAAGTAAGAAATGATAAAGTTCAGTTTCTTTCAAGAGTAAAAAAAGCCTGACTGCTCCACTTGGGAATTAGTATTCCTTTTGTATTCTTCTTTTTCTTTGGAGGGAAATGGATTTTAAGTTTTTATGGAACAAATGGAGAGTTTATTTCTTCTTATTCTTATTTATTGATCTTACTACGAATTTTACCTATCAAAGCTTTAAGTTATCTTTTCTGAAATATTATTACTGCATTATCTAAAGAGTATACAAGACTTTATATTCAGATTTTTATAGCTCTTTTAGCTTTAGGATTGAATTTTCTTTTTGTTCCCCAATATGGAATTTATGCATCTTGTTTTATTTTGCTTCTTTCTGAAATATTATTGCTTGTTCTCTATGGATTTTTTGCAAGAAAGTATATGAAACAAATTTTGGCTTAATAGTTGATTTTCCGTTATCTTTTGTTAAAGTAAAATTACTTTATTCATATTGAATGATCATGCATTCAGGTACATTTGAAATAAAAGGAGAAAAAGTTTTATTGGTGGGATTTCGATGATTTAAAAATCTTTGAGATGAATTAATTTTATTGTGAAATATAAAACTTTTACAAAAACAAAAAAAAGAGATTTATATCATTTCTCAGGACAATACTCGATTAAAGACCTTTCTCTCTCAGGAAATCGATATTTCTACGTTGCATTTTATCGATGAATTACCTAGAGGAATTAGGAGTACTTTTAGGTATCTTAAAAAAAATAAATTCAGTCAGATTTCTCCTTTTTTTCAAATTGATAGTATTATTCTCTGAGGATGAGAAATCTTAACGGAAGAATCTCCTCATGCATATTATTATTGGTTATGGTCCATTCGACCTAGTTTTTTCTTAAAAAAGAATCTTTATATCATGTGAGGGGTACAAATTCCTAAAAAGACGATTAACAAATGGCTTTTTAATTGAATTCTTCGTCATACTCAAAACATTTACTGTAGGGACTGGGAAGGAGTTTCAGAATTAAAAAAATATTGATTTCAAAATGTAGAATTTTTTATGGATACAAGTTATTTTGTAAGAGAAAATTGGAAGAAATACAAACACCTATCCGAAAAAAAATACATACTTATCAATATTAATAGTAATGCCTTACAATATTTAGATGATATAAAAAAGGAAATAAAAAAATATCAATCTGACTATTCTCTTATTTATACTCCTATTTGTACGGGGCGAACCGATAATGATGAAAGATATTTTGAGGTCTTAAAAGAAGATTTCCCTACTCTCGAAAGATACGATCGAACCAATAATCTTGAAGATTTTTTTACTTTAATCTGATGAGCAGAAAGAATTATCAACACAAGATTACACTTATTTCTCATTAGTTCTTATATGGGAGTAGAAAATATCGTATTCCCCTACCAAAAAAAAATAACTAAAATGCAACAAGTTTTAAAAGAAATGAAAATTTAAGTTTTATATTCAAAAATTCTCATGATTCCTTTTTCTGTAATTATGCCTGTTTATAATGAAATCAAAAATATCCATGAGGTGTTACAAGCATTATATCAACAAACACTTGTCCCCAATGAGATTATCGTTGTAGATGGGTGATCTCATGACTGAACTTATGAATTTTTACAAAAAGAAGAAGAACAAGGAAAGATTAGATTACTACAAAATACCATTCGTCATGGGAATATCGCAAGATCAAGAAATCTTGCAATAAAAAATTCCACTTATGATTTGATTCTCTGTACAGATGCCTGATGTCATGTTTCAGACAATCGATGTGAATCATTTGTGACTTATTATCAAGAACATCCAGAAAGCGAAATTGTCGGATGAGCTTCTGGTTTTATTATTGAAAATGCTTTTCAACAAAAATTAACCTACCGTCTAACCTCTAAAACTCCTAATTTTCCTTCTAGAAATATTTCTTTCAAAAAGAAAGTATGGGAAGAGGTTTGATGATATCCTGAATTTCTAACCCTATGGTGAGAAGATACTTATTTTAATTATCATATTAGATGATTGTGATATCATATCCAATACTGTAAAGAGGCATTGGTAAAACGATGATTGAGAAAGAATTATAAAGAGATTTTTCAAATGTATAGAAATTATACCCAAGGAGATTCTGAAGTTTTTGTTGTAAAAGGGATCAAACAAAGTAATTCTCTTATTCAAGCTCTCATTTTTTCAGGATTTTTCTTTCTTTTTTTAGGAAGTATTCCTTTTATTCATTTTTGGAGTATTCCTCTTATTTTTATCGGATTCTTAATTATTTGACTGTATAAAAGAACGAAATGAGGTTTTCGATTTGATTTACATTTTAGTTGTGCTAAAATTTTGGGCATCATGTTAGGATTCCGAAAATGATTATTTTCTTGATGGGAAATAAAAAGAAGAATCAAAAATTTGAATATATAATCAGTTTGCTTTTCTCTCCTAACTCCCTATAAACAGACTAATCAGACTTTTACTCTTTTTTCTTCCCTCTATGCTTAGTGATATCGAAATCAATCAACAACACTCAAAAACTCCTATCAAAGAAATAGCAGAAGAACTTTGATTACAAGAAAATGATTATGAACTTTATGGAAATGATAAAGCGAAAATTTCTCTTTCAAAGCTCTATGAATGGCAACATCAAGTCTGCGAAGAACATAAACAAGGGAAGCTTATTTTGGTAACGGCGATTACTCCAACTTCTGCAGGAGAGGGGAAAACGACGCTTTCCATTGGACTTGCTGATGGGCTAAGAAAAATCGGGAAGAGATCCGTTTTAGCACTTCGTGAGCCTTCTCTTGGACCATGTTTTGGGATAAAAGGAGGAGCTTGTGGAGGATGATATGCACAAATTACGCCTATGGAGGATATTAATTTGCATTTTACGGGGGATCTTCACGCGATTACCAGTGCAAATAATTTGATTGCGGCGGTGATTGATAACCACATTTATCAAGGAAATGAGCTTGGAATTGATCCGGAAACGGTTACACGAACGCGTTGTTTGGATATGAATGACCGTGCTTTGAGGGGAAAATTTTGTATTACAGCTGCATCAGAAATGATGGCGATTGTTTGTCTTTCGAAGACTTTGGAAGAATTGAAGGAGAGAATTGATAATATTACGATTGGGGAAAATTTTAAAAAAAAAGCAATAAAATTCTGAATGTTGAACTGCACTTGAGCTGTCGTAACCTTGCTCAAAGATGCGATTAAGCCTAATCTCGTACAAACTTTGGAAAAAACTCCTGCTTTTGTCCATGGGGGACCTTTTGCGAATATCGCTCATGGTTGTAATTCGATCAATGCGACCATTTCTGCACTTGCAACTTGAGATTATGTCGTTACAGAAGCAGGATTTGGTGCTGATCTTGGGGCGGAGAAGTTTTTTGATATCAAATGTCAATTGAACGGTCTGAAGCCTGAGGCTTGTGTGATTGTGGCAACGGTTCGTGCTCTCAAAATGCATGGAGGTATTGAAAAAGAACATCTTGGAGAAGAAAATGTTGAAGCACTTGAAAAAGGATTTGAAAATTTGAGAGTTCATCTAGAAAATAGTAAAAAATTCTGAATGCATCCTCTCGTTGCGATCAATAAATTTATGACCGATACTTCGAGAGAGCTCGAGAAACTTCAAACCTTATGTGCTGAAATGGGAGTAAAAGCAATTCTTACGGAATGTCGAGAAAAAGGAGGAAACGGAGCTCTTGATTTAGCTCGTGAGGTTTGTGAATCGATCGAAAAAAAAGAGTCAGATTTTTCTCCTCTTTATAATTTATACCTCCCTCTTTCTCAAAAAATAGAAACCATTGCAACTGAGATGTATCGTGCAAAAGAAGTACAGTTTTCTGATGATGCAAAACAACAACTTGCACATTTTACAGCTCTTGGATATGGAAAATTTCCTGTTTGTATTGCTAAAACGCAAAATTCCCTTAGTCATGATAAAAAACTTCTTTGAGCTCCGAAAGAGTATGTTTTCCCTATTAGAGAGGTGAAACTTTATAGTGGAGCAGGATTTATCGTTGCGTTAGCGGGAAGTATCGTTACGATGCCAGGACTTCCTAAAGAGCCAGCAGCTATGAAAATTGAAATCGATGAGGAGGGAGTGATTTCTGGATTGGAATAGGAGATTATTTTTTTAGTTTGTAAATCATAATGAACCCCTATCTTCAAAATCGTTATACTTTATCTTCAGTTCCCCAATCAAAAGGATTGATTCTTTTTGTACATGGTTTAACAAGTAGTCAAGATGAACCAATGTTCAAAGAAGCTGAACGTTTTTTCAATGAAAACCAATATTCTACGTTCAGATTTAATTTTTATGGAAATCTTGAGGGAGAAAGAAAACTTACAGATATTACTTTACAAGATCATATTACTGATGTAAATAACATTATTCATTTTTTATCTCTACAGGGATTTTCTAAAATTTTTTTGGTAGGACATAGTTATGGAGGAATTGTTAATCTTTATGTAAAGCCTGACAGAATTTCTGGAATTTTAATGTGGGATTCTTCTACGGGAGGCGAAGGATTATTGAATGATGTTTATCTAGATGAACACTGAAAATATTATATTGATCGATGAAATGGGCATAAATATTATATAAATGACCAGTTATACCATGATTTTGAAATTCCATCTGAAGTTTATCTACAGAAAATAAAAGGAATTTCATTACCTATAAAAATTATGGCTGCAGAGTATGGATTAGTTCAAGCTGCTAAAAAATATTATGAAGCTATTCAAAGTTCTGAAGAATTATCAATTATTCAATGAGCTGATCATAGATTTCTTGAGCATTGAATGGACTCGTTATTTCAAGAAAGTTTGAATTGGATAGAAAAATTGTAAATTAATAGGAGTAAAAAGGAAAATAGAAAAAATTGAATAAAAAGGGAAAAAGGAGCCACTTCCAATGGTCGTGACTCCCGATTTTTTAGTCTTGTTTACTTCTTCGGCTTGATAGGTACTTGAACCTCCACGCCGTCGATCACAAATTCCACCGTAAAAGAGGTATCCCGTTCGGGAATCGGGATATGGATTCCTCCGTCTGCCTGGTAGCTATACTTTCCTTCTTTCAGATTGAATGTCAGGAAAGGATCAAACACTGTGATTGAATCCAGAGTTTGAGTCCTCCCGAGATGATAGAGAATTCCAGTTCTTTTTTGCCTCGTGTTCAAGAGAGGCAAGTTTTCAATGTAGTACGTCTTCCCGTTCAACGTTACTATGAAGAATCGACTGAATTCTCCTTCCAAATCTTGGAAAGGAGTTTGACCATCTCGATCACAGATCGGAATATGGACGCTTGTCCCGTTCTCAATGTTGGCTTTGAGGTTTCTGGGACTGCTAATTTCACACTGGAATATCTCACTCGTAGAAGTTACGAGCACCTCCCTGAGGATGGAGTCATTGTCGTATTGTGCTTTAAAGACAATGGTTTCCACCTGTGCTTCACATATGGTGGATAGTATCATTTCGATAACTATCACCACAAGCATGATTTTTTTCATTTCTGTTTGTGTTTTGGGTTTATCAACAATTTAATTGTAGCTTGAAACATGTTTTAATCATGTGTACTTCAAACCTTGACTGTGGCTTCACAGTCTCCTTTATGATGTCGTCATGTTTCGCCCCATGACTGTTATTTTCATTTTTGTTTTCTATTGACATATATAATGATTTATATATATATCAAGTCTTTTTTATACAGTTCGAAACTTGGATTATTCTTTTTACATTTTAGAGGTGTTTTGAGAACCTCACCCCTACCCCTCTCCTAATATAGGAGAGGGAAATGAATATAAAAAATTCCCCGCCTTAGTAAGGAGGGGCTAGGGGAGGTTTTTATCACAAGAAGACAAATCCCCCTGTCCTTCGGACATCCCCCTTTCTCAAGGGGAAAAATAGTAAATAGAACTCCCCCTCTTGAAAAAGAGGGTTGGGGGGAGATTTGATAAACAATTTTTTCTAAACCTTCCCTTGATTTTCTCTGTTTGTTTCGTTACAATGAACTTATCTTTACTGTATCTCACATAAGAAACTATGAAAAGTATCAAAAAACTGAAAGCATGAGCTCTTGTTCTTTCACAAAATGGTGCTTATGTTGTTTATAGAAAGAGATTTAATGATTACTCTTTCCCCAAAGGAAGTGTTGAAGAATGAGAAACTTTTGAACAAACTGCATTAAGGGAGATCTTTGAAGAAACAGGAATTATTGGGACAATTCATGGATATCTTGATCAGATTTCTTATTCTTTTGAAGAAAAAGATGTTCGTTATGATTGCGAGGTTCATTACTTTTTAATGACAGTAAAAGATGAGACAAAAGAAAAATTAGCTGAAGATGTTGATGCGAGTGTCTTAATTCCCTTAGAAGATCTTGAACAAACCTTATCTTATAAAGAAGACGAACATATTTTACAAGTTGCTTTATCTAAATATCCAGAAATCTTTCAATCTTTAAATATTTAATCTTTTCTTTTTAATATGGCAAAATATTTTGTTTTTATCGATGAAACATGTACTTGATCTAAAGAACCTTATTTGGGTTTATGATGTTTAATCATTCCAGAAGAGAAAATCGGAGAATATAATGCATTACTTATGAAAAAATATCATCAAATATTTTCGATCATAAAAAACCATGAACAATATTTATTGAAAACTTTACCTAAAGAAAATATTGAAAATTTTCTCAAATGAAGGACTTCTCCCTATGAAATGAAATTTAAAAATATCAATCAAACAACGTGTGAAGGATATAAACGATTATTCTCTCAGTATTTTAAATTTGATCAAGCAAAATTTTGTGCCTTAGTAATCGATAAAACAAAAAATCCCATAAATTCCTCCTATTTTGATTTTTACTTACACAAATTAACCGAATTATTAAAAAAGAATTTTTCTGATCAAGATGAATTTGTTATTTTACCAGATTCTATTACAGTTTCTGATGGAAGAAATTATGAAAAAGAGTTAAAAAATCTGTTAGTTGCTGCTGAAAAAAATTGTTTTTGAGTGTGTAGATTAGAATCTCATTCAAATATTTTCTTACAGATGGTTGATTGTTTGATTTGAGCAGTTATTACTGAATTTAAATGAACTACTAATATCTATAAAAATGCTATTGTTCAAAAGATTAAACAGAAGTTGGGGATTAAAAGTTTTAAAGAAGATATTATTATCACTGTTCCAAATTTTTTCTCAATATGGAATTATTCATAAAAAAAGAGATAGGTCATCGTTATAACCGACACCTATCTCCTATCATTTTAAAGTATAAATAAAAAATATTATAAATCAAGTTTTTTTTAGTTTTTTTGCTCAATGATGTCCAAAAAAATTCTCGTTTGATTAAGTTGATGAGTCGATAGTGCAGTTTCTGCTGCTCTCCTTTTGGAGCAATGATATGAAGTTGTGGGAGGATTTATGAAAAATTATGTTTCTGAAAAAGGGAATTGCACAACGTACAAAGATGCACAAGAAGCGATCAAAGTTGCAAAACACCTCTGAATCGAGATTCGTTCCTATGATTTACAGCAGGAATACAAAGAAAAGATTATTGATTACATTTTTGCAGGATATGAAAAGGGAATTACTCCGAATCCTGATGTTTTGTGTAATAGTCTGATCAAATTTGATGTCTTTATGAAGAAAGCGTTGGAAGAAGGATTTGACGGGATTGCGACGGGGCATTATGCGAGGATTGAGGAAGAAAAGGGAGAATTTCATCTTCTTCGTGGAATCGACAGGATCAAGGATCAATCGTATTTTTTAGCGGGACTCGATCAGAATCAGCTTTCTAAATCTTTTTTCCCTGTTTGAGTGTATGAAAAAACGGAGGTGAGAGCATTAGCGAAAAAGTTTAATCTTCCCAATGCGGAGAGAAAAGATAGTCAAGGACTTTGTTTTATCGGGAATGTGCCGATTAGGGAGTTTTTGAAACAGAGATTTCCGCAGAAAAATGGGGATATTTTGTATTTGAATCCTGAGACATGAGCGACCAAGAAAGTTGGGACGCATGAGGGGGCGTATTTTTACACGATTGGGCAAAGACACGGTTTGAGTCTGAATTTTAAGGCGTATATTTATCGTATCGATATCGAGAAAAATCTTGTGTATGTGACAGACAAAGATGCGGAACAATTGCAGACGAGAAGTTTGATCGCGAGGAATTGGCATTGGATTTTTGAGAGTGCAAAAGAAAAAAAAGAGAAAAGTCTGACAGGGAAAATCAGGTATCGCCAGAATCCTCCGGTTGCGTGTCGTTTAACGGAGTTTGAGGAAGATAAAGTGAAAGTGGATTTTGAGGAACCGCAATGGGCTGTGACTCCAGGGCAAGTGTTTGTGGCTTATGATGGAGAGATTTGTTTGGGAAGTGGGATTATTGAATAGTTTTGTTTCTTTGAACCTCACCCTATCCCTCTCCTAAAATAGGAGAGGGAAATCTATTTTAAAAACTCCCCTCCTTATTAAGGAGGGGCTGGGGGAGGTTCTATCTACAAGAATAGAAATCCCATCGGCTTCACCGTGTTTCCTTTCTCAAGGGGGAACATTTTTAAGACCTCATCCATTCTTCGGTCCACTTCTCAAGGAGAAGAAAAATACCCATCATAACTCCCCTCTTGAAAAAGAGGGGCTGGGGGAGGTTTGCTCTCCCCTTTTTATGATAAAAAAAGTTCAGAAAAAAGACTTGACTTTCATATATATATATCTATAATGTATAGACTAATTGATAAAGTAAGGCATTATGAGTAAACCAAAGAAAGGAGACACTCGTGGTAAAATCTCCATTACAGCAGTAAGAAAAGGTAGAACTGAGCAGTATACCTATACTGACAAACGAAAGGCTCAGGCTACAATTAATCGCCTGAAAAAACAAGGTTTTACCATTCAAGAAGCTTCAGGTTTTTAAGATTATTGGTATTTTATCATTAGTAACGGAGGATAAGAACATTCTCCGATATTGCCTGTTTACAGGTTTTTCACGTAATCATATTATTTGATGAGGTGAGTCGTTACACCTGGGCGTTTTATGTTTGCGGGGTGGACAACAATGAGTCTTTCGCTTTTTCGGTGGAAGGCTTTTTTTGTGTAAAAGGAACCTCCCCTAAACCTTCCTTAGCAAGGAGGGGGATGTCTGATAAGCTGTTTCTTATCAATGAGAGTTGTTGTCCTCCTTTTTAAAGGAGGTGGCTCGAAGAGCCGGAGGATTTAAAAAAAAATCTTTCAAAAAGAAAAAAATCTCCCACCGCAAGCGGCCCCTAATTATGAAGTGATGGGAGAGATTCAATAATCTCTGTAGGGACGGGATTCTTCCCGTCCTTTTTGATATAATGACAAAAGGACACCAAGAATGGTGTCCCTACGAATGAATTGGGAAAGTGAAAAAAAATGAAAATTCCCTCGGCTTCGCCGTGTCCCCTTTCAAAAAAGGGGAACAATATTGATTAGAATCCTTGTCCTCCTTTATTTAGTAAACTTAATCATGCACTTCTTATACAATCCCAATAATAAACAATTCTGAAGAGAAATGAGGAATCAAAAGACTATGACAAGAGCAGAATGAATCTTTTGGAATTTGTTTTTAAAATGAGATAAAACTTGATATAGATTTCTTAGACAAAAACTTATTTGAAACTATATTCTTGATTTTTACTGTGCAAAACTCAAACTTTGTATTGAAATTGATGATCCAAGTCATGATTTTAGAGCGGAAGATGATGAGATTAGAACAGAATATTTAGAAAATTTATGAATCAAAGTTGTGAGATATACCAATGAAGAAATTTATAAACATTTAGAAGAAGTGATCTTTGATTTAGAAGATATCATTAAAGAAAGAGAGGAAAATGAATAATAAGAGTTCTGATGAGAAGTATATGGAATTAATTGGGGCTTTGAGGAGTGTTTTGAAAGTGCTTGGGGATAAGATCGCGGAGAAAGTGTATGAGTATGAGTTTTTGAAGAGGTAGAGGAAAGATTAAAAAAAAAGAGGATTACTCCTCTCTTATGCACATACAGGTTCATGAATTTTTTCTTTTGAGATTGATTGTTTTTCTTCTTGTTCTTCTACTTCATAATCTTCATCTTCATAAGTTAATAATTCATATCAATATTTTTTTACTTTTTCAAAGACTTTTTCGATTCTGTTTTCTTCTTTAATTTTTGCTTTTTCTAAATTATAACGAGTTTGAATCTTCATCCAAAACTCTGGACTTGTCCCAAATGCTACTCAAATACGAACACATAAAGCAGGAGTTAGATTTTTTTCTCCTTTGATAATCGCATTTAATGCAGGAGCAGAAATTCCAATAATATCAGCAAAATTCTTTTGACTTCGTTCTCTTGCTTCAAGTTCCCTTCAAAGATACACTCAAGGATGTGTTGCTCTTCTTCTTTTCATTTTTCTTCATTTTAAGAAGTAAAAGCCACCGAAAGAGCAACCATTACCTGATTTTATTTCAATAATGATTGCTGATTCGTAGGATAGCCACCACCTTAACATATCAATCTTCAAAGTCAATTTCGACTCTTCGCTTGTTATTAAGCCTCATACTCCAATGATCTCCAATTTTCTCTAGATTATATCACCTAACATTATAGATTTCTCTTTTAGTTTCGGCTTCTTCTAGAGCTTCAATAGCATCTCAATAAGCATCTATGATTTCAGGTTGTAATCATGATTTTATGACTGTTTTAGGATCTTCTTCATATAAGTTTTTAAGGAGTGTGGTGGTAAATTTTATTCTCATTCTAGCTAGTAATGAGATAAAATCTGAACAATTTGAAATAATCTCCTTGTTCATTTACAGAGTAGTTAAACCATTTTATATTGCAAGAGAAAATTATACTTTTTATATAATTACACTACTTGATAAACAAAACTATGAGAAAATCTCTCTTTAATCATCAAAAATGATCTTAATTTTTACATTCTATTGTAAAAAAAGGACCATTTTTTACATTTGGTTTTGATTTTATAATGAAAAAGATTATATGTCTGGTATGTTTACCTTTTTATGACAATAATGGGACCCATTTGAGTTTTTGATTCAGGATATGGAGGGTTAACGGTTTTGAAAGAGATTCGTCGCCGTTTACCTCAATATGATTATCTTTATTTGTGAGATAATGCTCGTGCTCCTTATGGTTCGCGTTCATTTGAGACGATTTTTCAGTATACTTGGGAAAATGTGGAAAAACTTTTTCATAAAGGTTGTTCTTTAGTGATTCTTGCTTGTAATACCGCTTCTGCAAGAGCTTTACGCGAGATTCAGCAGAAAAAGCTTCCTTTGGAATATCCTGATAGAAGAGTTTTGGGAGTGATTCGTCCAACGGTGGAAAAAATTGGATTGATTACGAAGTCTCGTCATATCGGGATTTTAGCGACGGAATGAACCGTCAAATCTCGTGCTTATGATATTGAAATCTCTCATTTTTATCCTGATATTGTAGTCAATGCGGTAGCTTGTCCGCTTTGGGTGCCCCTTATTGAAAATAATGAATATGCTACTCCTGGAGCAAGGTATTTTATCGAAAAATATGTGGGAAAACTTTTGGAGAAAGATGGGGAAATTGATACGATTATTCTTGGTTGTACGCATTATCCTTTGATTCAAGATCAGATTCAGGAGGTTGTTTGAGAGAAAATTCAGGTTATTTCTCAAGGAGAGATTGTTGCTGAGAGTTTGGAAGATTATTTATTTCGTCATGGAGAAATGGATCTTCAATGTTCAAAAAAAAGCTGAATCCAGTATTTTACTACGGATTCAGAGGAGAAATTTGTCAGTTCGGCTTCTCTTTTTTTGGGAGAAGAGATTGATGCGGAGAAAATGGAATAGAATTCAAAGATAAAATTCTCTTATCAGATTCTCTCTTGCGATTTTTTCTTTTTTCTCTAATATTCGGAGAAAAATATCTTTTATCTTATAGTTATCAAACCATGAAAAAATTCTGACTTTTCCTCTTTTTGGTGATAGGAACGATAAGCCTTTTCTGATGTGATGAGCAACCTTCTGAAGATGGAAATACCTGTAGCCTTTCTGGAACTTGCAGCCAGGAAACGGTAATTTCTGGAAATATGATACAACAAGAATCAAAGAGTAAGGACGATAAAGAAGCATCTGACACACTGTTCCTCTCTGCATTCGGAATGGAACCTTTCTGGGATTTAACGATTTCTGGAGATGAAGCAGTATTTTTTGAAACAAGTATGGAGGAATATGAAAATAAGAAAACCTTTCCCATTACGATGAAAATCGATAAAGAGAATTACTTCTTTTTCAATACCGAACTTGAAGGAAGTTTTGAGAAAAGATCCTGCGTCGATGGTGGGAAAGGAGATTTACATGAATATACCGTAAATCTTACCTATCAAGGAAATCAGAAATTTGAAGGATGTGGAGATTTTGGAGATGAAGAATATAATAAAAATGCTTTTTTTGGAGCAGATGTTCATGAGATTGAAGCTTTTTTACGGCAATGTCAAAATACCATTCCTCTTGAATTTTACGATATTCCAGGGAAACAATTTGCATGGGGACTCGTGAAGAATGTAGGACCGTTTTATAAAGTTCCTTGACTTCTCTCCTTTCAAGAGGGAGGACAATGGAAATCATTCGATTTTGACTGTATTTTCGATATCACCCAAGAGGTTATTGATGCTTATCCTCTTTTCTGGGATCGCTATCTTGCCGAGGAGGAAGAGAAATGTTTGGAAACGATGAAAAACAATGTTCAAGAGCCGCTTTCTCAGGATCCTCAGACTTTTATCTCTTTTGCTTGTGCTCCAAAACAGTACGGAATCGAATTTTACTCTGGATATGTGTATACTTCCAAATATGAAGATTTAGGAGTTGAAGTTGAGACTTCGAAAGGATTTAATGCTTTTTTAGAAAAAGAAGAAAAATCTGACTTGGAAAGAAAGGGAACGAGAATTTCGTATTTTGCTCCTTATGGCGAGAATTCAAGGAATGAATACGAATATCTCCAAGTCTTTGATAAAAAAACTGAGGAAGATTTAAAACTCCTCATCGAGAAAAAACATTTAACTGAGGGATGTACGGTGGGTACGGAAAATTATTTCCTACAAGATTTAGTGGAAAGTCCTGAAGGAGTTCTTATTTATACCACTCAAAAAGATGCTGAAGAAGGGACTATTGCTTGTATCGTAGGAGAATCGAAGTATGAAGAAGAAAAATACAATACTTATCGATTCTTTGAATCAAGAGATAAAACGAAGTATTATAAGCTTTCTTTCAGAAATCAATGTGGAGCTTGACCTTGTTCAAGATTTGGGAAGATTCGTTTGTTGTAAGGATAGAGCTATTTCTATCCTTTTTTAATACTGAATCCTGTAGATTATTTCATAAATCAAAAAGAGGAACTACTCCTCTTTTCCACAACATTTCTTATATTTTTTTCCACTTCCACAAGGACATGGATCATTTGGTCTCACTTTTTTTGAAGTATTGATCACAGAAACATCTTGAAGATTATTCGCATCATCTGCTTCAAAAACTTCAATTCCATCTTCATCTTCAAAGAGAACTTCTCTTGCATCTTCTCCTGTTTGTAAAAGTTCTTGAGCTCTTTGAAATTGTTTCATTCTTTGTTCATTGAGAGATGGAGAAGTTTTAACATTTTTTGCTGAATTACTTGCATTTTTGAGTTTACTCATGATCTCTTTTGCATTTTTCTGAGCTTCAATGATTTGAATTTGTTGTTGCTGTTGTTCTTCAAGAGATTTAAAGTCAATTCTCATCAACATCGTTGTTGTTTCAGATTTTATTCTTTCAAGTAATTCCTGGAATTTTTCAAATGATTCCTTTTTGTACATGATAAGAGGATCAATTTGTGCATATCCCATAAATCCTACCTTATCTTTGAGAGCCTGCATTTCATCCATATGATTAACTCGAAGTTTATCGATAATATGAAGATGAATATCTCTAAAGAGATTGAAAAGCAGATTATCATTGATCGTTTCAAACATTTCTTGGAAATATTCTACCAATCTTCTTTCCAAATTTTCATGAAGAGTCTTGAGATCTTGTTTTTCGAACTCTTCCTTTTGAGCTGGAGTAATTTCCAGTCCAAGTTCTTTATTGAGTACTTCAAGAAGATCAGAAATAGGTTGTTCTGTAGTTTCAGCTGCTTGCATTTGTCCTGCTAAAACTTCTTGAGCATCGACAAGGAATTGTCTTTTATAATCCTCAAGCCATTCTTTCTTTTTCTCTTCATCTAAATCCGCTTCAATCAAAGAATCTCTCGTATGATAGATATTAAGTCTTTGTTTATTGATCACAGAATCATAATCAAAAAGATGTTTTCTGATACTGAAGTTATAGGCTTCAATCTCTTTCTGAGCTCTGGTAATCGTTTTCGTAAATTGTTTTTGAGTGAGTTCAAGATTTTCAAGTTCCTCTTTACTTAAAAGCATTCCTGCGAGTGCTTTAATTCTCTCTCCTCCCATTTTTCTCATCAAAAGATCATCCAAAGCCACGAAAAATACAGAAACTCCAGGATCTCCTTGTCTTCCGGCACGACCTCTTAACTGATTATCAATTCTTCTGGATTCATGTTTTTCGGTTCCGAGAATAAAGAGTCCATAATGAAAATCTCTTGATTCACAGTCGTCGTCAGATTTTTTTTCTTTTTCTGGATTGGTAAAAGTAAAAAGAGCATAAAAGTCTGAGTTGCTATATCTTTTTTTCTTATTGATTTTGAGGGTTCGATCTCGACCATCGATAGAAAGTGTATTTCCGTTTTTGAGAGTTTCAATTCTCTCATCTGAAAGAGAGAACTTCGTTTGTATTGCATTCAATGTCAAATCGAACTCCATCTCAGAAAAAATTCTGACTTCTAAATCTTTTTGTTCTTTAGAGAAAAATTTCTGTAACCAAGTCGCATAATTATTTGCAAGTTTTTCATTGAGTCCGTCTTCAAGTTTGATGTCCGTTCCCCTTCACGCCATATTCGTTGCAACCACTACAGAACCATATCTTCCTGCATTTGCCACAATATTTGCCTCTTGTTCGTGGAATTTTGCATTGAGAACATAGTGAGTAATCGCATCTTTCTCCAAAAGACGGCTAACATATTCAGAAGTCGCAATATCAGCAGTTCCGATCAAAAGAGGTTCTCCTATCTCATGATAAAATTTGATATAATTTCTCACAAATTTCCACTTCGTTGCTTGATCATAATAGACTTTATCATTCATATCTACTCTAATCACGGTTTTATTGGTTGGAACGATTACCACTTCTAAATCATAAATTTTATTGAATTCCTCCCCTTCCGTTGCGGCAGTTCCTGTCATTCCGGCAAGTTTTTGATACTGTTTGAAAAAATTCTGGTAGGTAATCGTTGCCATCGTCTGAGATTCTCTCTGGATAGGGACTCCTTCTTTCGCCTCAATTGCTTGATGAAGTCCTTCACTAAATCTTCTTCCGGGCATCGTTCTTCCAGTATGTTCATCCACGATCAAAACTTCATTTCCACTCACAATATAATCAATATCTCTCTGATATACTGCTTTTGCTTTCAAAGCATTTTCAATATGATGAATCTCTTCAAATCCTAAATCTTTATAAATATTCTCAACATTGAGCATATTTTCAAGTTTTGCAATTCCTTTTCCACTTAAAGAAGCAGTTTTTGTTTTTTCATCAATATAATAATCTCCATCTTCTTCCTGTTCTTTATCGTCATCATTTACCAATTCATTGAGAAGTCCTTTAGATACTTTCTTTTTTCCACTACAAGGTTGGAGACTTTTCACAATATTGGAATAATACACGTATTTTTCTGTAGGTTCTTCTCTTCCTTCAGAAATAATCAATGGAGTTCTTGCTTCATCGATCAAAATACTATCAATTTCATCGATAATCGCAAAATTGAGTGGTCTCCAAATCACACTCCTACTTTCCATATTTTTTACCAAATTATCTCTTAAGTAATCAAATCATAATTCTGAATTTTCTACATACGTGATATCCTTTCCGTATTCTTCTCTCCTTCTCGCGAGTGGAGTTCCTTTCACTACATTTCCAATACTAAGTCCTAACCATTGATACAAATTTCCAATCCACTGAGCATCACGAGAAGCAAGGTAATCATTTACCGTTACCACATGAACTCCTTTTCCACTAAGAGCATTGAGATAAACTGGAGCAGCTGCTACAAGAGTTTTTCCTTCTCCTGTCTTCATCTCGGCGATTTTCCCTTGATGAAGGATAATCCCTCCGATAAGCTGAACATCATACGGAATCATATTCCAAACCTGAGGATTTCCATTTACTTCAAAAGTTTGTCCGCACATTCTTTTACAGGCTTGTTTTACTACTGCAAAAGCTTCTGGAAGTAAATCATCAAGGGATTCTCCATTTTGGTATCTCTCCTTAAATTCAGGAGTCTTATTTTTAATCTCTTCATCTGTTAAAGTTTCAAATTTTTCATACCAATCATTAATATCTCTTACGATGGGATCGATTTTTTTCAATTGTTTTTGATTGTAATCTCCTCCTAATAAACTTGTTAATCGTCCTAACATGATTTTCTTCTAACATACAAAATAAATCAGATTTTTAGTCTATATTTCATTATAGAGAAAACCATAATTAAAACAATAAAAATTTTTAAGTTTAAGAATTATAAATTGACTTTTAGAAAAAGTGGGATGAAGTAACTATGTTATTTTCCCTCCATCACCTTAACAAACTCTTCTCAAGTTAAATCTTTAGAAAAATAATATCAATCATTTAGCAAAGCCATTTTCATGCATCACCTCATCTTGGAGGATATTCAATCTGCCAAGCTTTCATCTTGTATTTTCGAAATCTCTCAGGATCAGAAGTAATCGTTAAATAAGTTTCAATTACTGTACCATTAACATTCTTCAACCGTGGGGTAAAATCCCATAATTCATTTTCACCAAGGTAGTTTTCGATGTCATCTCCTCCATCAAATTCAACTTGGATATTCATAATTTCTTCAATTCTCTTCTGATACTCCTCTCCTACTTTAGGAGCAGAATCTGAGTCATTCTGATCCGGAAAAATCTTTGGTTTATTATCAACACCAATAGCTGCAGCATATCAACCATCTTCAAATTTGTCCATTTTTTTCTCGCCAAAAAAACTAAAACAGTCATTTAATTATTTAGACTATTGACAGATATAATGATTGATATATATATTTCAAGTTTTTTTTTATGAAAAAAATAGGAAAAATCAGAACATTCTTAGAAAAATAAGTCGTTTGCTATTCTCGTACAAAATTGACAAAAAATCTAAAAATAGATATAATTAGTGTGTTTATTACTACCATTAATATTATAAATATGATAACAGTCCTCACTAATCCTCTGTCCCCTCCTTCTACTCCAGATGAAAAAAATTTCCCAAAAAGAAAGGGAATAAGAATGAAATTACAAGCAGCATTACAAAATTGGATTTCAAAAAATCCCACTAATAACAAAAAAATTGATATCCCCGGATGAGAATTCAGAGCTCCAAATAAATTTTTCGCTGAAACTGATAAGGCATTTGAAAATTTAATAGCAAGAAATAAATACAAAATTTTGGAAATGCAAACAGAATATTATGTTAATTGAGATAAAGAAACATATGCAAGAAAGATATTTGAATTAGCTTGTAAAGAAATGCACATTGATAATGTAAAAATAAATCCTATCAATGAACCAACAATAGAAGAATCGTGATCTTTTTGGGAACGAGAAAGAGAAGTAACAATTAATATTGCTCACAATACCGATATTATAGAAACAGTATTTCATGAATTAAATCACTTTTTACAATTTAAAGAACAACTTCTAACAGAGCATGGAGTTGAAATATATTCTCAAAATGAAGCACAACAAATTATAGAAAAAGAAGGAATTACTTCTCCTGAAGAAAGAGATATAAAGCTCAAGCAATATAAAGAAGAAGGTATAAGACATTATACCCAATTATATTCTGATATTTTAGCTTGAACAAAATATCCAAAAAATAAACCATGAGACATATATTCTCAAAAAGCTAATACATACCATCAAGACGATATACACTATATAAATGACAAAAAAAATCACAAATGATATAGAAACAAAACTAAAGAAATTGAAAGTCGAAGAAGGGGAGAACTTTGTAGTAATTTCCCCGAAAAGGTAGCAATTGATCTAATATATCGAACATTAAAAGAGACAAAGAAGTGGGATACTTTATCCACAGAGGATAAAAAAGATTTAATGAATTTTGCAATTGAAGATTTACAAGATCCACAACATCAAAATGATACCATAGATCAATTTTTAAACTATTTCCTCTGAGAATACAATATTTCTTACGAAATCATATACTGTAAATATTGAATTACTCAGGAGGAAATATCGACACTTTCACCTAATCAAAAAGAAGATTTACTTTCTATTTATCACAAATTACAATTGACCGAAGCATGGGAATCTACAGATAAACAAACACAAAAGGAAATATTAAAGCTTGCCATCAAGATTCTCAAAAAATCTGAATACGAAACATATAATGTAGATCAAGTTGTAAACGTTTTTTTTAACCAATACATAAACTTTGAAGATAATTAAAAAGAACAAACTATACCATCAACGATTTTTGAAAAGACTTTTGCTTAAAAGAGAGGTAGATCATCCTCTTTTTTTGTCAGACTTTTTCTTTTTTTATTAACAAAAAAAGACAGGAAACAGCTCCCGTCTTTCATTTTTTCTAATCAGCATCAACAACTTCTCCTTCAACAGGTCCTTCTTCTTTCTTTTCCCCTTCAGGAGTTCCTTGTTGTGCAGTTTGAACATATTTTTGGAAATATTGTTCTGATTCTTTTTGGATTCTGTCAGTTTCATCTTTTACTTGTCCAAGAGTTGCTTCTTCATTATCTTTCATTGCATGTCCATCAGCAATAAGTTTTCCGATAGCATCTTTTTCTTCTTCAGACATTTTATCTTTATGATCTTTCATCAATCCTTCAAGAGCATATACCAAGCTTTCCAAACTATTTTTCGCATCGATAATATCTTTTCTCTTTCTATCTTCTTCTGCGAATTTTTCTGCATCGGCTTTAGCTGCTTCGATTTCTTCATCAGTAATATTAGTAGAACCTTGAATTTGAACAGATTGTTGTTTTCCTGTAGATTTTTCTTGTGCAGTTACATTCAAGATACCATTAGCATCGATATCGAATGTTACTTCAATCTGTGGTTGTCCTCTTCTCATTGGAGGGATTCCTTCAAGATTGAACATTCCAAGAGATTTATTATCTCTTGCGAATTGTCTTTCTCCTTGAGTAACATGAACCGTAACGGCAGTTTGATTATCTACTGCGGTAGTATAAATATTAGATTTTTTAGCAGGGATTGTGGTGTTTCTTGGGATCATTACATGAGCAAGTCCTCCTTCTACTTCAACTGCAAGAGAAAGTGGAGTAACATCCAAAAGAAGAATATCTTTTACATCTCCTTGAATGATTCCTCCTTGAATAGCGGCTCCTTGTGCTACAGCTTCATCAGGGTTTACGGCAGGTTTTGGATCTTTTCCAATAACGTCTTTTACAATTCCAGGAATTTGAGGCATTCTCGTAGAACCTCCAACCAAGATTACATCTGAGATTTCAGAGTAAGAAAGTCCACTATCTTTGATTGCTTTTTCAAATGGAACTTTACATTTATTGAATAAATCTGAACAAAGAGATTCAAATTTGGCTCTTGATAAGGTTACTTCAAGATTTTTTGGAGTTCCGTCTTTTCCTTGCGTAATGAAAGGGATAGAAACTTCAACTCTCTCCATATTTGATAATTGTTTTTTTGCTTTTTCTGCTTCGTCTTTGATTCTTTGCATTGCCATAGCGTTGTCGCGGAGATCGATTCCTTCTTTAGATTTAAATTCATCGATCAAGTAATCCATAATTCTTTGATCCCAGTTAGCACCTCAAAGTTCTGTATCTCCAGCGGTTGATAATACTTGGAATGTTCCTTCTCCAGAGATTTCAAGTACGGTTACATCGAAGGTACCTCCTCAAAGATCGAATACTACGATTTGTTCATCTTTTGATTTTCCTTCTCCATAAGCAAGAGAGGCCGCAGTTGGTTCGTTGATAATTCTTTCAACTTTAAGTCCTGCGATTTCTCCAGCTGCTTTCGTTGCGTTCCTTTGAGAATCGTTGAAGTAAGCTGGTACCGTAATTACTGCTTGAGTAATCGTTTCTCCCAAGAATTTTTCAGCATCTTCCTTGAGTTTTTTCAAGATGAACGCAGAAATCTGTTCAGGTTTATATTCTTTTCCATCTATTACGATAAGAACTCCTCCGTCTTTACCTTCCTTTGTGTCGTAAGGCATTTTTTTGAGTTCAGATTTAACTTCCGAATATTTTCTTCCGATCCATCTTTTTACTTCATAAATTACATTTTTTGGCTCCAAAATAGCCTTTCTTTTTGCAAGATCTCCAACGAGCAATTCATCTCCTTTGATATACACGATAGAAGGAGTTGTTCTGTTTCCTTCTGCGTTTGCAATCACTTCAGATTTATCTCCCAAAAGGTAAGATACACACGAATTCGTCGTTCCAAGATCAATTCCAATTACTTTTGCCATGATTGTATGAATGTTATAAGATAAAATTTTCAAAGAGTTTCAGTGTCTTTAGTAGGATTTTTAAAAAGTATCACTAAAACATTTACAGTGCTATTTATAAGAATTTTTTTTTAATTGCAAGTTTTTTATCACTTTTTTTATTTAGGTGCTATATTTTTTAGAAAAAATAGTTAAGAAGTCTGATTTTCAAAGGAACATCCTAGTTTATAAAAAAGTAAAAATTCTCTTGACTTTAAAGTATATATATATATGATATTTTTAATCGTTTGAATGTAAACGAGGCTGGTAACCTCCACCAGGACAGAAGGAGTACGTATAATCTTATATTGTTTCTATTATGAAGATTTACAAAACAATCGTGTATGGAGTAGGAAACGAAAAGGATGAGGCAAAAATTTCTATCCAAAGTTTCAACCACATTCAGAACCTCCAGCAGAGAGCCGACAATCTCATTGGTGTCATCCAGAGTCTGTATCAAGACTTTTCACTTCAACCTAACAAGGAAGAGATTGTGTGGAATATCACCAAAGCGATTATGGATAACAAATTCGTAATTCGTTAAACGTGGGGCTCACATCTCCAACGACAATAAAAGCTCGGCATATTTTGTTGGGCTTTTTACCTTTTTTCGAAAATAAAAAAATCTCCCACCGCAAGCGGTCCCCCCTCTTTTAAAAGAGGGACATTTTCCAGTCAGATTTTTATTTCTTTTTGTGTATGTCTGTCATGTTGAGCGAAGCAAAACATCTTAAAAGATATCAAAAATTTTTCCCCTTTTGCAAGGTGATACGGCGAAGCCGAGGGGATTTTTCTTTTTACTTCTCTAAATAATATCCATTCACATAATCAATCTCTATCTCTCCATCAGGTGCAACAGTTCCATTCACTCTAGTGAGAATAAGTCTATTTTCTCCGTCTTCGATCAAGAAAGAATGCGCATTTTTATCGGTACTCAAAATTTCAAGATAAGGATTTAAATCAATAGTTTTCCCTTTTAAACTCTCAAAATAAGATGAAAGTTGAAAAACATTTTTCTGTGTCGTACTTTCTTGCAAATCATCAAGATAATAAAGATAAGAGAACCCTTGAACTTTGAGAGGAACATCATTCATATGTCCTTGCCCAAAATAAAAATACTCTTTCCCTTGATATTTTCGGTCCTTATTTTCAGGGAATCCGAGAAATTCAAAAATTTTATTACTTACTCCCCAACGAGAAACTTCGTCAAGATCTTCCCATTCCGTTGTGAATCCTATCAAAAGGAAATCTTCCCATTTTTCATATGCAAAATCTTCCACAACTCCTGCAATCGCTCCACGAAGCTCTTTTACTTCTGTTTCTGTCAGATTTTTTCAACTATTTCTTTCAAAAGGTAAGTTTAAGCCATATGTTTCTGCTAAATGAACCACTCTTTGTTTTTGAGAAAAGAAAGAAACCTGAGTCACATTCAGAGGTCCATAAAAACTAAGAACCGTCGCTCCGAAAAAGAGCGTTCCAAAGAAGAAAAATCTTTGTTTTGGACGAAGAAGTGCTAAAAGGGAGAATGCAATCATCACCAAAATAAAGGCACAAATGAAATATCTATGAAAAGTAATTCCATACTGAGAAATCCTAAGTCCAATCGCTCCTGCCATCATCAAAGCAATGAAAAGGAAACTTGAAAAGATGAGTTGATGCATTTTCTTGTAAAAAGGCGTTTCTTCTGCATAAGTCAGATAATAGGTTACCATTCCAAAAACAAAATAACTTATTCCCAACCAAACGATCAAACCTTTTGGCCACGTCCCCGTAATGAGAATTTTCAATCCATATGCAAAGAAAATCGCGAAATAAATCAAAAGAAGAGGCAAAACAATATAACATCCAAAAATTTTTCTCAAACGAGAAGATTCAATGATTTCTTCGTTTTGCTTATAAAGTTGGAGGAAATACGTAAGCACAAACGATCACGCTAAGAAAATTAAACTAAAGGAAGCGAAATATTCATATCGATGCCAATTGATGAAATTCAAATCAAATAACGCTTCTATGGAAGCCAAAGCTCAAGACAATCCTCCTCGAACGATCAGACCTGCCAATCCCCCAAGGGACAAGGATTCGATGATTTCTCTCACGATCAGCCAGATTTTTGTTTCTTTTTTTCTAAAAGTCATCACGATGAAAAAGAAGATTCCAACGATAGCAACGGGAAAAATCCCAAAGAACAACAAATGCTCTGCATATAAATCAGCTCTTGCAATACCTAGAAAATAGTATCCTATACTAAGAAAAAGAGAAAAAATCTGAGTCATCCACAAGAATTTCTTAGTTTTTTGAGTCCCCTTTTCTCCTCCATAGAGATATCGTAACGATCCAAAAATTCAAAGAATCAAAGCGAGTCCTGTTGAAATCCATATTTCATCTTCCACATTAAACCAATCCGCAATATCACCAATACTAAAAAGCGTAAAAGCAATAATACAAGCATATCCAAGCGGAAAAATACTTAAAGATTCAATCCATCCCGCAAAAAATTTCGCAAGTCTTTTCATAGAGTAAGTAAAAGAATAAAAAGATAATTTTACTATAAGGATTTATATTTTATTTCAAGAATAAGTTTTAACGTAAATCTAAAATAAAATTTAAAAAAGTAAAGATGAATACAAAGACGGTCAGATTTTTTATTGCTTTTTTTAAAAAAAATCTCTACAATATAAGAGATAAAAATACTTTTATTTTATAGAACAAATACTTATGACTATAGGAATCCCCCCTCAAGTTTTACAAGAGATAGAGAATTTAAAAAAAGAAGGGAATTATGATGATGCAATAAAACTTGTGAATGGTATTTTATCAAGAGATCCTAATAATGAAGATGCATTATTACAAATAGCTGACCTACAATATCAAAAATGAGAAATAGAAAAAGCAGATAAAGCTGTAACTTTTTTGAATGCAAAGAAAAAAGATGATCCCCTTACACTCTATATTAAGGGAATTCTAGAAATGGAAAAAAATAACCGAGAAGTTGCAAAAAAAAGTTTAAAACAAGCTTTAGATCTTACAAATGGAGAAAATCATGAAATTATAAGATGTTATGGACTTTGTGAATACCGATATGGAAATAGGGAAAAGGGAGTAGAATGGTTAAAAAAATCTTTTAAAATCAATAATCAAGATGCTGAAGTTATTTACAATCTCATTCAACTCTATATGCTAGAAAGTGATTATGATAATGCTAATAAAATGATTGATTATTTTTATGAACATCATGATCATTTAATTCTTGTTGATAAGGAATTGAAGTGGTATGATAGAAAAATTGCACTTTTTGTAAAAGCCATTGAAAATAAAATAAAAAATAAATCTCAAAAGAAAAAATTACTTTCCAAGTAAAAATCTTTATTTCATATCTGATTTATCAAATGAAAACTAAAGTTTCTTCTCCTAAAATATTTCGAGATGATTTATCTTCTCTCTTTAAAGCCTACAAATGACAAATTGTTCGAGTAACCATTTTAAGTGGATTCCTTTTATTTCTCCTTCATATCTTAATGGGAGTTTCTTTTTATGGAAATTCTCTCAATGAAGGATTGAAAAATAAATTAGGAATGTATTTTTATATCAAAGATAAACCAGAAGAAGAAGACTATATTTATAAACAAGTTATGACTTTAAAAGAACAACTTGAACAAGCTGATATAAAAGCCACTTTTTCAAGTAAAGAAGATTCTGTGAAATTTTTGGAAAAAAGATTACCAAATCTGACTGGTACTTTTGAAAAATTTTGAATTAAGAATCCTCTTCCAGCCACATTATATGTTACCCTCAAAGATAAAGACCAGTATGAAGTCTTACAAAAAATTATGATTGATAATAAATCTATTATTCTCAATATTCAAGACATTTCACAACTCAAGAATCTTTCAAGCCAAGAAAATAGAATTCTCAATATTATAAAACTTTCTAATTTTGTACAAATTCTCTGTTGGATTTTTATCGGAGTCGTTATGCGAGTTATTCTCTCTTTTGTTATTTTCTTTCTTAAAGGACTCTTCAATACTTTTAAAAAAGATATTCAAGTTAAAAAGCTTCTTTGAGCGAGTTCTTCTCAGATTATTCAACCTTTCATTTGGACGATTCTCTTTTCCCTAATTATTGGATTTTTGATTTCTCTTATTTTTACATGAGGATCTTTTCGAGTTTTTGACTATTATATGTCTCAAGTCTTTACTCTTACCTTAATTCCTTATCTTCTAGAACATCGAATTAATGTTGCGATTCTCCTAGGAATTGAACTTTGTACTTTTTTGATTTTAAGTATGACAATTTGATATCGTTATGTTCACCGCCTTCATAAAAAACTAAAATAAATTTTTAAAAAGTCTGAGTTACAATAAAAAAACAGGAACACTATTTCTGTTTTTTATTTATTTGAAAGTTTTTTATCTCAATAAAATCTTGTAGTTTCAAAAATCAAGTGCAATAAATATGCAAATAATACAATTATGAATTGTATTCATTTTGAGTATATAGCAATAATATTCACTAAATGATATAGCATTTTTGTATATGTTCTTCAAACACCTTTTGAGGAGTT
>JAFRZH010000020.1 GCA_017442645.1 bacterium | reverse complement strand
GTTCCCATGGTATTATTCCAATTGTCATATGCTTTATTAATACTGTCTCTAATGGCATGTGTTTTAGGGGTTTCGTGATCACCGGTATTAAATTCTTCTCTAAATCCATAAGATCATAGTATTTCCTTAGAATCTAATTTTTTTTGAAGAGTGTTTTGGAAGGCATTTATTTTTCTTTCTCATGAATGTGGAAGTGGTGCGGGAGCTTCGTGAGAATTTATTCTTCCATTAGGCCTACTTTGAGGAGTAACATTGATTTTGCTTGTATCATAGTGTAATTCTCCTTTTAAACATTGTATCACCGCTTCGAAAAACTTTGGTCATGCTAATCATTGATCAACAGGAATTCATAAACAGGCTTCTATTCTTCTTACTAAAGCTCTTGTTCATCCCTCATACTTCATATCGATTTTTCAGGAAGATTTAAGTTTTCTATCAAGTTCAGAATCGAATTTCCCAAGTATATCGATAGCAGCTTGCGTAATGAACGCATATGCTGGAGAATTTTTGATCTTAGAGTAGGTTTTCCACTTTTCTCCATTTTTAAAATTTTTCTCAATTACGGTAATGAGTTTTTCTTCATCCATGTTTTCAATATCCTGTTTTAAGGAGTTTCACGCTTCTCTGATACTTTGTAAAGCAGTTTCTAATTCTTGTTCATGTTTATCAATAACATTGCTATCCATGTTATCTAATTTATTAGGCATATTTATTATGTAATAAAATAAAAATTATCATACAAATTATAAATGTTTTTTTTTTTTGTCAAATTTTAGGGGAGTTTTTTTTTTGGGGGGGTTTTGGGATTTTTTACAATTTCTTTCGAGAAAATTATTTAGAATTTCTTTGATAAATTTTCTTTATCTCCCTCTCTTGAAAAAAAGTCAGACTTTTATAAACTCTTTTTTGTTTAATTATCATGCAATCATGCTTCATTTAGAATTACTCGCGAATTTAGACCTTCATCAACAGTTTTTACAAGAAAGAACCAAAAAATCTGACCTGTTTCTGGTTTGATGATGTGTGAGAGATTTGCTCCTTGGTATCACAAAAGATCCCTTAGATATTGATTTTACGATGGGAGGAACTCCGGAACAGCTTTATCAAGATTTCGATAAAGAGGGGCTTTCGCATTTTATGACAGAGAAATTTGGAACGATTACCTTTCTTCCGCCTGATCAGTCGGGGAGAGAATATCAATTAACTCCTTTGAGAACGGAGGGAGAGTATGAGGATTTTCGTCATCCGTGAGAAATCCATTGGAGTAATGATATTTTGCTTGATTTTCAGAGGAGGGATTTTACGATCAATGCGATGTATTATTTCAGTACGGAGAAAACGACGAAAGCTCCTTTGGATTTTGAAAAAGAGGGAAGTCTGACTGATGAACAAGGACTTTTGAAAATCTTGGAAAAAGAGGGATATTGCTATGTGGCAGATTTAAACTTGCTTATCCTCCAGAAGCTCGATTATCTTGATCAAGTGTTTCATCAAGCGCATTTTGATGAAGATTATTTTAGATACCTTATTGAAACTCAAAAAACTGCGGTTTTCCGAAATCAAGAAACCTTCGATGAGCAGCCTCAAAGATTTCGTGTTCTACTCGATCCAGCGAAAGGAGTGCAGTCTTTCATTCACAAAAAAGTGGAAACGGTGGGAGATCCTGACAAGAGATTTTGAGAAGATGCTTTAAGACTTATTAGAGCACTCAGAATCGTGAATATCTGCAATCACAAACTCCTCAAAATGCAGGAAACCGATCAGAAAGTGAAATTATTCGATTACCAGCCAGAACTTCGGGATAGTATCAAGAGAAACGCTTCGTTGATTCAGCATGTTGCGAAAGAGAGGATCAAGGATGAACTCACAAAAGTCTTCCAAAAGGGAAATCCTTTCTGATTTATGGTTCTTTTAAATGTTAGTGGATTATTGCCTTTTCTCTTCCCTGCTTTAGAAAAAACGAAATTTGTGGAGCAACCGATTAGGTATCACGCATTTGATGTTTTTACTCATATTTTGATGACGCTTAAAGCTGTGCAAGATTTGACGGAGGATTATTTGGTGAGATTTGCAATGTTGTATCATGATGTGGGAAAAGTCGCTCAGTATGAGGCGTATGGTAAAGCAAAAAATAAAGAAGAAATCAGAATGATTATCGGAGGTCCCTTGAATCACAGGAATAGCTCTCCGATTTTGATGAAAAAGGATTTCAGAGAACTTGGTTTCTCTCATAAGGAAATCGAAACATTGGAGCGATATATCGCAGAACATCATACTCCTTGAGAGATTTTGAATGCAAATCCTGACAACCGAGAAAAGAAAGTTAGAAAACTTTACAGTGAAAAGGGCTTTGAAATGGTGGATCATCTCTTCGATATCAATATTGCAGATAGAATCGGACAGTGTAATCCTCTCCAAAATTCCTCAGATTTAACCGATTCGTACGAATTGAAACATATTTTGAGAAGATTGAAAGAGCAGGAAGGACAATTTAAAAAATCTGACCTTGCGATCAATGGGAAAGTGATTATGGAGCATTTTTCGCTTGAACCAAGTCCGTTGATTGGAGAGTTATTGCAAAAAGCATTTGATCGGGTCTTGGTAGATATTCAGACAAGAAATACTGAACATGAATTATTAAGTTATGTGAAAAGTTTATTGATGAATCAAGGAGAGTAACATGGTTATTGTAGGGACGGGATTCTTCCCGTCCTTTTTTTGTGTGAATTGTTGTCCTCCTTTGTAAAGGAGGTGGCTCGAAGAGCCGGAGGATTTTTGTTGAAGTAAGGGAACCTCACATTTCAAAGGAACCTCACCCTAGCCCTCTCCTTAGCAAGGAGAGGGAAATCACAAAATGATGGGAGAGGTTCAATAACACTTGTAGGGACGGGATTCTTCTCGTCCTTTTTTTTGATTAATGCAAAACCGTAGGTAAATAACCTACGGTGTGTTGTTTAGTTCTCGATTTTATCTATCATCTCTTTAAAAATTCTGTTTTTCATATCGTCTGTTATGAAAAACAATACCAAACTTGAACAAATTCCGAAGATTTCTTCAAATTTACCCAAATCTTCCTTAAAAAAGAAAATAAGGATAAAGGCTAAGGTATAAATGTAGGCAAGACAACGAACAAATCTTAAGCAAAGTAATTGATCTTTCATATGTTTTATATTTTAACCTTCTCGCAAGTGAATATTACTTTTGTGCTTCGGTTGAATATATCATACATATATATATATTAAAGTCAAGAGAAAATGAATAAAAAAATAAAAATGTATTTCTTCTTGACTTTCTTTTTGATTTCCCTATCTAAAAAATAGTTTTACTTCTTACTGAAAGAGATGAGAGGAGAAAATAGTCAAATCATTCCTCAAAATAACTTCGCTTTCGTGAAAGGATTTTTTAATCCTTCTTTTTCAGTAGTTGCAAATTTGGTGTTGGTCTTGGGAGTCTTGTTGCTCGTGGTGATTTTGTAAAATAGAGTTTTTCACCAGATTTTTACCCTCTTTTTTACAATGTATCCCCTCTATCATGAGTACAAGATTTTTTTTAAAAAATAAATATTTTTTCATCTTCTTATTTGATCCTTTATGGCGATGTTTATTGCTGTATGGGGTCAGATTCTTCGCTATCGCTCAGAATGACAGATCAATTATTAACCATCTTTTATCCTTTACCTAATTACTTATGGAAACATCTACACAACAATTATCAGGAGCGAAAATTATTATGAAAGTTTTAAGAGAAGAAAAAGTTGACACTATTTTTTGATATCCTGGAGGTGCAGCTTTACCGGTTTACGATGCTTTATATGGAGAATTACAACTTAAACACTATCGTGCGACTCACGAACAGCAAGCCATTCATGCGGCTGATGGATATGCTCGTTCGACGGGAAAAGTGGGAGTTTGTATGGCTACTTCTTGACCATGAGCCTTGAATCTTGTAACGGGAATTGCAACTGCAAATGCGGATTCTTCTCCAATTGTGGTAATTACAGCAAATGTTCCTAAAACCTTACTTGGGAAAAATGCTTTTCAAGAAGCTGATTTTACTGCAATAGTTAAACCGATTTCTAAAGCTCAATTTTTGGTAGATGATGTCCATGATGTTGCAGATTCACTGAGAAAAGCTTTTTATCTTGCGAGATCGTGAAGACCTGGACCTGTTGTCGTGGATATTACGAAAAATGCACTCACGGATATTACTGAGTATACGCCTCAAGAACCTCAAAAAGAAGAAAAAAAGTCTGTCTCTATCGATGAGCAAACTTTTGAAATGGCGATTGATTTAATTAACTCCGCTCAGAAACCTTTTGTTTTAGTTGGTGGGGGAGTCCATCTTTCTGGCGCCAATGAAGAAGTCTATCAATTAGTGAAAAAAATCAATGCTCCAGTGTGTAATACTCTTATGGGAAAAGGAGATTTCCCTGAAACGGATGAACTCTATATGGGGATGATCGGAATGCACGGAACGAAAACGACCAATAAAGGAATTGGAGAATGTGATTTGATTATCGCATTAGGAACGAGATTTTCTGATCGTGTGACAGGAAATACCAAAACTTTTGCGAAAAAAGCGAAAATCCTCCATATTGATATCGATCCTTTGGAAATCGGGAAAAATGTTCCGGTAACTGCAAGTATTGTGGGAGATTTGAAAGACGTTTTACAGCAACTTGATCCATATATCCAAGAGACAACGCATGAAGAATGGATTGCTTATCTTCAGACTTTGAGACATCAATATACCGTTTCTACTCATAAAACCTTACTCACTTGTCCGAGTGTGATCGAAGAAATGTATCAACAAACGAAAGGGGAGGTTATTATTACGACAGAAGTGGGACAACATCAAATGCGAACCGCTCAGTATTATAAATTTAAAAAGAAAAGAACTCTGATCACTTCCGGAGGATTCGGAACAATGGGGTTTGGACTCGGTGCAGCGATTGGAGTGCAAATTGGTAATCCTGATAAAAAAGTGATTAATGTTGCAGGAGATGGATGTTTCCGTATGAATTCTAATGAACTTCTCACCGCAGTAGAAAATCATCTTCCTATTATCCAAATTGTCATCAATAATAATAGTCTTGGAATGGTTCGTCAATGGCAATCGCTTTTCTGTGATCAAAAATATTTTGCTACGGATATGAATGATCAAGCTGATTTCGTAGCAATGTCGAGAGGACTAGGAGCAAGAGCTTTTAGAGCAACTACGCTCGAAGAATTTAAAAATATTTTTCAACAAGCTTTACAAGAGAAAAGTAGTCCTACTGTAATTGTATGTGAGATTGGTAAAGATGATAAAGTTTTCCCTATGGTTGCTCCATGAGCTTCGATTGAAGATTGTTTTGATGAAAGAGATTTATAAAAAAGAAAAAATCTGACTTTTCTTTCTCGGGGAGTCAGATTTTTCTTTTTAATTTTTAGGCTGTTTTATTAAGAAAAAACTTATAAAGCCCATTTAAATAAGTGGCAAAATTGTTTTGAGTTATAGTATCGTTGTTTTGTAATCAAAGTTGTGTCCAATCTTCAAGAACTCTTACTCATCAATTTACTTGATCTTTTAATCGATCCATTATACCATCATTTTCTCCATCAAAAATAAGTTCATGATCAGAATTAATACTGAAAGGTGCATTTTTAGCTCCTTTTTTTTGAATCATATAGTCATGACAAAGTTTATTAATAAGATTCGCAATTTTTGATCAATAGAGATATACTTTTTCGCGATCTTTGGCAGAAACATTAAAATTGATGTCTGGTAATGGAATGATTAAATTTGGATCTCATGGAAAAGTAAGCATTCCATCGGTTCGTGTAAATTCAGTCTTACCTCATCGAGATTCAACTAAAATAGTTTCATGATATTGATCTTTTGATTTTTCAATAATTTTGATTATTCCTCTCTCATCTCTCAATCATTGATCATTCCCATGGGTTTCTATAAGATGAGTAATCGAATCAGTAACCTCACGATCTTTATCTGCCCATGGATTGTTTTTTCAATGCTTATTGTCAGAAGTTCTATTTGTTTCACTATAAGAATGTTCATCCTTTATTGCATTGGGTAAATCCCATGCTCTAGTACTTCATAAACAAAAATCTTTACAGTATTCTTTTATTTTTTCAAGAGATACCTCTCGAGAGTGATTTCATCTTCGTGGATTAGAAACTCTTACGAATCGTTCTCCACCTCTTTGATATGTTTTTTCTACGGAAATTGCGTGTGTTGAGTCTTTATCCCCTCCTTTATATCGTTCTTCTATATGTTGTATCCCGTTTACTTGATTAACCGAGATATTTAAAAGGTCTGTTTTGGGATTAAAATTTTTTATAATCTTCTCGAATTCATCTTTTTTAGAAGTGTAATAGGTATGTATTCATTCTACAGTATCTCTAAAAAAACGATTTCATCGACCTCATTCCATCTTCTTATTATCTACATCTGCATGGGTTGCAAATTTTGAATAGGCGATTAAAAAAGCTTTAAGTCATATTTCGTTAGTATCTGCGAATTGGATATAGTTTCATTTGATATCTCTTTGATTTCGAAGTTCAGTATATTCACGTTTTTTGATTGTAAAGATATGTTTTTTGGTTTGCTCTCTAGGTCAAGAGTCTCTAACTGTATACCCTTTTATTCCATAGGATAAAGTTTGAGTAGCAATGCTTTCAGCTACATTTCAGTAATCTGCCTTGATGTATCCTGTTTTCTGAGGATCAAGAGTTAAAGGTAAACAAATCTGAAAATCGCCCACATCATTGATTCTAATACTATTCATAATCAGTTTCTTATAATTTCAGAAATGAATTAAAGAATCCAATCACGCTAACATCCAACAGTCTCCTAATCCTTTTTGTTTAAAATTATCCTTTTCAAACCAATCTGCGAATTCTTGTTTTCTTAAATTACGGAATCATTCTTTATCATATTCAATTTTTTCATCTTGAGTAGGATGCTCAGGATCAGGAATAGGGATAATAATAGGATTATCTACTATAGGATTTCAAGAATTAACGACTTCTTGAATATGCGGAAACGTGTTTTGATCGATCCTTCCAGTAACAGGCAATCTATTTTGTTTTTGGAACCATTTTACTCATTGAATAAATTTTGGTCCTCTAATTCCATCAATTTTTCCAATATCAAATCCAGATGCTTCTAAAAAAATTTGCATCGCTAAAATGGGAGTCCCGTAGTATTTGTTAAAATCTTCCATTTTACAGGTTTTGAGATAGTCAGAAACGGATTTTAAATTATAAGTAACATTATTTCCCTCAATTTTGTAGAAAATATCGAGATTTAACTGTTTGAGTTCTTGTTCACTTGTTCTTTTGATTTCTGCAATTTCCTTGATATTATCAGTAGAGGATTGGCTTTGAAGAATGTTTTCTCACATGGTTATAAAAAAGGATAATAAAAATTACTATAATTATAAATGTTTTTTTTTTTTGTCAATTTTTAACAAAGGAAAAATCATAGAAATAAAAAAAGACAGATAAAAATCTGTCTCTTTATCTTATATTCATTATTATTTATCTTCCTCAGATGTTTCATTATTTTCTTCACTTGTTATTCCATTATTTTCTATAATATTTCCTTCTTGCATTTTTTGTTCTTCTGTATTCGAGAAATTAGTAGTATTTTCAACAGTTTCTTCCATATCAAATAAACTGTCTTGCATCTTTTCTTCTTTCTTTTTTTCTTCTTTATACTTTGTATTTTCAGATTTTTCTTCCCAAGGACGATAGATAATATCGATATGCTGATCTACCATTTTTGCAAGAGGGGTTTCTGGTTCATCGAGATGAATATCATTGGAATGAAGAGTAATCATCTTTCCATCATCAAATCTAATTCTTACCGCTCCTTCGATGATAGAAATTGCTCCTTCAAGTTTTTCATTTCCGGTCATAACGACTTGTCCTTTTTTAGCTCTTTTTCGAATTTTTAAATCTTCGAGAGAGAGAAGTTTTCCGTTTTTGTCAGAGTAAATGAGAATAAATGGTTCATCTTTATGTAAGAACATATTAGCAACTTGATCCCCTTCTTGTAATTCAATAGCTTTCACTCCTCAAGCAGTCTTTCCCATTGGTCTAATATCATCAGTCTTGAAAAGAAGCATTCGACCTTGTTTAGTGATTACTCCAAGATTTTCTCCATCATTTACTGCTTCAACTTTTACGATTTTCTCGTTGTCGGCAAGGTTCATCACTGTTGTTGGAAATTTCTTGAATGAAAGAATCAGATTTTTATCGATTTTTTTGATATTATTCTGATCTGTTAAGAATACGAGATAATCATAGGAATAATGAAGAGTCTTCGCAAAGACAATTTTTCCTTTCAATCCAAAATGTTTTTTGAGGTTGATAGAAGGTTTTGCCATAGTGAGCCCTCCAAAATCTTTCAATCTCTGTACCACCAATTCTCCAAGATCCGTGATGATAATAAGTTTATCTTGATTGTGAGTATAAATTAAATCAAGCGTTTCTTCAGGAATTACTTGAATCCTTGATTGATAAAGAACTCTGAGAGAATAATCATTTCCAATCCAACAAATCACATCTTCCTTGATTCTATCAGCTTGTGCTTGAAGGTCTTTGATACTTCCGGCAATATTATACACACTCGTATCATCAGAAACTTCTGTTAATCTGTCATCTCCATATTTCTCTTTCATCACCGTAAATTCTTCTTCAATCACTTCATCAAGTCTTTCTGGATTATTGATAATTTCCGTGAGTTCTTCGATAGCTTGTTTTCTTTCCTCAATTTCATCGAGAATTTTTTGAATTTCAAGTCCAACCAAAGATTGAAGTTTCATATTCAAAATATATTCAGACTGTTCATCAGAGAAATCAAATTGATTCATCAAATTTTCCTTTGCTTCGGCTCTACTATTAGATCCTCTAATCGTTGCAATCACTTCATCAATGATATCAATGGCTTTATGCAATCACTCCAAAATATGAAGTCTGTCTTGATTTTTTTTAAGTTGAAAGAGGGATCTTCTCATTACTACTTCTCTTCTGAATGTTACAAATTCCATCAAAAGATCTTTGATATTCAAAGTCCTTGGCTGACTTCCTTTTTCTACCAAAGAAACATTATTGATATTAAAGTTAGTCTGGAGATCCGTGAATTTGTAGAGTAACACGAGGACTTCTTCAGGATTTACCTCTTTTTTGAGATAAAGGACGATTCTATTCTTATTTTTACTACTAACATCTCTTACATCCGTAATTCCTTCAATTTTCTTATCTACTACCAATTCCCCGATTCTTTGAACTAAGGAAGCCTTATTGACTCCATAAGGGATTTCATCGATAACGACAACTTGTTCTCCGTCAAGCATTTCCGTATGAGTCTTTCCACGAACGACGATTGCTCCTTTCCCTTTTCTGTATACTTCTTTAATATTCTCAGGATCGAAAATCATTCCTCCCGTTGGGAAATCAGGTCCCTTGATAATTTCCATGATTTCATCGACAGAAACTTCATAATTTTTTGTCATTTCTTGTTCCTGTCCTTGTTCATTGATATATTTTTCTACAGAAGGCTTTCCTTCTTTCTGTAAAAGCAAAATCGCCGCATCAAGTACTTCTCTCAAATTGTGAGGAGGCATGTTTGTCGCCATTCCAACGGCGATTCCCATCGTTCCATTACAGAGATGATTTGGAAATTTGGTAGGAAGGACACTTGGTTCTTTACGCGTAGCATCAAAGTTATCTAACCATTCAATGGTATCTTGATCGATATCTCTCATCATTTCTTCTGCAAGTTTGGTGAGTCTTGCTTCTGTATACCTCATGGCAGCTGGACTATCTCCATCGATAGAACCGAAGTTTCCTTGTCCGTCAACAAGAGGATATCTCATTGTCCAAGGTTGAGAAAGTCTTGCCATCGCATCATAAATCGAAGAATCTCCATGGGGATGATAGTTTCCCATTACCTCTCCGACAATCTTTGCAGATTTTTTATGCTTTTGATTGAAAAAATTTCCCATTTGTTGCATTCCAAAGAGGATTCTTCTAACTACAGGTTTAAGTCCGTCCCTCGTATCAGGTAAGGCACGAGCAATGATGACCGACATCGAATAATCAATATACGACTGAGAAATCTCTTTTTCCAGAGGATGATTATTCTCTTTCCCCATCATTGGTAATAATTCAGTTTCTGACATGTTTCTTTGAAAGATAAAAGCTTATTTTTCTGTAGTATATGAAAAGAAGCCGTTTTTTCAAGTTTTAAAATTTGACATTTCAAAAAGTGATGTAGAGATAGTGTTAAGTATTCCTTTTTATTCTTGCTAAATAAGCGAAACCAAGTGCGTCAGCTGCATCATTATATTTTGGTAAATCTTGCAACTTATAAAATCTCATAATCGTCCTTTGTACGAGCATTTTATCTGCTTTCCCATTTCAGGTGATAAATTTTTTAAGTTCGATGGGAGTATATTCATAGGTTGGAATATTTTTACGAAGAAGAAGCATCATCAAAGCTCCTCTAATCGCATAAACAAACTCCGCGTTACTCTGATTATAAGAAGTGAAAAAGAGCTTCTCCACAGCAGCTGCGTTGATAGGATAACGCTCTAAAAGTTTTTCAAAAAAAGAAAAAATCTGACTCACTCTCTCGAACTGATCTTCTCTTGTGGGAGATTGTTGTTTTTGGAGGAGAATCCCCGCATCAATAATTTGTAACTGCTCATCAATAAGTGCATATCAAAGTTTTCTCACACCAGGATCAATTCAAAGATACATAAACAAATCTTAACAAAATAAATTTTCTCTCCTAAGAAGATAGTTTTTTTGTCTTTATTTTCAATAGAGCATCTTAAGAATATCTAAGTAATTACTTATAGCATCCGTTATTACGATAGTATTAGTAAAAAAGACTAAAAATACTAAAAAGAAAAAATCTGATTCTCCGATAAAAATCAGATTTTTAAGTTTTTTTTGAAGAAATCCCTACAGAGTAAAACTTAAATCTTTTGCTGCATTTCGTGTAACTGTTTTTGATGTTTTTATAATCTTGTTGTATAACTCTGGAAAATCGTTTTTTATAAGTTCTGCATATTTATATCAAATATAAGATTCATCTCATCTATTCTTTAGTCACGATAAAATCCCTTCCAAGATCTCTTTTTTGTCTTGAGAAAGGGTATTTTTATGAAATTCTAAAAAGGTTTTCATAATATTAAAAATTCTTTTATTTTCTTGCGTCATTTTAGGAAGTCCTACTGTTTCGATAGTTTGTTTATCTTGTTTTCAATAAGTAGGTATTGGTTTCTCTATTAGTTGAGAATTTCATAAAAGAGTGTAAAGAAGATAACCATACATTGCCAATCAAGTTCCTCTTGAAAAAATTTGTTCTAGTATTCATAATTCCTTTGCAAGATGAAGAGTTTCTTTATCTTTTTCAACGGTGTATTGTAAAATGTCGGATTTTGTAAGATTGTTTTCTCTCGCAAAATGAGCCATTTCTTTAAGTCTTTCTTGTTGTCCTTGTTGAGAAAGTGAAAAAAAGAGGTCACGAAGATTTAAAGGATCTGCTATTCAGAGAAAGATGTTCCAAAAATGAGAAACTAAAGTGTTTTTTCTTCATCATTCAAAATTGTTGTTGTGTTCCATAAGATACAAAAATCAAATAAATAAATAACGATTTAAATATCTTTATTAAATCAAAAGTCAAATCTTTTCTTAATTTTTTTACATTAGTCTTGATTTTATTAAAGAAATCATTATTTTTATATTGAGATTTTTAGAACTTTTTTCTTAAGCAAGTGATGTATGGAAGAAAGTTTTCTAAGGTCTAATTATTTATTTTTTATTTTTATCGTATGGCAGTTACTGCACAACAAGTTATTGATGCACAGGCTCATATCTGAGCTCTCAAAAGTGAATCACATCCAAAAACTTCTCAATATTGGAAAGAAGTTATGAATGGATTGGTTATTTTAAATCCAGAAACTATCGCAGAACAGATTAATACTGTTCATGATAAGTTAGCTCAAGCTAAAAAAGAAGGAAAGGAAATTCTTGTAGCTTGTGAGAAAAAAATGTATGCTCAGGATCTTGAAGAATTTGCTAAGAAAGAAGGTTTTTCTTATCTCAATTACAAAATTTCTGGAGGATTTATGACAAACTTCGCAACTTTTAAAAAGAGAATTGATAATATTAATGAAATGGCTGCTTTTCTCAAAAGTGAAGCATATTCATCTTTAACAAAGAAAGAACAACTTATTTATCAAAGAAAATTCGCAAAGGTAAATAAGGTTTATAAAGGAGTGACTCATCTTTCAAAAAGACCTGATGTTATTGTTGTAGTTGATGGAACAATGTTAGGAAATCTTCTTGATGAAACAAAAAATCTTCCTGGAGTAGAAACGATTGTTATTGCTTCAAGTGATTTCCCTAGATACTGGAACGAAAAAGATATTATTATGGCAAACATAAATTCTCATAAATCTATTGATTTTGTTATCAAAAATATTCTATAATTAGTTATTTTTATAATTCATGACAGAACTAGAATTTACAGAAGAAATTAACGAGGAGGTGTATATTCCTAGTAGTTCAGAAAAAAAACAAGCGATATTAATGTATATGTTTGTTGGTTTACTTCTTTCTATGGGAAAAAATGAAGTATCACCTTATACATATCATCACATAAAACAATCAATGTGATGGTTAGTGCTTTTTATTCTCTCTGTTTTTTTAGTTATTATTCTGTTAATATTTTGAGCGGTATTTTGAATGTTTTTTAGTATTATAGGGTTATTGATTATTATTCCTGTTTTTGCTTTGTGAATAGTTTGTATGAAACAAGCGTGGGATGGTGAATATCTTCGAAATTCAGAAGGGGCTTTGAAGTTTTTTGGGATTTTTTCATGACTAGGAGTTTGGATTTTGAATCTTTTTGATTCTAACCATTATCAAGTGATGGGAAATACTGCAAATGATTCAGGTGTAAATTATTGAAATTTCCCACAAGGAATACAAATGAATCAACAGCAAAATATACAAGAAAATAATCCAATACAAAATCAAGTACAACAGGGAAATAATGATCCTCTTACTCAAATGGGGATTAATAGTACAATAGGAAAGCCTATGGCGTAAAGTTAAAAATTTTTATTTTATTATATATATTTCTCATGAAAATTGATATTAATTTGGTAAAACAATTAAGAGATATGACTTTTGCTCCTCTTGGAGATTGTAAATCGGCTCTCGAAACAGCAGAAGGTGATCTTGATAAAGCTCTTGAAGTTTTGAAAGAAAAAGGAATTGCAAAAGCAGGAAAAAAATCTGATAGAGAAACAAATGAATGAATGGTAAAAGCTGAAACAAGAGATGGGAAAACGGTTGTTTTAAAACTTCTTTGTGAAACAGATTTTGTTATGAAAAATGAACGTTTTCAAGAACTTTTCTCTGCAATTGTTGATAAATTATTTACTGTAGAAGGAAATATTTCTGCTTTCGAAGAATTATCTCAAGATTTACAGTCAGAACTCTCAGAAATGGTTGCTGAATTTGTAGGAAAAATTGGGGAAAATCTTAAAATTGGAGGAGTAATGATTACTACAGAAAAAGTATATGGATACAATCATATGGGAAATAAAGTAACTTCATTGGTTTATTATTCTGGAGATGAAGCTATCGCTAAAGAAATTGCTTTGCAGGTTGCAGCTATGAACCCTAGTTATTTAACTTTGGATGAAGTTCCAACTGAAGAAAAAGATAAACTTAGAGCAGAATTTACAGAAGAACTTAAAGCTGCTTGAAAACCAGAAAATATGATTGCTAATATCGTTGAAAGTAAAGTGGTAAAAGCTTTTTCTGATGATGTACTTCTTGAACAAGAATATATTAGAGACGGTTCAAAGAAAGTAAAAGATTTAATAACAGGAGATTTTTCAATATCAAAATTTGAAAGATATTCTATTTAATGATTGTCGGCTAAAATCTTATTATAGTATCTCCCTAATCCAGGGTTATGGATATTTATTTATATTTTATCGTTGATTGTATGAAAAATTATGAATTAGTTTTGATGCTTAATGCTTCAACATCTGAAACTGAAAGAAAAGAATTCCTTGAAGGAGTAGAATCAAAATGTAAAGTACTTGATAAAGACGAAATTGGAGTACAAAAACTTTATTATACGTTGAAAGGAGGAATTCAACAAGCTTATTTTGTTTCCTATAATATTGAAGCAGAAGAGAATAATCTTGCAGAAATTAGAGCATATCTAAAATATAATGCTATGATTCTTAAATATGATATTTTTGCAAGATCTGAAAATCAAGAATTTTTCTTCTTTGAAAAATTACAACCACTTTTTGATAAGACTATTGAAGAAATAAAAGATAAAAAATACGGACAGAAGGTTGTTTTCTTTACGAAAGAAGAAAATGAAAAATATCTTAACTGGAAATCTATTGCTATCTTAAAATATTATCTTACAAGATTTGGAACGATTAAACCTAGATTTTATACTGGAAACTCAGTAAAAATTCAAAAGAAATTAAGAAAAGAAATTATTAGAGCAAGAGGTTTAGGATTATTACCTTTTATCAATCATTAGTTTCTCTTGTATACTAATGAATTTGTTTTATTTATCTAAGTGTAGTTATTATGGCTAGTAAATTAAGAAGAATTAGAAAATATAATTGGAGATCTAGAATGAAGAAGCATGGATTTAGAGAAAGAATGGCTTCTTGGACTGGAAGAAGAATCTTAGCAAGAAGAAGAGCTAAAGGAAGAAAATCATTAACGGTTTCAAAATAATTGATTGTTTTAGAAAAATAAAATTGAGTAGATGGGGGAGTATGGTTGGAGGTCATTTTATAACTCTTCTATTTTAATTTTATTGGAGAATACCTGTTTTATTTTTCGATAGATTTCTTACATGTCAACAAAAAAAACATCAACAGCAAAAGCCACAGAAAAGAGTGGTTCTTTTGTTGAAAAAGAGAAAAAAAATGCTGAATGTTCTTGAAAAATGACTGCAGAAGAAGTGAAAGAATTTTTCAAGGATTATTATCAAGAAAATGGGAGAATTTTTCTTTGTAATCCAAAAACTTATGGGAAAGTACCTGATCTTTTGGAATTACAGAAAAAAGGATATTCAGATTTTGTAACCTATTATTTACCAAAACTGTTCGAGGATAATATGCCTGTATGGGATTTGGGAAATGATAAATTACGTATAACGATATCAGATTTAAAAGTTGCAGAACCTACAGATAGCATTGAAACTTGTAAAAAGAAGGATCTTACCTACGGAGGAATTATTACTGCAATGATTAAACTTGATGAGATGGTTGAAGATCCTAAAACTCATAAAAAAACAGAGAAATGTCTTTTTAAGAAAAAAGCTAATGTTGGTATTTTACCTGTTATTACTCCTTCTGCTACGTATATTATCAATGGAGTGGAAAGAGTTATTATTTCTCAAATTGTAAGATCATATGGACTTTTCTATTCCAAGGAAGGAATTTCTTATAGTTGTAAATTTATCCCAGAAAATGGATCTTGGGTAGTTTTTGAAATTGAGAAAACTTGAAATATTGTTGCAAGAATTAATAAATCTAGAAAATTTCCAATTACTGCTTTGTTTAGAATTTTTGGACTTGAATCAAACGAATCTATCCAAGAATATTTTAAAGGAGTTTTTGATGATGAGGAGGATATTAACTATATTGATCTTACCTTAAAAAAAGATAAAGATACGTATGATGCTCTTTCTGCAGCAGAATTTATTTATGGAAAACTTCGTCCAGGAGAGCTTATCGATAAAGATTCTGCTTTGGATTACATTAAATCTCAATTTATGGATCCTACAAGAATTTATGTAGGAAAAATTGCTCGTAGAAAGATTAATGCAAAGTTAGGATTGAAAAAAGATTTAAATTCTGAATCTTCTAATGTATTTGATGCTGAGGATTTATTGGAAACAATCAAATACTTAGTAAATCTTGCAAATGGAAAAAGAGGATATTATGTTGATGATGCGGATCATCTTTCAAATAAAAGAATTAGAACTGCTGGAGAAATCTTATATTCTCACTTGCAACCTTATATGAGAAAATTTGTAAAATCAGTAAGTGGAAAATTGTCAGTTCTTAATCCTGAAGCTCCTGTAAAAATTATTGATATTGTCAATTTTAAGATGATTGATAATGCAATCAAATCCTTTTTTGCAACATCTCAATTATCACAGTTTATTGAACAAATCAATCCGCTTTCAGAACTTGAACATAAGAGAAGAATTACAGCTCTTGGACCTGGAGGTTTAAAAAGAGAAACGGCAAAATTTGATGTGAGAGACATTCACTTATCTCAATATGGAAGAATTTGTCCAATTGAAACTCCAGAAGGACAAAATATTGGATTGGTGACGCATCAGGCTCTTTATAGTAGAATTAATGATGAAGGATTTTTGGAAACTCCAGCTTTAAAAGTGTTCCGTAAAGTAGACCCAAAGAAAGAAAAATTACTCCATAGAATCGCTCATCGTGATATTGTAGAATTGGATGCAAAAGGAAATGAAACTTCAAAAGTTTTAGTTCCAGAAGATACTTATATTGATGAAGCAACAGCAGAAAAATTGGAAAAAATGTATGGAAAATTCAATAAACCTGTTGTAGTAAAACCTTATTTTACTGATGAAATTGAATATATTTCTCCAGAAATGGATGAAAAGGTTGTTATTGCTGATGCTACTTCTCCTGTAGATGAATTTAATAATATTAAAGCCAATAGAGTAGCTGCCAGACATTATACGGAAATGAAGACCGTACATATCAACGATGTTACTCATATGGACGTGAATCTTAGTCAGATTTTTTCTCCTAATGTAAATATTATTCCATTTGTAGATCATAACGATGCCGTTCGTGCTTCTATTGCGACTTCTCAGCAGAGACAAGCAGTCCCTTTATTGAAAAATGACGCTTCTTATGTAGGAACAGGACAAGAAAAAAATATTATTCATGATACGGATGTTATCATTTTGGCTGAAGGAGATTGAGAAGTTACGTATGTTGATGGAAAGAGAATTAGGGTAAAATATAAAGAAGGAACTAAGGAATATGAATTGACTTTATTTTCAAAATCAAATAACAAAATTGCAATTACTCAAGTTCCAGTAGTTGAACTTGGACAGAAAGTGAAAAAGGGAGATTTATTGGCTGAAAGAACGTCTTCTGTAAATGGAGAGATTAGTCTTGGTAAAAATCTTAGAATTGCTATTATGCCATGGAAAGGATATAACTATGAGGATGCTATTGTTCTTAGTCAAAGACTTGTAAAAGATGATGAATTGACTTCAATTCATATTCATCAGCATGAAATTGAAGTATCAGATACAAAGCTTGGACCTGAGGAAACAACTAATGATATTCCGGGAGTAGCATTAGCAAAACTGAGTAATCTTGATGAAAATGGAATTATTAGGATTGGATCTGTAGTAAAATCTGGAGATATTCTTATTGGAAAAATTACTCCAAAATCAGAAGGAGAGTTGACGCCTGAAGAAAAATTGATTCATGCAATTTTTGGAGATAAATCAAAAAATGTGAAAGATACTTCTCTTTATTTACCTTCTGGAACGGGAGGAAAGGTTATCGATGTGGTAATCCTTGATGCTAAAAAAGGGGATAATTTGATGGCAGGAGTAAGAAAGAAGATTAAAGTTTATGTAGCAGAAACAAGGAAAATAGAAATCTGAGATAAATTGGCCGGAAGTCATGGATATAATGGTATTGTTTATTTCGTAGTTCCTGATGAAGATATGCCATATTCTGCGGATGGAAAGCCTGTAGATATTGTACTCAATTCTCTTTGAGTGATTTCTCGTATGAACTTGGGACAGGTATTTGAATCTCAATTATGAGTATTAGCAAAAGCTCTTGGAGTAAGATTTGCAGTTCCTACGTTTGGAGGATTCGGACTTGATCAAATTATTGATTTGGCTCATAAAACAGGACTTGATGATAAATTAAAAGTTACCCTTTATGATGGACAAACAGGAGAACCTTTTGCTCAGCCTGTAACGGTTGGATACATGTATATGCTCAAATTGATTCACATGGTAGAAGACAAGATGTACGCAAGATCTGTTGGACCTTACTCTTTGATTACTCAACAGCCTCTTGGAGGAAAATCTATGGGAGGAGGACAGAGATTTGGAGAGATGGAAGTATGGGCTTTGGAAGCATATTCTGCAGTTTATACTCTTCAAGAAATGCTTACCGTAAAATCTGATGATGTACGAGGAAGAAATAAAATGTATGAAGCGATTATTAAAGGTCAAAAAGTGAAGATTTGAGGACTTCCTGAATCATTTAATTTAGTAACTTATCTCTTTAGAGGATTAGCTCAAAATATTGAGCCTCTTACAAGTGAGAAAATGGAAGAGATTTATGAAGAAAGAAGAAGAAAAATTCAAGGACTTGATCTTTCAGGATTAATGGCTTCTATGTCTGATGCAGATATTCTTGACGATGGTCTAGATATTTCCGGAGAGGAAAAAAATGAGATCATGGATAGAGTAGTAGAAGATACGAATTCTTATAATTCGGATGGAGTTGATCAGACTGAATAATGATAAAAATAAAAAAATTTTTAATTTGTTTCTATTATTCCTATGTTATATGAGCAAAATTTTGATTGACTAATGGTGAATCTCGCATCAGATGATGAAATCAGAAAATGGTCAAAGGGAAAAGTTGAAAATCCTGATACAGTAAATTATAGAACAGGGAAACCTAAAAAAGGAGGGCTTTTTTGTGAGTCTATCTTTTGACCCGCAAAAAACTATGAATGTAATTGTGGAAAATATAAAGGACTTAGATATAAGGGGATTGTTTGTGATAAATGTTGAGTTGAAATTACTTCTTCAAGAGTAAGAAGAACAAGAATGGGGCATGTAGAACTTGCATCTCCTGTAATTCATGCATGGTATAAAAATTCTTCAAATGGAGGTATTCATAATCTTTTAGGACTTTCTGCAAATGAAATTGATAAGATTTCAAGTTTTGTAAAATATATCCTCATCAATGAAGTAGATGATGTACTGAAAGATGCTATTAAGTATGATTTGATAGAGATGTTTAAATCTAGGATTGAAGAGCTTGAAGATTTATATAAATCAGAAAAAGAAGGAGAAAAAGATTCTAAGAAACTAAAAGAAATAGAAAAGTTATATGAAGAAAATATTCAAACATTAGAAGTGGAGAAAAATAGACTTTTAGCAGTAGTTTCTGGGTTAGATAGATTAAAAACAATTGAAGAGTTTGATTATAGAAATTTCTTTTATCGTTATGCTTGATGTAGTTTCTGAGAGATAAAAAGATCTTATAGAGAACATTATTTATGAGTAAAAAATGATGATTCAGAAGTTCCTACAAAAAAAATAAAAAAAGGAGAGAAAAAATCAGAATGAAAAGAACATGAAGAATTGTCTGATGATTGTAAATTTCAACTTCTTTCAGGACCTGATGGTATCTATGAGTCTCTAAAATCTATCAATGTAGAATCTGAAATAAAGAAGAAAGTACAAGAATTCCCAATGATAAAATCAGAGGATCAAAGAGAAAAAGCTATGAAATTGATAAAACTTCTTATTAATCTTTATGTTTCAGGGGTAAAGCCTGAAAATATGGTGTTAAGGAAACTTCCTGTGATTCCACCTGATTTAAGACCAGTAGTTCAACTCGACGGAGGAAAATTTGCATCTTCTGATGTTAATCTTTTCTACAGAAGAGTGTTGATGAGAAATATCAGATTGGATAAAATGATTAAAGTTTGAATGCCAGAGGTCTTGAGAAAAAACGAGATTAGACTTCTTCAAGAGTCAGTAAATAATCTTTTGGTTGGAGAAAAAAATGCTACAGGAAGAGGGGCTGGAGTGAAAGTTTTTAAATCTCTTTCTGACATGCTTTCAGGAAAGGAAGGAATTTTCCGTAAAAATCTTCTTGGAAAGAGAGTGGATTATTCAGGAAGATCTGTAATTACTGTAGGACCTAGTTTAAAACTTGATGAATGTTGATTGCCAATTGATATTGCAGTAAGTATGTTTACTCCATTTATTATTGGAAAACTTATTGCTACAAAAAATGCATTTACGCCAAAACAAGCAGAGAAATTAATTAAAGATGAAGATCCTTTAGCATTAAAATTTTTGGAAGAAGTAATCAAAGATAAATACATTCTTTTGAACCGTGCTCCAACTCTTCATAGACTTGGAATCGAGGCATTCAAAATTAAACTTTATACTTGAAAAACAATCAGACTTCATCCTCTTGTTTGTGGATCATTTAATGCCGACTTCGATGGAGACCAGATGGCAGTACATCTTCCAATTTCTGATGAAGCTCAAAAAGAAGCGAGAGAGCTTATTTGTTCATCAAAAAATATCTTAAAACCAGCAGATTGATTACCAACAATTTCTCTTTCACAGGATATGGTACTTTGAATCTATTTCTTAACAGATTTTTACAATCCAAAATATCCTTTAATTAATACAGAATCAGAATGGCAAAATGAAGAAAATGTTCCAACTGTTGCAAGATTTTCTTCAAAAGAAGCAGCCTATCAGGCATATGAAAATAATGAAGTAGAAATTAAAGATAAAATTGTAATCCTTGTAAAAGGAGAACCTATTATCACAACGGTAGGAAGAGTTATTTTTAATATGGTAATTCCTGAAGGAATTGGCTTTATCAATGAACTTTATAAGAAAAAACATTTGAAAAAATTGATTTCAAAGGTTTTCGATGAATACGATATTGATACAACAGTAAAATTGGCAGATGATTTGAAAGATTTAGGATTTGCTTATTCTACTATTTCTGCGGTGTCTGTAAATATTAAAGATATGATTATACCGAAAGAAAAGGAAGATATGCTTAAAAGAGGAGATCAACAAATCGATCAGATTTTAAGTCTCTTCTATAAAGGTTTCTTTTCTGAATCAGAAAAACACAGAAAAGTAGTTGAAGTTTGGACAAAAATTAAGGCAGAACTTGAAGGAAAATTGAAACATATTTTCCAACCAGGAAATGATCTTTATACGATGGTAGATTCTGGAGCCAGAGGTTCTCAGACGCACTTGACTCAGATTTGTGGAATGAAAGGATTAGTCGTAAATCCGAAAGGAGATATTATTGAACTTCCTGTAAAAGCATCATTTGCTGAAGGGTTGAAACCAATTGAATACTTTATTGCTGCACACTCTGGACGTAAAGGAAAAGCAGATACGGCACTAAGAACTGCAGAATCTGGATATCTTACGAGAAAATTAGTAGATTCATCTCAAGAAGTAATTGTAAGAACAGATGATTGTGGAAGTGATGAATTTATTATTTGTTCAAGAGAAGAAGCAAAACTTAGAAATGAAGATTTTTCTTCGTTGATTTATGGTAGAGTTACTGCTGATGATGTTATTGATGAAGAAGGAAAAGTGATTTTGAAGAAGGGGGAAATGATTGATAAAAATTATGCAGCTTCTATCGAATCATCTTCAGTTTCTATGATAAAAGTACGTAGTCCATTAACTTGTCATTGTCCAAGTGGAGTATGTCAGAAATGTTATGGAATGGATCTTGCTTCAAGAAAATTAGTAGAAGTCTGAACTCCTGTAGGAGTTATTGCTGCACAATCTATTGGAGAACCTTCTACTCAGTTGACTCTTGATACTTTCCATGATGGAGGAGTTGTAGGAGGACAAGATATGGCAACAGGTATTGATAGAATTAAACAACTTTTTGAAATGAGAACTCCAAAATTCCCTGCTGCTATTGCTCCGTTTGATGGTACCTTAACGTTTGAGGAAACTCCAGAAGGAGGAAAGTTCTGAATGATTAGAATTGTTTCAGAAATGCAAAAGAAAGTGTATGCAGTAGAAAAAGGATATAAAGTAAAAGTAAAAGTTGGAGAGGTTCTTGAAAAAGGAAAAGAATTTGCTGTAGGAACTGATAAAAATAAAAAATTAAAAGTTATGGAACGTGGTGAGGTGCTCGAAATTCGTTCAGATTCGATTGTGTTTTGATATACAGAGGTATATGAGAGAAAACTTTATGGAGCATTGCCAAAAAATCATGTTTCTGGAGATAAGGTTCTTAAAGGAGAAGTTTTAACTTCAGGAGCATTAAATATTTCTGAATATAAGGATATTGTAGGAGATCTTGCAGCACAGCAATATATTATCAATGAAGCTAAAAAGACCTATTCTGATCAAGGACAAGATTTGAATAATAAACATATTGAAATTATTGTGAAACAGCTTTTCTCAAAAGTCTTTATTGAAAATCCAGGAGATTCAAGTTTTATCCCTGGAACGTATGTGAAATATGAAGACTTTATTGCAAAAAATGCTGAACTTTTGAAAGAAAAAAAGCAAGTTGCAAAAGGAAAGAGAGTTGCTCTTGGACTTACAACGATCGCAAAAGAAACAGATTCTTGGCTTTCAGCTGCTTCATTCCAGGAGACTATTAGAGTAATGGTAGGAGCTTCTTTGAGAGGAGCAATTGATGATCTTTCAGACCTCAAATCAAATGTTATTATCGGAAGATTATTGCCTCTTGGGGAAGAGTATAGAAAAAAACATGGATATATTTAAAATAAAATACTTGAAGTTATAAAAAATAAAAAAGTCTGATTCTTCGTCTTGGTTGATCCTAGACGGAGTCTCAGATTTTTTTCATTATTGTTTTATTTTTTTTCAAATCCTTGTGCTTGAATTCTTCTTGAAGCTTCGTTGAGAATTTCTTTTTGTCAAGGTGTTAATGTACACTTTGGTAATTGTAAAAATGCTCATTCTGCATAAAAATTTTTAATTCATATTGCTAAATTGTCGGGGATACTTGTGATGTTAGGCAGTCTAAGACATCATGGAATATGTAATAATTGTTTCCACATGGCTTTGTATTCTTCATTTGAAGCAAAATCTTCTGGAATTTTGTTAAGTCAAAGTTCGATTGTTGGGTAGTCATTAGTTCATGGATATTTTCCCTTAAGTAGATTCGTATATTCTAATAACTTAGTTGCTGATTCCTTACTTAAATTCTCAAGACGCGGAAGTGTTAGAAATGGAGAATAATGAGTATCCAGCACTTCCCCAGTTTCTTCATCAATTACATTTCTTGTCATGAGAGCAGTGATCATCTCAGGCGATGGATCTTTGATACCAATACTTCTATCCAAAAGTTTTTTCTCCGTTAAGGTTTTTACAAAATTAACATCATCTGTGTCAAAATCGGGAAAATTGAAACTGATACCGGTGGATTTAGAGTTAATATTTGAAAGAGAATTCATAGCTTTTTTAAATTCTTCCAATGCTTCTCAGTTAGGATTAAATTTTTCAAAGGTAATAGTTTTTTTAGCCATTCATTCAGTAAAGGTTGGAAGATTAGTGAAGGTAAGATGTTCATCATGTGGACTCTTATTCGCAGCATCTACGATTTTTCAAAATTCATCATCACTAAGAGGATTGAGATCGATTTTATCATTAAACTTCCATTGTCACGATTCTAATCTTTCGATGATATCATCAACTATCTTAGCATTTTCTGATAATTGAGTTAAAGTATTTGTTTCAATGGATTCCATTAAGGGAGTTGAGGTAGTTTCCATTGTTTTATCGAAGATTTCATTCATAGTAGATTCATTCATAGTAGATTATTTAATAAATAAATAAAAAATTACTACTATGATTATAAATGTTTTTTTTTTGTCAAATTTTTGAAATAGAAAAATCAATAGAAAAATCATTGTAGAAAAAAAGAGGATTATTCCTCTTCATTTCTCCTCCTAATAACCGTTTTAATATCTTGTAAACGATACCCTTTTCTCAAAATCTTCTGAATAATATCAAATCCCTCAACACCTTTCTTTTTATAAGCATCAATTTCTCTTTCAATCCCTTTTTCGATCCCTATTTGGAGACTTTCTTCATTTTCTTCTACATAACGATCCAAAAGTTCATCAGGAATTCCTCTTTGTTGGAGCTTCTTTTTGATTACAAAAAGCGGTTTCCCTTTTTTTTCTACTTCACTATAGAAGAAACTCTCTGTAAATTTTTCATCATTAATGAAATTATTTTCTTTGAGAACTTGCATCGCATATTCAATTTCATCAGTATTATATCACTTAGTATAGAGAAGTACTTTCATTTCCTGTTCTGTTTTAGGATAACGAGAAAGATAAGTCATAGCGTATTCTGTCGCTGATTTTCAAGCCATTCTTCTAATTATTAAAAAGAATAAAATTCTGATTTTCTATCTTTTCAATCCCATTTCAATCGTTCCTTTCTCATTTTCGAATGTAGAAACGATCTCCCCTTCAGGATTCCCTTCTTCAAAACTTTGAATCAAAGCTTCTTCTTGTAAAAAAGAAGAGAATTCTTTCATAATCGTTTTAAGTTCAGAATCTTGTGTCTGATAAGTTAAAGTTACTCTTGCTTCCACAGGAAAATTAGCATCTTTTCTCATCTGATTGAGAAAACGAGATATTTCACGAGCAATTCCCTCTTTTTCAAGTTCTGGAGTAATCTCAAGATCCATTTTTACAATGGTATTCCCTTCAACGGTTACATTATCTCCTTCCAGTCCTTCATAGACAATTTCATAATCCTCGGGAGCAAGATCTCGTGATTGACCTTGATCATTAAAAACTTGGATTCAGATTCCTTTTTCTTTTACATTTCCTTTCTTACCATTTGCAATAATTTTCCCGGTATCTTTTCAAAATTTAGCAGAAAGCTGATTTCCGAGAGGTTTATAAATTTTAACAATAGGTCCTTCAGAAACGAAGATCCCAAGTTCTTTAACATTCACTTCTTCTTTGAGGATATCTCCATATTTTTCAAGTAATGCTTCTAAATTGATCATTTTTTATAGCATGGATAAAACTACTTCTTTTATAAGAATAGTTTTTAAAAAAACAAGTTGAAAAGTATGAAAAAAAACTTGATTTTATAGGGGAGGTTTTATATATTTTCAGTGAGTTTACGTTATTAATATTTTGTTTACCAATGGAGAGAAAAATTGATACCTCCGATAGAAAAGATGAAAATCTTCTATGAAATTATACAAAGTCTCTCATTGTTTCTTTGTTTTTTTTGTTGTCGAGTCATTTATGATATGGAAATGATAAAGAAAATATTCAAGAAAATAGTACCATTTCTTCGATTGATACTTTATGAAATCCTATAGAATCAGTTCTGAAAGTAGATTCAACATCTTTAGAAAAATTTGATAAAGTTTCAGAGTTATTTTCCTTTTTTTATCTTTTGAAAGATGTTTTCCCAAAGATAGAAGAAAAATTACATGATGAGCACGTTACAATGGTGATTACAAAGGAGTGATTAAATGATGTTAAAGAATGATATACTCAATGGGGAAAAACGCATCGAGGAGAGAATGAAATTATTATTTCCTTATCGCCAGAATGTTGAGAAGAAATTATTGCTCCAGTTCATGAAATTGCTCATGTGATAGAGAGAAAACATAATTATGCTCAACTTCCAGAATTTCGTAGTTTTCACAAAAATTTTTATGATACTCTTGTACAAAGAGGAGAAGAATATTATACGACATATTGGGAACAAGATACTTCACGTGCTTGTAATGAATGGTTTGCAACATTGATTGCAGAGTTATTGATTAAAAAAATACAATATTCTCAATTTGCAATAAAAGAAAATGATATTTACTTTCGTCCTATTAATAGTAAAGAAGTAAATAGGTTACTACTAAAACGGTTCCTGGAGAGATATCATAATAAAGAGCTTTACATTTTTATAGTCGCATGTTTTGAAAAGCGGTATGATGAACAAATTTTTAAGAGCTTTTCAGAAATAGATCAAGAAGTAGAAGAAAAGAAACTTCAAATTCCATAAAATTTTTTATTTTCTCATCATTCTTATGAAACTTATCGTTTGACTTGGCAATCCATGACCCCATTATCAAAATAATCGTCATAATATCGGAGCAACAGTTTTAAAAACTTTTTTAAAAGAAAAAGAAATCTGATCGCTTGAGATGTCTAACCAATTTAAAGGAGAATTTTTGCTTACGACGGTTGAAGGACAAAAAATTGCTTTCCTCTTTCCGCAAACTTTTATGAATAAATCTTGAATCTCAGTTTCTTCTCTTGCTAAATTTTATAAAATTGAAAACGAAGATATTTTGGTGCTTCATGATGAAATAGAATATCCTTTTGGAAAAATTGGAACTAAAAAGGGAGGAAGTGCCGCAGGACACAATGGACTTAGAAGTATTATTGATTTTCTTTGATCGGATCAATTCCCAAGGATTAGAATCGGAGTTTGAAAATCAGATAAAATCTCCGTTGCAGATTATGTTTTACAAAATTTCTCTTCTGATGAACAAAAACGTTTTGAACAAGGTATTTTTGAAGAAATCTTTACTTTGATGGAGGATTTTTTAGGAGGAAATTTAAAATTTCCTGAGCCCCATCAAACAAAGAAGAAAAAATAATTTTCTGTAATTTCCAATGAAAAAAACTGATTAAAATTTGACAAAAATAACTTGACAGTATAATTGAAGAAGCTCTTATTTCTTAAATTTATACTCTTATGACTGATCTTCAAATACCTTCCAATGTAGAAGTACTTAAAGAACATTATACCATGCACTTTCCAGAAGTAAAAGGACATGAGATGTCTCTTCTCATGAAATTATTGATCAATATGCTCCAAGTCATCAAGAAGAATTAAAAAAATAGTATTCAAGAATATCCGCTTGATAAAAAGACTTTGGAAGCGTTTTGTAAATGTGAAGTATTTTATCTTCATCAAGGTGCTTTTGATGATACGCTTTTGAAAAATCTTTCAAATCAAAAACTTTCTTATCAGAATTTAGAAAAATCTAGTACTCTTTTAGAAATCACAAAAAAATCAGATCTTTCTGAAGAAAACAAAAAAAAATTAAGAAATTTGATGGATGAAACTCTCAATTATCTTGATGAAGAAAAGGTTCAAAATTTACTTTTACAAGATTCGGAAGAACAAAGTCTTCGACTAAAAAATCTTATTCAATAAAGATTAAAAGAAAATAGTAAAATAAAACTTGAAAACTCGCACTTTTTTACTATATAAAAGTCAGATTTTTATTTTCTTTTTTTATATTGGAATGGATAAAATCACGGTTAGTTCTCATCATTCCTATGGATCTCGTGTAGGAAACAGTTTTAAAGGAATTTTGTGAGGATTTATTTGTATTATCGGTGCAATCTGTTTGCTTGCGTGGAATGAAAACAATTATCTTCAAGAAAAAGAATCTTTGGAAGAATTAGTACAAGTAACGGAAGAAACTTCAGGAGATAAGATTGATGCTTGATTGGAAGGAAGCGCTATTCATTTTCAAGCGGTTACCAATTCTACTGACGTTGCATTGAAAGATGATATCTTTTGAGTTATTGTGAATGATTTGAAGTTAAAAAGAGAAGTTTCTATGTATCAATGGGATGAAGACGAAGAAACTCATTGTACAGATAATGTAGGAGGAAGTGAAGATTGTGAAACGACGTATAGTTATCATAAGACTTGGGATGAAGAACATATTAATTCTAGTTCCTTTTATCAATCTGCAGGTCATGAAAATCCTTCTACTTGGGAATATGAATCAGCAGAACGAGAAAAGTCTCCTATCACTGCCGGAGCTTATACTTTGACAGATAGTTTTGTAAGACAGCTTACTAATTATATGAAAATTAACCTTACTGAACAAGAGCTTACACTCCCTGGTCAAGCTGAAACGGTTGTATCAAATGAAGAGAAAAAAGAAGAAAAGTCTGAAACTCCTTCAGAGTCTGTTGAAGACAATAATAATAGTTATCTTTACGGAGATTCAACTTCAAGTTCTTGAACTGCTGCTAATACCACAACTTCTCCTAATTCTTCTACAAGATTTCATGTTTTCAGTGATTATCTCTATGTCGGAAAGAATCCAAATTCTCCTGAAATCGGAGATATGAAAATCACTTTCTCTTCTGTTCATACAGGGAAAGTTAGTGTGATTGGAAAACAGTCTGGAGAAGAAGTAAGAGCTTATAAAACTTCAAATGGAAGATCTCAAGCTCTTTTAACGAATGGATCTGCAGATATCGAAGAAATGATTTCTGAAGCACAAGATGCGAATAAAACCATGACTTGGATTCTCAGATTTGTAGGTTTATTCCTTATGTATCTTGGATTCTCTTCTTTGTTTAAGTTTATCGAGACCATCGCAAAAGTGCTTCCTTTCTTGGCCAATCTTGTTGGGGTAGCTACAGGAATTGTGGCTTTCTGTTTGACTTTGGTTTTCGGATTCTTGACAATTGCTATTGCATGGCTGGCGGTAAGACCGGTGATTGGAATTACTTGTTTAGTTGTAGCAGGAGTTGGAATTTATTTCCTTATCAAAGCAAAAAAGTCTAAAAATCAGGTTCAAGATGGTGCATGAATGGAAAAAACTTCAACACCAAGTTCTGATACGGTAACGGAATAATTTTCATTTCATCATAATAAAGATAAAAAGTCTGATTCTTCATGTTCGAGTCTATTTATAACGGAGAGTCAGATTTTTTTCTTTTTTTGTAAAATAAGTAATCAAGCTTCTGAACTGAATAAAAAAATCTTGATATATATATATAAATCATTATAAATATCAATGTAAACATAATTATTAACAAAAAAAGGAGGTTATTATGACCAAATTAAAAATCATCGTGAGTTTGCTTTTGCTCTCCCTTTCTGTGTCCGTAAGGGCTCAGTTCACGGGAGAATGTCGTCCAGTGGGCGACACAAGTAAGACAGAGTTTTATGTGGCCTACGCTTGGAGTGTAGATACCACTAAAACAGTTCCACCCTTTGAGTATTTCGGTATGCTTGAAGAGGCAGATGCTTTCTGTATTTCTTACCTTACGGAGCGTCTTATCATTTTTAAAGATCGTAAGATGTATACGTTTGGAGGAAGTTGTGTAAACAGCGCTATGGTAGAAATTGTTAAAAGAGTCGCACACTTCGAAATAAAAATCGAATTGATCGACGATTACAAACCCCCAAAAAAATGGGCGAAGCTCTTTTGCTTCTTTGCATCAGAAGGAGTGAAGTTAGATCTGTCTCTTGAAACTTGGTGTAAACTCAGTCCCATCGGGAAATGAGATTGGCTCGACAGGAATATACTGGTTTCTCCCCAGTCCTGTTGAGCTCTTTTTTTGATATGAAAAAAATTATAAAAAGAGGAGGAAAGTCAGCAGCTTTATATTTTCTCCTTTTAATCATTTGCAAATTCATGCATTTTGATCGTCATCAAGGTTTGATAAGGAATTCAAATTGCTTCAGATTTTGCTTTAATTTTTGCGATATCACTTGCAAGTAATCTAATATTTACGGATTTCTTTTCTGCTTTCTGAACTTGGTAAGATTTCAGATTTTTTTTCTCTTTTTGTAATGCTTCTGGTGAAAAAAATTCTACTTCATCACCTGTAAACATTTCTTCTAATGCTAATTCTTCAGCATTCAAGTTTTGATTATCATAAGTTGGTAACATTTTTTTAATGGTTATTATTTAAAAGTTTATTCATTTTCCTACTGAGATAGGCAGTTTTGAGAAAAATTTCTTCTTCATTCTCAACATAGGGAACACAACACACATAATCACGATAGAGTAAAGTTAAAGTAAACATCTTTTGATCGGTTCTACTTGGAACTTTTGCAATCGTAATAATTTCTCATTCATTGATAAGATGTGCCACTATTTCTAAATCAATTCCTCTTTCATGCAGTGATTTTTCTCTTTTTTCAAGATTATATCTAATTTCTTTCATCATTACGAAATGATATAAAAATAGTATAAATATTATACAAATTTTGTATCAAAATATAAATAAAATGAAGCTTGTAAAAATTATTTGATTTGCACCTGACAAATCAGCATTTTCTGTTAAAAATTTTTTATAAAAAACGAATCACTCTTTGTCCCTAATATCTCTTACCTCTCTCCCATCACTTCGTGCTCCTTCAAAGTTCCGTCATGTTGAGCAAAGTGAAACATCTTAAAAGATATCAAATATTTTCCCTTTTGCAAAGGGGATACGGCGAAGCCGAGGGAATTTCCTGATATTTTTGTCCCTCTTTTGAAAGAGGGGGCCGCTTGCGGTGGGAGATTCTTTTTAAAATCCTCAGTCACTTCGTGACAGCTCCTTAAAAAAGGAGCAAAACAATTCATGCAAAAAAACACTTGAAAAAAACAATTCCATCTTTACATTAGATGCAGTTTTATCTCTAGTTTTGGAAAGATGGGAACTTCACAATATACTATTAAAATTTTTCAAGAAGAGGATCAAAGTTTTTATGGTGAAGTGATAGAACTTCCTGGATGTTTTTCTACAGGGAAAACCATAGCAGAATTAAAAAAGAATATGAAAGAAGCTATTGAATGTTATCTTGAAGGATTAAAAAAAGATGTTGAACTTGGATATGTTTCATTTTCTTACTTTACACAATATGCCTAAAGTAATCACGGCAAAACAATTAATAAAAATTTTAAAAGAGCATGGGTATGAAGAACATCATCAAAGAGGAAGTCATTTAATGTTAAAACATCATATTACAGGGAAATTTATTGTTATTCCTGTACATAATAAAGATTTATGAATAGGATTGACTTTAAAGATCCTTGCTCAAGCTGGTATTGATTCCAATATTTTAAGATAATATACAAAAAACGGAAGAATGCCCCCCTCTGTCATGTTGAGCGTAGCGAAACATCTTAAAAGATATCAAATATTTTTCCCCTTTGCAAAGGGGATACGGCGTAGCCGAGGGGATTTTTCTGATATTTTTGTCCCTCTTTTGAAAGAAGGTAGACCGCTTGCGGTGGGAGATCTTTTGAAAAATCCTCAGTCACTTCGTGACAGCTCCTTTACAAAGGAGCAAAACAATTCTACAAAAAAAGAACGAGAAAAATCTCGTCCCTACCTATTTTATCCGTTTATCCCTTTCTCTGTTGCTTTTAATTTTGCTTGATTGTAGAGTACAATATCCTTTATTACAAGTTTTTATACTGCGGAGATAAAGATTTCTTATATATTTCTAAGACTTTGTAAAATATATTTCTTTCGCTGTTGATAATCTTTATCGGTATCTTTCTCTATTGCAATAATCCATACACAAATATTATCAAAATCAGAAGTACATAAAATTCTTCGTCTTCAGACTCTTACTCTTTTAACTCATTGACCAATATTTTTGAAATATTCATAATTCCATCAAACTCTCTCAATGTTTTGTAAACAGGCAATAATCTTTTGAAAATCAGATTTTTCATATTTTTTCAAATAGTCTAAAGCTTCAATTGCTTTATTCTTTAAGATTATTTTTCACATGTATTAAGATATTGATCTAAAGTCATAGACTCAGTATCATTTTTCATTGCCTGATGAACTAAATTAATATCTTCTTGATTTTTTTGATAAGTTCGCAAAAGTTTTAACCATTGTTCCCATGCTAAAGTGGAGACATCCTCGACTAATTCATTAGGAACTTCAATTTGAACAGTAGCCATAGATAACATACAATAATAAAACTATAATTACGATAAGTACTTGCAATCAAAAATCAAGAAAAAATCTGACTCTCCGATACAAAGGAACAAAAATCCTCCGTCACTTCGTGATAGCTACTTTACAAAGGAGCAAAACAATTCACACAAAAAAGGACGAGAAAAATCCCGTTCCTACTTGGAACTTTACATTTTTATGCTTTTTCAATTTCATCTTCTACCATTTTTTTAGCTTGTTCCAACAATTCTTTACTTTCATTTCTAAGTTTAAAACTCTCTTTAATTTTATCTGAAATTTCTTTTTGAAGTTGTGAATCTATCAATGGTAGTTTTAATTTCAATATTGTTTCATCTTTGATTACAGGGTAAGAAGTTCCACAATTATATCTTAACAATAAATCTTTAATACATTCAGTTTTTAAAAACACCATTAAAACTTCTTTTTTATAGTCAGTTTTCTCTTGCAAAATTGTAAAAGCTCAACTTCAAATTAAATTTTCACATTCAAAATCAATGAAAGAAACAGCTCAACGATAAGGTCTAACCTTTGAGATTAATAAATCATTTTTCTTTAAAACTCTTTTTCAATTTGCTGGTAAATCTGAAACAAAAATTTCATTTGGTATAATTTCTCAATTTGAAATATTTATATCTCAAATTTCAACATAATTACAAGTTTCTGAATCTGTTTTAGCTACTGAAAGATTTTGTTTAAATAAATTCTCTACATAGTTCCGACCTCATTTATAATTTTCTATTTTTTCAATGAGTTCATCATATTTAGGTTGGAAATAATCGGCATCATATCTTCAGGCTTCATCTACTGCTTTTTTAGTTGTAGAAAAAGTCAAAGTATGAGAAATTGTATGATTTTTTAGTCAAAGTTCTATGAGAAGTAAGTCTTCGGCTTCTTGATAAAGTTGCTTTGATTTATAGTTTTTTTCAACCGAAAGATCAAAAAATGAAGCAATCTTATCTCTTATGTATTTTTCTGGAAAGTATAATGGTAATTTTTTAACTAATCAAATTGTTAAATGCGGTTGAGATGTTAATGATGCACTTTTTATGAGTAGTTTATTAGCAAAATCTGATAATAAGTAAAAATATATAAATTTAGTCTCTTGTTGTTTTAATTTTGATGTATTGATAAAAATTAGGTCTCTACTTAAGGCACATTCTCTATCTACATATCAAATTCTTGCTACACTACCTCATTTTGTTATTATTAAATCTCATGGTTTACCAAGTTTTAGTGTTTTATATTCGTCTAATACAGAATTTGGTAATGTAACAGCTTCATCATATTTTATAGACCTATCGACATTTGCAACTCTCAAAAATGGAATATTTCATGTATTATAAAATGGTTCAATTGATGGATAAAATGCACTTGCATCAACTTGTAACCCTAAATTTTCAAAAAGAATAAAATCTTTAGATTCTGTCCTTTTTTCTAATGCAAGATATTCTGGCTTAAAAAAATCTGCATCAAATCTTCATGCTTCTATTATATCTTTATACTTTATATGTGAAATTTGGGGCATTTATTATTCATTTATATAAATTAATGTGAATCTCTATTTTTTATTCATTTAATTTTATCTTCGGGTAAATTTGCATACATTTCATCTATTTTTTTATTATCACTAATCACTTTTTCAACGATAAAATTTACAAGAAAGAATAAACCATTTACTATTTCTTGATTATCAGCTCATGTTAAATCAATTTCTCATGCATGAGATCATCATTCATTTGCTGTAATTCTAAGGATATCTAAGCTTTGAATAACTTTTTCTGGAAGTCATTTTTTATTTAAATTTCAAATTCTTGTATTTAAATTTCATTCAGTTTCTCATAAATTTGCGGTTAATTTTTCTAGACTAACTCTTAGTAAAGCTGCTGCAGCTCTCGGAGAAAATGCTGAGACTTGTCTTGCCTCTTCATAAATTTCTTTAACATCACTTGGCATATCTTCATTAGGTAATGGTGCTGGTGATACGTTAGGCCGTATCATTATTTTGCTATCTTTATTCCATATAGCATAATTTTCGCATTTTGCACATATTGATACTTTTAAATTCAATCGTTCCATGTCCTCATCTCGGTATCAGGCATGATACCGATTATTATGAGAATATGCTCAACAATGAGGACAATTAAATCAATCTAAATCAAATTGTGGAGATATATAATTTTCGTTAGCCATCTTAATAAATGGTAATTAAAATAAAAATTTAATTTCATAATATAATTTCTTTCAAAATTTTTGTTAAAGCTTCTAATCATAAATCTGTTAGAAATTTCAAAAGCTTTTTTCATTTTGTTTTTTCGTTTTCCCCTTGTAATATCTTTTTTAGTTCTTCATAATCTTTTCATTTCAATTCACTTTTCAGAATATTATCTATATTAATATTAGTTGTCTGAGTTTGAGTAATGATATTGTTATTATTCACATTAATTGTTTGAGATTTTTTTGTTGATGATTTTGATTTTTTTCAAGTTATAACAGCATCTCATGCACTTTCACATATATCTACAGCACTTAATAATATTGCTTTTCATGTTGTCATATATTTATTATAATATTGGAAGTCGGTTCCCATTGGTATTCATAATTCAGAAAATATAAATCCATAGCTCATGCCTTGGAATGCACGAGAATATTCATTATTTTTACCAAATAAACTATCAAGTAATGTAATATTTGTTGCTTTCCATGATTTTCGTGACTCTATTTTTGGATTTTTTAATAGTAAATTTACTCTTTCAATTTGTTTTTTTAAAGCTTTAATAAGATTATTATCCATTTTACTTTATAATATAATTTATAAATCACTTATTTCCAAAAGCTTAATTTTTGTTCTTTAGCTCGTTTTTCAAAAGCTTTTGCGATTTCTTCAAGGTCATGGTGTTGTATCAAATGTCCATGTTCATCTAATTTTCTTTCTCCATTATCGTATTTTTCGTAAATTTCCTCTCATGAATTATCTTTTCCTGTACATTCACTAACAGCCATAAAGATTTCGTAATCATCTAATTTTGGATTATAAGTTGGAGAATCAGGATTTTCATCTCGTTTTTGAACGAATAATACACTTGTCTTTGTTCATGTATGAGGTTTAAAGGTATTATTATCTAATCCAACAACTGCGATTAATCTTGCTCTTTCCATGATATATTTTCTGATTCTTTCATCACTACTATTATTAAATCTTCATTGTGGTAATACAATAGCCATTCTTCATCCTGGTTTTAGGAAATCTAAGTTTCTCTCCACAAATAATACATCACGAGAAACTGCATTTGCTTTTTTAGCTTTATCATCAAAAGATACTGCATATTCAGCTAATAACCTACTATCTTTAATATCTCATGCGAAAGGAGTATTTTCCATAATAATATCAAAATCAAACTCTTTTGGCTCTTTTGGATTTTTACAATGTTTCATAAGTCTGTAATATCATTCTCCGTAATTCTGGAATCGTGATTGATCTTTTAATTTTTCTTCTCGCCTTGTATAATCAAGTGTATTTAAATGTAATACATTTGTTTTTCAGTCTCATGCAATCATATTTAAAGTTCTCGCAACTCTTACAGATTTTTCATCAAAGTCTATTCAGAAAACATGGTCTACAAATTCTTTTTGTTCAGAAGTTAGAGCCTGATTCGAGAAGTTATGAAAATTTGCTTTTCATTGATTTACTAATTTGTTCCATACATTAAATAATGTATGAACTGTGAATCCACAGCTTCCACAAGCTGTATCTATCATATATTCATGTGGCTGTGGATTTATCATATAGGCACACATATCAATTACATTTCTTGGTGTGAAAAATTGTCATTTTTCTCATTTAGCAGATTTATTTACAAGATATTCAAAGGCTTCATCAATAACTTGCAGATTTGAATTGAATAATTTTACATTTTGCAAAGAAGCAACACAAATCTGAAGATGATTTTCATCGGTAATTCTCAAGGGTTCTCATGCTTCAAATATTCATGGTCGTTTGTTTTTAGCTCTTTTATAAAGAGTATTTATTACTTCTTTTGTATGAAAAGCATCTCCACGACTTCTAAACTCCAAAGCTCTAAATCAGTCATTTGGGATTGTTGATAATAATTCTCTATCTGTTAATTCTGGGTGTTGTTTCCTTTCTCTACCAACTGTTTTTTCAATAAATACTCTATCTTCTGCACTTTCCATTTCATCATAAAGTTTTATGAAAATGAGTTTAAAAACTTCTTCAAAAACATCTACTCAAGCATTTGCCAAAACTTCATCTTCAAGGTCTTGAATTACTGATTTTAAAGATTTTCTTTCTTCTTGAAGTTTATCTTTTTGCATCAACTCTAAATATGTGAATCTCTCATCTTTTACATCATCGATAGTTTCATTAAATGATGGAATATCTGAAAGTGGCTCAAAATAATTCGGATTTAATCTCTCGTAGTAATTTATTTCCATTCAGTTTGTCCAAACAGCAAGTGGTGCTCATGTTGCATTTGTATACGATTTCAATTGATCTTTTCAGCCTTTAGCATTTGCTTTTTTAATTTCCAAAACACAGTAAACTGTTGTTTTATCTTGTTTATTCAAAATTACGATGTCAGCAAATTTTTTTTCTCTACCAAAACTTACAGTATATTCTACATCTAATAATTCAATAGGATATTCGTAGTCGTGAATGAGTTTATCTAGCATTAATTGTCTGATAATTTCTTCAGGTTTTACTTGAATATCTTTTTGTCTTTTTATACAAGTCAAAAAATATTTTCAATTTTTCTCGAAAATGGAGTTTTTAACTCTTTCAATACTTTCTTTTGAAAATACCGATAAATCATACTTTCAAGTTGATTTTACTAAATCTAAAAAATTAATCATGTTTTTTCTGATTATAAAAAGCACCCTAATTGTGGGTGCTTACATAACCAAAAAATAGAATCGTTGTATCGACCATCTTTCTAGAGTTATCCAACACAAATAGAGTTCTTATTTTCTAAAAAAATGTATCGACACTACGACAAAATTTCAAAAAACGGTATTCCCATTTAATGATTATGTAAGCAATTACAAAATACGTATCTCCATAAGAAAATCAAGAAAAGAAAATTAAAAAGAAGATTAATTCAAACGAATCATAAAAACACCTGTAAACAACATCGAATTTGTTGAGGCCCTTTGAAAAAGAAAGAACATTTTTACACAAAAAAAAGGACGAATCACACTTCGTCCCTAGTATATTAATCTCTCCCATCACTTCATGATTCCCCTCTCCTTACTAAGGAGAGGGATAGGGGTGAGGTTATTTCAACTTTTATCTTTTAGAGTTGCGTCATGTTGAGCAGTAGCGAAACATCTTAAGATTCTTCGCTATTGCTCAGAATGACCAATAAATAAAAAAGACGACTGATAATCCTTAGTCGCCAAACTAAATCTTTTTATGCAAATCATTAGATAATGCTTAATAAAGACTGAATTACCAACCGTCTTTATAAAAACATTACCTAAAGATATTTTCTCCAGATTTGCGATTTAATTTGGCAATTCCTTTTTATCAATATCTCTATAAAAATCAAATAAATTTCCATTAAAAAAAACACAAAAAAGGACGCAACAAGTCGTCCCTATTATCTCTTAACCTCTCCCATCACTTCGTGATTTCCCTCTCCTTGCTAAGGAGAGGGGTAGGGGTGAGGTTATTTCAACTTTTATCTTTTAGAGTTGCGTCATGTTGAGCGGTAGCGAAACATCTTAAAAGATATCAAATATTTTCCCCTTTGCAAAGGGGATACGGCGTAGCCGAGGGGATTTTTGACATCTTTGTCCCTCTTTTGAAAGAGGAGGGACCGCTTACGGTGGGAGATTTTTTGAAAAATCCTCAGTCACTTCGTGACAGCTCCTTTACAAAGGAGCAAAACAATTCATAAAAAAAAGGACGAACCACCGTCGTCCCTATAATAACAATTCTCCTACATTTTTTCATGAAACGTCCTCTGAATCACTTCTAATTGATGTGCTTTAGAAAGGCGAACAAAATTTACTGCATATCCAGATACTCTAATCGTAAGTTGCGGATATTTCTCTGGATGATCATACGCATCAAGCAAAATTTCTCTATTGAGAACATTGACATTGAGATGATGGGCACCTTTTTTGAAATATCCATCGAGGAGAGAAGTCAGATTTTCTATCTGTTCTTCTTCTGTTGCTCCAAGAGAATGGGGAATAATCGTGAACGTATTGGAGATTCCATCTTGGCAATATTGATAATCGAGTTTTGCTACGGAATTGAGAGAAGCGATGGCTCCTGAATGATCTCTTCCATGCATAGGGTTAGCTCCTGGAGCGAAAGGTTCTCCTTTTTTTCTTCCGTCTGGAGTAGCTCAAGTATTGGCTCCATACATCACATTGGAAGTGATCGTGAGGAGTGAAATCGTTGGAGTCGCGTTTTTATAGGCTTTATGTTTTTGGAGTTCTGCAAGGAAGAATTGTTGAATCTCTTTTCCCATGCTATCTACTCTATCATCATCATTTCCATACGTTGGGAATTCTCCTTCGATTTCAAAATCGGTTGTGATGCCTCTTTCATCTCTGATAGGTTTCACTTTTGCATATTTAATTGCAGATAACGAGTCAAGCGCGATGGAAATTCCTGCGATTCCATAAGCAATATCGACTTTATAATCAGAATCGATGAATGCCATTTGCGCTTTCTCATAATAATATTTATCATGCATATAATGAATAATATACATCGCTTTCGCATAGACTCTTGCCATATTCTCCATGGCTTTTTTGAAGTTTGAAACAACTTTCTCATAATTCAAAGTTCCGTCGTCGTTCTCTGGATTCTCGAAAAGTGAGGCATCCATTGCTTGCAGTCCGTCTATTTCTTCTTTTCCTCCATTAATCGCAACGAGGAGCGTTTTCGCTAAATTACATCTTGCTCCAAAATGTTGGATTTTCTTTCCGATTTCTTGAAAAGAGACACAACAAGCGATTCCGTAATCGTCCGTTTTTCTGCAGGTTCTCATCAAGGTATCATTTTCATATTGAATGGAAGACGTATCGATCGAAACTTTCGCACAGAAATCCTTGAAACCTTGAGGTAACGCGTCAGATCGAAGCACGGTTAAATTTGGCTCTGGAGATGCTCAAAGATTATAAAGAGTTTGCAAAAATCTGAATGAAGTCTTGGTTACCTTGCTTTTCCCATCATTGAAGACTCCACCGATAGACTCCGTTACCCAAGTTGGATCTCCTCCAAAAATCTCATCATACGCTTTCGCTCTGAGATGTCTGACAAGTCTAAGCTTCATCACGAAGTGGTCAATCATTTCTTGAGCTTGTTCCTCGGTAATAAGTCAGGCTTTTAAATCTTTTTCTAAATAAATATCCAAAAAAGAAGAAACATTTCCGAGCGACATTGCAGCTCCGTCCTGCTCTTTCACTCCTGCAAGATACGCAAAATATACCCATTGAATTGCTTCTTGAGCTGTTTCTGCTGGTCTCGTTACATCAAAACCGTATTTCTGAGCCATTACCGCGATATCATTTAATGCTTGAATTTGCATCGCAATCTCCTCTCTGAGTCTGACTTTTTCATCACTCATATCTCCATTGATTTCAAGAAAATTTTTCCTTTTCTCCTCGATTAATTTCTCCGTTCCATACAGTGCAAGTCTTCTGTAATCTCCGATGATTCTTCCCCTGGCATAATTGTCAGGAAGCCCCGTTAAAAGATGTTTTGACCTATAAAGTCTAATTTCTGGATCATACGCAGAAAAAACGGCATCATTATGATTTTTCGCATATTTGAAAATCTCTTTCACTTTGGGAGAAAGTTCAATTCCTCTTTCATTGAGTGCTTTTTCCACGACTCTCACTCCTCAAAACGGTTTAATCGCTCTTTTGAGCGGTTCGTCCGTCTGGAGTCCGACAATCATTTCCAAATCTTTATCGATATATCCCGCTTCATGCGAAGTAATCGTCGAAATCGTATCCGGATCCGCCGCTCTTAATCCCTCGTGATCTCTTTCTTCTTTGAGTAAAGCATTCACTTTTTCCATGAGTTTTTTCGTTTTCTCTGTAGGTCCACAAAGAAAAGAAGCATCTCCTTCATAAGGAGTGATATTTTCATATACAAACTGTCTTACATTTAGCATTTTTTGTTTTTGTGTAAAATAAAAATTTCCATCTCTTAAGTATAATCGAATTTTTGAAAATTTCAAAAAAAAGAGGAGAAATCTGATTGACAAAAAAGGTTTTATATCTGATTTAAAAAAATAAAATTCTCTTGACTTTAAGATATATATATATGATGTTTGTAACCAAGAAAAAGTATGAACACTTGTTCATACCATACTACTTGGAAAAAAGAAAAACAATAACCCATAAAACAGTGAAGAAATGATACAACTCACACCCGAAAGAGGTCAAGAGCTTATCGCACAGTTCGATCTCAAAAACAACTACCGTGGCGCTACCCCATTAGTAATTGTCGCAACTGCAGCGGCCGTAGCCACAAACTTCATCGACCTTGCAAGAAAACGCAAAGTCCGTAATTTATTCGGCGATAGCGATTGCAAGGAAAACATTGAAGAGAGCATCTTCGAGGAGGCTGAAGAATCGCTCTTTGATCTTCTCCTTCAGAATCTTCCCAGTGGAATTTATTTCCGCTACAACGAGTTCGAGGATTCTCTTCTTCGCAAAGTGAAGAACATTGAAAGAATCCGTGAACTCATTCCCATGATGACCTGTTGGTCGATAAATTGGAAGAAGGGATCATTCAAGTAAGGTTCACACACCATGACTAACTAAACACCGGAGGTATATTCCTTTCGGTGTTTTTCTTATAATGAGGGGAATATCGCAATAATTATCGAAACTTCTTTCACTTTAAGCATTCGCAAATTCGTGCATTTTGATCGTCATCAAAGTTTGATATGGGATTCAAATTGCTTCAGATTTTGCTTTAATTTTTGCAATATCACTTGCAAGGAGTCTAATATTTACGGATTTCTTTTCTGCTTTCTGAATTTGATAGGTTTGTAATTCTTTTTTCCTTTTTTCTAATGCAGAAGAAGATAAACGATGTTTCTCGATATATTCTGCAGTAACTACATTTTGTAATTCTTGTTCTTCTTTGGTTAATGATGTCATTTTTTTATGGTAAAGAATAAAAATTTTTTAATGTTCTATCTTGAAAAGCTGTTTTGAGAAATATCTCAGTTTCATTTTCAACATAAGGAATTTTACAAGGATATCAATCATAAACTATAATAAAGATTCTTTGATTATCCCTAGTTGGATGAGGGACATCGTCTAAAATTTTTCCTTCTTGTATCATACAAGCAACTAGATAAAGATCGATTCATCTTTCTTCTATAAGTTTATCTCTTTTTTGTGAATCAAAACAAATCGTCTTCATTATTTATCTATTTCACACAATTAAATACAAATATTATATTAATATTATATAAATTTTGTATCAAAATACAAATCTTTTTTTATCTGAGTTTTATCAGGTTTTAAGTATTTTCTTTTTTAAAAAACTTCCTTGAATAATAATTTCAAAATTTAAAAATATCTTGACTTTAATATATATATGATGTTTTTAGTTTCGAAGGTTGGAGATCGTATCAAAAATCCAAGAAGCCGCAGGAGAGAATATTTCTCTTTTGCAACCCATCAAAAGTTTAAGGTATGAAGACTTTAGATGACTTCTGTAGCAAGGACGAAGTTACGAAAAGGATTGACTCACTTGAAAAGAAACTCAAGCGAGGAAGAAAAATTATGAAAATAATACGTAAATTCATTTACCCTCTTTTCTTCCTCGATGCTATAGCGATGATTGTCTTAATGTTTTTCGATATTAAGAATACAATCTTCGCAGGGATCTTCTATGGTTCTATAGGAATAATTGGCGTATCCAATATCCTTATTAATATTGAGGATATTGAACAGCAATTATCCCGAGAAAGGGAAATTCTTGAGGAACTCAACTAGCTACACAAATTAACGGCTTTCTTATTCGGGAAGTCGTTTTTTTGTCAATGAAGACTTGGGGATTCAACTTATTATTCTTCATCTCCCGCATAACTGGCTTGAGAAGAATCGAGAAGAGGGTTATACATACGGAAAAGTAAAGAAACAACTTCTGCACTATTAAGTTCTTCAGCTTGCATTTTTAAAGAATTAAGTCCATCAATTAAGACTGCTGTCCTGGTTTTTAGTTCTTTTTTGTTTTTCAGAAATATCCTATATCTCTCAACAATTTCTTCTATAGTGTCATGAGTATTTAAAAAATTGGTAAATTTTTCAATCCAAGATTTTTTAATTTGATCTGTTTCTTTTGATTGTTCTCCATAAAAAGGAATAACAATATAAAACTCCTTCACATAAATGAGTCCTTGATTGGAATCTATCTTTTCCAAAAATTCTAAATAATCTTTCCCTTGATTTTTTAATGAAACACTAGTAATCTTCTCTATATTATTCCTCATATAATCCAAATAGTTAGTAAGATCAAGATACGTGTTACGGATTAAAATCTGAATGGGAAAAGTGAGAGAGTTAAGAAATCTTTTATATTGTTCCAAGATAACTTGAATTTCATCAAAATTCTTTAAATCCAAATTTAATCCTTCAACCTTGATAATAGATCTTAATCCACCATCTTTTAAAATTAAAATTCCTTCTTTAATTTCAGAAATTGGCAACATCTTTTCTGTGTTGAAATTTACATCAGTTTTAGCTTTAGCTTGAATCTTTTGTTGTTCGAGAAATGCCATTGATACTTGAAATAAAATAAAGAAATAAAATTTAGAAAGGTAAAAGGGGGAAAAATCAGACTTCTTTTTTTATCATAGAGATTTTCTATGATTTATCAATAATGATTAATTATTCTGTTTGAACTCCATTATTATGAATTTCTTCAGGAAGAGTTAAATCTTTTTCTTCATCACTAAGAATTTTGTTTTGATAGAAATTGAAGATAAAACTAACAATTGCCCATGATAATCCGAGAATCAAAAGTGCAATCATAATCCCTTTGATATTTTTTTTAACTTTATCAAGCCCTTCTTTATCATCAGAGAAAAACATTAAGTAGAAACTATAAATAATCATTACTAATGCAATAATACTCAAGAGTGAAAGAAGAAGATTAATAATTGCTTTAAGATAAATAATTGCTTTAGGAGCGTAGAGTCATCAATTGGTATTTTCATATTCTGCAGTTTTAAATCCAAAAAGTTCCAGAAAATAATCCAAAAAACCATGTTCTTCTAAGGTTACTGTTGCTACCATTTTTGCAAGATCTTCTGTACCTTGCTCGTCGTCTCCTATTTTCTGATCAATAAAATTCATGGAGTCTGTATCTGTATAAGGAAATTTTGAATCGTTACTGTCAGATTCAAGGTTTTCATATTTTGCAAAATTTACTGCGAAACTTTCTTCTCAAAGAAAAAAGAGAAAAGAGAAGAAAATGCTGAAGAGTAAAAGAAGTTTTTTCATGTTTTTCGAAAGATAGAGAAGTAAATACGATTTAATCTTTAGGGGCAAGATTATCAATAAGCCGAAGAATAAAACTAACCACAAACCATGAAAGTCCAATTCAAATCAATGCAATAGATGCTGTTTTGATTCATTTTTTCCCTTCTTCTATATCTCATTTGACTACCACTAAGAAACCATGATAGAGGAGAAAAATAAGAGAAACCATTCATAAAAGAGCTAAAGAATAATTAATAACAATAGAGATTTTTTGAATGGTAGCATTACGGGATTGTTCATGAGTCCTTAAAGTAGAGCTGTCATCAGGAAGAATTACTCATCATAGTCTATTATCATTTCCATTCAAATCCTTGTTCCCCAATCAATCTTTTATTCCTTTTCTGATAATGTTATTATCACCATTAGAATTTTGAAGATTATTGATATCTCCAATAACTTCTGTTGAGATAATTTTTTCATGTCCTGTAGTAAAAACCGCTTCATCCGTCTTTCGAGGCCCAAAAGCAAAACTTTTTTGATAAAAAAAGATACTTCCCAAGAGAAAACTTAATATTAATATTCAAAATGCTAAAAGTTTATTTTTCATCAAAAGAAATAAGAAATAAAGTTTCTCCTTATTATATTTGAAAATACAGAAAAAATCAAAAATCTCATCTTTTATTCTTTCTCGATTCTTTTTTTGATAAAGAGGTAAATTTCGAAAAGGAAACAACTGATCGCAAGAAGAATTCCTATTTCTCCTCGTGTTTGCATTCCAAGAGGCATGAGTGCAAAAATCTCTGCAAGTACTGGAATATAGAGGAGAATGATACTCAAAAGCATTGCTCCAAAAATAGAGATGAAAATCCATTTATTGGAGAAAAATTTGACTCCGTAATCTTGTCTTACGATTCGTACCGTGATGAATTCCAACATAATGAGGAGGACAAAGGTTCCTGTTCTTGCTATTTCTAAATTTTCTGCTTGGTGAGCGATGAAAAAAGAACTACAAGCAAGGGTAATAATCAAAGAAATGATAATGATATTTCGAATCATTGATTTATCCAACATTTTTGATCAGATTTTTCTTGGCTTTTTTTTCATAATATTTTCATCATATGGATCGACTCCAAGTGCTAATGCTGGGAAACCATCACTTACGAGATTTACTCGGAGAATTTGGATCGCGATGAGAGGGAGGGGGAGTTTGAAAAGGATACTGAGAAAAATAATGAAGATCTCCGCAAAATTACTTGCAAGCATGACATTGATAAATTTTCTGATATTGTTGTAAATCCCTCTTCCTTCTTCGATCGCTTGGACAATCGTGGTAAAATTATCATCAAGCAGTACCATATCACTCGCTTCTTTGGCTACTTCGGTTCCGGTAATTCCCATCGAAATTCCGATATTCGCGTGTTTCAATGCAGGAGCATCGTTGACTCCGTCTCCGGTCATGGCTACGACATTTCCTTTTTGTTGGAGAAATTTGACGATTCTCTGTTTATGTTGAGGAGAAACTCTGGCAAAGATTCAGATTTTTGTAATCTCTTTTTTTAACTCGGTATCAGACATTTTATCGAGTTCTTCTCCTGTAATTGCTTCGCCTTCGATTCCGAGTTCTTTCGCGATCGCTTGAGCGGTGATTTTATTGTCTCCGGTGATCATAATGACTCTGATTCCTGCTTCTTTACAAGTTTTTACCGCATCTTTTACTTCGAGTCTTGGAGGATCGATCATTGCTTGAAGTCCTACAAAAATGAGGTTTTGTTCTTCTTTATCGTTATTATCTTTTGCTGGTCTATATGCAAATCCGAGGACTCTAAGAGCATTTTCAGCAAAAGTCTGATTTTGTTTCTGGATTTTCTCTTTTCCTTGATTCGTGAGCTTTTCGACGTTTCCGTTTTTCAAGATGAAATCGCATTTTTTCAGTAATTCTTCAGGAGCACCTTTTACGAAAAGAAAGTCAGATTTTTCTTCTTTTATCAAAACGCTCATTAATTTTCTCTCAGAATCGAATGGATTTTCATCAAGTTTTTCAATGTTTTCTCGTTCTGCTTTCTTGTGGTGATATTTTTCTCCACTTACGAGGAGTGCTACTTCTGTTGGATCACCGATAGGTTCGTGCTTTTCGCTAAGTTTCGAAGTGTTACATACGACTCCGATTTTGAAAAGTTGTTCGAGGTTTGGACTTTCTTCCGTCAATTCGTTTCCTTTCTTGACTTTGTATCCGATTCCTTTGAGTTCGTAAATAGTTTCGTTGGTATACGCTTTCACAACCGTCATTTCGTTTTGGGTGAGGGTTCCGGTTTTATCAGTACAAACGACATTGACTGCTCAGAGAGTTTCTACACTTCCCAGTTTTTTGATGAGACTGTGTTTTTTTAATAATTTTTTTACTCCAATTCACAGTGCAATGGTTACCACAGCAGGAAGTCCTTCTGGAATAGCTGCAACAGAAAGTGCAATTGCCGTCAAAAATGCTTCTTTCATATCGGTATCAAGCCGCAATACATTGACCAGAAAGATAATTCCACAGATGATGAGAATAATAATTCCCAGCCATTTACTCAAACTATCAAGGTCTTCTTGGAGTTTCGTTTGTTTTTCAGGAGCTTCTTGGATCATTCAGGCAATTTTCCCAATTTCGGTATCCATTCCGATCGCAGTTACGATTGCTTTTCCTGTTCCTTTAGTGATATTTGTCCCAGAAAAAAGCATATTAGTCTGATCTCCGACTCCGCATTCTTTTCCTTTTGGTTTCGTGTCTTTTACTACGGGGAGAGATTCTCAGGTGAGGATTCCTTCCGAAGTTTCGAGATTATGCACTTCAAAAAGTCTTGCATCTGCTCCTACTTTATCTCCTGCTTCGAGGAGCATAATATCTCCAATAGTCAATTCCTCTGATTCAATAAGCATTTCTTTCCCTTCTCTGAGAACTCTTGCTTTTACGGTTGCCATTTTTTTTAGGTTTTCGATCGCTTTTTCGGCATTGTATTCTTGAATAAATCCGAGAATCGCATTTGCTATCACAATGATGAGAATTACGATGGCATCACTGTATTCTCCTACAGCAAAGGAAATAATCGTAGAAACGAGAAGTATTCCGATGAGAAAACTTTTAAATTGATCGAAAAAGACTTTCCGTGGAGAGAGCGTTTTTTCTTGTTTCAAAATATTTTTTCCATAGAGAGTCAGATTTTTCTCTCTTTGTTTTTCGGTAATTCCGTATTCTTTCGAAGTATTTAGTTCTTCAAAAAGTTGTTCTGTTTTTTGTTGGTAAGGTTGCATCTTTTGTTTTTATTAAAGGGTAAAAGAGGGAAAAAAATCGTAATTTAGAGTCGTGAAAAAGTATTATCGTCATCATCTTTTTTATCATGGGATGCAAGTACGGCTCAAATCCCTTCGGTTTTAAAATCCCAATTGATTCTTTTTTTGTTTTGAGCATAACGTTTTAATGCAGTTTCGAAATTTTTTGGTTTAATTGCCTTTCTGTCCGGAGTCTTTTTTAAAATAATCTGTTGAATAGATGTGATATTGTTGACAAATTTTTCTGCAAAAGTATTAATAACTTGTTTGAAAAGATCTGGGGGATCTGAATAGTTATTTAAAGTAAGTGCTTGAAGGTATTCTTTGATGATTGATTTCTTATCTCTTTGGTATATTTGTTGTAATTTTTCGTCTGAATTTTCTGCAAGAAACAATAAAACTCTCTCCATTTCTTCAATGTCACCACTAGAATTGAGAAAAAATTTATTGAATCTTTGTAAAAGAAGATATTCCATTCAAGCAGGTGTTTGTGGAAAATTTTGAACATCTTTTATGAGGCCTTCTCGGAAAATAGTAGCATCAGGTTCCTTGTTAAATTTCCCGTCTTTATATCCTTGGAGTTCTTCAATGACTCCAATATTACTATTAAGTCATCGGTGAATTTTTGCATTTCTATTTCCCATAACGTCATCATCAGTAGAAGAGTCGCTGTCGTCGAGAAGTTTCTCTTTTAATTCTTTTAGACTCGGATTGTTATTCCAATTTTTTAAAATAAGATCATTTTTACAGAATTTTTCAAATTCTTGTCAATGCTCTACAAATCGTAAATTACAAAAAGTAATAATATCCTTTCGATTTCTCTCTTTGACTGCATTTTTTAATTTTTGACTTGGGGCAATTTTATCGATTAAAGCTAAGATAATAGCTTGAAAATTCGGATTCTCTATAACAAGTCCTGGAGGAAAACTGTAGGCCCTTGCCATTTTGATAATTTGATCCTTTTCTTTTTTTCCACAAAAATATTCAATTTTCCCACTGAGAAGAAGTGCGGTAAATGCAGCTTGTGCAGCTTTATGTTGTTGTGGTGTAATAGCGAGGGTTAATATTTTTCTGAGCTGACCAATAGCATCTGAAAATCTTCAGTCTTGTAATTTTTTCTCAAAATCAGCTTTTGCAGTAGGAAAAGAGGTATGTTTACTGTTTCAAAATTCAGTATCGGCCTCACTAGCAGAATGTTTTTCTTTATAACTGGATTCTAATTTGTCGGCAAAGTCTTCAGGAAGTCATTTATACCCTTTTATTCAACTAAAAAATTCTCTTTCATCTCATCTAATAGTATTACAAATAAAACTTACTTCTGCTTTTGCCATAAGATCCCAAAGTTGTTTTTTGTCACCTCATCATTGATTAATCTGAGCTTGTAATTTTGCTCTATCTTCCAGATATTTTTGTCTTGCCTCTTCTCAGAGAAGAATTTTTACCCATGCTCCTTCATTTTCAAGTTGAGGAAAATGTCTATAGAGTGATTTCCCTTTGGAAAGTTGAGCAAGCATAACAGCTGCTGCTGTTTGAAGTTGCTTTTTTGTTTTAGAAACATCATAAAGTTGAACTACGGTATCAATAGTAGCTTTTCAAGGATCAGTATTCCCAAGAAGAGCTTGAAGAGGAGGGGGGGTAAAAACATCATTCGGATATCTTGGTAAACTTTTTACATGACTATTATATTCTCCATCTTCTTCCATAAGTTTAAGATATTCGTTAATTTTCCCCATTCGAGATTTTCATCATTCGATAACTTGTTTCATTTGTTCTTCCTTCGCCCAGTTTTTTATACTAGAAAAAATTCCTCGTTTACTCAAAATTCCATAAGCATTAAGTCCATCAGGATCATAAAGCCAATCATTAAAATCATCAGCATTCTTTTTGTCTTTTGCATCCATAGCATCTTTCATTTTTTTCCAAAGTCCTTTAACTCATTCTTTAATAGAATTGATGCTAAATCGATTCCATTTTCTGATAGGGGATTTTTGATATTCAATTTTTTTATCTTTCTTCGATTTTTTTAAAATTTCAGCTTGGGTATTCCCCGTCGGTTGGAGATTTTTAGTTTGTAAAAAGAGAAGGAATTGATCATACTCCATTTCTTTTTCATAATTATATTGTTGTCCATCTTTAAGAAAGTCGGTTTTTAATCTCACTTTATCTTTAAGATATTCTACTTCATATAAAATAGGATATTTTTCTCCTTCCAAATCATCAGTAAAAGAAAAATACTTTACTTCTCCTTCATTATTAGCATTATTACTTCATCGTTCATAATGTCAATTTTCCCATTTTATATCTTTAAATTTTGTTCAAAAATTTAATTGGTTCGCAACCTCTTCAAAAGAGTTCCCTTTCGTAACTTTCATGTCTTTTCGTTTATCTAATGTCTCTTCAGATTTAGGTAAAGTAAATTCTTTGTCTTCAAAATTTTTAAACTTCAATTCTCATCAATTAACTTTTACTTTAAAAGAATCGTTATTATTTTCTATAACTTCGGCTTTGATTCGTGATTTTGTTTCATCTTTAAAAGGAGGTAATTCACTAGTCTCTAAGGGAAGCCAGATTTTTAGTCCTTTTTCAAATTTCATGGTAGTTTTTTTTTCAAAGTTTTTTTCAAATTTTGCAATATTTTCTTGGTTTTCTTCTTGTTCTTTATGGTGTTGAAAATATTCTTCATCAGGATCATCTCAATTTTGAAAATCGCGTTCTGGAATACGATCAGAACTATTTCGTGCAAGATAAATACTGACAAGGTCTTGAGCAGAAAGAGAGTCTCCTATGTTTCCGTTTATTCTCGTTTTGATAAAAGTTTTAAGAGGTTTTGAAACGTTTTTTATTTTAAAAGAGAATGGACAATTATCTTTTTCATTGGTTAAAAATTTTTCTAAAGTCATAATCTGAGGATTCCCTTGTTCATCTTTTCAAAAAGAAAGAGAATCTGATTGAGGAGAAAGTAAGTTTTTACAAAAAAGTTTAAATTGATTTTGCTTTTCCGTAGATATCCCCCCATTTTCATCTTCAAAACAAATATGAAAAGAGGGAAATTCTATCAAATCATGAGCAGTTGATTCTGCAACAAAATCTAAAAGTTTTTGTCATTGATTTTCACATTGAGAGAGATTTTTATTAAAAAAAGTAAGTGCAGAATTTTGTAATCATTGGGGGAGTTGTAGAATCTTATAATTTCTCTTCAGGGTCTCAATTTCTTGAAGAAGTTGACCAATTCTTTTTTCGTCTGGATGTTCTTTAGAATTTTCTTCTTGTACAGTATTATCTTTTTCTTTAATTTTTTTTTCGATATTTTCGTATTCTTTTTTGTTATGTGAAAAATGCTCTTGAATCTCTTTATCAGAAAGGGGATATTTTTTATCTTTAAGAAGGTGATATGAAATGTCAAAAGCATGTGCTAAAGGTGCAGTCGCTTTCTCTAATGCTTCTTTAGATTCTTTGATCTCTTTAGAAAGTTGAAAATTAAGAATAGTATTCAAATCCTGAGAGTCTATACTATTATGGATATCTCCTCCAAAGAGAGTTGGAAAAATCTCAGCATTGGTAAGTTTTATATTATTGAAAAAATTAATCTTTTGTTTTGTATCTTCTGAAAGGGTATCTTCGTTTTGATCTCATAAACTTGCATAGACTTCTGAAAGAAATTGTTTTAAAGTTTGGTTACTTTCAATATCCCTAATGTGAGGGTTGTCTTTGTTTTTTTCTTTAATCAACGCAATGATATTCTTCTGTGTTTCAGGGGAGAGGTTTTTTAGATGAGAAAGTTCTTGAATATTAATAGAAAAATTTACATGCTTTCGTGTTAAATTTTCAACGGTTTTCTTGAGATATTCTAGAAGGTTAAAATTTTTTTGTTTTTGTAAAATTAATTCAAGATTTTTCTTGCTTTTTTCATCAAGGATGTTCCAAAGTGTATTTGGGGTCCCCTTAGGTGTTTCTGGATTTTCTGCAACCATATCTCTATTCCTCGAAGATAAATATTCTCTTTATTATACTTATTTTTTTATTTTTATTCAGATTTTTAGATTTTTTCTTGATAATTAGATTTGACTTTAATAATTTATGTGATCTAATCAATAGAAAAGAATGAAAGAAAAGAAATAACAAACAATGATATTTCTTCATTTCATAAAAAAATAATAAAATGTTTTGATAAGAAGAAGTCTGATTCTTCGATGAGGAGTCAGATTTTTTCTTTTTATGTAAAAAATTTTCTAAAAAAACTTGTAATAATCTATAAAATATCTATACTTAAAATAGATAGAGTATTTACATAATTTCGAAAATATGAAAAAAATAGCATATTGAGAAGATAAAGCGAAAAAAATATGGGAAGAAAGAGGTATCGATATGAGTGAAATAGTTGAACTCATTGAAAATGGGAAGATTCTTAGTATCATGCCTAATCCTTGACATCCAAACCAGAAAAGACTGGTACTTGATTATCATGGGTATGTTATTGGAGTTCCCTATGTAGAAGATGAAGAACAGATCTTTCTCAAAACTGCCTATTATGACCGTAAACTAAATAAACAATTTAATCATTAATCCGTACAACCATGACAGAAAAAAGAATCAAAGGAAGTGAAATCCCTCATCTTGTAGATCCTCAATTTTATGATATGTATTTTGATCAAGAGGAAGTCGATGATATGCAAGCTGAATATGATACGGAATATACTCCTGAACAAATTCAACAATTTATCGAAGACTGAAAAAAAATGGCTGATTCTCTTAAAGGAGCAGATGTTTATAGTATTGATAAAAATGGGGAAGAAACTCTTGTGATGAGAGGAGGAGAAAAAGTGAATAAGACTCCTATCAGTCTCAAATTAGACGCATCTGATCTCAAAGCAATCAAGCATATTGCCAATGAAGAAGGACTCCCTTATCAGACATTAATTGGCTATATTATCCATAAAGTTGCTACAAGACAAATTCAATTACAAGTCATTACTAAATAGATATTATAGGGACGATGATTCGTCCTTTTTTGATTTTAGAAAATATTTTCTCCCTTTTGTCCTCCTTTACTTAAAGGAGGTGGCTCGGAGAGCCGGAGGATTTTAGGAGATGTCCGTAGGACAGAGGGATTTTATTCCTTCGTAAAAAATTTAAGATGTTTCGCTATCGCTCAACATGACGCCAAAAAAAATCGATTCGCTCGACATGAAACCCCAAATCAACCATCTAAATCTCTTTCATAAAAATCGTTTCACTGCGACCCAATTCATCAGTTTTGACATCGCATTTGGTATATCAATATTTTTCATATAATCCTTGATGATCGGAAACGATATAGACTTGAGTATAGGATAAGGCTTTTGCATATTTCTCAGCTTCATGGATCATCTTTTCACTGAGTCTTTGACCACGAGATCCTTCATCAACAAAAACGAATCCAATAAAAGGAGAATAAGGACAATCAGGAATTCAATCTTCTTTAGTGAAAGTACAAAATCCCCTGATTTGATTTCATTCTTCGGCAATGATGAGTCTTTCCCAAGGTAAGAAATCAGATTTTTCTATTTTTTCTGCTAAATATGGTCCTGCCTCTCGAGAAATATGGGTTGCATATTCTTTGAGATGATTGATTTTTGCAACATCTTTGAAAGGATCCAATAAAGAAATATTCATGGTTTTTAGGAGAGATAGAGTAAAGCTGAATTGATCATAAGGAAAGAAAGAGAGAAAATCAAGGTAAAAAAGTTCCGAAAAATCTGATTTTTAATTCTAAGAAGCTTGTAAGAAAGTATCAGATTTTTTTACCCCTTAAAAATAATAAACGAATAATTCCACTTCCGAACTGGATAAAAAAGACTTGATATATATATATAAATCCTTATAAATGTCAATAGTCTGATAAGAAAAAAAGACTATTTTAATTTATCTATCAAGAGAAAAATGGAAACATATAATAGTTTAAAGGAAGCTTCAAAAAATTCTATTCGTTTTGAAGATCTTTATCCTCGCGATCAGTGGGAAAATATCGCGGATAAAATTTGTGCTTATATAAAAGATCATCTAGTTAGTAAAAAATATCCCAATGAAAAATATCGACATCTTGGTATCGAAAAATGGGTATCCAAAGAACTAAAAAAAATTTTCGATATTAAAGACAACGAAGATGTTTTTACTATGGATAAAAATATGGACCGTTTTAAAAAACTTTTATTAGAGAAGTTTTTCCCTAATTTAGTACCATGAATATGATTAGATCTTGATGATTATTGATTAAATGTTCCTGGTGGAATTTATTTAGATGGATCCAACGGTAATATTTATTATTCAGATACAGATCTATTAGGATTTCGTACTACTTCCGAATGTATAGTAAAACGAGAGAATAATGATAGTATTGATGATCGAAAGCTAAAACATGCTTGAAAAAGGTTTGGTTATGATGAAAAAATAGCGACTTGTATTTTACCTGATTTCTATAGAGAGTATGATGAAATATATCATAAGGCTCCCATAACTCAATTTTTTGCTCCAAAAGAAATAGAAAGTTTAGCAAAGAAAATATATGAATGGATCGAAAAAAGAAATAATTTCAAGCGATATAAAAAAATGTGGTTCGATTGCAAAATCTCTAAGATCAATGATATGTCTCAACTTAAAGAACGAATAGATAGTATAATCCCTACAATGGAAATTGGAGAGAAAGAAACTATAAAAATCGGTGATAATGAGATTACATTCTGGATATCATATGAAGGTTGTCATATGAGGGTAAATGGGTATCGTATTGATTTATAAATTTCTATGACACAAGATTCTGACTTTCATCGGAGAGTCAGATTTTTTTCTTTCTTCAAAAAAATCTCTTGCAATTCTTTAAAAAATCTTTAGTACTATGTTATACAAGATACTAAAATTTTTATATTTCTCATACAGAATGGAGGAGTTTGATAAGATAACAACTCAGATGAAGAAAGGAATCTTGGAATATTTGATTTTGAGTATTATTTCCAAAGGGGAGGTGTATGCCAATGAAATGCTCTCTCAACTCAAAAATGCAAATTTAATCGTGGTAGAGGGAACCTTATATCCTTTGCTTTCTCGTCTGAAAACGGAAAAATTTCTGGAATATCGTTGGGTGGAATCGCTACAAGGTCCCCCAAGAAAATATTATCAGCTTACGGAAAAAGGGAAAATGGCGTTAGAAGTGATGGACCAAGTACGAAGAAATATGGTGGAAAGTGTCGAGAAAATCGTCGGGGGAGAATAAAGTATAATAAGTCATTCTGAGGCATAGCCGAAGAATCTTAAGATGTTTCGCTTTGCTCAACATGACGATGGTATTCGCTCCTGTGCTCCACTTTTAAGAGGAGCTGCCGAAGGCTGAGGGGGTGAGAAAATTCTCCGGCTCTACGAGCCACCTCCTTTACATAAAGGAGGACAGAAGATGTTTCGCTTTGCTCAATATGACAAAAGAACCTCCCCCCTCCTTACTAAGGAGGGAAATATTAAAGAAAAACGTTTTCCTTCTCCTTATTAAGGAGAAGGTGCCCGAAGGGCGGATGAGGTTCTTATTAATCAATTGAATAATCTTTTAATTATTTATCTATATCAATGACAACATTTGAATTTCAAGGGCAGAATTTTTCAATGGAAGGATCTGCAAAAACCTTTATCGAGAAATATCTTTCGAGAATCCAAAAATATGCAGAAAATCATGCAATTTCTGAAGAAGTAGTGGATGATCTTTATCAAGGGATTTTTGAGAAACTTTGCGCATTTGAGGGGAATATCACTCAAAAAGAGTTAGTGGATTTGGTGAATTCTTTGGGAGAACCTGAAGATATTTTTGAGGAAGAAGGAACTCGTTCCGTGATAGAAAAAGAAAAAAAGCCTGATAATAAACGATATGAAAAATTGCAAAAAACGAAACGAACCAGACCTCAAGATTCAGCAATTTTTCTTGGAGTTTGTGCAATGATCGGAAATGTTACCGGAATCCATAGACGAATTTGGAGAATCGCGGTTATGATTCTCAGTTGTGTTTTCTTGTGAAATGATGTTGAAGACCTTTTCTGCTTCTGAATTTTGTGATATCTTTTACTTGCATTGATTTTCCCAATTACGGATAAAAACTACAATCATCGTTCGACTCTGAAATATGGTTTCACTCAGATTCGAGATTTGAGGATCTGATTTAAAAACTTTTTCTTTCGATGTTATGAATTAGGGGCTAAGGTGCTCGGTTCTTCTCTCAAAATTGTGAAATACGGATTTCTTTCGCTTTGGTCGTTGTTTTTGGTTGCGCTTTTGATTTCAGGAGGGATTGTCTTGTGTTATTTGTTTACAGGATTTGTGGTTGATAAGGTGGATTATTCTGCGATTTTCCCTGAAATCTTGAAAATCGGAATCATTCTTGGTCGAATTTCAGCTTTTTTTCTCTTTTTGTGGGCTTTATGAGGCTTCCTCAAGAAAAAAATCGTGAAAAATCGGATGATCGTCTCAGGGATTGTCAGCGGAATTGGTGCAATGATTATCGTGGTGATTTGCGGAATCACAATGTATATGCAGATAAAAACGCTTTATAGGGATTTTGATAATCTTGACAGTTTAACTCTTGAAAGCCGTTTCCCAAGTCAAGAACTTGAAGATTTGACGATTATCCGTATCCAAGAGCCTCGTACTTCAGGAGTCTTCACTCATGTGCAATCACTCAATATTTTCGAGTCCGAAACCGATGAAATCGTTGCAAAATATACCTTCCAATTTGCGAATGTTCCTTGAAAAGAAAAGGTAAAAAGTCTGATTACTCAACCCGTGATAAAATGGAATTCTGAGGGAGAATTGCTTTTAGCGTTCCCTGATAATGCACTCTTTACCGAGGTTGTTCCTTTTGTTCCTATGAGACGAGATCTCACCCTTTATGTACCAAAAAATGTCGTTTTCCATCTGAATACGGATTACTATTATGCCACTAATACCGAAAATCCTGCATGGATGCAGCAATTTTGAGGATTGGTTCAACCTTGTGATAAAATCTATTGGAAAGAGGAGGTTGGAAATTTCTACTGTGAGGTAAAACCTTCTCTCAATGCGTATGATGTGGAGAATATCGCTCGTGAGAAGGCTGATGAATTAGTTCCTTTGCAAGGGCTTGAACCGAATTGGAGTTCTTATGGGTATCCTCATTCCCAAGAGAGATATTGGTCTGTTCATTCTGTTCTTAAGAGAGGGCATAATCATTATCTTATCAAATTCTTTGATTCGTTCTTCAATTTCTTTATCGATGTGCAGTTTGATTTTGATGAAGAGGGAAATTTGATTTTCACCCATACTTCTCTTGAAAAAATCGAACAGAAAGGATTGATGGATCCTGAGAGAATGGCAAATTATTCGGGTTGGGAGAATCTTTCATGATTTGATCTTAAAATGAGAGAAGAAGAGAAATCTCTCTCTGATTTAGAGAAAAAACTTGCTGAATTAGAGGCCAAAATGGAAGTATTGGAAAAGAAATTAGGAGAGTAAAAAGAACTTAAAAAGTCTGACTTTGTGGAGGAGTCAGATTTTTTTCTTTTTTT
>JAFRZH010000019.1 GCA_017442645.1 bacterium | reverse complement strand
TGATGCATACTTTCAGAAGAAAGTACTTTGCAAGGGGGAAAATCTGATAGGGAATCTTGATGAGACTTTAACGATTCATCGCATTAAGCCGTGAGCTGAGAATTATAGTTATAAGCGGTTTAAATGTACGAGAGAGAACCTGAATACGATCTTTTATCTTCATCCGATTTGGTATGGAATTGGTGTGGTAGGATTTGAGATATTGAGAAAGTTGATTTATCCGATATTGCATAGAGTTAAGAAAGATTGATGAATTGATAAGATTGAGAGGTGGCCGTTTAGGTTGGAAGGGATGAAGGTGAAGAAAATAAATAACTGTTTTAAAATTTAAAGATAAGTTGAATATGGAGATATTAACAATTATACCAGCTGCATGAAAACCTAATAACACAATATTCCCATCATATAGCAATCTTCCTGATTGTATGATTCCAATTAATTCAAAACCAGTTATTTGATATATTTTAGAAGATTTATTAAGTAGATGAATTAAAAATGTATTGCTATTATTAAATTCAAATGATATATACACTGAAAAATATGTCTGTGTTAGATATTCGGGAAAATTTGAATTATTGAGAATACAGTATGTAAATACAAGCAATCTTGTTGAGACAGTTTATGAGTGATGTAAAAATTTAGATGTAAGTAAATACTTTTGAATTTTTGTTTATTTATGAGATACTATATACAAGTGAAATTTATCCTTGAATAATGATTTTTTGACAGTAACTTCAGATTTCTGAGAATCTTTAAAATGGTGTTTTGTTGAGAAAAATGAAAATAGATATTCTTTTAAAAATAAACCATTGGACTACAAGTGATGATGAAAGACTATAACATGATTATATTTTTTTAAAAACATTAATAAATTCTTAAATGTTTTGAATGATATAAAATCATGAGAAATATCTGTAATTCTAGAAAAATATGTTGATTGAGAAAATATTGATTTGGTAGAATCTAAATGATGGTATGATTGCTGACATATAGATAATTTTTATAAGGCTAAAATAGATTTTTTAAAGGTTAGAGAATTTAATTGAATAAAATACAACTCTGAATATTGAACAATAACTAAATCTTCTGAATCTAAAAAAGATAAAATCAGATGGGAGATAAATCGATACAAAAACATCCCACATGAATTAAAAATTTTTTCTCCAAGATTAATTAATTATGATTTTGGAGATGATAATAATGCTCCATTTTATGAAATAGAATACTATGGGTATCAATCCTTATGAGATATGTTTGTATTTTCATATTTATCCAAAGAATCTTGGGAGGCTATTGTAGATAATTTATTTAAGAAATTATCGATTTTTAAAAAATATAAGTGAGATCAGCCATATTCGTTTTTTTATGATATGTATTATGATAAAACGATAAAAAGAGTTGATGAATTAAAAAAATCTGAGAAATGGTGAAATTTATTATCAAACAATGAAATAATAATCAATGATAAAGAATATAAAAATGTTGACTATTTTTTATGAAGATTAGAAAATTTTGTTAAGAATCTGTACTACAAAGATGATATTACTTTTATTCATGGAGATTTCTGTCTGAGTAACATACTATATGATATAAATAACTGAATTATAAAAACAATTGATCCAAGATGATATTTCTGAGAATTATGAGTCTTTTGAGATCATAAATATGATGTAGCAAAATTAAGACATAGCCTAGTCTGATTTTATGATTTTATAGTTAGTGATTTATTCAAAATTGAGTTTAATGGAGATAATAAATTTGATTTTGTAATATATAATGAAGATATCCATTCATACATAGCTGAATATTTTGATTCTAAGCTAGTAGAATACGGATATAATGTAGAACAAATAAAATTTATAGAAGCATTACTATTCTTATCCATGATTCCACTTCATAAAGATAATGAAAGTAGACAATATGCAATGTTTTGTATAGCAATACAAAAATTTAATGAAATTATTTAATTTATTTTTTTATATAATATACCATGAAAATTGTAATCGATTTGGATTGAACAGTGTGTAGTTTAAGAAAAGATGGAGAATGATATGAAGATGTTGTTGTGAATGCCGAAGCTGTAGAAAAAATTAAAAAGTTAAAAGAAGCAGGACATTATATAACACTACAAACGGCGAGACATATGGAGACTTGCTGATCAAATGTAGGATTGATAAATGCAAGAGTAGGTAAAAAAACATTAGAATGGCTAGATAGAAATGGAATTGTTTATGATGAAATTTTTTTCTGAAAACCAAATGCTGATATATATTTAGATGATAAATGAAAAACTTTTTTATGATGGGATAATATCGAAGATATCGAGTGATATGATGATAAAAAAATAAATATAGTAATACCAATGGCATGAGCAGGAAGTAGATTTGTAAAAGCTTGATATACAGTACCAAAACCAATGATTGAAGTTATGTGAAAACCCATGGTAAAGTGGGCAACGGATAGTTTTGATTTTTTAAAAAATGATTATAAACTTCAGTTTATCTTCGTTGTTTTGAAAGAGCATGTAGAACAATACAAAATTGATGAATACATTAAGTCAGTCTATGATAATCCTATAGTTATTGCATTAGATTGAATAACTAGATGACAAGCTGAAACTGCACTCAAAGCAAAGAGTTATATAAATAATTATAATAAATTAATTATTTATAATGCTGATACTTACTCAACATATAATTTAGATGAATTCCCGATAAGTGATCCAAAAATTGAGTGAATTATCCCTTGTTTTGACTCTGATGATGCAAGGTATAGTTATGCTCATTTGGATAAGTATTGATATGTTGATGAAGTAAAGGAAAAAGTAGTGATATCTAATAATGCTACAAATGGACTTTATTATTTTAAAATTTGAAGAGATTTTGTAGATTATGCAGAAAAAATGATAAATCAAAATATCACACAGAATTGAGAATTCTATGTTGGACCTGTTTATAATGAATTAATTAAATCTTGAAAAAGAATAAAAATATGTCCTGTAAAAGAAAATTGGATACTATGAACGCCAGAGGAATTGGATTTCTTTTTAAATAATTTTAAGGATAATGAATAAAAAACCAAGAATAGCATTTTGTTTTTCATGACAAGCAAGAACATTAGATCAAACTTATCCATTTATAAAAACCAACATTATTGATGCAGCAAAAGAACAATGATTTGATTATGATATTTTTTGCGTTGTTGAAGATGATGAAGATTGTTATAAAGTAAATTTATTAAATCCAATAATTACTGAGAAAATTAAATCAAGAGATTTAGATGATATTATAAATATAAAATTAGGGAAAAGGTACAAGAATGAATTAATATTTTCTTCAAATTATTTTAAAGATATCATGAATAAAGTTCATAATCAAATTTATAAAATACAAAGAAGTTTGGAATTAAAAACAAAATTTGAAGAAAAAAATATGATAAATTATGATTTTGTATTAAGATTGAGATATGATACATATTTTTGTAATAAATTAAATTTTAACCATATTTTACACGATGTATATAAAAAAGATTGCGTTATATGTAACAGAGTACCTAATTTTTCATCTATACGGGCAATCCAAGATTTTTACTTCATACGATCTTGAAAATGAGCAAAAAAAATAGAAAAAGACCTTTTTGATGAATTCGATTCTTTTTATGATAAATTTATAAATATTAAATTCTTATCAATTGAAATAATATCTAGAATAACAGCATTTTTATATCATATTATACATGTAATATTTAAAAAAGATTTTTTATTCATAGAAAAAAAAATTGTACTTTGACTCTGTTGACCAGAATTGCTACGATATAAGTTTTATTTATGAAAGGGTTTTATTATTACAAAGACAAATATATCTTTTGTATTGCAAAGAAAAAACAATAAAGAGTGATGTATTTTTCATAAAACAAAATATGAATTTTAACTAATAATTTTTAACTTATGGGGAAACCAAGAATAGCATTTTGTTTTTCGGGACAAGCAAGAACTTTAGATCAAACATATCCTTTTATAAAGTCTAATATTATTGATGCTGCAAAAGAGCAGGGTTTTGATTATGATGTTTTTTGTGCAGTAGAAGATGATGAAGATTGTTATAAAGTAAATTTACTAAATCCCACAAATGTTGAAAAAATTAAAAGTACTGAAGTTGAACAAATCATAATTGATAGATTTTGAAAAGATCAAGAGAGGTTATCAAATTATACCTTTATGAAAAGATTGCCACAAAATCCAAATATGTTATTATGATATTTACAACAAGTATACAAATTTACTAAGAGTATAAAAATGGCTAATAACCAGAATAAAGAATATGATTTGGTTGTCAGGTTAAGATTCGATTTCTATTTTTTCAATAAATTAAATTATAAAAATATAATAGAAGCGACAAGAGGAAAATCTATTATATGTAATGATACATTATTCATTCGTAAATTCACTATTATTACAGATTTTTTCTTCGTGTGAAACCAGAAGACTATGACTATTTTATCAGAAATATTTGATAATTTTTTAATCGGTTTCAAATGATGAGAACATAATAGAATAATTTATAATATATTTAATTCTATAAGAAGATTAATTTTTTATTTTAATAAAACTGTAATAAAAAAGTGGATAATACCAGTTACGCCAATTTGGTTCATGGAGTCTCGATTTAATACAATTTTCACACCAGAATATCACTGTTACAAATATTTATGTAACAATGGTGTAAGAATTATAAAGGAATATTTTAGTCTCGTTTTATTAAGAAAAAATATAGAAAATTCTCGTGTTTCATTGAACAAAAAAACAAAATATGAGATATAATTTTTATGTCTAAAATTTTAATTATGCACATTCTCTACACTTTAAATGATAAATTTGTTCCACAAGTTGCGGCATGAATCTGTTCAATCTGTGAAAATAATAAATGAGAAAAGATCAATTTTCATACCATTTCTTCATGAATAACAGAAAAAAATCAAAATGAGATGAAGAAATTAGCTAAAAAATATGATAATGAGTTATTTGTATATGAATTAAAACCTCTTGAAGAATACTTTGATTTTAACTTTGATACAAATTGACGAAATCCAATTGTTTTAGCTAGATTGTTGGTTGATAAAATCTTGCCAGATAATATCGATAGATTACTTTATCTTGATGGAGATACTATCGTAAGATGAAGTTTAAAAGAGTTATGGCAAACTGATATGTGAGAAAAGACGATATGAATGAGTATCGAACCAACAGAAGATAAAACAAGAAAAGATGCTTTATGACTTCATGATTATCCCTATTGTAATGCTGGAGTTTTGCTTATAAATATGAAAAGATTTAGAGAAATAAAAGCCTGAAAGACAATTATAGATTATTATAGAGAACATGATTGACAACTCTTTGCGAACGATCAGGATGCAATAAATGCTTCTATGAAAGATGAAATTTATATTCTCCCTCCTAAATATAATTTTTATAACATCTTTTGGCAATATCCTTATCGATTTATGGTTAAGTTAATGGATAATGTTCCATATTTTTCAAAAGAAAAATATAGAGATTCGGTAAAAAATCCTATAATTATCCATTATCTCTGAGAAGAAAGACCATGGAGAGCTTGAAATCATCATAAATATAAGGGAGACTACAAAAAATACTTATGAATAACTCATCGAAAAGATACTCCAGACGAACAATGATGGAGATTATATTTTGTTTGTTGGTATGTTTTCAATTTTATTATGAAGCCTTTCCCTAGTTTTAGATATAAAATCATTAATTACTTAATCCCTAAATTTATGACCTACAGAAAAAGACAGCTGAAAAAAGGAAAATAATTTGAATTTATTATCTTCTATAAAATCATAATCAATACTTGTAGTATGAGATCTAATGCCTTAAGGTAAATCATTTAATGATATATTCCTTCAATCTTGCAGTAGCCCATTGTCTAAAGTGAATTCATTGTTTTGAATTCACTCTATATCATACGGAGATAATCATATCTAAGTTATAATAATTTGTGGCTTTTTGCTGAAATTCAGAATTTCCGAATTTATGTAAAATATCTGTTTCCAAAAGACTTCATTTCTCATAAATGTTTTTACAAAAAAAGAGGCAAAGCCTGATTTACCTCTTTTTTATTATACCATTATTCGTTATCTTCAATTTCCTCAGTCTCATTTTCTCACTCAAAAACTTCTTCATTTCAAAATTCTTCTTCCCCCTCCTTATCTGTTCCATGTTCTTCATCTTCTTCAAGAAATTCCTCATTTATTTCTCATTCTTTACCCATTTCTTCATCTTCAAGATTTCATTCTTCATCAAATCATTCATCTTCTTCAAGCCCATATTCATCATCTCAGTCTTCATCAATTAGTTCATCTTCAAGTAAATCTTCAAGTAAATCTTCATTCTCTTCTTCCTCATTAGAAATATCTTCCGAATCTGATTTTTCTACATAATCAAGAGAAATCTCTTTGGATTCAGCAAATTTATCCATAGCATCGATCGAAGAATCGATAATCGTATTAAAGAAGAAATTAAGCAATGTTTTTATTTCCTCTTTACTCTTAATATTTTTCATATCTTCTATTCATTCAATTTCAATCTCTTGTCCACTAAAACGTGCAGTCAAATCCTTTTCTATAAAATCACTAAGATAATTTCAAAATTCATCTTCATTGATTTTGTCCACATTTTCCAGAAAAATAGTTTCAAACCTTGGTTTAATTTCATCATTATATCTCTGAACAGCATTCATAATAGGATCTCATAAGATTCAAACAAGATAATACACTGCTGCAGCCATAGTTCCTAGAGACAATCCAGAGATTATAAATCCTGTTATTGCTTTCCCTCTTGGTTTTTTGAATAAACCAATCAATCAAAACAAGAAAGCAAGAATTAAGAAGACAATTCCTAATGGAGCAGTTACTACAAAAAGCACTCAAACAATTCATAAAATAGCTAATATTAGAGAAACAACTCCCCAACCGTTCGATTTTTTTTCTTCAGTAGAAGATAGTCATGCTTCCTCTTTTTTATTTGTTTCTCTTGAAGCTTCAATAGAAGTTGACAAATTACTCTCTTCAAATTTAGGTTGGAAAGTAGTTTCTACTGGTTGTAAACTTTGCTGAAAATTTTGCTGTGAAATCATATTTTGATTTTCCCCAATCATTACCTGATTATTTATTTCATTTCCTCAAAAATTTGGTTCTTGTATTTGAGGTGCCTGTTGCGGTATTTGTTGTGGAACAGGTTGTGGTGTTGGTTGTTGAGGATTACTATTAAAAGGATCTGAAAACTGAGCATTAAAAGCGTCCATAATTCATAAAATTAAAAGATAAAACTTCTTTTTCATTATAGAGAAAAAAACAATATTTGCAAATTTCATCTTTTACCTCCCTTTATTTTCCCTTGTCATTTTTAAAAAAAATTAAAAAATCTGACTTTTCATCAAAGTAGTCAGACTTTTCTTTTTTTATTTATGCATTAAGAGCATTCATTTGATTTCTAAAATCATTCATCATTGCTTCATAATTTGCTTGAGCTTGTTCCATTTTTGATTGAAGTTCAGCTATTTGCTGTTGTTTTTGTGCTTCATTTTGAGAAACAACTTCCTGATTTTCTGAAGTTCCACAAGTACATACAGGCTTTATTGTATTAATTTGTTGAGAAAGTTCTGAAATTTTTGCTAACACAATATCCTGTTTTTCTCTTTGTTGATTCAACATTTGAGCAAAGGTTGTGAAAGAATTTACAATTATATCCATTTTCTCTGTATCTACAGTTTGATTTGTAACGATTGGTGTACTTTGTACAGAAGCTTCACAAACTGGACAATGAACTTCTGGACAGTCATTCATTACAGGGCAATCACAAGCTGGAACTACACAATTATTATCTAAAATTTCTTGAAATTGACTACTTTTCTTAAAGTTATCAGAGTTCATAAAATCATCAATAATAATTCCTTTAATGTCAGAAGAGGTATATTTTGCAATAAAAGTACTTGCAGGATAATAAACCGGATTCATAATATCAAAGAAACCTAAACAAAGAAATCATGCAACAATCATTAAAATCCAAAAAAGACTAGTCCAAAGAAATGTTTTCATTTACTTTTGTTAAAGAATAAAATATAAAGATATTTTTAGTGTAGTTATTATCGCAACATATGCAAGTTTTTTTAAATATTTTTTTACGTACATTTTACCAATTTTTCATCAAATCTCCCAATCTCTCACATCCTTGAACAATTTGCTCATCGGTAGGAGTAGAATAATTCATACGGAAAGAATGACATTCTTCTTGATCTGAAATTAAGAATGAGTTTCCTGGGACAACTGCGACTTTTGCTTCATTAATCGCTTTTTTGCAGAATTCAAGCATATCAATATGATCAGGTAAAGTTACTCGAAGGAATAATCCTCCTTCTGGATGAGTTACTTGAATTTCTGCTGGGAAATATTTTTCAATACTTTCCGCCATTAAACGATATTTTCTTCCGTAGAGTGTTCTTAACTTAGAAAGATATTCAGATTTTTCAACTTTTTCTAAAAATTGATGACAAACTCTTTGTACCCAAATCGTCGAATGGACATCAGAAACTTGTTTACAAATCACCATTTTTGCAAGAATTTCCTTTGGACCAGAAACATATCCTACACGAAGTCCAGGTGCTAAAATTTTGGAAAAACTTCTCATGTAAAGGACTGCTCCTTCCGTATCAAAACTCTTGATAGAAGGAAGAGCTTCTCCTTGAAAACGAAGATCTCCATAAGGATTATCTTCAATAATCACACAGTTATATTTTACGGCAAGTTCATAAACAGCTTTTCTTCTCGCTAAGGTCATTGTTTTTCCCGTAGGATTCTGAAAATTAGGAATTAAATACATCGCTTTTACCGTGTGAGTCTGCATGACTTTTTCAAGTTTCTCGATATCAATTCCTTCTTCATCAGTTTCAACTCCTACAAGATTTACTTGATACGATTTAAACGCATTGAGCGATCCTACAAAACTTGGACTTTCACAAACAATCGTATCCCCGCTTCCACAAAGCACTTTACAAGCAAGTTCAATCCCTTGTTGAGCACCAGAAGTAACAATCACTTCATCTTTTTCTTCATCGAAACAGTGTTCTTCTTTTAGCCATGCTTTCAAGGAATTTCTAAGCGGGATATATCCTTCGGTAATATTATATTGTAAAACACCAATCGGATCGGTTGCAAAAAGTTCATCAGAGATTTCACGAATCATCTGAGTTGGAAAAGCTTCCTGACTTGGATTTCAAGCAGCAAAAGGGATTACAGCAGGATCGGCGGTATTTTTGAGAATTTCACGAATTGCAGAAGATTGAAGAGAATCCATAGCAGGAGAAAAGCGGTATTGCATGAGTATTTAAAAAAGAAATAAAAATCTGACTTATTCTCAAGATACGAATTGAAAAGAAGTTGTCAAGCTTTCTTTGGAGATTCTTCAGATTTTTAACTTTTCTCCATATTCTTCTCTTGCATTTTCCCTATCTTATTATTATAAAGTAATAAGTTATTAACTTTATTTTTTATATTTCAAAGAACTACGTATCTTTTTTTAATAGATTATTAGCTCACTCTTATTACCTTCAAACTTTATCTTCCTTACAAAAACATGAGACTCTTAATTCAACAAGTTAAAAAAGCAACAGTTTCCCTTCCTACTCAACAAATTCAAAGATCGATAGAAAAAGGAATGCTGATTTATTTATGAATTCATAAAGATGATGAATCTGACTATCAAGCAAAAATCGAAAAAATTATCACAAAAATTCCTCAATTAAAATGTCTGAGTAATCATGATGAAATTGGAGTTTCTTTACAAGATAGTCAAGGAGAAGTGCTTTTAATTTCGAATTTTACTCTTTTCGGAAGAAATCATAAAGGAACAAAAATGGATTTTATCCATTCTGCACCGTATCAAAAAGCAAAGGAGATTTATGATTATTTTATCCAAAAAACAAAAGAAAGCTGACGAAAACTTCAGACAGGAGAATTTTGAGCGATGATGGAAATTGAAAGTATCAATGATGGACCTATCAATTATGTCTTAGATTTTTAGATTATTTTCTGGAATAGATTCCTATACCCTTTCCCTTCCATCTTAAAATGAGGTATTTCCCTTGAGATTCTGAAGACAGAGAAACATTTTTACTTTCTATCCGTTGTTTTGCTTCTTCTGAAGTTAGATCTTGAACATTTTTTGTAGCGAAAGTTCCTAAGATTTTAGCAAGTCCTTCAAGAGGAACCCATTTATCTTGGGGAAGTTTTTTGAAAATTGGCATTCCTATCTGATCGAAGAAAACTCCTTTAGTGAGAAGATTTTGATAATGATGAGGCACTATTTGAATGGTTAAATTGGATTCGATAAAACTGTAAGGAAGCAACTTTTCTCTAGGGATTCCAAACGATTCTTCCAAGAAAATTCAGATTTTTTCTTCTTTATTTAATTTTCGAAGACTTGGTTGCTTCTTATCATCAGGAAAACATGGTTGTTTTTCTCCTAAAGGTGCAAGTTTTTTCAATTTTGCGATAAAAAATCCTCCCGTTTTCTGTTGATGAGGCCAAAATCTCGCAACCTTTTTTGTCAAATCTTCAGAAAACTCAATATTCCTCCACTGAGAAATCCCTGGAGATTTCTGGTCAATTTCTACGGGAAGCAGTTCAATTTTTCAAGAATATTCGTTCAAAATTTTCTGAATATTCATCTCATTTTCGATAGGATTCGTCGTACAGGTCGAATAGGTCAAATTTCCTCAGACTTTTAGAGTTTTTAATCAAGAAATAAGAAGTTCATACTGAAGATCTGCAATCTTTTTCACCCCCTTCTCCTTCCAAGAAAAAATTTTAAAGTCTGACTTATACTGCATTCCTTCTCCACTACAAGGAGCATCAAGGAGAACCTGGTCACAAGTCTCAAAAAAAAGATTTCAAAGTATTCTTCCATCATATCACATAATCGCCATTTGTTCATTTCCACATCTTTCCAGATTGGACAACAAGGCTTTTCTTCTCTGAGGATTGATTTCGTTACTTATCAGAGTACATGAAGGAGCAATTTTATCAAGGATTTGGATCGTTTTCCCTCCTGGAGCAGCACACATCTCCAGAATCATCTCATTTTCTCCAAAATACATCGTCTGAACGGGGAATCAGGAAGAATACTCTTGGACATAAAAATATCCCGCTTGATGTAGTCGATAACTTCCAAGCCCTATTTTTTCTTGATGTTCTACAAAAACGAGGTCGTCAAGTTTTCTCCCTGAAGAAGTAAAATTCCCTTCATGAAGAGTCAGACTTTTTGCTTCTTTTTCAAAATCTTCTACGGGAATTTTTTTACGAATAATCTTCAAGCTTTTCTGAACCGGTTGATCGTATTGCTCTTTAAATGCCTCAAATTCTTCCCTAGGAAGTACTTCTTGCACCATATCCAGATAAGTAATTTTTTTCATTTTCAGAAAAAGAACATAAAAATCTGATTGAGTTTAAAGAAATAGAGGGGTAAGGTCAAGAGGTATTTTTTACAGTATTCTTTATTTTTTACAAGTTTTTTAGTTTCAATGTACTTTCAATGTACTTTCAATGACCAAAATTTGACAAAAAAAAAATATTTATAATTACTGTACGATATCGTTTTTTATTTTATATAAGTTATAAAAATGTCAGGAAAAGAAAATTATGAATTCAATGAGAAAAATCAAACTGAACAACAAAAAGTTTTCCAAGAAATTCGTCAAAACACAAAACATTTGGAAAATGAAATCAATAAAGAACTTACAGAAACAGAATTTAATAATTTGCAAATGAGACAAGAAAAAGAACAATTAACGGACAAAGAATATGAAAAAATGTTACAATATATGGACAAGCACACAACAAATATGATTCTCTACATTAGAAGAATATCTCCAAATTTAAAAAAGAAAATTGAAGATTTTACCCAAGAACATCAATTTCCTAATTTAACATTAAAAATAGATCTTAAAAATTTTAAAAATAAAGAACAATTACCAAAAGTAAAATATCTCTCTTTTCTATGTGATTGTAATTATCCAGAATTGACAGAGCAAAGTTTCAAGGAAATCCATGAACAAGTTAATTATGTATTAAAAAACCATTCTAGTTTTGTTAGTTGTTTGCTTACCACAGATAATATCACTTTAGAACAAGCAAATAAATGTTATCAACTAGCATATATCGAAGGAATTTCTGTAAAAAATTCTGTATCAGCAGATACAGCAAGAGTACTATGTAAATTCAAAAATACACACTTTAACTCACCTGAATTACAACATGAAGAAGATTATTTTATCAAAAATACTATGCAAAGCTATCTTCTTACAAAAAAACAAAATAATCCAAAATTAGATCGAGATAGCGTTAGATTTTGAGAGAAAAAAGAAAATATTATTATCGAAAAAAATAATATCATCATAGATACACGAGGGGAAAATGTAAAAAATAGAACAACTTATGAGACCCTAACAAATACCATGACAACACGTTTTCATGGGAAAGATTATGTACTTCCTATTACATTTTCCCCACTCAAAAGAGAACAATCTTTGATAATAGAACAATCTAATGAAAATATTAAAAAACTACAAGCTATTACAGAAATTGCAAATCTAATCAATCGATTCAAGACAAACTTTGTTCTACCACCGGACGAAAAAGCAATTAGATACGACAAAGATAAATGATTCTTTATAGCTATACAATGATTTGAACGATTTTCTAAAAGTATTTTATCAAAAGAAGCAACCGATAGATTATTAGCCACTTGTAAAAGTGCATGAATCGAATTTAATCCAAATGATATTGCTAGTCTTTTAAACAGAATGAAATACGAACATGGAGGTCTTGGTGTACGAAGTTTAGCAGCACAAGTTAATAAACCAGATGCAATAGAAATAGCAATTCCTAAATGGGAAGAAAGAGACAAGGAAATAACAACTACAAACGAACTTTAAATTAATAAAAAAAATCTGACTTTCATTCTTGTATTCACCAAAAATAGAAATCAGATTTTTTATCTTTTTTTATTTTTTTTCTAAGAATCTTTCTCTTGAAGCCTTAATTTCTGCAATGGCATCTTCTACAGATCCAAATCCGTTACATACCACTTTATCATATTTTGCTTTTTCAAGGTGTTTGATTTCTTTAAAAAGAATAGAAAGTTCTTCTTTTTTGTGATGACCAAGATCATCAATAGTTTCCACTTCATCTCGTCTTGGGTCAACTTTTGAGATAGGTACTGCGATAATTTTTGGATCATCTCCATCTTGATCGGCAGTGTAAAGAATTCCAATAGGTCTTGCTTTGATAACACATCCTGTAAACGTAGGATCGGTTGTATAAAGACATACATCTAAAGGATCTCCATCTCCACAAAGCGTTTGAGGGATAAATCCATATTCACAAGGATAAAACATACTATGATGAATTACACGATCCAATTTAAAACATCCAAGTTCGTGATCGTATTCATATTTATTGTGAGAACCTGTAGGGATATCAACAACCACATTGATATAATTTTTTTCTTCGTCTGCATACGTGTTTACATCATTTACCAGATTAGTCATAGAATGATAAAATAAATATAAAAAGACTTTTATGTCGTTAAAGAGTTTAAAATTCTGAAAGAGAAAATCAATAAGAAGTTCTTCAAATTCTAAAAACACTCCCCTCAAAATCTTTTTTTATTTAAGGTAAGATTCTCAAAAAAAAAGGGCTCCTTTTCAGGAATCCCTTTAAAACATTATTTTTTCAATTCATCAAGGAAATACTTTTGAACTACAGAATATCCTACATTTTTGTCAGACTTATAGTCTTTTCTTTTGATCGTATCAACATAGGTTTGCCAATCTTGGTCTGTATATCTTCCATTGTCAGATTGTACAAGGTCTTCATTACCATATAATTCGTAATGAGTATATACAGGTCCCATAACCAATCTTGATCCATTGATATCACTAATCGCGATAATGAGAAGTGCTGGTCTTCCTAATGCTTCATAAAGTGGTCCACCTTCTTCAGAATTGAAGATATCAGCAATGACTGCTCCTCTCGTTTTCTTGACAGAGATTTCTCCTTCTTCTCTTGTAATATCTGCTAAGGTATCAAGGAATTCTGTTCTTAAATATTCAAACTCTTCATCAGAAATCTTTTTATTTTCTTCTTGTGCAAGAGCAATTGCTTTGATTTTTGTGAGAGCGTTAATGAAAGCTTGCATTTTTTCTTTTTCATATTCATCAAAGTTTTCTGCTGTTTCTTGCGAAAGTTCGATCAAAGCGTCAATGAATGTTGCTTGAGATTCTACATATCCCTTAGGAACAGGAAGAGCGGTTGGTTTTACATGAATATCACAGATATCAGGTGCCCCTCCTCCCATTTCAGCATAAGCTTGTTTTACATACAAAAGGGTATCATGTTTAAGCTCAGTATAAGATCCCATATACGTAATAAGATTTTTAACGGCATAAAGAGGATCTTTCATAAAATAAGGAGCATTTTCTTTTGGTTCGAGAAGTAATTGTCCGAGAAGTTGAAGCCAATGATGATAAATATTTGCTGTAAAACTTCCGTCTTCAAGGATTTCTTCTACAAGTTTTTGAGCTTCTTTTTTGAGTGAAGGATAACTTGAGATTTGGGTATACTTTGTTCCATCAATCGTTCCTTCCAAAATTGCTCAGATTTTTGAATCTTCTTTTACTTTTAAGGTTTCTTCCTCATTGGTTGCTTTGAGTCCGTTGAATCGGAGGTCAACCATTTTTCCTGCAAGTCCGTTATTTTCAAGGATATCAGGAATCATCAAAGCAGTTTGTTTATTTGGTTTCTTCACAAATTCTTCTTCTGCACTTCCTGCCGTCATCAAATCAAAGACATAACTATCAACGGTAAATTTCTCTCCAAAGAAGACAAATCCGTCCGTCATGGCATGAGCTGCTTCTTCAGAAAGAGCCTGTTGATCATCTGCACCATAACTTGTACTAATAATTTTCTGAGGATGAAGGTTTGAAAGTTCTTTTACAAGGTCAGAAGAATATTTTGAGAGAACGTTTTGACTTGTAATCTCTTTCTTTTGGATCCAATCCATCAATTCAAACGTTGTCAAATCATCATCTTGTCCGATAAGGTTTGCAATTTGATTAGCAAGGCTTTCAAGTTGAGTAAGTTCTTTCTTTTCAAGAGAAGCTCCAAGCGTAAGAAGTGCTTTGGTACTTTTTTCACTTCCGAAATAGAATTTTTCTCTCATAAACCATTTCATCGCTCTGAAATACGTTGCAAGATAGATATCATCAGTATAATGAGATCTTGGAGTATATTGACTGTAATCTTGAATAATATCATTATCATCAAAGAATTTTGCATCTAATTGATAGAAAAGTGCATCCATTGCTTTTTCTTCTTTGAAGATATTTTCAATCGTTGTTATATAGGCTTTCTGATAACTTTGAGGAAGAGAAGATTTGATCGTATTTGCTCTTTGAGTCACCATTTCTTTTACCATTTTACTGTCTCCGTTTTCGAAAGCGATAATATCCTGATAATCTTGAAATTTTGCTCCATACTGCTCGAGTTCTTGATCTGTTGGCAAAAGCGTATAAGGAACAGCCCAATATGCAGAAAGGAATTCATAATAATCTTTCAATTCAGACTTTTCTTCTTTTTTTGCTAAAGCATCGTATTTTTCAAAAAGAGTTTTAGAAAGCTGATTCATCATGGGTCTTGCCGTCTTTTTTTCGTATCCTTTCAAAGCATTATCGAAAAGCTTGTGATAGCTATGAAGAAGAAGATCATCAGTTACCAAAAGCGTATTGAAAGGGAATCTCTCATACTCTTTCTTTGATCCTCCAATAATCATGGAATCTTCAAGTCGCTCTTCTCTACTATATGCAAGGTGAGTTGCTGATGGTTCATCATAGGGAACATCTCTATAACAACTTTCTCCTTCACAGAAAGGACTAGTAGATATTTGTCCTTCATATTCATATGTTGGCCATTGAATATCCAAATCAGTAATCGTCCATCCTCTCTTTTCAAGTTGTTTCCAAACTTCATCAGAGAAGGTGAAAGGTTTTTTTTGAAATTGAAATCCTGTTACAGTAATCGGTTTACCATTAAGGAAGTCTTCTTTTGAAACTTTATATGCATTTTGTTGATAAGATTCATCATCGGTATTCGCATTAGTATAAAGGGTGATTCCCCCAACAGTCCCGTTTCCATGATCTGTATAACAATATTTTAACATTGCATCTTTATAGGCTTTATTGTCTTTTCGTTCATCATCACAAGGATATGCCATTTCTTCGGATTTACATTCAGAGAACGTATACTGTTTCTCCCAAGATCTTGAAAAGTCCTTTTTTAAAGCATCAAGATTTTCCATGTCTGCAAGTTTTGGTTGTTGCATGGCTCGAGTTGCAGCAACTTGTTTTTTCTCTCCAGAAAGAGGAGAAGTCTGATCGTTTTCTTGTGTTCCTGTTTGCATAAGGAGTTCTTTTGATTCTGGCTGAGTCCCTTCTTCCGTTGGTTCACACGCTGCAAGAAGCAATGCCATACACAATAAAGGAAAAATAAGTTTTTTCATGATATTGTAAAGAATATAAAACTTTGTTATGTATCATAAAGAGTTTGGAAAAAAATGCAATAGGAGTTCATTAACGAAAAATTATCATTCAAAAAGCACCACTAATAAATAATATAAAGATAGCAGTTTTACATTATAAGTTATTAGTGATGCCTACAGAGAAGTATAAAGAAAATGGTCACCTTTCTCAAGATGAAAGAAAAGAAATTAGCAAGATGTTATATGTTGGGGAAAGTTATCGTGAAATTTGAAGAGCTTTAGGCCGTCATCATACTACAATTATCAGAGAAGTAGAGAGAAACTCTATTGATCTATGATATGGGAAAACAAAATATTCTTCAG
>JAFRZH010000018.1 GCA_017442645.1 bacterium | reverse complement strand
GCATCCCTACGGGAACGTGGGGATAGACTACTATTCTAATAACTTAATAAAAAATTTGACAAACAAACCTTCTCTTGAGGTAATCAAGAGAGTATCATCTGTTTCTCTTTTTCTTTCTTGTATCGGTGAGATTCAAAAAAAAGTCTGATTCCTCTTCGGAGAGTCAGATTTTTTTTTATCTTTTTGTCACAAAATCGTTTCTTTTTCGTCTACTAAATAGAGACTTTTTAATTTGTTATGAAATGCCTATGAAAAAAATAGAGAAATATTGATTAACTGTATTGTGAATAGCTCTTTTGATGAGTTCGATTTCTGTAGCAGAATATTCAGACGAGATGCAAAATGCTTATGATTTTGCTTATAAAAATGGAATTACAACGATGGATTCCATAGATCAAGCGGATATGGAAGGAAATCTTACGAGAATTGCTATGGCAAAAATGATGTCTCAGTATGCGATCAATATTTTAGGTCAGATTCCTGATAATACGAAAAAATGTGCATTTGATGATGTATCTCAAGAATTGGAATGAAGTTATCATAGCTGAGCAACCTTAGCATGTCAATTATGATTAATGGGAAAAGGATGAGCAGGAAAATTTAATCCTTATAGTATTGTTACAAGAGCAGAATTCTGAACTGTCTTATCAAGATTATTGTATCAATGAGAAGATGGGGATCCATTGTATTATACTCCTCATTTAGCGAAATTGAAAGAAGAAGGAATTATCAAAAATGATGATCCGAATTTAAAGGAACAAAGAGGATTTTTGATGTTGATGTTAATGAGAAGTAAATTATTAGAAGACTTTAATGAACTATATTCATTAGGAGATATTCCTAAAAATATGATTCCTACATCATATGGAAAAAAATTCTATTTTTATAATGATTACAATAATCCAGCATTATCACAAGCAATGGAAAAAATGCATTTAAGGTCAACATACTGTCCTTATATCTTTTGTGAAAGAGAAAATGAAAATTGAGAATATGTTAATTTAAAACATTATTATCGAGATGAAAAAAATAAAGAAATGATCATTTTGCCAGGGGTAACGTATGTTTCTGATTGTTCGTATTATGATCATCTTATATTACAAAAAAATAAGGAGAAAGTAGTAAATAGTACAGAGCAAGCATTACAGATTATGTTAAAAAGTTTAAATTTAGAATCCGAAAGAGATAAAATAAAAGGAAACTATTCTTCGGACTTTTGTTCATTTTCAGAGGATATTTTTAATCAAATGTATATGTGTTCCTTCATTTACCAATGAAAATATTTTCAATCATGGATAAATGCTCAAGATTGAAATTTTGTCTTGATATCTAAGGACCATAATTGAATGATATATAATGATGAAAATGGACAATCTGTTATTATTACAGAATGGATAGAATTTGAAGAATTGAAAAATGCAAAAGAAAAATTGGAAATATATTACAATTTTCAGTCTACAGGTCGATGAATGGGGTATTTAGGAGAAGATGAAAATACTATTTTAATTTTTCGTGATAATGAAAGAGAATATTATATTGATAGAGCGACTAAGAGTAAAATTCATGCCTCAGAAGATCTTTTATCTCTGCTTGAAAAAGATTCAGGAGTTCCTAAAGATATTATTGCTGAACAAAGTAATTATAATTATATCTATCATGATAAATGGGACTATGGAGAAAAAAAGGAAATACTTTTTGTATATAATTTTGAATATCAAGGAGCAAAATATGAATATAAAGTAAATCCTATTGATTGAAAAATTGTAGAATACACAATAGAATACTCTACTAAATAAAAAAAACTTCAAAAAAAAGTCTGATTCTTCATCGGAGAGTCAGATTTTTTCTTTTTTTATTTGCATTTTCTGATACCATTTTTATAAAGAGAACGATTTATTCTTTTATTCATCTTCATGCAAAGAGATAAACAGATTATCAAAGTAAGTATTTATGGAATCATCGTAAATCTTCTGTTAGTGGGATTTAAAGCAGGAGTGGGATTTTTAGCACATTCTCTGGCGGTGATTTTAGATGCTGTGAATAATCTGAGTGATGCGCTTTCCTCTCTGATTACTATCGTTGGAACTAAATTATCCTCCAAAGCTCCTGATAAAGACCATCCTTTTGGATATGGAAGAATCGAATATTTTTCTTCCGTAATTATTGCAGTAATCATTCTGATTGCAGGTTTGACTTCTCTGAAAGAATCTTTTCTCAAAATCATTACTCCTGAACAAGCGGAATATTCTCTTGTAAGTTTAGGGGTCATTATGATTGCAGTTTTTGTGAAATTTTTCTTTGGGAAGTGGGTCAAAAAACAAGGACAACAATTACATTCATGAAGTTTGGTTGCAAGTGGAACAGATGCTCTTTCTGACGCTATTTTATCATCAGCTACTTTTATCGGAGCAGTTATCTCTTATGTCCGAGGAATCTCTTTGGAAGGATATTTAGGAGTTTTGATTTCGGTATTCATTTTAAAGGCTGCACGAGAAATTCTCCAAGATACCATCAAAGAAATCATGGGGACAAGAGCGGATTTTACCCTTACTCAATCCTTGAAAAAAGCGATTTCCAAGTATCCAGAAATCCAAGGGGTCTATGATCTAACCGTGCATAACTATGGACCCAATAAAATGATTGCCACTGCGCATATCCAGATTCCCGACGAAATGTTAGCAAAAGACCTTCATATGCTGACAAAAAAAATTCAAACAGAGATCTTCACTCAGTATGGGATTGTCTTAACCCTGGGAATTTATGCTGCAAATCAGAGCTGAATGGGAGGAGAAATTCAAAAAAAAGTCAAAGAAATCTGTAAAGAGTATCACAATATCATTCAAATTCACGGTTTTTATCTCAATGAAGAATCCAAGGAAGTGTCTTTTGATGTGGTGTTCAATTTTGATGAAAAAAATCCTCAAGAGATTATTCAGCAAATTTCTCAAAAACTGTCAGATTTGTATCCTCATTATCATTTTTCTGTTATCATTGATACGGATTTTAGTGAATCGTAAGAGGTGATACCTTTGATAGAAGAATTCCTAAGAAAAAGAAAAGTCTGATTCTTCATCGGAGAGTCAGACTTTTTTTCTTTTCTTTCTCTTGACTCTGTACCTACTTTCCCTATCTTAATAGTGCCAAATTATCACGTTCAAAATGAATGCTTTCGTTTTGATAAACAGTGAAAAAAGACGGTTAATTTCCGTTAATTTATGCTGTTTAGCAAAATGAATGATGATAGTTTGGCGACTATGAAAATTAGCCGTCTTTTTTTATTTTCTAAGCATAAGTGGTATGAAAAAGTACTCGAAACGGTTATTGTGCTCATGTATTTCTGCAATTTGACTTATAGGGACCTATAGTCTTGCAGGAACTACAGGAATGAGTATTACTTTAGCTCCAGGTTGGAATGTTGTTTCTACTCCTGCGATTTTGTCTTCTCTTTCTTTTTCTAATGGAGGAAATGGAATCAGTTTTTCAAAATTGGTAAACGAAAAACGACAGACAGTTTCTGCTACAACAGAAAATATTAAACCTTTGGAGTGATTTATGGTTAATAATAGTAATACTTCCGCAGTTACTCTTACAATGCAGTACAAAGCAGGAGTTTCTGTGACGGAAAGTCTTTTGAAAAGTGATCTCAATCAAGGACGAAATCTTTTAGGAATTACGACTACAGATCATCCTTTTGCTCATTTGACGGGAGCAAGTATGTCTGTTGATTTTACGAATGGTACTAGTCAAGGAGTTCCTTCTAATTTTACCATCAATACGACATCAAAAGAAGTATCAAATCCTCAACTTTGAAAAGCATATGGAATTTTTGTAAATGAGAAAAATGCAATTTATGGAGGAGTGAATAATGGAGGTATTGCTATTGATGAGGAAAGTACTTGATGAAATACTTGAGCAAATACTGGAAGTAATGTAAATACTTGATGAAATAGTTGAGAAATCTGAAGTGGAACAACGAATACTTCAGGAACGAATGAAGGAGTAATTTTTCAGAATGAATTAGAGGATGTGGTGATTTATTTATCATGATTCCATGAGTGTTTTCAATGGGAAAGTAGAAATAATAATTCAATATTTTCTGGTTGTAGTGAAATATTGCTTTCATCATGAATCATCAATACAGAGTGAAAATTTTCTTTTACTGTATTGCAAGAAAATAATTTAGGAGGATGGGTTAATTTATATCTTTGAGATCATGAGATATTTGGTGAGAATACAAAAATTAATTGAAAAAATGCATATATTTTTAAGGATCTTATTGTGCAAAAATGAGATTCAATGATTATCTCTATTTCTTTTAGTAATTTAAATTTTTCTTGGCTTACTGGAAATGTAAATATGGATTTTTCTCTCTCAGGGGATTATATTCCAGGTTTATCATTTCGTAAAATTTCTTTAATCAAAGATACTTCATTATTTACTATCGATAATGATTCTTCTATTTATTCAATAGTGAATCAAAATGAAAAGACATCTCAAGTTGTATATAGTTGACTTTTGTCTGTATTCCATGATAATTTTACCATTGATCGTTTGTATTGAGAAGATAACGAGTTATCATATGATTTTTATCATGCTCAGAGATTTTATCATGTTTATATTAATGATATTGAGATTTGGAATTCTGATATGGATAGGGCTATTAAGGGAGAAACAAATAGACAACAATTTTATGGAACATGATATTGAGTTAAAAATAAAGTAACAATTCATTCATGAGATCAAGCTACTCTAAAAGTAGTTGAAGATTTTCTATTATTTTATAGAGATACTAATCCAAATGACAGATATAATCTTAATTTTTTGATGAGATTGTGAGGAGTTGATTCTCAATGAGTTTGATATTCATTTTCTATAACTGGAAGTAATCTTCGTATTAATCAGCTTCAAAATGTTAATATGTTAAGCGGGAATTTTGGTACTCTTGCTCATTGTGAAATTGGTACTTATTCTTATGCTAATTGTATTCACACTGGAAATGAAAATAAAATTGTTATGTTTAGTGGAAATTATTATTCTGAAAATGATCAAGTGCATCTAACTTGATTTGCTTTAGATCATTTAAGTTGAGAGACTTTAAATAAGATTCATCTTAACTTTGAATTATATATTGATCATCAGTTAGTGAAGTCATTTGGAATGAATGAAATTAATAAGATACATAATTTGGATACTATAATTCAAAATACACCATCAAATATTCAATTATTAGCAGTACTTGTAAATCCTGAACAAATTTCGCGACAATTTAATGGAGTTCTTTCACTCTATGGTGATATAAAAAAGAGAGTTTTCGTTACATGATGATGATCTTTACAAGATTATTGAAATGGTATGTATAAATCAGCTTATTAACTTAACTTTAATTGTATTTTTTATCCATGAAAAAAAATTTACTTTTACTTCTCCTAACGATTGGAATTGGGCGAACTTTTGCAGAGAATTTTCCTGATTTTCCAATGACGATTTATGGAGATATTAAAATAGGTACCACGGAGGTGGAGGTTTGAACTCTGAAAGTTTATAATTCTTCCAATCAAGAATTAGCATCATTTCCACTTACTACTAAGGGAAAATATGGATCAAATCTTGCAACAGAAGAACATTTACTTCTCAATGCTTTTACTTGAAATCTGACTTTTAAACTTGTCTCAAATGGTAAAAACTATGTTATCGATAAAATCGATGATTCAAAAAAAGCTACTTGATGTCCAAGTCAGACTTCTCTTACTTTTGTTTCTCAAAATTGTCATTATGACCTTACTTTTAAAGAAGAAACTTCTTCAACTACAGGAGGAAGTAATGGTTGATGATGAGGTTGAGGTGGTTGATGATGAACTTCCAATAAAGACACCATAAAAACAAATACAGGTTCTACTACTGATACTTCAAATCAACAAGAAAATTCTGATATTCCTTCTAATCCAACTATTGTATCACAAGATCAAGATTTTTCACGATTTTTAGAGTGAGATCCTTCAGAAATCTTATCAAATGGATATTCAAGAGAAATGAATAATGCTTATATTTTCGCTTATAAAAATGGAATTACTACTATGGAAACGATTGAAAAAGCTGATATGTATGGAAATTTAACAAGAGTAGCATTAGCAAAGATGATTTCCAATTATGCCATTGAAGTCTTAAAGCTTCAACCAGATACAAGTAAAGAATGTAAATTTAAAGATGTTTCTGAAAAATTGGACAAAGATTATAATGACGGAGTGACGAAAGCGTGCCAATTATGATTGATGGGGCAAGATGGAAAGGGGGGATTGAATGAGATGTTTGCACCTTATCAAACGGTAACAAGAGATATTTTTGGGACAACATTATCAAGAACTTTATGGGGAGATAAATATAATACTACTGATGGAAATTGGGCTACTCCTCATTTACAAGCTTTGAATAAAGCATGAATTATGAAAGACATTACTCCGACTCTTCAAGAAAAAAGAGGATATGTTATGTTAATGCTTATGAGAAGTAATAAACAGTAAAATAAAGTAAAAATCTGATTCTTCGATTTCGAGTTGATTCTTTTTCGGAGAGTCAGATTTTTTTCTTTTTTTTCTGGTTAAAATGTATATAGTGATATTTAGTGCTGAGATGGTGGAATTGGTAGACACGTGCGTTTCAGGTACGTATGTCGAAAGACGTGGGGGTTCGAGTCCCCTTCTCAGCATTTTTGAAAAAATTTAACCGTGAACGTGATTATTCTTTTTCCCTTTTTTATTTTATAGAATGGATCATGTATAGAAATTCTTATGGAGAAGTGGATCTTGATGCTATTACGTGGAATGTTCATCATTTTATATCAGAATATCCTCAATATCACTATTATTTCTGAGTAGTGAAAGCTGATAGTTATGGTCATACAGGAAATGGAGTGGTAAAGGCTGTTATTGATGGATGATGTAATTATCTTTGTGTTGCAACTTTAGATGAGGCATTAGAAATTCGTAAAGAGATAAAAGAGATTCCTATGTTATGTCTTGGAATTATTCCTCTTCAATATTTGCAGATTTGTAGAGAACAGGGGATAACAATAACGATTAGCAATGGAGAATATCTCAATCAAGTGATAAAGTTAGGTTTGAAGGATTTGAAAGTGCATTTGAAAGTAAATTCGGGGATGAATAGACTTGGATTTAAAACTTCTACAGAATTACAAGAGGCTTTTGAAAAGATTCAGGATTCTTCTTTTTTTTTAGAAGGGATATTCACGCATTTTTATGATGCAATGAGTCCTATCCATAATGAAGAACAGTACCAAAAGTTTCTTCAGATTACTTCATGAATTGATCTAAAAAAGATTCCGATTGTGCATTTGGCTGCGAGTGATGCGACAATGCAACTTCCTAAGTATGAGATAATGAATGGTTGTAGATTGTGAATTGTAATGTATGGACTTCAAGATTCGGAACATTTTCAAGGAAAATCAACGTTTTCGTTATATAGTGAAGTAATCCAAGTGAACGAACTTGTAGCTGGAGAAACGTTGTGATATGGAGGAATTTTTAAAGCAGAAAAAAATACAAAAATAGCGGTGGTTCCGATCGGATATGCTGATGGAATTTTGAGAAAAAATACCTGAAGAACGGTTTTTATTCACAATAAAGAATATCCTATTGTGGGAAATATTTGTATGGATATGCTCTTTGTGCAAGGAGATGATACGATTAAAGTTGGTGACCAAGTGATCATAATAAAAGACATCGAACATATCAAAAAAATCGCTCATCATTTAGAAACTATTCCTTATGAAGTTTTGTGCAGTATTTCCAAAAGAGTACCAAGAATTTATAAAAAAAGAGGATAAAAATCTGATTCTTCGATTTCGAGTTGATTCTTTTTTGGAGAGTCAGATTTTTTTTTAAGTAGGTAGTTTATGGAAAATGATAAAAATGTTAAAATGTTAAAAACTTGTAAAAAAACAAATTATATAACTTTTTACTTTAAAAGTGCAATATATTATATAGCAGAAAGATTGTAAAATATTATTCAGATTTTTCTTCTTTTTCAATCAAGGAGTATCCAATCAAAAATTTTGCAACATCTCTAAAAACTCTTCAAGAAGTAAAACCTCACCACTGATTCGTTCTTGGACGAGAAGTCCAAATCAAAACAATATATTTTGGATCATCGACCGTAACAACTCCTACAAAAGTACCTTGAGTTCGTCCATTTCCTCTTTGATATTTCCCCTTGTAAGCAATCTGTGAAGTTCCGGACTTAGCTCCAAGACGATATCCTTCAATTTTTGCGGCATCTCCAACTTCCGAGTTTTGTTCCATAACCTCATGAAGTGCTACTTTCATTTCTTCACAAACTTCAGGTCTGATGACCTGACTCAAAATCTGAGGAATAAATCTTTGAGTTTCCGTTTGATCGGAGTTTGTAAATCTTTTTACAATAGAATCGATAATAGTAGGTTTGATATAATGTCCTCCATTCATAAGAACTCCATATGCTGCAGCAAGTTGAATCTGAGTAACTTGGATTCCTTGTCAGAAAGAGTTATTCAAAAATCTGGCTGTAGAGACGGTAGTCATATTATCAACGAATCCATCTTTTTCCTCAGCAAGTTCAATTCCTGTCGCTTTTCAAAAGCCTAATTTAGAAAGATAATTATAAAAAATTTCTTTTCCAAGTTTTTGTACTATTCTCACCATTCCAATATTGCAAGAATAGACAAGTCCATGCAAAAAATTATGATTTCCCATACATTCTTTGGTAGCATTCTTAATCGTATACGGTCAGATTTTTACCTGTCATTCATCGAGATAATAATCATAAAGCCTAATCTCATCACTATCAAGTCCAATTGCCATAGTAAAAGACTTAAAAATACTTCAAGGTTCAAAGGCTACCGAAATGTTTTTATCAACAAAGACTTGAGCTCCATAAGTATTTTTTGCAATATATTTTTCTAAACTTTGATCCTGTCTTTCATCCGTAGTTGCCAATTTATAATTCCCATCTTGCTTGATATAAACAGGGACATCTACATAGGTTAAATCATCAATAATATATGCTTGATCCTCCCCTAAGGGTTCTAAAATATAAGCATCATTATAATCATTAGGATTGAAGGTGGGGGCAGAAACAGAAGCTTTCACTTGTCAGTTATTAGGATCATAAACCATGATAGCAATAGCGTCTGCTTTGAATTGATTTACATACCTTTTTGCAATATTTTCGACTTCTTTTTGAATTCCAATATCTATCGTAAGATACACATCATCCCCATCTTTAGAATCAACAACTTCAAAATCATTCGCTCATACTCATCAGATAAAGGATGAAGAACGACCCACAATTTTCCCATCGATTCCCTTTAATTCATTATCAAAATATTGTTCAATTCCGTAGTATGCAACTCCATTTTTATCTACATATCAAAGAGTATTGGAAAGTAAATCACCATAAGGATAATACCTTTTTACAAAGGGTTCCAAAATAAGTCCATGAAGAACGGGAATATTATTAATATCTTTTTCAAAAGAATGATCAGATTTTAATCTTTTTATATCATTTGCAATTTCAGGACTTGCAGAAGAAAAAAGTTTAACATATTTATAACTTTGTTGAGTAAAAAGCATATCAAGTTTTTCTTGAGAAAGAGTATATCCATATTTTTTCATTATTTTTAGAAGGTTAGTTTCATTTTTGTCTTTTGCCCATCTTGTACTTCTTTTAGGAACGATATATACATAATTATTGTTCAAAATATCAATAAAAGGAAAATTTTGATTCTTTAATTCTTCTAAAAATTCTATATTATCAAAGAATCATAGGTAATTTCTTTCTTTTTCTCAAACTTGAATTTTTTCATCAAGTCTTTGCTGAATAAATTGAATCGTTTTTTCTTTTGTCCATTCATCAATGATTTGTTGTCTATTTTCATAAAATCCCGTAAAATCAAACGTATCATATTCTGGAGATTTTACCCCAGATCCATAATAAAAAAGATCTGGCAATTTTGGAAAAATTTCTACTCCAGCAAATTGCTCAATATTTTTAATACAACCTTCGGTATCAACTTTATCAAGACCATTAACTTCACAAAGATGTTTATAGACAATAGGAGTAAGTAACTCAATAACACGTGGTTTTAAAGAAATAGGATTATCCTTTGTTCAGGTATTCCCTACAAGGGTAAGATCGAAGGCAACATCATAAAGGGTAATATTTTCGGTAAGTTTTACAGGTTGTCATGTTCTATTAAGTGCATAGATGTCTCATCTTTTTGCTTTGATAGAAGTAGATCTAGTATGTTGTTTATTAAGTAAAGTTTCGTAATAATTATGTTTTACGATTTGCACATAAAATAATTTTGTAATAATAATAAAAAACAAGAGACAGAAGATTCCCATAAGTTGAAATTCTTTTGATATTTTTAATCCTCTAAAAAAAGGTAATTTTACAAGATATCTTTCTATTTTTTCCAGAAAAGAATATTTTTTTGAAAAGTCTTTTTGAAACATGCATACTTTTTACGTTTGAATAATCATGAGTCTTTATCAATTTATTCAAAGAACTCTAAAAAAAGAATAAAAATCTGAACCTTTTTTTCAATGAAATTTGATTCAGAAAATTATCCTTCTAAAGAAGATGCTTATTGAGGTCGAGTGAACTTAGGAGCAGTTGTGGTAATTGTTAGATTTGGATGTTTCCTCAATAAATCCGCTTTAACTTCGTCGTTTATCTGGAATATTTCCATTTTACTGAGTTTACCACAATTATGAAACTTCACATAGTCAAATATAGAAGCTTGGGGAGCTGTAAATCTCTTAAGACTATGACAGTCTGCGAATATCTCATTTTTAATATGAGAGTATGATTTAATATCTACAGTTTCTAATGATGGGTTGTAACAAAATGTTGTTCCTTCCAAAGAACAGGAATCTGGATTTTCTATTGTAAGATGTTTCAATGTATTTGATGAAATTACATTGTCTCAGATCCTGTTAACATTGGGTGGAATAGTAAGATCTTCTCAGAAATAGTTCCATAAACTATAGGGAGCAAGAATCTCTATGTTAGCAGGAATCTTAAATGTTGGTCAATTTTTTGTGACAGAAAAGAGGACATTGCGTTGATATTCTTTACTATATCCGTAAATACATCAGTTTTCATCTTCTTTTAAATCAGTAACATCATGAAGATACTCATAAATCTTAGGAAATACTTCTGTATAAAATCTTCCGTCTCGATACGGAGAGCCTTTTATTTTACTATAAATATTTTCAAAAATTTTTTTCTTTAATGGATCTGTTTTACAAGTATTAATAAATTCAAGATATTGAGAGAAAGAATTGGTAAATTTGTCCCCTGTTTCAGGTTCATTTTCATGAGAGTTTTGTTTTCCACTATTATCTCTATTGTCTTGGTTACCTAATACATCTATAAGTTCTTTTTGTCTGCGTGGAATTCCCAATTTTTCTTTGATTTTCTCTAAAAGAGCCTTTAGTTTCTCACTTGCTGTATTTAAAGCGCTTGAAATCTCAATCATTTTTGAATCCAAAAAAATAAAAACTACTTTAATTATAAATGGTTTTTTTTTTGTCAAATGTTGGTTGACTTTCTTTAGTAAAAATTTATAATGAAAAAAATTTTACTTCTTATCGTTTTTCTTTAATGAACAAAATTATAAAAATCGGAATAGGAATCCTTGCTTCTCTTATTCCTTGAAGTTTTCTTTATGCCATGGAATCGTTCGATACTGCATGGGAAAAACGTTTGAACTTGTAGATCGTATAGAAGCATTCTCTGAAAATGATTATACTAAAGGAACTTTAGAAGGAAATATTATCCTTACAGGAGAAGGAAATGATATTTCTAAAATTTCTGTAGGATTTGAATCAGATATTAAAAGAGAAGGGAAAGATAAAACGGAACTCAATATTGATTTTGGTGTGAGAACCGTTTCTGAAAGCGAAGGAAAACAAAGTATTAATGGAAAAGTGAATTTTTTAACGGATGATGGAGATTTTTATATCCGTTTGGATCGTATCGATGCCTTTGATACTGAAGAAATCAATCAATTTCTTGATCTTTATCGTAATAAATGGATAAAATTCTCTTTAAAAGATTATTTGTCAAATCCTGAATTAACAAAGTTTATTGATGAATATAAAAAAGCTCAAGAAGAAAAGAAAGAGAAAAAAATATCTTTCAAAGATTTTATTTCTAATATTACCTCTACAAGGTATAGAGGAGAGTTCTCTGAATATAAAGGCGACTCTGCTTATCAATTTACTATCGATTGGGAAAATTTGTGTGATTTTTATGAAATTGAAGATCCAGAGTCTATCAAACAAGGTGGAACTTGATATTTAATAATACATGGAACAGAAAGAATTTTCGTTTTAGAAGGGCTCGAAGTGGTATCTGAACGTTGAGATATTCAAAAACATAGTATTCACATTTGAACCAATGGTTTTTATTGGTCTGTTGAAATGGAAGATACAGAAATGATCTTAAAAATCACAGAAATTACAGAAGAAGAGTATGAGGTTATTGTTAAGGTAGAAAACGATAATGATGTTTTTGAATCAAAAGGAAAGCTTCAATTTGATATTTCTAAAGATAAACTTGATCTTTCATTGAATTTCCCTTTTGGAGGAGAAAAAGATACTTCAGTTCATGGAGAGGTGAATTATGAATATCATATGCAAAAAGCGACAAGTACGTGGATTGTTGCACCAGCAGAATCTATCGATTTCATGGAACTTTATATGAATATGATGCTAAAACAATTTGAAAATAATAGAAATGCTTTTGAACGAACAGATCAAGAGGAACAATCAGATTTTTCTTCTTATCCTTCAGAATATATTGATGCATATCAGTGGGCGTATTCAAAAGGAATCACAACAATGAAAACGATTGATGATGCGAAAATGTATAATGAGGTTACAAGAGCAGAAATGGCAAAAATGATAGGACAATTTGCAAAAAGTTTTTGAAATCTTACCGAGGATTATAGTAAAAATTGTAATTTTAAAGATGGAGAAGTCTGAAGCGATTTGACAGAATGGATCAAAACTTCGTGTAGACTTGGAATTATGGGGCAAGACGGAAAATGAGGAACTATTGAATATTTTAATCCTCAGGGGTATGTTACAAGAGCAGAGTTTTGAACTATTTTATCGAGAATTCTTCGAGGGAATTTATATGATGGATGAGAACCTTATTACCAAAGACATATTGAAAATTTGCAAAATCAAGGGATAATGGATGAATATACTTCTCCTTTTATCAATGAAAAAAGAGGAGATATTATGACAATGTTACAATATAGTTATAATACGGAAAGTGTTGCAGCTAAAAAATGTTATGCTGATGGGGGAACTATTTGAATAACAGATACTCATAAAGCCTTTTGTTATTTGCCAAGTATAGATAAATCATGTGAATCGTGGGAATATTATCGAGGAAATTGTTAGTGCAAAAGGTTAAGAAAAAAGTTGAAGAATAAGCTGAATTGCTAAGGTTTGATCCAAAAAATAAGGAGAAGTTGCAATGGTAACAAAAGAAGCATTGGTTAATAAAATTTTCAGTAATTCTTTTTGTTCTTCCAAGTGATATCACATTTCTGGTGCTCGGAAATCTAAATCAATATCCAAAATATAAGGGGATGGTAAATGGTGTATTTGTTCTTGTAAACGATATTCGGTTAAAACAAGATCAATATTCGTTATCATCCCACTTTTTAATGCTGGTTGAATAAAATTTCCAACATGGACTTTTTCTTGGGTAAAATGAAAAATATCTTCAAGGTTTTGAGAGGGGAGAGAAAATTCACAAGAATTCATATCAGAATGTTGATCAAGATGAATGACTGAATATTCTCACCATTTTCACTGTAAAAAATCTGCCCAAAAAAAGAGAGCATGATTATGATTATCAAAAATACAAACAGGAGAGGAGTCTGACTGAAATTTTAGAAAATATTTCAATCCATAATATTTCTGAAAATGAAAGGATTGATCTTTTTCGATAAAAGCAACTTTATCTTGATCATCTTGGATTTGTAAAAAGTCTACAATTTCCTCAAATTTATTTTCTTGTTTCAGAGGAGCAACCCAAAGAGGAGTTTGAGATGTATTTAAAAGAGAATTTGCACTTGTTTGAGATAAAAAAAATCCATCAAAAAACTGCATTGCAATATTGAAATAATTAAAGGAGAGGTAATTCTACTGATAATCTCGAAAAATCTTTTTTTCTGAGAAAATTTCAGCGAATAAGTGATCAAAAAAAGTATAAAAATCTGAATCCATTTTTCTGAGACCATTGGATTGGAGTTTTAAATCTTTCAAAAAAGGGTACTGATGTTTTTTTCGGATTTTTTGATAATCATCTTCATTGTACAGTAATGGAGCCACAAAGATACTTGCGATACGAGAAAGATCGATTTTTGCTTTGATTCCTTGTAAAAAGCTACGATACAGGTCTTGATAATTTTCAACGGGTAAAAGGGGAAGAAATCTCAGTCCTACTTGATATCAGAGATCCAGAAGTTCATTCACCGCATGAATTCTCTGATCTAAACCACTTGTTTTCTTTTCGTGTTGTTGAATTAAAATTTGAGGATTGAGGGAAAACGCAATTTCGGTATTGTGATACGGATGAAGAGTCAGATTTTTTAATTTTTTAAAAACTTCAATATTACAAGACTTCGTTCTCGTTTCAAAACGCACCTTCTCAAATTGCTCAAAAAAGGGGACAAACGATTCATGAAAATGAGTAATAGGCTCCAAAGCTAATAAATCAGAATAATTACTTCCATAAAACGTCAACATTTCTTGACAACCTTGTTGTCTTAATGTTTCAATTTTTTGCCTAATCGTGTCTTGAATTTCCTCAATATTAACAAAAATAACCGGAAAACGATTTTTAAAGGTTCCCTGAAGATAACAGTATTGACACTCAAAAATACAATTAATCGCAGGTTTGAAAAAGAAACTCTTTCCTTCAAATCCATAATTTTCAGGAGTATCAAGAATGACAGGATTTTCTTGTTTTGCAAGGATTAAACATGGTTCTAAGGGGAAATCTCCAATTTTTTTATCAAAAAGATTTTTATAATGCTGAATCTCGACGGTAGTATCCTCTGAAAACTGAGCACAAATTTGCTGACAAAGAGGATAGTCTTTCGCTTTTTTCTCTACATAAAGAAGCATAGGAGTGTGTAAAAATAAAAGTTACGATTCTTGTTTTATTTTCTCTGCAAGGAGACAATTTTTTGCATGAAGTTTATCGTGATAATCTTGTTGTAATTGATATAAAAGTTTCAAAGTCTGATCTTTTTCTTGTTGTTTATCAAATAACTGAGTTTTAATTTGTCTCCCCTTATGGGTAATTTCCTCAAGATTAACTTCAGGTTTCTTTTTATTATTTACTGCATCATGAGTCATTTTTCGTTGGATTCTTAAGTCATCTAGCCGTTCTTCTAAGTCTTTAATTTCTCTTTTTAGTTCTTTAATTTCTTTTTTGATATCTTGAATCCTGATTGCTAAATATTCAATTTCTCTATCGAGTTCTGAAAACATTATCATTCTAAAATGTTAAACACCGTAATTATAAGCAAATACTATTATTTTCTCAAGGGAATTTTTTGCTTTGACAGGGGAATCTTTTGGGAAAGAATATTCTAAATATTTCTTTAAGTAATACTTGTAGGTAATGCTATTGATAAAAAAGACTGTTTTTTTATAATCAAAAAAATGTAAGATTTTATTTGTTATAAGGATTTTTTATGAAATTATATCTTTGGATTTCTCTGTGAAAAGTTATTCTCTGAGGAGGACTTATTCTATTAGATTGGCTAACAATTAATGTATATGAAGATACAGCAATAGGAATCTGATTAGGAATAGTTGGGGCTTTTTTATTATCATGGTGAATTTGTTTTTTTGCTTGTCTTGGTGTTCAAAATCTTTTTAGAAAGAGACAAAAGAAAGAGAATGATATAAAATCAAGTTATTTTCTGTCATTATTATTCTCCTTTTATGGTATTTTTAATATTCTTCTTTTATTATTAGGGAAACGAAATAAGTATTGGGGAGTAGGACTCTTTTTAATTTTTCTTGGGCTTCAACGAATTGTTTTAATTGACCATAAAAATCAGATTACTCATGAAAGAAATGAATATTAATAAGACTGAACAAAAAAATGATTTATCTTCTTGAAAATATCAAGATAGAGGAGATAGAGAATTAGTTCAAGAGATAAGGAAAACTTTACAAAAAGTTTATGATCCAGAATTTCCCCTTGTAGATATGGAAACATTAGGACTTTTTTATGCGGTAGATGGAGAAAAAGAACAAAAAAAAATCACTATTACGATGACATTCACAACTCCAGCGTGTCCAATGGGGGATTTGATTACAGAAATGGTAAAAAATGAACTTAAAAAAGTTTTTACAGATTGGGATATTCAAATAGAAATTACCTTTGAACCGCTATGGACGCCTAAAATGATCAAGGATCAGGATTTGCAAAGAATGTTTGAATAAAAAAAGGACATTATATTCAATGTCCACTCTTATTGTAGTATTTAGAAACTAGTATTTTTCATAAAGAAAGAACTGAACATCTAGCACTTTGTTTCACAACAAAAGCAGATTCGGACAGAGAAATAATCTCAGGCTCAGTTAATGTTACTAACTTAACCAAAAATACTACGTTATAAAAAGAGTACTTTATAGATAAGTAATTTATTTTAAAAGTCAAGAAAAAATAATTTAAAAATAACTTAAAAATAACTGAAAATATATGAATATCAAAATCTTCTTGTGATGATTTTTACGACAAAAGTCCGACCACTCCGATCATCGCAGCGTTATCTGTTGAATAAACTTTCTTTTTCGGATAGACAAATTGCACACCAGAAAGCTTCTGAATCTCCGTTTGTAAGTAATCAATTAACCTTTGGTTAGCAGAGACTCCTCCTGTCGTTCCAATCATTTTTGCTCCATAAAGTTTTGCGGCTTTCAAAAGTCTTTTCCCCAAAGTTTCCACCATCGCCTCTTGAAACTCGAAAGCTAAATCGGAGATTTCTTGATCAGTCAGACTTTTCCCTTCTTTTTCTCTTTTATCTAAAAGAAAAGAAACCTGACTTTTCATCCCAGAAAAACTAAATTCGAAGAACTTCTCGTCTTTCATCGGTAAAAAAATTCTTTTGAAATGAAATGCTTCATTCGGTTTCCCTTTTTCTGCTTCAGAACTAATCCAAGGACCTCAAGGATACGGACCACCAAGCATTTTGGAAACTTTATCAAACGCTTCTCAAGCTGCATCGTCAAGGGTATATCCGATTTTATAAATCAAAAAATCATTGAGTTGCTCATACTCTGTCAATTCAGAATGTTGTTCTTTTTGTACTAAATAAATATCATTATGCCCCCCAGACGCAGTCAGAACCACCATTGGAAAAACGAGATCTTTTTTCTTCCTCTCCAAAAGTAAAGAAAAGAGATGGCCATGAATATGATGAATTTCTTTGAGAGGTTTTTGAAAGTATGCACTCAGTAAATGAGCAGCAGCTTTCCCAACGATGAGAGATCCTGGTAATCAAGGATGGGTTGTTACCGAAATAAAATCTACTTTTTTAATCTCTTCCTTTCCGATTTCTAAAATTAGCTTCACAATTTTCTCACTATGTAATCTTGAAGCAATTTCTGGAAGGACTCCTCAAAATTGGTTATGTTCTTTGATTTGAGAATAAGCGATCAATTTTTCTACAGAAAAAACTCAATTTTCATCATTAATAATTCCAAGAGAAGTATCATCACAACTTGTTTCAATTGCCAGAGTTTTCATGGATTTTGGGAGAGATAAAAAGATTACAACTTATACAATATTCTTTTTCTGTTAAGAATCAAAAGGAAAGAAAAAGAAAATTTTTAAAAAATTTGACAAGATATATGTATATATATAATTATGTTGTCATATATGATATTTTTTATTTTATAAATATAGGTGCAATGAGTTCAGGTTTAGAATGAATAGAAAAAAACGATGAGAAGGTCATAAAAAATGAGGGATGACTTTGAAAAAGCGTATCAACATCTTGAGCGTGTAAAGATACCTGGTTTGTCTGCTAAATCAGACCCAGATAAACGGACTAACCATCATATAATAGAATTTGGGAATACAGTGATTGATTATGATGCATGAGGGGATTGAGATAACTATGATTTTCATATAACATATAATAATCAAAAAATAGAAAATCAAGAACAATGCTTACAGATACTCCAAGAAATTATGCCAGAGTTAAGAAAGAAATGTGGTATAGTGTCTGTAGAAGAGGTGACTGCTTGAATTCTTTCACAACTTAGATTTTTATGAAATGATAATTAATATAAGACTAACTATTTCTCCGAATCGTGTGTTCGGAGTTTTTTATTAAAACTTTACCCCTCCTTCAATTTTATTTGTTTTTTGAAAAAGGATTCTTATAGTCAGTTGTAGTCAGATTTATCTTTTTTTTAGAAATGAATAAAAGCATTCTTATTACTTGAGGACTTGGATATATCGGATCGCATACTTGCAGTATATTGGGACAAAAAGGATACGATTTGATCATCATCGATAATCTCTCGAATGCAGAGAGTTCGGTTTTAGAAAAACTTGAAACAATTATCGGCAAGAAACCTCTTTTTTATCAAACGGATTTGAGAGATTTTGAAGCAATGGAAAAGATTTTTCAAAATCATGAAATTGAAGGAGTAATCCATTTTGCAGGTTTAAAAGCAGTGGGAGAAAGTTGTGAAAATCCTTTTTTGTATTACGAAAATAATATTCAAGCAAGTTTGAATCTTTTTCAGCTTATGGAAAAATATCAAGTGAAAGATATCGTTTTTTCTAGTAGTGCAACCGTCTATGATGCCACCAAAAATCTTCCTCCTTTTGCAGAAAATGATGCAGTAGGTACGACAAATCCTTATGGAACCACTAAACTTGTTTTGGAAGAGATTCTCAAAGATTTAGCAAATTTTAAGGGATTTTATGCGATGAATTTGAGATATTTTAATCCGATTGGAGCACATGAAAGTGGGCTTATTGGAGAAAATCCTCAAGGAATTCCGAATAATCTTCTTCCTTATATTTTCAAAGTCGTACAAGGTGAGCAAGAAAGCTTAAAAATCTTTGGAGATGATTACGACACTCCCGATGGAACTTGAGTAAGAGATTATATTCATGTAATGGATGTTGCGGAAGCACATTTAGTCGCATATGAATGGTTAAAAAAACAAAAAAATCTGAATCTCTCTCAGGGGGAAACTCTCTCTTGAATGTTTGAAATTTTCAATATCGGAACAGGAATTGGAACTTCCGTAAAAGAAATGCTCGATATGGTAAGAATGGTTACCGGAAAAGAAATTCCTTCTCAAATTGTTACTAGGAGAAAGGGAGATATTGCAGTTTCTCTTGCCAATCCTCAGAAAGCAAAACAGATGCTAAGTTGGGAAGCTAAAAGAACGGTTTTACAAGCGATTAAAGATGCTTGGAAATTTATCCATTAACTTTTAGAAAAAAGAGTGTTAAAAAATAATTTGCAGAAAAGAACCATTTACTTATAACAAGAGAAAAGAAACATCATGAAATCTTTTTTACTTGTTGTTCAAAAAAGATGAAAAAACAAATATCACTGATAGGAATTATTCTTTCCATTGGACGATTTGGATTCCTTTGTTTCTATAATCTTTGAAAAAACGAAGAAAAAAATCTGACCGAAACAGAAGTAAATCCTCAAAACTTGGTTACTCTCTCCGATCTCCGTTCTCAATTTTCTCGAGTAAAAACGGGGATTTTGCTTGAACCTGATGAAGTAAAAGTCCTTTCTGATGCTAAAGGAAAAATCCAAAGTATCTCCTTTCCCGTTGGTGCGGAGGTGAAACATGGACAACCGGTAATACAGATTGAAGATGCCTTTTATCTCTATACTCAAGGTTTGGACGAGGCAAAAACTGCTTATGATAATGCTCAGTATCAGTATGATACCAGAAAAAATGACAGTCAAAAAGAACTTTCTCTCATAGAAACAGAGATTAAAAGTCTGAATACCCAGATGTCTTCCTTAGAAAATCAGATTTTTAGTCTTTCAGAAATGAATCAAGAAAAACAAGAGCAAAAACAACAAGAAGCACTCCAAAAAAATCAATCTCTTTCACAAAATCTTCAGAACCTTTGGCAAGATTTTTCTGCTCAGCTTTCACAAATCGATACTTCTGAACTTTCTTTTTCGTCAGAATATGTTTCTTCCTTAACGAGTTTATCCTCTTCTCTCTCTCAAGGAGATTTTTTCAGCGTATTACAATCAAATCGTCAGTTCCTTTCTAAATTTTCTGATTTTTGTTATCTTTTACATTCTGCGGGAAGAGAAGAAACTTTTATTGCTTCGGTTTTACAACAAATCAAAGAACTTCAGTCGCAACTTGATACTTTACAGTCAGACTTTTCTTCTTTTTTTTTCGATACTTTTCAAACAGAAAGACAACAATCTTTAACTAAGCTTTCCCAAGAAATCGAAGAAGTGGAAGGAAACTTAAATCAAAAAAACTTGGAATATGAAGAGAGAAAAAATCTGATTCAAACAGAATTGAAGGAGTTGAGTACTACGCTCGACCACACAAGGAACGATTATAACAATGCGTATGTTACGGTTAATAAGCTTACTTCCAGATCTCCTCAACAAGGAATTATTAAAAAATTTTTCGTGGGGATAGGAGATTTTGTGGAAGTTGGAACTCCGCTTTTCTCTCTCGATGTGAGCAAAAATTCTCAAATTCAAGTATCTCTTTCTTTTGAAGAACTTCTCTCACTCTCTGGAATTAATGAGGCGTATATCGATATTTTCGATCAAAGTGGAGCATTAACGACGATTACGTGAACCATTTTATCACGTTCGTCCGTTGCTGATGAAAAAGGAAATTATATGATTTTGATTTCTTTACCGCAGAAACTCGATTCCTTCCTCAAAGTTCTCTATCTTTCTTTCCCTCTTTCGTCAGACTTCTCTTTTCTTCCTCAAAATGTTTTCCATGAAATTTCGAATACGACGGGAAGTTTTTGGGGAATCTTATCAGGAAAAGAGGAAAAATTTGAAGTACCTTTATGAATTTCTTGGAATTGACGAAGAGAAGTCTTGACTTGACTCAACGAAAACTTATTATTCTCCATGTAATTTTATTTTTTACCAAACGATATGAAACAATTTTTGGTTTTATGTTTGATTTGTTCTTCTTTCTTCCTTTTGGGATGTGATGAAGAAAACGTTTTATCTACTACCACAGAAAACATGAATGCGAAAACTGCCATTGAAAACTATTTAGCTTCCGCTGATTTGAAAGGAGAAGGAGCCGAAATTCAGAAAGGAGACAATATTACCGTTGATTATATTGGAAGACTTAATGATTCAGAAGTCTTTGATACCAGTGTAGAGAGTATTGCTAAAGCGGCTGGAGTATATTCTGAAGGAAGAGATTATGCAGAAGGTTTAACTTTTGATGTTGGAGCTGGACAAATGATTGCAGGATTTGATGAAGGAGTTGTAGGTATGAAGGTTGGACAAACAAAAACTGTAACTATTCCTGCGGATCAGGCGTATGGTCAAAGGAGAGAGGATATGGTCATGGAATTTGATCTTGCAGAATTACCTGGAGCAGAAAATTTCCAAGAAGGACAAGAAGTTTATCTTAATTATGGAATGTCTGCAATTATTACTAAAAAAACGGATAAAAAAATTACGCTTGATATGAATCACAAATTAGCAGGAAAAGATTTGATTTTCGATATTACGATCAAATCTATCAATAAAACCAATTAGATTCGGAGACTATGGTTCTTTATCTTTAATTACCTCAGAGAAAAAGATGAAAATTACAACGTACAACGGAGAATATTTTGAAAGATCAAAAGTCTGGTTTCTGATTTTCTTTTTAGTAATTTCGGTTTTTCTTTTTATTACCGTCTTTTTCAGTGATCTTTTTAGTGCAGTGATTATTCTTCTCGTAGTAGGTGCGTATTTTTATTTTATTTTGAAAGTGGAAGATAAAATAGAGATTAGTCTCACTGATGAAGGAGTTTTTTTTGGAGATTTTAAAAAGAGATATGAGGAATTTACGGGATTTAGTTTGGAATATAATACACTTACAAAAAAAATTCATAATATTATTTTTTTGACGAAAACAGGAACGTTCATTTATACTCTGCAAGATGAAGAAGATGAGATCCTTACTTTTTCTCATACATTAGCAGAGTATGTCCCTTTTATCGAAAAATATGCCATGAGTTTTTTTTCTAAACTTTTAAGAAAAATGAAAATTTAATAGGATAAAATATCAAGAAAAATAAAAAAGAGCGAAAAGCGCTCTTTTATTTTTTTTATTTCTTGAAATTCTTGTTCTATTTGAACACTTTCTTCAGAAGCATCTTCGTGTTCTGCTTCCGTTAAGGTTAATCCATACATCACAGCAAATCCGATCAATAAAAAGAAGATTTGATGAAAAGAATGTTTTAAATTGGATTCTTTATGGAGTTCTGGAATCATATCTGATGCAGCAATATAAATGAATAATCCTGCAGAGAGAGGAACTAAGATTTCAGAGATCCCTTCAACATATGTATTGAGAAGGAAGACTACTCATAACCCAATAAATGCCGTTAATGCTGTAAAGAAATTGTATAATAATGCTTTCTTTTTGGAGAATCCTCCGTGGACTAACACACAAAAATCTCCAATTTCTTGAGGAATTTCATGAAGAATAACTGCTAAGGTTGTTGCAATTCCTGCGTGGATATCGATCATAAATGCGGTTCCGATAATAATTCCGTTAATACTGTTGTGAACCATATCTCCTACAAGATTCATCCATGCGAACGTTTGTACTTCTTGATTTTCTTTGGAACGATGCGTTGTTAAAATTTTCTCGATAATAAATCAGAGGAAGATTCCGCCCATGATTCCACATGAAATGATCAGAGAGAATCCGTTTTCTTCTGTCACTTCTGGGAGTAAATGAAGAAATGCGTCTCCTAAGAGGATTCCTACAGAAAACGCCATAAAACATACAAGCACTTTTTTTAATTTTGCCATGGGATATCCTATCACGATAATTCCAATCACGGAAATAAGACTTACCACAAGTACTGCGATGATTCAATAGAAATATTGCATTTTTTATAAAAGGAAAGAAATAAAAAAAAATTAAGAAATCTGATTTTTACACTTGTTACACTTTTTTTGATGTTGTTTTTTTCGTTTTATGAGGGTTCTTGATGAAATTTTGAATTCCTCTAAAACTTCTCTTGCTTTTCTTCTTTGATGACAATACTCCTCCATCACTTGGTTGATAAACTCGCTATCATACACCTTAACCAAACTTCCTAAGGTAAATGTTGCATGACAATCATGACATAAATATCTCTGTAATTTGTGAGCAATTCCGTATTTGATGATATGCTCCGAATGACATTTACTACAATTCATCCTTCATGAATTATGATATAAATAAAAATTTTACAGGTGTTGATTTTCCGATATGGGTAAAAAATCAAGAGCATTTTCTATATATTTTTCTATATTTTATAACTTATTTTATTTTTCAAGTGATGTACTTGATTTAGGGAAATGAATCCATACATTAAATTTACCTTAATAAAAATAAAAAAGGAAAGAAGATCCAGAAGGAATAATCTTTCTCGGAGTGTGATGACTCTGTTACTCAACATCCGAAGAGCTTCCAATTTCGATAAAAAGCAAAATAAGGATAGGCTTATTTACAAACAAAATCAATCGTGTTTCTTCCCTATCAAAGAGCACATAACAAAAAACTAATAAAAAAATGAAAAAAGTTTTTTGTATCATTCTTTTCTTCGTAAGCTGTGTATTGATGGCTTGCGAGAAAGAAAACGAATCTCTGAATGTAGAGGTTCAACAACAAAATCAAGTAAATAATAGTAGATCATTATCAAAATCTGCTCCTGCATACGAAGAATGTGGGGATTATTCGTTAGCTCGCTTATGTACCTGTAACATCGCAGAAAAAAGTGATGATAATTTTACTGTTACTTTTTATGCAAAGGTACAGGCAACAAGGAAACCGACAAATGTCTTCGTAAAAATCTATAACCAACAAACTGGTGAAGTTTTTTATGATCCAATGCCATTTGAAATGAAACTTGGGAACTATTATATTTATAAGTATAATAAGGTATTTCGAACAGTAGGAACTTTTACTTATAAATATTTAGTTCAACCATGGAACTTAAATCAGTTATATACAATCAAAAAATTTGATGATATAATTGAAACGGGTACTTATTATGGGATTGATGATAAATTTTTGTCATCTTTTCAGCATTATTATCAAGGAGTGACAAACTACTGTTGTCCAAGTTCATATATGATGGCAGAAGGATGTTTGCTGCGTTTGAAAAACGGGTGGAATTCTTACGAAGTCTCCAGTACAAAATTACACGAAATTATCAACAATTCTGAAGGGCATTATTCTATCTTAACTACTATGGAGAATTATTGCAATACGAATAATAGGAATATTCTCTTTGCAGATTTTTATCAGCCAGATGACAATTTATCTAGTGAAAGAAGAGTAAAGATGAAAACTTTTTTGCTTAATTCTTTAAGTAGTAACAAATTTGTAATGGTCAATGTTAACATTATGAATAATGCAAATATTGTTAATGATAATTGTTATTACCAAAAAGAAGGAAATCCTGATCTTTATGGAGGAAGTGGATATATCCGTACCGAAAATGAAGGTGGTAAAATCAATGGTGTAAAAATAGTAGGACATATTATTCTCTTGATCGGTATAACGACAGGAGAAAATAATGACGGTATCGTTACTTATATTGATCCACTAGCCCATACGCGTACTACCAGTAATCGTCGATATGTTAAATTTTCGACATTACTTAATAGCATGAGTATATCTGGTACAAATGGGATATATTCCGCTTTAAATGTTGGTTTTTCTAATTAAAATAAACATTTTACTTGATGGATACCTCATATGAATATATGGGGTATCTTTTACTCTATAATTATTATCTTATGAAACATTTTTGCTATATTACATTTTTATTTGTTATTTTTCTTACTTGATGTCAATATATCCAAGGAAACACAGGACAAAAAGCTAATAACCAAGAGGATCTATTATCATGTAATATACTACCTCAAAGTATCAATTCTACACAAGAATTTTTACAATATATTCATGAACCTTTTAATAAAGAAAAAGATTTAAGGTTACAAAATAAAATAACACAGAGTCAGCTAACATCTAAGATGCAAAATATTCAGAAAGAAATAGATTCTTTGAAAGAAAACGGAATAGGTAGTGAAGAAGAAAAACAAAAACTTCAACTTGTAAAGCAGAGAAATGAAATAGAAAGACAGATCCAAAGCTTACCTAAACAATTGGAAGAACAACTAAAAGATATGATAAAAGAGGAAGAAATCAGAATAAAAAAAATGTTACAAAGTTCTGAAGCACAGGATATTATTGACAACATTATCCATGAAGAATTACAACTCCAATCACAAATACAGCATTATTGACAAAGCTATCGATGACAAGAACGAGACTACCGAGAACGAATACGAGAAAGAGAAATGATTGAAAAAGTACTACAAGAACAGCCAGAATTATGAAAAAATCTTCATTCCTTCACTCCTGATCTTTCACAACTTCCAGAAACGACAGTTGTTCTTAATCAAACAGATTCTTCTCATATTCTAAAAGGCCGACATATTAAAATTAACTTTCCTATTCAAAAATTGGTGAAAAACTTTAATTCTCTTAAAAATCCTCGTCCAATTTATTATACCTCATGAAATGAAGTATACTATTATGCTTGGAGGGAAAAGAATTTTCGAAATGCTTATGTAAATAATCAAGATATTACACTTTATAAAATCGAAAATTATATGGGAACTTGTGATTTTATTGAATGTAATGATTGATTTTATGGGCAAGTTATGTGATGAAATTGATGTAATGCAAACTGTAATAATAAAAATTGCACTCCAGAACAATTACAATTTATTCAAGACTGTGGAGAAGTGGTACATGATTATGTGGAATGAGATAAATGTTTTTCTCAATGGATTAATATCAAAGACAAATGTGCTTCTACTCGTGCATTTTATGATCAAGAAAGACTCTCTTTTTATCCAAATACTGAATGACTTTCTATTGAAGAACTTATAAAAAAACTTCATTTACAGATAGTGTCTGAAAATACCCCTTATTCTCAAAGCCATGAACAGTTTTTGAAAAATGACAATGATAAATGGAGTATTACTACTCAAAAGGACTTAATTTTTGGAGCATGATCCATTTATGAAACTGGATCTTTATGAATTTATATTTTTAAAGAATGATATCCTTATTATTATCGTTATACTCAACATCTTTATTGTGCAGTTTGAGAAACTGATTGACTTGGAGATCTATTCTTAAACAATTGAACCGTAAAACGATCAGATGAAGATTCAGCTTATGTTAATATTGAATTTTTTTATGATGAATAAGAATTTATAACAGAAAAATCTGATACTCCGTTTCAAAAAAATCATAACGAAGAATCAGATTTTTTCTTTTTTAAAAATTCAGGAACTTTAAAAAATGAAAATGTGGTAACATTTCCATTTTTTTTCTATATTTTGAAAAAAAATGAAGATTAAAAAAACGTTAGTTAGCTAAAAAAGTGAAAATATTTAAGTATAAGAACATAAAAAGGAAGTTCTTTTTAAAAAAGAACGTATAAGTAATACAGTTTAAGTTATGAATCATCGTAATAAATGGTAGGGTATCAAGGAATGATTAAACAGAATTTTTGAAATAGACCTTAACAAGAACAAATGAAAGGATTAAAGCCTAAGAAAAGGAACATTCTTGATGCATAATTTTTGGGAATTCTGTTATAGATTCTGGTTGTAGGATAAAGTTGGTTGATAATAGGAAGATATTTTTGTTTTGAACGTGTAGAAAAAATTCCATAGTAATAAACCATATGAAAATATTTTTCAGGAATATCTTGAACAATACTTCAGATGAAATCTATAGCGTTAGTAGTAATAGTTTTTGTTTTGTTGTTTTCGTATTTGTCTCTAAAAGAATACGTTACGTTGGATCCATCATAATCTATCAAACAAGATTGAGCAATAATAGGCCTTTTAACATAACGTCAAATGTAACCAATAATTTGTTCAAAACCAATTCTATATTTTGAAAAAGAACAATATCGATTAGATAGTTCTCATTTTTTATTATGAAATTCAAAGAATTGATTTAGAAATTTTTTTCCTTGATGACAGATTTCCCCTTCCAAATTTTGATCGCATCGAGATTTAAGATTCTTAATAAGATAAGTTCTTCGTGATGTCTTAACTCATTCATAAGGTAAAAAATATTTAGAAAAGTTTACAGTTGTGAAAGAATTATGTTTAAAAGATCGGTATCAATGAGTGTCTAATAAATGTACATGAGAATTCCAATTTAATTTTTCTCAGAAAGTATGAATAACAGCAACGATTCAGGGGATCCCATGACATTTTTTGTTGAAAAAATATAAAATAGCATTAGCAGCAGTTTTAGGTAATATTTTTAAAGCATTACGATGTCTTTTAAAAAATGGCCATAAACCATCAGGAATTGTAAAAACAAGATGATGATATCAAATTCAACGAGGTAATCGATTTTGTAGATTATTAATTCGTTTATCTGAAATAATTTTAGAACAGGAGGTAGAGAATCTAGATTTAAAGGTAAAATTGATGAATTTTCTAGCTCCACAAGATGAACATTTAAAAACAGCTTTCCCTAAACTTTGATCACATTTTAAAACTTTGTCTATGTTTTTGAAAACAGTATCTCTGATAAGTCATGGATATAAATCTTGAAAAGCTGATCGGTGATCAAGTAATATTTCTTTAATCGAGATAAGTCATCAAATAATTTTCATGTTTGACAGTTTCAGATAAAGTATGAATATCTTATGTGTTTTGTTGGGAAAAAAAAGAACAGCACAAAGTGCTGTTTCTTTTCTTACTATGAATTAGAAAGCAGTTTCATCAATTTCTGTTTCATCTTCATTTGAAGATTCAGATTTTTCTGTTTCTCTTTTTATCATTTTTTCAGGATCTTCTTTTGCAAAGTCTACTTTAATTGCTCTTCCTCGAACTTCTTGTCCGTCCATTTCGTCCTTCGCAGTTTGTGCATCAGCTTCATTTGCAAATTCTACAAATCCAAATCCTTTACTTCTTTTAGTCTCTTTATCAAGAACTACTCTTGCGAAAATAATTTCTCCGTATTTTGAGAAAGTTTCTTTAAGATCGTTTCCCCTCATACTCCAGTTTACCCCACTGATAAACAATTTAGTTTTACTTACAACTAATTCACTCATTTAACCAAAAATATAAATATAAATCTGTTATCCTTTCGATAACTCCAAGTAATTTAGTGTTTAAGAAAAAAAAATCAAATCTTTTATTATAATTACACCATTTATTATCAATAAGGCAAGTGAAAATAATTATTTTTTCGTTTTCGATAGTCAGATTTTTTGACTTTTTTTTCGATTGAGAGTATACTTAAGGGGAGATTTTATTTTTGCTTTTCATTTATTGAATGGCCATGGATACATCCTATACATTTCATAAATATAGAAGGTTAAAAGGAGTACTCCTTTGTTTAATCTTTTTTGTGGTTTTTGGAATATTTTCTCCATTCTCATTTGCAGATGATGCAGGATTGCAGGATGTTATAGGAACGATTTCGTATTGGGCTAATTTTCTCTATATTATTCTTCGACCTTTAATCTGTTTATGAGGATTATTTCTTGATAATAGTTTGATTTACGGAGAAGCGATTGGATTTGATACGATCCTTTGGAATTTACGAAATATTGTGAAAAATCTTTCTAATTTTGGATTAGGATTTCTTTTTGTATACCAGATTTTTACCTATATTTTTTCTCAGGGGGGAGATGTCAAAAGTAAACTTCCAGAACAGATTAAAAAATGTTTTATAGCAGGAGTGTTGATTCAAATTAGTTGGTTTTTAATGGCAACTTTAATTGATATTTCAACTATTGCAACCTATGGAGTTGGAGGACTTCCTTTGACGCTTGAAAAAGATGTAATTGATAGTACAAAGGATTCACAAAAACAAAGATATACCTATGGTTTTTTTATGGATATGGATTTATCGAAGGCGGATCCTTATAATCTTTATTATAAAACCAAAAAACATTATATTCCCCCTTGTTACACAGATTCTGAACTTCAAGGAATTACTTTTAGTGGTAACTTGGTATTAACAGGCGGAGAATCTCCAATTTCATTGACAGGAGCAGTGATAGATTTTATCGTTGGAATAAAAGATAATTTAAATACAGGATTAAATCTTCCTCTTTTAACATGATACTGTAATTTAAATAGTAAGGTATATAAGTATTCTGAAGTAGACGGAAATATAAAAGACAGAAGACAAGAGATAAAAGATAATATAACCAATAAGACCATAAGCGATTTATCAATATTGGGAAAAGGAGCAACAATAAGTCAATATAAATATAATACAGGAACGGAATATTCGAGTATCCCTTGTATCTATTACGCAGAAAATACCGCGCAAAATTGTTTTTCTCCCGATGAAATGGTGGATATTCTTTCTTGAGAGAACGATACCCTTTTTACTCTTAAATCACTCACTGAAGAATATCAATCTTATCTCGGCCCTTTTCAATCTTTCTTCTGATCATTGATTTCAACTCTAGATTTAACAACGGTAACAGCAAAAGGAGGAACTTTTTCGAGATTTTTAAATCTTTCCATAGATCTTATCTTTATCGTTCTTCTGATGATTCCCTTAGCAACTATTGCTATCGTGATGGCTTATAGAGTTTTTGTTTTATGGATGTATATTATTCTTCTTCCGGCTTTTATTCTTTTTAAAGCTTTTGGGCGAGGAGATAAGTTTTCTTTCTTAGACGGAAAATTTAAAGTAGAAACAATTTTATCAACAATATTCTCTCCCGTGATTATTTGTTTTGCACTTTCTATGGCAGTGCTTTTGATTAATACGATGAATGAAGTGGTTAATAGTGGTGCATGGGATTTTGAAGGAGTTCATTTGGATTATATTGATATTTCTGAATGGGTGCATGTTGGAGGTGAAGGTTTAGGAGAAATTATTGTATCTCTAGTAGGTTTAGCTTTAGCATGGATTTTGCTTTTCTGGGCGATTAAGGCGACAAGTATCGGAGAAAAAATTGGAGAAACCGTCGATAAAACAGCAAGAAATTTTGCTAATTCAGTACCATTTATTGGATTGCCTGGGGTTGATGGAAGAGTGAGTTTGGATAGTCTGAGAAAGATTGATGATTTGGCTAAAGAAAAATGGGGAGGAGAGAATATCTTTAAAGAACATAATGAGTTGATGGATGAAAGATTAGGAAATTTATTTTCTTTGCCTAGTGATAGAAATTATACAAAACAATATGAAATATTGAATAAAAAAGAAAATTGACCTGGAATCTATAATGCTCTTTTGGCACAAAATTCATTTCTAAAGAATGATATAAATAATGTTGGTATAAAATTTAGTGATTTAAATAAATGGAATAATTTAAGATTTAACTTAGATTATAATGGAGCTACGATTAGAGGAGGAAAAATAAGTGATCTTGAGAATCTTACTAAAATTGAAGAAATTCAATTTGTATCAAAGTTAAAAAGTTTAAATGTACAAGTGTTTAACAACGAGACCGAAGCAAAACAATGGCTTCCTGATGAATTAAATAAGATTACAGATACAAAAAGTAAACAAGAATTAGAAACATTTGCTCATAATTTGTTAAAAAATAGTCCTGTTGAGATAAAATATAAAGACAGTGGTAATATTATTACTAAGAAATTGCAACGAGATGATGCTAATAAGAAATTGCAATTAATATAGATTTAAGAAATATTTATCTTTTACTTCCTTAATGAAACAGCAAAAACGAATAAAATGACTTTTTTTAGGAATAGTGATTTCAATGACATTGACTTCACAGGTTTTTGCTGATGCTACAATAGAAACACTTGATAAATTTGGAGAGATTTCTACGGTCCTTTCAGTAATTATAGCTTTTTGTTCGTGGTGATGGGTACTGTTATCAAAACTAGCAGGAGTATTTCTTTCCAATAGTTTTATTTTTGGAGATGCGTTTGGTATAGATAATCTCTTATGGAATTTACGGAATATCTGTAAAAATATTGCTAATTTTTGATTAGGATTTTTATTTGTTTATAGAATTTTTCGTTATTTAGTGAATGCAAAAGATGAAATTTTTGATTTTAAAAAGACCTTTCTTCCTTTGATGATTGCAGGATTGGGAATCCAGGTGAGTTGGTTTCTTTGTGCAACTCTGGTGGATTTTTCTACCATTGGATTAGCGTGAGTTTCAGGAATGGCAACTCAAGTAATGGAAGTAGGAGATAAAAGTTCTCTAGAAAAGGTATGGGATAATTCCAGATATAAAAAAATAATGGAGGAGTGATATCAGATTTGATGAATTCATCATGGACTCAAAATTTGAAAAGGGAAAGACGGTTTCCCAGAAGTTCAGATAATTGATCTGGCAGGAAATGAATGATCTGAGGAAAAAGCTATGACAACAGAAAGAATTCTTGATAGTTTTTTACCAAATAGAGATGACTTTAGTGGTCCATTAGTTTTTTTTGGACTTCACTTATATGATCTAACAAAAGCCAATGAACATAAAGTGATGTTTGGTTCGAGAAATCAAGGAACTACTGAAGTACTTCAAGGATTTGTGAGATTGATTTTTGATGGTGTGATTACAATCGTATTTTATACGATTACCTTATTTGTACTGTGTGTAATCGGACTCTTGAGGATGATCTTATTGCGAGGGTTTATTATCTTTTCCCCTTTATTGATTCTATTGTCTCAGTTTCAGATTGGATGAAAAAAAGAAATAGAAGTCTGATCGAGTGACCCTATAAAATTCTGAATCAAAGGATTTCTTTCTTTAGTATTTTGGCCTATTTTTGCTTGTGGAGGTCTTCTTTTAGCTGAATTTATGTTTTCTACTCTGATAAGTGCTGTCCCTGATACGGGGGGAATTGATTTAAATGATTTACATTGCGTATCTAGTTTACAGAAAGAAAAACAAGATGTTTATGATTCTACCTGTACGATAGGAGAGATGTTTAGTTTCTGAATTAAGGGATTACGAAACCCAGTTCTAAAGGTGATTATAAATCTTATTGGAGTATGGCTTATGTGGATTATCTTAAAATGGAGTATGCCAAGTACGGGAATTAGTCAGCTTGATAAATTGATTGATGATAAAAACGGAGGAGGAATACTTTGAATTACAGAAAGCTTTATTAAATCAACGCCGATGATTCCAACTCCTGCAGGAAATATAAGTCTTTCTACGATTGAGAAACAGATGAATAAAATGGAAAATGGAACCTTAGGACAAAAAATGATTTATAGTTGGAATAAGAGTAGTGACAAAGCTATGAGAGAATTTATGAGAATGGGGGAGAGGGGAGGAATTGATTATAATTGGGGAAAACCAGAAGATTTTATAAAATCTATTAAAAGCAATAAGCAATTTGGCAACATAACTTTCTGACAGGGAAATGGAGAAGAAACTGACAAATGGCATGAGGCGGTGATTAAGTATATTAATGAAAAAAAGTTCAAAAATCAAAATCAACAAATCACGAATCGAGAAGATTTGAAAGCTGTATGGAGCAGTGGACCCCCACAAGATACTAGAAAAACTGATGTTGAAAATGTTTTAACAGAATTCTTCCCTAAGAATACAAATTGGGAAGGGGTAACATGGGGTAAACTTCAAAATATGGAAGTTAACCCTCAATAGGTAAGAAACTCTTTTCAAGAATAAAAACTTGATTTCAAAATCGAAATACCTATAAGAAAACTATTAAAGAACATCCTCTTAGTATCGATAGGAGTAAAGAACCCTATTCATCGGCTTGTTTAGCCAATAATGTTCTCATTTTCTTTTGAAATCATTCAGATTTTTCACAATTTTTTGTTTTATTTCCTAACGATATTTTTGTATGGCAAAAAAAGATACTCTTTCTACTCAGTTAAAAAATCTCAAGAAAAAAACTCCCTCTAAAGAAGAAAAAATAGAAAAGAAGACAACAAGCAAAACGAAGAATAAAGGTGAAACGAAAAAGAATACCGAAAAAAAAGTGATAAAAAAAGAAAAGGAACAAAAGGAGATAAAAAAGATTCTTCCAGAAGAAAATAAAAAGGAGAAAAAAGAGAATAAACAAGCGATTCTCAATGAATGGAAAGAAGAAAAATCACAATTTTCTCCAGAATTACAGGAACTTTTGGAAGTCGGATTAGAAAATGAGATTCTCAACGAAGAAGATATTAACGCAGTAATCCCAGATAATGAAGAAAAAGAAGATATTTTTGAGAGTTTTGCAAATCTTGCTGAAAAAATGGGAATAAAAATAGTTTCCATTGAAGATACGCTCAATGACAAAACAAAATCAAAAATCTGGGAAGAGCTTAAAGAAGATATTTCTACTTTTGAGATAAAATTACAGCATCTTTTAGAAAAAGGAGTAAAAACCTGAACGCTCAATGAAGAAGATATTATTGCAGTATTGGACGAGATCGAAGGAAGTGCAAAAACCCTTGATAAATTTTATGAAATCTCTGAAAAACTGGGGATTAAAATTGAAAGTGTGGAAAGTACCCTTGAAAAAGAACTTAATGAAACCAAAAAGGAATCAAAATTAGGGAAAATAAGTCTTTTTGGAAATGCAGGAAGTCAAAAATCTCTTGTCGTTGATAATCAATATAAAGACTTTATTAAATTGTATTTCAATGAAATTTCGAGAATTCCGCTCCTTACCGCAGAAGAAGAAAAAGAAATTGCTCGTAAGATCAAAAAAGGAGACGAACAAGCAAAACAAAGATTGATCGAATCGAATCTCAGACTTGTAATCTCTATTGCTAAAAGGTATTTTGGAGGAAGACTTTCTTTTGCAGATTTGATCCAAGAGGGAAATATGGGACTCATCAAAGCAATTGAAAAATTTGAACCTGATAAGGACTTTAAGTTTTCGACCTATGCAACCTGGTGGATTAAACAGTCCATCACGAAAGCAATTGCGGATATGAGTAAAAATGTAAGGATTCCAGTACATCTTATCGATGAGATGAATAGTTACAATAAAACTCAGCAGCTTCTTTTTGATAAATTGGGAAGAGAACCAACAAGTAAAGAAATCTGACAGAAACTCGGGTTTCCTTTGAAAAAAATCAAGAAACTTGAGGAAATTATTTTTGGAAATGTCTCTTTGGATAAGGAAGTTGGAGACGAGGGAAGAGATACCATTGTAGATCTTATCGAAGATGGAAATACGTTGAGACCTGATCAAGCCGCAGAAAGAGAAGCACTCAAAACCAATTTGGAAGGAATTTTGAAAATGCTTGATGATAGAGAAGCAAAAATCGTAAAAATGAGATACGGAATCGACGGACCAAAATACACCCTTGAACAGGTTGGAGAAGAATTTAATGTCACAAGAGAAAGAGTCAGACAAATCGAACAAAAAGTAATCCAAAAACTCCAAGAACATCAAGGACTTCAGAAAATGATTGGAATTGAAGATGATCTTGAAAGAGTGAATCATGCAGAAGAACAGAAAAAGGGAAAGAGAGGAAGAAAACCGAAAAAAGACATGGAAGAAAATCCTTATAATGAAAATGATGAAGAATACGGATACTTTTATGACGAAGATGATGATATGGATTAAAAGAAAAAGGCTTAGCCAGCATGAGCTAAGTCCTTTTTTTGTTGGGGAAATTCCCCAAGGAATGTTTAGGGCATTTCAATCTCTTGAGATACCCAATAGAAGAATGTGAAAAACCACCACTTTCTAGCCTTTACTTTGTTGCCGTCATGGAGTCTTCTCCACTCGTCCTCTTTGTAAGTTCGAGTGATGCTTGTCCCATCATCTACTTTGTAAACGATGGTGTACTTCTGGGATGAATATCCCATTCTTTCTCCTTCTTGGAGTTGGATCTCCTTGAATTCAACGGAGGTACCAACACCCGATGCGGGGAAGGTTCTATTAGTCCTCCATTTTAATTCTTCCCACTCATAGTAGTCGGAGTACTCGGTTTCGAAGGTCGGTGGAATGTAGTCAATATCTGTTGTTTCATATGATCTCGTTGTGACTTCTGTCACAAGAAATTGACCATTTCCCAAGTCCTTGTAGTTCCGATTTCTTCTTTTAACAGAATTATCGAACTTTTCGGAGTAAATTTTGTCTGATGAGTCGAAAGAATGACCGCATCCAGAACACTTGTTGCCTGCGGTGAAATTACCGCAGAAGGAACAGAAGTGGCCTTCTCGGGATCTCTCCTGAGACTTTGCAACTTTTTCATCTGAGGGGGTGTATCCACCCTCCAATTCTTTGTTGCCGCAACCGCAACTTTTGTCAGCGCGGTGTTTGACCTGGCAATGAGCACAGGTACGATAGCCCCAGACGTGGTATGTTTGGGTTTCCTCCTTGTCTTTGGTTGTGGTGGAGGTGATGTAGCCGCCACTGGAGACGGTTCTGGTACCGGAAGGCCTCCGGCTCTTCACAAGATTCCGGATGGTTCTGTTGCCGGTGGGAGTTTCCCACCCAGACTGCGAAACCCATTGCTGAGTCTCCGTCCTTACTGTAGTCTCCCATTCATGATGGTCGACAGTTGCTGTATGAACACATCCGGTTGCGCAGATGATCATCATGATCAGAGCTGCAAAGAAGAAAAATTTTGTTTTCATGATTTTTTAATTTTGTGATCCGGGCTCCCAAGTGAATGGGCGGATCTGTTATTTTTTTTTGTTTTTCTCGATATCGGGGAGTAGCCGAGCCTTTCAAAGAGTTGTTTTCTTCAATTGACTAAAGATATCATATATATATATACTTAAAAGTCAAGAGAACTTTGATGTTCTGAAGATTTTGATGTTTTTTTTATTGCAAAAAAAAGGAATCTTTTTATAGTAACAAAAGTTTTATTTCTCATTGAACTTCATGAAAACATATATTCTAGCCTCTGGTAATAAAGGGAAACTTGCCGAATTTAAAGAACTTCTCTCAACTGATGAGGTCCTAAGTATGAAAGAAATAGGATTTACAGAAGAAATCATTGAAGATGGACAGAGTTTTGAAGAAAATGCACTCATCAAAGCAAGAGCCATTCAAACCTTTTTGAAAAAAAGTTGAAAAGTCTGAATTGTTCTAGCGGATGATAGTGGACTTTGTGTAGAGAGTTTGAACGGAGCACCTTGAATTTATAGCGGAAGATATGCTGGTCCAGAAGAAGATTCTTCAAAAAATAGAAAAAAACTTCTACAGAATTTACAAAATTTCGAAAACAGAAATGCGTATTTTATTTGTTGTCTTGTAGAATATTTTCCCGATGATACCTATAAAGTTTTTGAAGGGAAAACATTTGGAAAAATTTTGGAAGAAGAAAGAGGAGAAAATTGATTTGGTTATGATTCTCTCTTTTTGTCTGATGATTTAGAAAAAACATTTGCAGAAGCTACTCCTGAAGAAAAAAATGCTGTTTCTCATAGAGGAAGAGCTATTCAGAAATTTTTAGAAACGTTATAAGGTATGTTGTACCAATTCAAATCTCCGCTTTTGTTTTACTTCAGGATATTTTTGATGGTCTACTTCAGAAATGAAAGCGTCATAGGGTCTTGCCCATTGTTTCTTAGTCTGTACTGATTCATAAATAACAAGTTTTTCTCCTGTTTCAGTATGTTCTGCAATAGCAATGATGCGATACTTATTCCCCTTAAAATGTTGGTAAATTTTACCAAGAGCAACTGTTTGATTTTCCATGATAAAATGATAATAAAGTTGAATAAAATATAAAATTTTATAAGATAAAAACAAGAGAAAAGTCAGATTTTTATTCTTTTATCTCTTGTTAATAAGGGATAAAGATGATATTTATTTTTTAAAAGAAAGAATGGAAGAAAAAAAGATCGAAAAAGTGATTATTATAGGAGGAGGACCTGCAGGATTGACTGCTTGAATTTATACTGCAAGAGCGTGATTAACTCCAGTCCTTTTTGAAGGATTTATGGCGGAAGGAGTTGCTCCTTGAGGACTTCTAACAATGACGACTATTGTGGAAAATTTTCCTGGCTTTGAAGAAGGAATTCGTTGAGGAGAATTGATGCAAAAAATGAAGAAACAAGCAAAAAAATTTTGAACAACCATTCTTACAGAAACGGTTACAAAAGTAGAAAAATCTGAAAGTTTTTTTACGGTTACGACTGATAAAAAGGTTTATTTTTCGTATACTCTGATTGTGGCAACTTGATCAAAACCCAAAATGCTTTGAATTCCAGGAGAGAAAAAATTTTGGCAAAAGTGAATCAGTGTTTGTGCTGTCTGTGATGGAATGTCTCCTCTCTTTAAAAAAGGGCGTGTTGCAATCGTTGGAGGGGGAGATGTTGCGATGGAAGAAGCGTTGTTTATGAGTAATATTGCAGATAAAGTTGATATTTTTGTTAGAAAAAATATCTTGAAAGCAACTCAGTATTTGCAAGAAAGAGTACAGAAAAATGAAAAAATAGAAATTCATTTTAATTCTGAAGTCATTGAGGCTCAAGGAGAAAATATTTTACAGATTCTGAAAATAAAAAATAATCAAACAGGAATGATTGTTGAAGAATCTTTCCAGGGACTTTTTTATGCTTTAGGAAGAACCCCAAATTCTTCTCTCTTTACAAATCGATTGCAAATGGATGAAAATGGATTTATTCAAGGAGGAAAAAAGGGAGAAACTTCACAAAAAGGAATTTTTGTGGCTTGAGAAGTGTGTGATCCAATTTATCAACAAGCAATTACTTCTTCAGCACAGGGGGCTCAGGCGGCTTTTGGAGTGATTGATTACTTACAAGAAATTTGACAAATTTAAGGGGTGTAAGTATAATTAAAGTGAATTTTATTCACTATGATGATTTGTGATGAGAAAAATAGGATTCCTTATAGGATTAGTCTTTTGTCTTGCAGTTCCACAAACGCTTTTTGCATACCAAAATATTTTAGATTGTGTATGGGAAAATGAGAATTGTGATTCAAAAATTTATGATCAAATACTTGATTTGTATGAAGAATTTAAGGAGAGATATGATTTAAGTAATTCGAAAGCAAGAAGTTTTTTATCTGATTCTCAAATCCAAGAAGTCATCAAAGCTTTAGAAAAAAAGAATGCAGATAAAAAGGAAATTTTCCATATCATGGATATTATTAATGATATTCATTCGATAAAAGAACGAGAATTTGAAGCACTTACCGCTCATGGCAATCTTGAAAAAATCTTAGATTACATTGATGCTATAGACGACAGTGAAGATATTGTTATTCCAGATGAAAATTTTGAAGACTATTTTTATGAGGCTCGTAATTGTAAAGTATATAACATTACTTATCTCCCAGAATCTAGAGTGTATGTTTCTCCAGATTTTCAGAGAAAAGAATATTTTGTTTCAAGTAAGTATTTGGAAAGATATATTGAAACAAAAAATCCAGGAACTTGTAAAATTATCAAAAATTTTACGTTAGATACAACATTTGAAAATAAAGGAAGCGTTCGTTATGTTGCTCCAAATGGGAAAGTATATTTTTTGAAGAAAGATGATGAATGAGGACGATATTCTGATGAAATGAGAATAGTGCAGTCATTTGATTCTTTAAACTTTTTGAAAGCTTATTTAAGAAATAATAACCCTCAAATATCATTAGATTAAAATAATTTGTCCCTTATTTTAGGGGCTTTTTTGATCCTGGATTCTTTATTCTCTTGAAAAGAAATAAAAGAATAGTATAACGATATTGTTTATCTTTTTCGAAGCTATGCATTATCAATTTTGATTTTCTTGACCTGCAGGAGCAGGAATCAATACCATTGGAATTTTTTTAGCGAAATTTCTCATTCAAAAGGGAATTTTTTGTCGATTGGATAAAGAATATTCTTCTGTGATCAAAGGAGGAGTAAATACCATGCTTCTCAATATTTCTGATGAAAGCACTCCATTTTTGACGAAGAAGATTGATTTGTTTTTCTTTTGGGAGAAAAAGGCTTTGGAGAAAAATCAAAAAATCTATGAAATAAATCAGACGTATTCTCTTGAATTGTTACAAACTCCATCGAAAAATCTCTACACGATCGGAATGATGATGAAGATTTTAGGTTTTAGTGAAGAAGAAGGACTTCAATTTGTGCAGAATTTCTTTTGAGAAAAAAATGATGAAAAAAATCTGACTTCTTTCAAGGAAGGATTCACTACGGAAGAAAATCAGACTTTTTCTTCTTTTTCTCTTTTATCTTCTGAAAAAGATTCTTCTCAAGCCCATCTTTTCACAGGAAATGAACTTCTTGCTGAATGAGGAAAATCTTGAGGACTAGAATTCTATTCTGCTTATCCGATGACACCAGCAACTTCTGTTTTGAAAACGATTCTCAAATATCCAGAGATTACCTTTTTTCAAGGAGAAGATGAAATCGCGGTCGCGATGGCAATGCTCGGTGCAAAGTATGCAGGGAAAAGAGCAATGTGCGCAACTTCGTGAGGAGGTTTTGCTTTGATGACAGAAAGTGTTTCTTTTTCGATGCAAGCGGAAATCTGAGGAGTATATATCATTAGTCAGAGAGATGGACCAAGTACTTGAACTCCAACCTTTACGGGACAAGGAGACCTTTTTCTCGCACTTTATTCTGCGTTTTGAGAAACTTCTCCGATCGTACTCGCTCCTTCCAATTTTCAAGAATGCTACGAAATGATCGAAGATGCTTTAAACTATTCGGATCAATACCAACATCCTGTTATTGTTCTTGTCGATAAATACCTTTCTGAAGGATATTGTACGATTTTACAGGATCAATTAAAAATCCCTGAAATCAAGAGAGGAAAACTTCATCAACCTCAAGAAACGGATCAATATTTGAGATATCAAGTTACAGAAGATGGAATTTCTCCCTATGCTTTCCCTTGAATGGGAAAAAGTCTTTTTATCGCGACTTCTTATGAACATACGGAAAGTGGATCAACGAATGAAGATTCTGATATTAAACTTCAACAAGTTCAAAAAAGAAGAAAAAAAATGCTGACTTTTCAAGAGAGAGAATTCCAAAACGGAGGATCTTCTGCTTTCGAAGTAATCAATCCAACTGCTCATAAATTTTTCATCACTCGAGGAAGTCCAACGGAAACCGTGAAACAGGTTCTCAAAAATCATCAGGATCGAGGACTTATCGTTTTAAAGATGTTCTTCCCGGAAGATCCTGCTTTAAAAACTTTTTTTGAAACTCATCCTTGTGAAAAACTATACTTTATCGAACAAAATAGTGAAGGACGAGCGGAAAAATGGCTTTCAGAACTGATTGGACTTAGAGCAAAAGAACGAGAAGGAAAAGTTGAACATTTTAGAAAAACGGATCTTTATCCTGTATTTGTAGAAGATATTGAGGAAATATGTTAAGATAAAAATACATAAAAGGAAACTTTGTCAACTTATAACGAAGAAATTTGAGGAAAAATTTGTGTTCTCAGTTTTCTCTTGTATAATTGAGTAAGGTTTTATTTTATGATATGAAAATGGATACTTGAGATTTTACATTGCAAAATCCTTGAGCAGTAGCTGGAGGACAAGCCGGAGGACAGCCTGTTTGATGAGATACCAATCAGCAACAGACACAACCGGTAACTGAAGCTATCGATTTTGATTTGTGATTTGATAATTTTACAGAAGAAACACCCAACATTCTGCAAGAAGAAAAAAAAGAAAATATCATACCTTCCAATAGTGTAGCAGATGATGATTTTGTAATTAATTTAACAGATGAAGAAATGGGAAACTCTGTAGATCCTATTCAAGTTCAAGAAGAGATACCAATGCAAGAGATGGGAGAAAATCAAACATTTAGTTATGAAGAACCAGTAGAACAAATAGTAGAACAACCAGTAACACCAGTAATGCAAGAAGAGATACCAATGCAAGAGATAGGAGAAAATCAAACATCTAGTTATGAAGAACCAGTAGAACAAATAGTAGAACAACCAGTAACACCAGTAATGCAAGAAGAGATACCAATGCAAGAGATAGGAGAAAATCAAACATTTAGTTATGAAGAACCAGTAGAACAAATAGTAGAACAACCAGTAACACCAATAAAGCAAGAAGAGATACCAATGCAAGAGATGGGAGAAAATCAAACGTTTAGTTATGAAGAACCAGTAGAACAAATAGTAGAACAACCAGCAGCACCAGTAATGCAAGAAGAGATACAAATGCAAGAGATGGGAGAAAATCAAACATTTAGTTATGAAGAACCAGTAGAACAACCAGTAACACCAGTAATGCAAGAAGAAATTCCAATGCAAGAAGTAGCACCAATGCAGGAAGAAATAATGAATAATGTTCCAATTGAGACACAAAATGCTTGAGAAAGTTTTTCGTTTGTTACGGAAGAAAATAATGAAACTGTAAATTCCAATATCACCCCTGTTACAGAAAACGAAACTACGTTTTCTCCTGAAAATGAAGCAATGATAAATCCTCCTTCTTTAGATCAATTAAATCTCTCTGAACTCTCATGAGATACGTTAAATGCTTTAGCTGAAGGAAGTATAAATAATGGTTCTAGTCAAGTAACTCCTCAAATGGATCCAAGTCAGATTTCTTCTCTTTTAGGAGATGATCCATTAGGAATGTTGAATGCTCCAGTAATAGAAAATACAAATCCTACTACGGAAATACAAATGGGGACGCAACAGTTAATTCAGCAAAATCCTCCTATGGAATCAAATCAAATACTACAAACGCAAAATAGTATTAATTCAACGATGATACCTCAACAGATACCGTCAAATGGATATGAACCAACCTTAGAATCATTGAATCAAACAGTTCAAGTATTACAAAGTCAAAAAGGACCACAGGCATGATTTGTAAATCAAGAAATAGGAACACAAGAAGTATTATCAGAAAATAAAGTAGGAGTGCAGTTTGATTTAAACCAAATGGCATCTCAATCTTTATGAAATCCTGAGCAACCACTTCCACAAAATCCTCAAATGATAAATTCTCCCCAATTGCTTCAATCTCCCCAATCAGGAACAATAGATTCTAATCCTCTATTACAATGAAATGGAGGAACAATTTCACTTGACCAGTTGGGAACAATGAGTTTTGAACCAAATTTGCAAACACAAACTCAGAATCCTAATAATTCTCAAGTTCAAACATCTACAGATTCTGTAAAGGGTACAGGATCAAAAGGAATGGTAATTGCTTTTTTAGCACTTTTACCAGTAGTTGGTGTTGTAATTTATTTCATGATGCCAGATCTTTTTGCTCCTATTACAGAACCTCAAATACCTGTTCAACAAGAAATGCAACTTCCAAAAGATAATTCGGAAATTGATGAAGAAAATGAAATGAAGGAAGATGATGAAGTGGATTCTGAACATGGAAGTGCAGAAGAAGATGAAGAAAAAGGAGAAGAAAAATCTGAATGAGAGGAAGGTGATGAAGAATGAGAAGAAGAATGAGAAGAAGAATCTATTTCATGAGGATATGAGGAAATACAAGAAATTAGTGATGAATTTTTTTGAAAAGAAGTAGAAGAATCTGAACCTTTTCAGTGAAATGAAGAAGAAAATTCGGAAATAGAAGAATTGTCTCCAGAACAAAAAACAGAAATTAAAAAGACATTACAAAAATATAAAAAACAGTGAGAACAAAGATTGGAAACTGCTAAAAAAGAAAATGATCAAACAGTAATTAAATATGCTACTTTTATTACATCTCAGACACAAAATTTCTTAGATGAATTTGATAAAAATTGAACAATTGATATGAATAAGTATGAAACATCTTTGAAAATTATGAAGAGTTATCTTGAAAAAATAGATAAACATCTTAATGGAGAATAGAAAAATATTACATTTTTTATTTGAAGTATTGAATGGATTATGATAATAAGTAATATGAAAAAAATAAATGATAGAAATGATACAGAAAGGAGAAAAAAAATAAAAGCCCAAAACAATGAGGATAAAAGTTTAAGTACTTGGTTAGAAAAATTTGTACAATATTTAAAATATACCAAAAGCGCATCTCCTCATACGATTGAAAATTATACTTTACGAATCAATAGATTTATTAAATATGTTTGAGATATTGATGTAGAAGATATTCAACAGTCACAAATTCTAGATTTTAGAATTAGTTTGGCTCAATGAAAAATGAGTGAAAAAACGGTAAATTATCATATTATAGGATTAAGATCTTTTTTAAAATTCTTATTTAAAAATGATATTAATACCTTGGCACCGGATAAAGTAGAATTAGCAAAGATTCCTCCACGTCAAATTTCATATCTTTTACCTGAAGAAGTAGAACGTATTTTAGAAATGCCAGATCGTGTCGAAAAAAATGAACTAAAAAGGGCTAGAGATAATGCAATCTTAGAAACTCTCTTTAGAACAGGATTAAGAGTCTCAGAATTGATTGAGTTGAAAATTTGAGATTTTATTACGGGAGAAAAACAAATTTCAATAATGGGAAAGGGGAAAAAAATACGTCCTATCTTTTTGACTGATCATAATCAAAAAGTAATCCAGGAATATCTCAAACTTAGAGATGATGATTCAGATTTCTTGTTTATTTCTCTTTCTAAAAATACCTACGGAAATCGTATAAGTAGAAATTCTGTAGAAAAGGTAGTAAAAAGATATGCAAAATACGCAGGATTCGAAAAAAAAGTTACCCCACATACGTTAAGACATAGTTTTGCTACTACACTTTTGAAAAAGGGGGCAGATATTAGATCGGTTCAACAGTTGTTAGGACATGCATCAATTATGACAACGCAGATTTATACGCATGTTGATGATAAATATCTTCAACATGTGCATGAATTATTAGAAGATGATAATGAGCATCTTTGAAAAGAAAAATAAAAATCAGATAAAAGTATAACATTGGTAGACGATATTTTGCAAAAGATTTTGTTTTTGAGTATAATAGAGAAGATAATATATTTTATCTTTTCTTTCTTTTTATCATGAAAACTACAGCAGAGCCGATTTCTTTTGTAAAAGAACAATTCCAAAATTTTAAAATGATAAGAGAAAATCGTATGGCATGAATTAAAGCTCATTTAGAAAAAATGAAAAATCTAAGGACGAAACATCTTGAATATTTAAAACAAAGTTATTATCGTCATCAAGATTTTATTGTGTTAGTTTGTAGTATTTTCCTTTCTCTTTTCTCTCTTATTATGTTAGGAAAAAGTTTCTTTATCTAGAAAAAGTACTAGCAATAGTATAGAATGGTAAGTTAATTGATTTTTACAATTGTATAAGAAAAGAATAAAGGTATTTTTTCATAAAAAATATCGATAAATTTAATAAAAAAAGAGTCAGAAGTCTGACTCATATGTTAGATAAGTCTGTTTGATGCGATTTTAATCTTTATTTTTTTAGGTTTGTTTGAGAGTCTATTATCTCTTGATAAAGTACTTCTCAACTGTTGATAAGTGTATTTAAATCAATAGTGTCTTCATTTGAATGATCAATGATTACTTTCCATTTTGCTAAATCTCTGTAAGTGATTTTATCAAATTCTATCCTGTCAGATGATGTATAACTCTTTATAATTTTGTTGAGTAAGAACTTAGGATCTTGAGGCATATCATCAATGCTTTGATTTGGGTTGATATATTCTTTTGTTTGTTGTTTGATTTTCTTTTTATAAAGTTTTTTTGTGATGGTGAGTAATTTCCCCATTTGTGTGTCGTTATATTTTTTGAGTAATTCAGTAATTTTGTTTTGGTCAAAAGTCATACAAACATTTTCTTTCAAAGAAGTACCTCATCCAGTGTATCACAGAGAGAGTCCAAGTGATGAGTCTTCTAATTGTTGTTTATACTCGTATCCTATGGCTTTAGCAAATTTATCGGTTCGTTTCTTGATTTTTTGTTCCTGTTCGACTGTTTCTCAGACTTCCCCCCCTTGTTTTTTCTTGTATTGGATTTGGTTGAGAAATCTTTCATTCTTGTGCTTGTTGAAGAAGAGTTTCTGTTGTCATGTTATGATCATTAATGAATAAAAAAATCGTAAATAATCTATACTAATTATAAATCTTTTATTATTTTTGTCAAATTTTTATAAAGATATTTTCCTATATTCTCTTGCAATATTTTTTTTTTTGATTAAAAAATAGCACGTAAAATAATTATGTGATACTTTTTTGAAATCGTATGATTATTTTACAGCATTTTATTTCGATAAAAAGAAAGATTATGACGTTATTACCTATTGAAGATCATGTTTTAATTAAACCGCTCACGGAAGATAATGTAAGTAAAGCGGGAATTATTCTTCCAGAAAGTAAAGAAAAACCTAAAAAAGGAGAAGTTATCGCTTTCGGAAAAGGAAGAATCTTGGATAATGGAATGAGAACTGAAATGGATGTTCAAGTGGGAGATATTGTTTATTTTACTCAATATGCGCCTGATGAAATTGAAGTAGAGGAGAACGGAGAAAAGAAAAAATACCTCGTTATCAAACATAGTTCGATCCTTGCAAAAGAAACAAAATAATTTTATCTTTCTTTTACAAATGAAAAAAAACTTTAAAAATCTGATTGCTCTTTGATGAATCTTCCTTGGATTAAGTGTAATCCCCGTTCAAGCAGTAAGTTTGAAAGAAGTCGTAGAACGATGAGAAGAAAAAGGATTAACAAGATTCTCAACGGTTGCTGACTTTATGCCTTATCAAGGACTTAGAAGAGATGAATCAACCAAGTTTCTTGTACAATATGCACATCTTATTGGATATCGTCCTGCAGAGATCAATACCGATTGTTCTTTCTCTGATCTTTCACTCGCTTGGCAAGATCTTATTCCGTATATTCAGGAAGCTTGCGAACTTGGAATTATGAAAGGTTCTCGTGGAAAAGTGATGCCAGATGAAAAACTTACTAATGAGCAAATCGTTGCAATGGTAATGAGAATTGCTATTGGATTTATGGACGAGGAAAATTCTGCAAGATGGTCAGATGAGTATTATGATGCTATCAAGATGTTTGATGTAAATACCTACCCTTTTACTTCAAGAGAAGCAGAGACTCAAAGAGGAAATGTTTTGACTTTACTCTATGAAATGTTTCAAGGGAAATTAGTACAGAATACGGAATTAGATAAAAAACTGCAAGAACTTCTTGATCTTCTCAATGAAGACTAAAAGAACAGTCAGACTTTTATTACTTTTTTAAAGTACTTTTATATTTATAACAGTATACAAATGGCAAAACAAATTTATTATTCAGATGATGCAAGAACGAAAGTCTTGGAAGGAGTGAAAATCGTTGCTGATGTTGTAAAAACAACGATGGGACCTAAAGGAAAAAATGTAATTCTCGATAAAAGTTATGGAGCACCTACCGTTACGAATGACGGAGTAAGTGTTGCAAAAGAAATTGAACTTGATGATAAAATCCAAAATATCGGAGCTAAAATGGTAAAAGAAGCTGCCGAAAAAACCAATAAAGAAGCCGGAGACGGAACAACAACTACAACAGTTCTTGTTGACGGAATTACTCAAGAAGGACTTAGATATATCAATAGTGGAGTAAATCCTTTTGCTCTTGGAAGAGGACTTCACAAAACCGTTGATTATCTTGTAGAGAAAATCCAATCTACTGCTCAACAAATTGGTGCAAGTAAGGAGCTTATCCAACAAGTTGCAACTCTTTCCGCTCAAGACGAAGAAGTAGGAAATCTTATCGCAGACGTCTTCGATGAAATCGGAAAAGATGGAACAATTACGGTTGAAGAAGGAAATACTCTTGGACTTACAAAAGAGATAAAAACCTGAATGCAATTTGAGCAAGGATATTTGAGTCCTTATTTCGTTTCTGATACTCAGAGAATGGAATCAGTTATTGATAAACCTTATGTACTTGTTACAGATAAAAAAATCACTTCTCTCAAAGATATCCTTGGAGTACTTGAAGCAATGGCATCTTCTGGAAAGAAAGATTTATTAATCGTTGCAGAAGATGTAGAAGGAGAAGCTTTAGCTTCACTTATTCTCAATAAGATTAAAGGAGTTTTGAATGCTATTCCTGTAAAGGCTCCTGGATTTGGAGATAGAAAAAAGGAAATGCTCAAAGATATTGCTACGGTTACAGGAGCAACACTTATTACTGATGATCTTGGAATTAAACTTGAAGATGCTACGATCGATATGCTAGGAAAGGCAGACAAAGTTATCGTAAATAAAGATGAAACGATTATCGTTGATGGTAAAGGAGATGAAGAAGAAATCGAAAATAGAGCAAATCAAATTAAAGCGCAAATTGAAAATACAAAATCTGACTATGATAAAGAGAAATTAGCTGAAAGATTAGCTAAATTAGTTGGTGGAGTTGCTGTGATTAAAGTGGGAGCCGCTACAGAAATGGAAATGAAAAATAAGAAATTCAAGATCGAAGACGCTCTCAATGCTACAAGAGCTGCAATCGAAGAAGGAATTGTTGCAGGAGGAGGAAGTGTCCTTGTTCAACTTTCAAAATCTCTTTCAGATCTCAAATTAGAAGATGCTGATGAACAAGTTGCTGTTGAAATTATCCAACAAGCTATCCAATATCCTGTAAAACAAATCGCAGATAATGCAGGATTCAAAGGAGATCGAGTGGTAGAAAAATTGAAAGAATCTGATGATATGGATTATGGATTCGATGCAAGAACAGGAGAATTTAAAAACTTGAAAAAAGCAGGAATCATCGATCCAGCAAAGGTTCTCAGAGTATCACTTGAAAATGCGGTAAGTACTGCTGCAATGATTCTCACAACAGAAGCGGTTGTTGTTGATAAACCTGAAGAAAAATGTTCTTGTGGACATGGAGATGCAGGAGCTGGAATGTGAGGAGGTATGTGATGAATGGGTGGAATGGGAATGTACTAAAAAAGACGGAATTTATCCGTCTTTTTATTTAAAAAGAGATAATTTTGAAAACTATGAATAAATTATAGGCTTGAATATTGATAATTCCCGATATAATTAGAAAAAGATATAGTAAAGTACGAGAGGTGGTGGTTTATAAAAATCGTAGTATTGATATTTATTTGTACTTGATTTTTGTTTTTAAGTTAATACCTTGAATAAAGTTATTCGATAAAAGTTTTTTTTATTGAGACGTTTTATGATTATTCTTTTTCATTTTATGCAGAAATCTCTCTTTACCATATTTCGTTTCTTAAGACCTGTTTTTCATATTTTTTTGATTTTGCTTGTCTTTGCGATTACCTATAAATTAAGAATTCTTGCGAAATTTCTTCCTTTTGAAATTCCGATTATCAATATTCAAGAACTTCAGCGATTTGCAGTGCTTTCAGCAGGAGTATTTGTTTTACGAGGTTTTATCAAAAGACTTTATGATTTGCATACTATTGGGGAAAGTTATAGTAAAAAACTGACGAAAACGTGGTTATACTGGTTTATTACGATTACTTTTTGTTCTTATTTTGGACAGGGGATTGTTTTTATGCGAGGGGTTTCAAGGTTTGTAATCCTTATTGGAGCGGTTCTCAGTTATCTCGTGCTTTTTTTCTTTGATCAAGTTTGGGGATTTTTGGAGTTTCATTTTCTCAAAAAAACAGGGAAAAAAATCTTACTTATTTATCATGAAAAATTGAAAGATAGGATAGGATTTACCAAGATTAAAGAGAATTTCCCTTTTGAAATTGAAACGAGAGAACAGCATGATTTGGAGAAAATTTCTTTTGCGGATTATTTTTTTGTGGTTGCAGTTGGAAATTTTCATCAAAATGATTTACAAACTCTTTTTGAAAAAATTAGGTTCCATGAGATTAGTTTTTATCATTTGAGTGAGGGGTATTTCTTGGAAAATATTGTTTATAAACCGGTGCAACTCAATAATTTGATTTTCATGGAATATAAATCTTCTCATTTAGATGGGCGATCTCTCTTGGTCAAAAGAGTCTTTGATCTTGTAGGTGCAACTTTGGGAATTATTCTGCTTTCTCCTCTTTTCCTTGTTATTGCAATTCTTATCAAACGAGATAGTAAAGGTCCGGTGATTTATAAATCCAAAAGAATCGGTAAAAATGGGGAGCTCTTCACGTTTTACAAATTTCGTAGTATGTATACGGAGATGTGTGTAGGATATGGAGGAGAAAAAGCTGAAAAGATGTATCAAAAACTCATTAACTCTCAATCTAATAATAGAAAAGGAATTCTTCCAAAAATTGAAAATGATCCAAGAGTTACAAAAGTTTGAGCTTTTTTGAGGAAAACGTCTTTAGATGAATTGCCTCAGCTTTTTCAAGTTCTGAGAGGAACGATGTCTTTAGTGGGACCGAGACCTCATTTACTCAATGAAGTAGAACAATACGAACCACGAATGAAGAGGGTTTTGAGTATTAAACCTTGAATTACGGGATATGCACAAATTTTTGGAAGAGATCAAATCCCGTTCGAAGATGAGGCAAAATTAGACCTTTATTATATCAGAAAATGGAGTTTAGCACTTGATATTTATGTGATTTTTGCCACGATTGGAGTTGTCTTTAAGGGGAGATAAAGGGATTATAAAATATTTTTGATATTTGAGAATTATAGATCCATTTTTTTTGAAAAAATCTTGATTTTACAAAAGAAATACTTATCATAATTTTTAGAGAAATTATATTTTATTTAAATTTCTTTTAACTTTTTCAATGGATTAGCCCCTATTGAAGTTGAGTTATAAATTTTTATTTTTTAATCTTATATCTATGGCTGAAAAAAAGGTTGCAGGTCTTCAGAGACATGATGCTGATACAGGATCTCCTGAAGCACAAATCCAAATTTTAACTGCACATATTACAAAACTTCAAGAACATGTTGCTCAAAATAAAAAAGATTTTGATGCGAAGAGAGCTTTGTTGCAAAAAGTAGCAAAAAGAAGAAGACTCTTAAAATACTTGAAAGAAAACAATTTAGAAGCTTATACACAAGTATCAAACAAAACTGGATTGAAATGCTAATCGCAAAATAAATTCAAAACTTTTTTATTTCTTAACTATTTTTATTTATGGCAACAAAAAAGACGACTTCAGAATTAACTGTACCTGTTATCAAAGAAGGAGTGAAGGTAAAGGGAGTAATTTTAAAAGAAATTGATAATGGAGTGCTCGTTGATTGTGAGAATGGAGCTTTTACAGGAGTTTTGCTTTCAAAAGAAGTAAAAGAACTTAAAAGATCAAAAGTAGAACTTAATCCTGGAACAGAACTTGAAGTTGAAATTATCAATCCTTCTATCAGACATGAAGATGGATATTACATTGTATCTGTTACAAGATTATTACAATACGATGTATGGAAATCTATTATTTCAGAATTTGAAAAAGATACAATTATTACGGTTGTACCTACAGAAGCAAATCTTGGAGGACTTATCGTTGATATGCAAGGTATCAAAGGATTTATTCCTCTTTCTCAATTGGCTCCTATCCACTATCCAAGAGTTGAAGACGGAGATCAAGAAGCTATCTTCAATAAATTACTTGAACTTATTGATCAAGAAATTAAAGTAAGAGTGATCAATATCGATGAAGATGAGAAAAGAATTATCCTTTCTGAAAGAGAAGCTCTCAAAGAAGAAAGAGAAAAAGTTCTTTCTGAACTCGAAGTCGGAAAAGTATTTGATGGAGTGGTGTCTGGAGTTTCTTCTTATGGACTTTTCGTTACAATTGGAGGAACCGTTGAAGGACTTGTACACATCTCAGAAATTACGTATGGACACGTTAATAATATCGATCAACTTGGAAAAATTGGAGACAAAATGCAAGTTAAAGTTATCGGACTTGAAAATGGAAAAATCTCTCTTTCTGCAAAGCAATTGAAAGAAGATCCATGGGAAGCTCTTCCAAAGAAAGTGAAAGTGGGAGATGTTTTCGAAGGAAAAGTTATCAGATTTGTACCTTATGGAGTATTCGTAAGAGTATTTGATGATATCAATGGACTTGTACACCTTAGTGAATTATCTCAAAAATCAGTAAATAATCCAAATGAAGTTGTAAAACTTGGACAATCTGTAAAAGTTAAATTGATTCTTCTTGATCCAAAAAACAGAAAAATCGGACTTTCTATGAAAGATCTTGATGGAGAAACTTCTGAAACTTCAGAACCAAAAGAAGAGAAAAAAGAAGAAAAAGCTGAATAATACAGAAAAAAACAGATTCTTTTCGGAGAGTCTGTTTTTTGTATGTTGTAAAATGGTATCCAGCCGAATATTACAAGTCATATATTACAAGTCAAACTTGATAATTTATCATATTTTTTTATACTAAAAAACATATTTATATATTCTATGTATCACAATGAAAAAAGTTTCAATTATGTGAATTAGGGGATCTTTTCATGAAGAGGCTGCAGAACAATTTTTTACAGAAGATAAAATTGAAATAGTTGAAAATGCAACTTTTGAAGAGGTAATTGAAAATGTAGTTTATAATAAATCAGATTTTTGAGTAATTGCCGTTGAAAATTCAGTAGCAGGAACAATTCATAAAAATTTGAATCTGTTAAGAGAATCTGAAATTAAAATCGTAGGAGAAACTTTTTTAAGAGTTAAACAAAATCTTGCAGTATGTAGATGAGTGACAATTGATTCTTTAACTCAAGTAATGTCACATCCAATGGCATTGAAGCAAACAGAGAAATTTTTTAAACCATACCCAAAAATAAAATTAATCGAAGAATCAAATACTGCAGTTGCAATGAAAAAAGTTGCAGAAATGAAAGATCCAACAATTTGAGCTATTTGATCGGAACTCGCTGCTGAGATGAATGGATTAGAAATAATAGGAGAATGAATAGAAACAAATAAAAGAAATTATACAAGATTTTTTGTAATACAGCAAGAATTTTGTGAAAAAATCTTTTCTTGTAATAAGGCTTCTTTAAGTATTGTTTTGCCAAATGAGCCATGAGCTTTAGCAAAGATTGTTTCTATGATGGCATATTATGATGTTGATTTGACAAAGTTGGAATCAGTACCTATTATAGGAAAACCTTTTGAATATCGTTTTTATATTGATGTTAAGTTTGATGATTTATGAAAATATGAATGAATGTTGACAGCTATTCGTCCTTTGATATTAAATTTAGATGAATTGTGAAGATACCAAGAAGATAAAAAATCATGGGAAAAAATTCATGCTCAACAAGAATAATTTTATTTATGATTTTATCTATGCAAACACGAAAAATCCATTCTCCCGCAGAAATGTATGAACTTGGGAAAGAGTTGAGTAAGAAATATCATGTTTTTTTTTTGGAAGGAGATTTATGAGCGGGAAAAACGACTTTTACCAAAGGGCTCGCAGAAGGATTAAATATTAATCCTCATTTGGTCCAAAGTCCAACCTATACCTATGTCAATATTTATGATCATAAACTTGCTCATTTTGATTTTTATAGACTTGAGAACTTCGATGATTTAGTGGAGAAAGGACTTTTAACAGAAATAGAGGAAAATGAATATATCGTTATCGAATGGCCTAAGTGGATCGATCAGATTTCCTTTTCTTCCTTTGTAAAACTACAGTTTACAAAACTCTGAGAAAGGGAAAGAGAAGTCTCTCTTACGGAAATAAAATAGTTTTTAACAGTATCTTTATCTTTTAAACAAACAAATGAAAAAAATCTGAATCATCTGAGCGATGCAAGAGGAAATCGATGACCTTTTGGAAAATATGGATCATAAAGAAGAAATAGGAGGATATTTTACCGGGATTATTGGAAACTATGAAATCGTACTTGTAAGAAGTGGAATCTGAAAAGTTAATGCTGCCATGACGACTCAAAAATTAATCTCTGAATTCCATGTTGAAGCCGTTATCAATACGGGGATCGCTGGAGCAATGCAAACATGATTAAAGGTCTTTGATTTCGTGATTTCAACCGATGCGGTGCAACATGATTTTGATGTTACAGGTTTCTGATACAAACCGACGGAAATCCCCAGAATGGAAACTTCTTGTTTTGTAGCAGATTCTCAATTAAGACAAGATTTCTTGAATCTTTGGAAAAAAGAAAAAAAATCTGAACTTTTTCAGAAGATTAATCTAATCGAAGGAAGAATCGCGAGTTGAGATCAGTTTATCGCAGATCAAGAGAAAAAACAGCATATTATTGAAATCTGTCATCCTGCTTGTGTGGAAATGGAAGGAGCAGCTATTGCGCAAGTGTGTGCCGTCAATAAGATTCCTTTCCTTATCCTTCGCTGTATGAGTGATTGTGCTGATGCACAAGGGACGCAAACGTATGAATTTAATGACAAAACTGCAGCAGTACTTTCCTCTAACTTAGTGAAAAATTTTTTGGAAGAAACATTGTAATCCTTCTTTACAACCTTTCCGTAATCATTTCAAAATTTTTCCTTTTTCGTTTGCTCAATATCTCAAAATTTTTAAAGAAAGCCAAGTTAAACATCAGGGAAGTCCAATACAGAAAAATTGAAGTTTCCCCAAAAAAGTAGCATGTTTTTTGATGAAAAGAAATCGATTCCTTGCTTTTTGTCTTGCTTGTTCATACGATCAAATTCGTGCCTGTTCTAAGATAGTTTTCTCTCTTTCATAATGTCTAACTTCTAAATCCTTGATACAAAATATTTTTACCCCCTGTTCATGGAGAGAGAGAGTAAAATCAATATCTTCTGCGATTCGAGCAATCTCCTCATCATATTGCACGGATTGAAGTACTTCTTTTTTTCAAAAGATTCCATTTCAACTGAACATTTGAATCTCTTCTATTGCTTCTTTTTGATGAAGATGAATTTGAGGGCGGGCTTGCCAATAGAGGAATTTTGAAAAACCTTGATTTTGAATATTCCCCGTATCTCTATAGTATAAAGTAGGACAGAAAATACATTCAGATTTTTCTTCTTTTTTTATCGTATGATATCGTTCTAATTCTGTCTCAAAAAAGTTTTCATCAAAAGCATTATCATCATCTAAAAGCTGAATAAATTCTCCCGTTGCATGCTGCATTCAAAAATTTCTTACAGAACTGGCTTTCCCCGTACTTTGAGGAATAAAATCAGAATTAAGATTAGTAAAAACAAATTTGTTAGGAAATTGATCTCGAAGATCAAGAAATCCTTTTTGAAAAAGTTCAAATTCTTCCTCTGTTTCAAATTTTCTGTCACAAATAAGATTAATGTCAAAAGATTTAAAAGTCTGATTTAAAAGAGATTGAAGAATCCTTCTGATATGAGGAAGGGAATATTCATTAGCTCTTGTTCCAATGACAACGGAAATTTTCATATCGTACGAAAAAATAAACAACTTCATTATCACAATAACTGTCTTGAAATCAAGATAAATTTCTGCAAAATAAACATCAATTTATCCTTTTTATTGTACATAATGATTGTATCTTCCTTGTTTTATTTCTTTTTTGCAATCGTTTTTTATCAAGTATTTTCAACCGTAACAGTATATGGGCTAGAACTTTTTTCTGCACAGTGGCCAGCCTATATTCGTGAACTTTTTTGGATTTTGGCGATAGGAATAATCCTTATCCTCAATCGTAAACAGATTGGCGAATACCTGAAAAGGCGAAAATGGTGTCGAATCGTATTTATTATTCTTAGTATTTTTTCTGTAGGTATTTCTTTTCTCCTTTGTGAAAAAACATTAAGTGATTGTGTGGTAGGATTCAAATACTGTTTTCAACGAATGGCAATTTTTCTTTCTTTTACGATGATTGGTTTCTTTTATAAAGAAAAATTAAAAAGTCAGACTTTCCTTTCATGGTTAAAGATTTTTATCGTTTTTGTGGTCTTATTTTGATTTTTCTGGCAAATAGGAAAACTTATCAGACCAAATCTTTTTGAATTAATGGGATATACGCTTAATCTTGATAATTATCAATATGGAATGAAACCTCCTATTTATTACCTTACAGGATATGAGGGAACCTTAAGGTGGCAAGGACTTTTTTCTGGACCTAATAATTATGGATATTTTCTTGTAGGATTTTTCCCACTGGTTGTATTACTTTTCTGAATGAAGTGGAAAGAGTTAAAAAATCTGACTGTTCATAAAATAATAAATCTTTCAGTATTGGGAATCTGGATTTTAGCAATGATTGTAACTCTTTCGAGAGCAGTATTTGTCTGAGGACTCTTGATCCTTTTAGGATTAAATTGGAGCTTCCTAAAAAAACAGAAAAAAAAGATGATTATGGTGATAATTATGGGGGTACTCGCTTTGTTATGAATTTCGATTTGGAAATGGGATTCAACGAAAGAACATCTGGTAAATAAATTTTCTGCAGTATCTCAATTTTTCGATCAACCATTAGGATATGGACTTTGAACTTCAGGACCAGCGGTACATTATCATGGAGTTTATTTACCGGAAAATTATTATTTCCAGATTTTACTTGATACAGGAACGATAGGATTTTTAATCCAAATGCTTTTCTTCTTTCAACTTTTGCGGTTAATACGTCTTATTTTCCAAAAATATCAATCCATAAAAATAACCGAGGAGGAGAGTATTGATTTTTTGATGTTAAGAAGATTACAATTAGGTTTTCTTGCACTTTTGATAATCGGATTTTTCTTACATGTTTTTGAAGATAGTATGGTAAATTACCTTTTCTTTGGAATGTATGGAATCTTTTTAGGAAAATGTTCCACAATCCTCGGAGAAGTAAAATGGTATAATCCTTTCTCATTGAAGGCTCTTAAGACACTAAGAAAAAAATAATCTTATAATTTTTAAATGTCAATTGCCAGTATTTTAAAAAAATAAAAAAATACTGGATTTTTTTGTTAATTTCTTTATATATAGTATTAGTTTATTCTTTTTGTATATACTAATGGGACAAAAACAGATAGAAATCTTTGATTCAACCTTAAGAGATGGAGCTCAGGGAGAGGGAATTAGTTTTTCAGTTCAAGATAAGATTAATATTGTAAATGCTCTTGATGAATTGGGAGTATCTTATATTGAAGCTTGAAATCCTTGATCAAATCCTAAAGATAAAGAATTTTTTACAGAAGCGAAAAAACTTACCCTCAAAAATGCAAAATTAGTTGCCTTTTGATCAACAAAAAGAAAGGATAATACTTGTGAACAAGATACTAATTTACAAAGCTTATTATCTGCTGAAACAGATGTTGTTTGTATCTTTGGGAAAACACGAGATTTTCAAGTGACAGAGATTATTCATACTACCTTAGAAGATAATCTTCAAATGATTAAAGAAACGATTGAATATTTAGTAAGTAAAGGGAAAGAGGTTATTTTTGATGCTGAACATTTTTTTACAGGATATGAAGAAAATCCAGAATATACTTTTCAATGTATCAATGCAGCGATTGAAGGAGGAGCTAGTACAGTATGTCTTTGTGAAACCAAAGGAGGAGAAATGCCTATTCAATGTTTTGAATATACTAAAAAAGTAGTACAAACGTTTTGAGAAAGAGTAAAAATCTGAATTCATACTCATAATGACACTTGACTTGCAGTTGCGAATTCTCTTTTGGCAGTTCAAGGAGGTGCAATTCAAGTGCAGGGAGTATTATTAGGTTTTTGAGAAAGAACTTGAAATGCTAATTTAAGTACGATTATCGCAAATCTTCAACTTAAACTCGGATATTCTTGTATCCCAGAAAAGAATCTCAGACTACTTACTCCTATTTGTAAAAAAATTGCAGAGATTGCAAATATTAATATTGATTCAGGAATGCCATATGTAGGGGAAAATGCTTTTGCTCACAAAGCAGGAATGCATATTGATGCGGTTATCAAAAATCCTCTTTCTTATGAACATATTGATCCAGAAATTGTAGGAAATGAACGTGTATTTCTTGTTAGTGAAGTTGCTGGTAAAAGTATGATTGTGAAACAGGCGCAAAAATTTGATCCCACAATCACGAAAGAAAGTCCTATTGTCGCAGAAATTATCAAAAAGATTAAAGGAATGGAACATGAAGGATATCAATTTGAAGGGGCTGATGGAAGTCTTGAACTTCTTATTCGTAAAACAATGGGAAAATATGAACCATTTTTTAAACTTCATTATTATAAGACAAGTGGAGAAAGTCCTCGTTTCTTAGAAGAAAAAAGTGCATTCGCACAGGTAAAAGTAGAAGTAGAGGATATGCAAATTATGTCAGCGGGGGAAGGAACTTGACCTGTCAATGCTCTTGATATCGCACTTCATAAGGCATTAGAAAAATTTTATCCTATCGTCTCAAAAATTCATCTTATTGATTATAAAGTTCGTGTCCTTGAGGGAGAAAAAACTACGAGTAGTAAAGTTCGTGTACTTATCAAATCGACTGATGGAGAAAATTCATGGTCTACAATGGGAGTTTCAAATGATATTATTGAGGCAAGTTATCTTGCACTTGTTGATGCTTTTGAATACAAATTGATTAAAAATATCGAAAAAAGATTTTCAAAAATTATTGGATAAGTAATTACTAGAAAAAGAAGCCGATGGCTTCTTTTTAAAAAAAGAGAAAATTAGTGAACAAAAAGTATAAAAAGTTTTGACTTTTGAAAAAGATACTCATATAATAAGAATGTAATATTTTATCTTTTATACGAACTTAATGGACGAAAATCAAGTACAATCAAACCAACAAGTACAACAAACACAAGTTTCTAATCCTCAACAATCCCAACCTGTAACAGATCAAAGTGCTCAAAATGGACAAAATTTCTTTTGAGGAGATCAAGGTTTTAATTATGATGAAAGTAGTGCTTTCGAAGCAGTTGATGGAAAAGTAGAAGAAGAAAATTATGATTTTCAGGATTTCTCACCTTTTGATGCTGATGAAGAAGCAATTGATGACGCTTTAGTAGGAGATGAAGAAGGGGAGGAAGTGAAAAATCAAAATGATGGAGAAGTTTTTCAAGAAAAACAACAAATGTCCCCTGAAGAAGAAATGAATACATCTTTCTCTAATGACTCAATCGAGACCGAAGAAGATAATGATGGAAATAAAAATCCTGAGATTTTAGAGAAATTTTCAAATGTTTATGGACTTACGAAGAAAATTCTTTCTATTTCTGAGGATAATACTTCTTTCTCTTTCTCAGGAGGGGAAACCGTGAATAGTAAAATTGAATACCAAATCTATCTCATCGAAGATGAAGAAGATCATACAGATTTATTTTTCAAAAAAATTGAGACAAAACAAGAGACGGGAGATGAAGAAGAACATCTTATTCAATGGACTTACAATAAAACAAAAGATAAATTAGATGTTTTTGTAGACGAAGTGATTCTTTATGAAATAGGAAATGGACATACTGAAGAAGAAAAATGGGAAAATATGATTATTGAAAAATTGAATAAATTTGCTAGTTTCTTTGAGTGATACTATAATGATTTGTACAAAAAAGTACAAAAACAAAAAGAAATTGAAGAAAAAAACAGATTACTTCATGAAATTTTCAAAAACTTCTAATCAAAAAACAAAGAAAAATCTGATTCTTTACCCAAGATATTCTGAAAACAAGATTCAGATTTTTTTTAATCTTTAAAATTTACTTTACAAAAAAAGAGAATTTTTAAAATTCTCTTCTAATATTCTTTTAATATTCTTCAACTTCATCATGGAGATATTTTAATTCAACTCCTGCATTTTTGAAGATTTCTTCACTTTCTTGATAATCGTGATATCTTTTGCTACAAATGACTTTCTTAATCCCACAAGCAACGGTCATATGTGCACAATGTCTGATGCTACAAGGAGTCATGGTTACATACATGGTTGCTCCCTCAAGGGAGTATCAATTCCTTGCTGCAAAAGCAATAGCTACTTGTTCTGCACAGTTATTTCTCATACAATGATCGGTTTCTCTTCCATCTTCATGGACAACATGCCACATTTTATGTCAAACTTCCTGACAAGTAGGAGAACCTTGAGGAGCATCTGCTGCACCAAAAGCAATAATCTCTCCGTCTTGTACGAGTAAACATCCACAATTTCCTCTATTACAAGTCGAAGTCTTCCCAATTTCGGCAGCAACCGCTAAAAAATATTCATCTTCTGAGGGAAAGTTAGATTTTTTTAACTGATATTTTTGCATAATTTCTTGTTCTGTTAAGGTTCCGTTCATTTTGAGAAAAAAGGATAAAAGTCTGAATGATTTCGTGCCTTAATTATATTCAGATTTTTTCTCTTTTTCAAATTTTATGATAATAAGTTTTTGAGTTTTTTAACAAATCTTTTGAAAAGGGATTTTTCATAGGGAACAGGGATTTCTCCTTGATTTTTTATCGTACTTATATAGGTGGAGAATCTTATTCAATTTTTAAGTCCTAGAGAAGAAGTACGCTCAATATTGATTTTATGGGGTATTTTACTCTGAATCTTAGGGTCTAAAGGGTATAAGAGATTGTTTTTAGGATCTTTTAGTTCTCAATTGTTGATAGAGGATGTATAATAGAAAGTAAATGTATCTCTTGTTCCATATACATAATGATTGTCTTGGATAGAAATATTTGTTGGATGCTTTTCAACGAAAAGTTGACTGATAAGTTCTGTAATAGTAGTTTTTATTTTGTCTTGTTTGTTTTGATCTACATGTTCGCAAGGAAGAGAATATTCATCAATAGTTCAATTGCTTGTTAGTTTTCTCCCTCTTTTTAAAAGAGCACATTTCCCTAAGACATCATCCTCAACGATGATAAAAGTCTGGATTTGTTGTTCTTTAGTATAAGTATATCCACAAGCTGATTTGTAATAGTAATCTCCTTTAGAATTTATTCATTCCGTTCTTACCATGTTTGAAAAAACAACTAAAAGTTTTATTTGTGAAAAGTAATTTTTGTAGTTTTAAAGGTAGTAATAGTTCAATTTCCTGTAAGCTGATATTTCTGTTTAATACAAGCGATAGCTTGTTGCATATTATTAACCCCATGAGTATCGGGTAATAAAACTCAGCTCTTCCCATCTTGAATTGAAGTAAGAACAACTCCAGTATCTTTTGGGGACATTTGTAAAAAAATATTAAGATCTTGTTGGGAAGTAAGGTTTGTAACAAAATCAAAAACAATACCAGAAATACGAGGTTCAATATTTTTTAGCATTCCATTGTAAAATAAATCTAATAAGGAATCTAAAGTCTTATCAGTTTCCAAGACTCCATGAGAGAGAAGAAGTTTCCCTTGAGCGTCAAATGCAGAAAAGAAAACTCCCATACAGTCCTTAGGTCCAAAAGTTTTAAAAATCAGATTTTTGATATTTTGTAACATCTTGAGAGATAAAAAATAAAATTTTTACGATGATTTCTTTCCACCTCCTTCCAAGGTAATTCCATTCATAAGTCTTTCATATTTATCATAAGCAGCACTATTGAATAATCTTAAGTATGTTCTAGGATTATTTGCAATATAAGAAAGAGTATCTTTATTTTCTTCAGAAAGGATGAGTTCCAATTTTCTAATGATTAATGTCTCTTTCTCATTGATGACATAATAAATATTGGTTAAATGATGGTTGGTGATATCATAATTTGCTTTAAGAGTGATATCTTTGATTGTAAAAATGACTTCATAAATGTTAGGATTATTTGTCTTTTGGATTTCTGCATTAGTGAGAAGATAATCTCTAATTTTCCCTTTGATAATGAAACGAATAGAAGTGTCTTCATTTTCTTCTTCTACAATAATCTCTTCTTCTGAATCTTTCAAAATTTCATCAATAATTTGAAGAGTATTTCATTCTTTAAAGATAACAGATTCAAGTTGCTTCTTGATTTTATCTTCCTTTTCTTTATCTGAAATACTAAAGGTTGAAAGGCTATTATTCCTAAAGATAAATTGATAAGTAATTCCTTGTTTTGTGATCTGTAATTCATTACCATTACATTCTGTAGTATATTCTTCAGAGAGAAAATAATTACAATAATTAATGGTTTCTTGTTCTTTTTCGAGATAACTTGCAATGTTATCATTGAGTAATGAGAGCATTTGTGAAAGGGTATATCTCTCAATTTTATTATGATCTCTCAAAAAACTTGTGATTTCATCATTTTCAATAATAATAATATCTTTAAGATAGAGAGCATTATCTTCTAAATAAAGATAAATTTTTGCTTTAAGATTGATTTCAGGATATTGATCAAACAGAATTTGAGTCTGAATCTCTACTTCTTTTTTATCTTCAGAAATAAGATATCTAGAGATTTTTAAATTTTTTAAAGCTAAAATAGCATTTAGGGGAGTTTCAATATCGATTTTGTATACGGATGAATTATTAATTTGTTTATAATTTATAAGTTCTTTGATAGTAAGTTGTTTTTCAAGTCCTATGGTTCAAAATGTTTTATCTCCTTTATTGATTTCAGTAATTTTGTTCACAAAGGTATTAATTTCTGTTTTTGTCATATGATTGTTGGAGCTATTTTCGAGTTTTGTTTGGAGAATATTAGTGTTAAAATAATAAATTAAATCCTTATAAACAGGGTCTAAATAATTATTAGTATAACTATCTTTATTGATAAGTTCTTTGATAAATTCTAAATAATTATTAATAATACTAGTATTGTATACACCATTTTCAAAATTATTATATAAAAGAGTCATTAAAGAAATAGTTTTATAAGCATTGACATCTTTTTTATTGTATACTTTTGGTTGGATAAGTTTTTGATCAAGTTCTTGATTGATACTGAGAATGTATTTATTATTGATATATTGTTCATAATATTCAGGACTACATTGGTTTAAAAGAGTATCTAAACTTTCTGCAGGAGTAGCTTGATAGACAGAGTATTTGAGCAAAACTTGACAAAAGTCAGACTTCTTTTTGATGTTTTCTTTTATCCCTAAGAAGATTTGATTGAGATCATTGGTGTAGTCTTCAAGGTTATAAAATTGTCCATATTTTATGAAATTATCAAAAAATTTATTACAAATAAGAGGATAAGGACTATAGTTTTTGATGCATTGAAGGTTAAAATCTTCAATAATACTCTTTTGTATAGAAAAGGTTTTGTTTTCTAGTTTTTGAGATTCTCCTTCTTGGAAGAGCTTAAATAAAAGGGTTTTTAACTCTTCTTGGGTATATTCTCCCATATTGAATTTTTCTTCATCGAAAAGAGTCTGTTTTAAATTGATAACACTATTATTTCAGAGAATAAGTCCTTGAAATTTTACGAGATTATTTTCTGTTTGTAAAATATTGTTTTCATTGATCGATAAAGGTCAAACTTTTATGAGGACTTCTAGATCATCGTAGGAGATATTAGTATGAGAATTATTTTCAATTTGATCAGTCTCTTCCTGATAATTTTGATAAATAGGAATATAATTCTTTTTACTGGTTGTTAAAAATTGATATCAAAAAATCAAACATGCAATCGTTATGAAAAGATAAATCCCTTGTTTAAAGAAAAAACGATGAATTTTTTTATAAGTTTTGATAATAGCAAGATGTTCTTCGTGAAAAAATGCAAGATGGAATTCTTTTGTTTCATTTCCTTCTGAATCTCACAAAGAACTTTTTTTGAGAGGAGTGTCTGATTGAGAAATATTCTGTTCAGAAACTAAAGTTTCATTTTGTTGAGAAACTTGATTTTCTTGGGGAGAATTTGGAGTATCGAGTTGTGGTTGCGAAATATTTTGAAGTTGTGGTTGGGGGATGTTGGGGATTTGAACTGTGGGAATCGGTTGAGAAAGTTGTTGGGAAATAGCTTGTGGAATGGTATTAATCGTTGGTTGAATGTTTTGAGGAGTTGATTGAGTAATTTGTTGAGGTATTGGTTGTGAAATTGGTTGAGATGGAGTAGAAATCAGAGAAATTTGAATCTGTGGTTGTTGGAGGGGGTGAGAAACAGGAAGAGAATTTTGGGAAACAGAAAAATTAGGAATAGTCATCCCAGGAGTAGGAATTTCGGTCTGCATGGGAATATTGGGAATATTTTGAGCATTTGGAATATTAGGAATTTGTGGAATTGCTTGATTAGAATCCATCTTCTTTACAAAAAATAAAACTCCCTAAAGTATATTCCAAAAAACTAAAAAAAGCAAAAAACTCTGAACGGAATTCAGAGTATTTTTATCTTTTGAATGTTTTATTTTTAGTCCTCTTTTCATGAATCCACAATTGTACTTGATCAAGAAAATTCTTCAGGAAATAATTCTTTAGCAATAACTTCTGTATCAGCATAGGTACCTCAAGGTAGTGTAACATCACGGAATGAAAGCTCATTCTTCCCCATTAATGCGTTAACAATTTTTTGTACATTGTTTTTGATATCATCAAGGAGTCGTGCATAATTTTGTGGATCATCCTCTGCTAAAGCTTGTTGTAAGCTTTTAATCAAACCTGCTCTTTTTGCTTCTATTTGATCAGGAAAATGTTTTTCTGCTATCTCAACAATTTTTTGACAGATAAAATCTGCTACTTTTTGTTTTGATTGTGCTTCTACAGCTTCGTCGGCTTCATCAGATCTCTCAGAAAGCTGAATAATGTTGTTTTCGTTTTCCATTGTTTAATAGTATAATATAAAAACACATATATTATATATCTTAAAGTCAAGAGAAAATTAAACAAATTTTTAAAAAGTATTTACTACATCGTTACTGATTTTACTTTGATTTTTTGAAAGAATCTTTTATAATGAAGAAAATTTATTCTTAATTCTCAGAATCATGGCAGAAAATAGTGATGATAAAAAAACAACATTAGTACAAAGTAAAAATACCGATCTTTGATCAGCGATGAAGGAACAAGAAAAACAAGTCTGAATAGATCAAGTGTCTTATCAATTGGAAAAGTACGAACGTCGTCGAATCAAAAAAAGAACTCCCACCCAAGATTTACAATAAAAGAAAATCAGATTTTTACTTTTTGTTTTCATTCCATGCTTTTGATTGGAGATATTCATATCAATTTCAAAGAAAAAGATCGTATCTTGCAGATGTTAAAAGAGAAAATAGACCAATATCCAGAAGAAAAAAATATTATCTTTTTAGGAGATTATGTATATTCTTTTTGATATGACAGAACCTCTCTTTTAGAATTATATGAATTTTTTCTTTCCTTGTATGCAAAAGGAAAAAATGTCTACATTCTTGCAGGAAATCATGATTGGATTAAAGATGCATTCGTTTTTGAGGAAGGAAGAAAAACGTGTAATCTCTTTGAAAATCTAAATGTTTCTGGAAATGGGAATTTCCTGAAATTTATCACAGAACCTCTTTTTGAAAAAATAGAAGGGGAAAATGTTCTCTTTCTCCCCCACGTTCTTACCTTTAATCTCTCAAAATATTCAGGAATTGATGCGTTAGAAAGTCAGAATCTTACCTTCCAAGAAATGATAAAAACAGAAAATAAAAATCTGATTCTTTCTGCACAGTTAAATTTGATTTTAGAATATTTCAAAAAGAAAGAAACATCATTTACGGTTATGCATCATTATTATATTGAAGGAACAAAATTCCCGGGTCAAAATTCTCAATTCTCTCTTAAAGATGCGGCTATTCAAAAACATCGATTAGAAGATAAGGAGGTAAAATTTATTTCTGGACATTTACATAAAGGTTTTTTCTATAAAAATTATTTTTGTACAGGAAGCGTTCGAGCTACAAGTCCTACAGAAAGTAATCAATTAAAAGGAATACGAAAAAAAGAGGGAGATAAAATGATCTTTGATGAAATGAATATAAAATATTATTTTGTTTTCGATAAAAGAGGAGAAAATGGAAAAGTTCCATTATCAAGAGAAGATGTTCAGACTTTTTATCGTTCTTTACAAGAAGAAACAAAAAATTATTTTGTAGGAAAAGAGATTCAGCGAAAATTTAAAGAAGATTTAAATTTAAAAGATGTTAATGTGACTTGTTATTCCGATGAGATGAGTTATGAAGAAGAAACAGTTCAGAAAATTATTGATCCGACGTTAGAAAAAGAACTGCATCAATTTAATATTGGAAAAAAATTAGAAAAATCTGAGATCACTCTTGAAGGAATTGAAAACACTGAAGCATTGATTACCGGAATGCAAGAACGAAAAACACTTTTAAAAGCATTATTACAACAAAAATACCCTCAACAATTCAAAGAATACGAAAATCTTCTTCAAGAATTGGAAATTTTGAAATAAGATTTATTCTTCATTGGGATTACGTTCTAACTTGAAAACTATCTCTCTTCTCAATCAGTCAAGTTTTTTGCTTAAAATTTGGTATAATTGAGCTAATTTTTCCTCACGGGGTTCTCCAGAAAATTGTTTTTGATACAAAGTAATTTCATCAGAAGAATGAGGAGAAAGTCTAAGGAGTTCTGAAAAGAGAATCTTGAAATGATTAATGATTTCAGGTATCTTATTTAAGGGGAGCTTTTCGGTTAGATGCTTTTCTTCCCATTCTTTCCTTCATTTTTGATTATAAATCCAGGGATTCTCTGGGTTTTTTGAAACATAGAAAGATAATCGTGACATAGAAGAATAAAATGAATAAAAACTTTCAAGAATATAAAAAATATATACATATTTTGTACTAAGTCAATAAAAATAAAACAGGAAGATGTTAGTTTAAAACTGTGAAAATAAATATTCATAAAAAAGTATCAAAAAATTTGCAAAAAGAAAAAAATCTGACTATAATAATAGTGTCATTGAAAAGGAAGAACAAAAATTCAATGAAACGAAGGAGATCATTAGCAGAGTATGTTACACGAAAAGAAACATCTTTAACCT
>JAFRZH010000017.1 GCA_017442645.1 bacterium | reverse complement strand
ATAAAAAATACGCATAATAAAAAATACGCATCATCATTATATAAATCATTACCCCCAAGTTTGTATGACTATCTATCAAATTTAAAGTCAAAAATTCAATTAGAAGATGAATAAAAAAATGAAGAGTCTCCACAAAGCACCTACACTTTTAGGATTCTCTTCTTCTTAATGTATAATTATTATACTTAAAAAAATTCCAAAATCAAGTTTTTTCAAAAATCTTTACAGAATAAATTTATATCATTTAAAAAGAACAGGGGATGAAAGTTCTCATTTTTTTGTCAAAAAAAATAAAGAAAAAGAAGTTGAAATGATGAAGGAGATAGGTATAGTAGAGATGAATTTTTAAAATTCTATTTTTCTAATCATGTTAGTATTTATCGATGAAGCTTGAGATACAGGATTTCAATTTGAAAAACAATCAAGTCATTTCTTTACTATTTGAATGGTTATTTTTAATACTCAAAATGAGGCTGAAAAATGTAATCAAAGAATTCAACTATTAAAAAATGAATTACATTTCTCTGAAAATTATGAATTTCATTATAAAAAAGATTCTGACAGAATTAAACAAGCTTTCTTTTCTGCTGTAGCTCCTTATGATTTTTTCTATTATTGAATTATTGTTAATAAACAAGTGTTAGACCTTGAAAGTTTAAAATTGAGAGAATCTTTTTATAGTTATATATGTTCTCTAGTATTCGAAATGGCGAGGACAAGATTAATGGAAGCTAATGTAATTATTGATGGAGGATATAGTAAATCTTTTGATAGAAATTTACAAACATACTTAAGAAAAAAATTTAATACCTATAATGATCATAAAATAAAAAAAGTGAGAACAGAAGATTCTAGAAAAAATAATTTATTACAATTAGCCGATTATATTACTTCATGAATCCATCGTGAATATTCATCACAAAAAGAATCATATCTAAACGTTATTAAACATAGAGCAATACAAATACAAATTTTCCCAAAAGAAAAATTCATACCTATCTCCTAAGAGAATGCAGTCGCTAAACGACACGTTTCAGTATGAATTAATTTCTGAAATAGATTATAACGAAAAAAAGTTCAAAATCAAGTTTTTATGAAAAATGAAAAATTATCATTCAAAAAGAACGGGGATGAAAGTCCTCGTTTTTTACTACTTGAAGAAATTTTCTTTTTTCTGAAATAAAATCTTATTGATAAAAAATTGTAGATCCTTAAAAGAAAGATACTCTTTTATTTTTTGATAAAAAACATGCCCCTTTTAGAACAAATTACTGCGGATTACAAAGAAGCAATGAAGACAAAAAATGAAGAAAAGAAAATAATTCTGAATTATCTTCTTGCTCAGATTAAAAACAAAAGAATCGAAACTCAACAAGAGCCAACGGATGCTGACATCATCTCTTTGATCAAAAAGGAAGTGAAAGCGGTAGTTGAAACGATCTCTTTCTTGGAAAAAGCAGAAAAAAATGAAGAAAAAGAATCAGAACTTTTCAAAAAAGCAGTACTTGAAAGGTATCTTCCTCAGATGATGAATACAGAGGAAACTGAAAAATTCCTTGATCAAATGATCTCAGAACTTAGTATTACCGACCTCAAAAGTCAAAGAGGAATGATTATGAAAAAAATCAAAGAAGACGGAATGAGTACCGTTGATGGAGCTTTACTCAATGACTTGATCAATAAAAAACTTAGCCAATAATATTTGAAATAACGAACAAAATCTATTTGCGATTGATAAGGAAAACACTATACATACATCAGAATTTTATTCTTTTTCAAAAAGAGTAAGGTTTTTTATTCGTAGGGAAGAACCATGAAAGCGGTCCTTGAAAAATTATATCAATGAGATAAACAGCAGTTGGTACAAGATATCTTGCAATGCTATCAAGAACAAGATTTTTGTATTATCAATTTTATTTATTTTGCTAATATTGTAGCACATAATCTCTTCAATACTCAGGAAAGAAGTAATAATCAAGATGATTATAGAAAAATTCTTTTGAAAGGAGATTTCTTATTGCCTGATGGTATTGCCGTACAGATTTTTTATTTTTGTGCAAATCTTTTTCATGTAATCCAAACTCCGAAAAAACGACTAGACAATCTTAACGGAACAGATTTTTCTTCTTTTTTCTTAGAAAAAGTCAGAGAGATGTATGGAAATCACAAAATTTGTCTTTTGATGTACGGTGCCAAAGAAACAGAGATCGAAAAAGCGAAAAAATATATTTCCTATAAGGGGTATAATGTAATTTACGCTCAAGAGGGATATTCGGAATTTGAGCGAGAACAAGCGGAAAAACAACTGGGAGAATACCAAGATACGATCAATATTTTACTCGTAGGAAGATCGACTCCAACCAATCCCATTCAAGAGATGTGGACCTTAAAAAATTATCAAAAAATAAAGAAAAATAATCTGATTGTCATGAACGTGTGAGGGCTTTTTGATTGGTGGGCTTGAAGTCAAAAAAGAGCTCCTAAATGGATTAGAATGATCAAGTTAGAACGGTTACGAAGACTTATCTCAGATCCCAAAAGAAATCTCAAAAAAGTATTGAATAGTCTTCAAATTATTCCCTATATTTTTCGTTATTTGGTATTGAAAAAAAAATAAATTTTCGTACATCTAAAGAAAACTCATGAAATAATTTTATCGTCCTAACTTTACTCACGAATCATGCAACTTGTAGAAACAAAAAAGCAATACGGTGCTGAAGAGGCTATTTATGCTTTTCAGGATACCCTTGGAGATACTATAAAAATGAATGTATATGTTGAATGTAGTTCTCAAAAATTTTTACAGTTTCAGAAAGATATTTTAGAGGATTTTGTTGCAGAATTTACATCAAAAGTACAAACTCTTGAGGAAGATAATCTTACGGAATTGAAGCAATATTTCGAAAATTCTTTAAAAGATCTCAATATTAAATTTGATCAATTTGCAAGTAAGGTTCGTGATGTAGAAAGATTTGAACTTAAAGGAGTTATCCAACTGATTGTGGATAATCTTTTGTTAAGTTCTATGATTTGAGAGGTAAGTCTTTTGATTATGAGAGATCAAAGGATTTTATATACTTTAGAAAATTCCGTAGATCCGTCAGAAAAAATTGATGCCTTTTCGGATCTCGTGGAATGAAATCTTGAAGGAAATGATCAGCTTGTTTATGTAGGAGTAAAAATTTCAGATATATTAGGACAACAAGATAGAAAAGAACTTGAAGCTATTCTTTTGGAAGATGAAGCTGAAGAAAAATTTCTTTTATCATTAGAAAGTATTTTAGTTTCAAGGGTTGAAAAACAATATGTATCCTTCCTTCTTTCTTATATCGTTAATTTTTCTCTTGAAATTAAAAAAACAAGATCTTCAAGTGATTTTACTTTGACAAAAGGGTTTAATATCATTGGAGAAAAGATTCAGGCTTCATGATTTTTGAAAGATATCAAAAAGAAAATTTGGGGGAATAAGATTTATTTAATTTCCGTTTGTTCAGGAGTTCTTATTCTTCTTCTTATTTCATCTTTACTTTCACAGCGAAGAGGAAATGAAGATCCTGAAACTAAATTCAAAACAAGTTCTTGAGTCTATATTGACTTGACGATTGAAGATATTCAAAAAGAAATGGCTGAGTTCCAAAATCTTGATCCATCTTCCCCTGAAAAATCACTTACCTATTCAGAAATCATGCAAAAGCTTGACTTTATTGAATCTAAAGGGAAATGGCTTCAGGATGTTAAACAATTAAAGACCATTTTACAAGCAGAATATTACAAGGGATTTAATATTATCCCTATTGAGAAATTAACGCAGTTTACCAATGGTTCTAGAATTCTTGCTTTTAATAGCTCAGAATTAGAAAAACTAGGGACATTGCATTCTGTTTTTATTCCAAAAAATATTGCTATTGCTGGTAGTAAAGCTGTTTTATTGGATATCACAAGTGATAGTAATAGAGGAACATTGACTGAATTTAATGGAGGTAATAATTTATCTACTTGTACCGTGTCTTTATTACGTGATGGGCTCTATTGTGCAACGGATAAAGGAGAGATTTCTTTGTTTACTAAATCTTGAGTTACTCCTTTGGAAACTACTGATGGAGCGTTTTCTTCCAATTTAGGTTGACTCGGAATTTTCAATAAAAACAATTTCTATGTCTTCCAAAAGAATATTTCTTCTGTGGGAAATATCTTTGTCACAAGATATCGTAATGTTGCAGGATCTGAATCAAATTTCCAAGGAGGAAGTTCGTATGATGTTCTTCTTGGCTCAGGAATGAATTTTACAGAATTTTGAAGCTTTGCAATTGATGGTTCTTTCTTTGGATGGAGTAATAAAAAACCTTATCTTTTCTGGAGAAGTAATCTTGCAGGAACTTCACTTTCCTATAGAGAAATTCCTCTCAAAGGAGGAGATATTGTTGCTCAAGAATTTACGGATAAAGTAAAAATTATCACTTCATCAGCCACAAAATATATCTATCTTTTTGATCAAGAGAAACAGCTATTCGTAGCTTATGAAACCGTAAATCCAAAAACGAATGATGATAATAAAGCAGTTTATAATATGAAATATCTTTTCAGTTTCAAATTTATGATTGAAGGACATCCTGTGATCGATATGAATGTTTCAGAAGCTTCATGAGATAAACCAGAACTCTACATTTTAAATGATGAAGGAGTGTATAAAGTCGCACTGTATGAATTCATTGATAGTATCAGAAATAATGATACGTTAAAGACGGTTCCAGCTGCTCAATAAAAAAAAGAAAAAAATCTGATTCTTCGGTTCTGATTTTATCGTGACGGAGAGTCGGATTTTTTTACTTATTCATGTAAATAATTATCCACGCTCCCTAAGACTCCAGTTTTAAAGTGCAGTTTCTTTTTTTTGATTACATTTTTTATTTTTTTTCATATTTGAGCAGCCTTTGCTTGATAAGTCTTTCCTTTTAAAATGCGGTATTCTCCATCAGCATATAACTCACCTGTTTTAAAACAAAAGCTTTCTTCTGTATCATACCCATTATAATATGTTTTATTTCATCGAAATTCAGCTCTACACCTTTGCCATTTTTTTTAATTCATATGTTGTTCAATATAATAATTTGATACGATACTGTCCACGTCCGTATTCATATCACTCACTACCAAATAACTCATTGAACTTCTGAAAATATTCTTGATAATCTATAGGTTCGTTCAAGGCTTGTGCTACCATATCCTCAAATGTTTTTTTTCAATATTTCGCTTTTAAATACATAAGTACTATTAAGTCATTTGTTTCTACTTTCTCCAATGAAGCCATTTTTTGTTTATCTATTAAATAAAAAATATTATATAATACAATGATTATATTTGTTTTTTTTTGTCAAATTATGAGAAAGAATTTTTACAAGAATTTTTACAATGTTTTTACATTTTTTTAGTTTGTTGAGTATAAGAGATACCATTTCTCTCTTTCTTGAACGGTTAAAATTTATTGTTTTTCGTAAAAAAATAGGTAATTTATTCTTAATAATTTAGATACTGAAGATAAGGTATGTTTAAGAAAAAAAAATTACGATACTACAGTTTTATAGCCGTTTTGGTAGGAAGTTTCTTTTGGGGAAAATATATTTGTTTTTCACACTCTGAAACTCATTTTGCAATTATTCCTCATTTCATGATCGCTTCTGAAAAGGTTAATGCATTTTATGCAATGATTAAAGAAAAATGGTATAAAAAATCTGATCCAAACTATGTTTTAATCGTTTCCCCAAATCATTTCTATCTTGACGAAAAAGAACCTCAGACTTTTTCTTCTTTTTCTTGTTTCTATCATGAAAAAAAATATCAACTTTCTGCGTTTCCTTGAATAAAAGATGAAAGACAATTAGCAACCCCTTTTTGAAAAAGTTTTTTGCTCAAAGAACACGGAATCGGAGAACATCTTCCGCGAATCAAAAAATATTTCCCAACTTCGGAAATTGTAACCTTATCTCTCCCTACTCATCTACCTCCTCTAGAAAAATTGAAAAAACTCCCTTTCTCATGAAAAGTTTTAGTGATCGCATCAGTAGATTTTGCCCATTATCAACCCGAAGAACAAACCTATCAACATGATTTGAAAAGTATTGATTTCTTGAAACAAGGAACGTGAGATTTTAAGGATTTTGTCGAAAATGTCGATGCAGACTGTCCTGCTTGTCTTTTTTTGATAAATCAGTATGCTTCTCAACAAGGACAGAAAGCTTTTTTTCGATATAGAGACAGTTCAAGTAGTATTGTCGGAAGAGATCTCGAAGAAGAAAATACTTCAAGAATTTTTATGTGGTATGAATAATCTTACTGTATTAACTGTGCTTAATTTTCAAGCGAAATGCACCACTAAAGACAATAATGTAGTTTTTTATTATGATAAACTTCATAAGCCGACTTATATCATAGTTCTTTTCTTGGTTTATGGTTTATCATGTTTGTTATTTTTTGTATTTCTTCGTT
>JAFRZH010000016.1 GCA_017442645.1 bacterium | reverse complement strand
GAGTGAGTGAGTGACATACTAATCTTGCAAAAAAGTAAAACTATAAAAAGTATAACCAAATAAACATTTAAAATCAAATTCTCCTAACAAAGGAAACAAAGCTTCCTTATTTATTGATTTTCCCAAACGAATACGTACAATTATTAAAAATTTACTTTCTAAATTTCTTGATGAAACAGCAAATTCTCAAAGGAATCAAAGTTTATAAACTCTGACATGGAGGTATCGGAATCGGTTCTATGTCTGATGGGAAAAAAATTCTTATCAAAGGGGGAGCTTTACCAGGAAGTATCGTCGATTTAACCGTAGTAAAAAGGAGAAAAGACTACATCGAAGCACATATTTTGGAAACTAAAAAATATGATGAGGATTTTTCTGATGGAGAGATTTTTTGTCCGCATTATTACATTGCTAAGGGAGAAAGTGCGATCAATGAAGGAACCAGTAAAATTTGATGTTGAGGTTGTAAATGGCAGATAATCAATTATGAAAAACAATTACAGATCAAACAACAATTGGTGGAAGACTCTTTCAAGAAAATCACCAAAGAGAATCCGATCAGATTTTTACCTATTCTTTCTTCTCCTTTACAAAGAGGGTACAGAAATAAGATAGAATTTAGCTTCTGACCCTATATTCAGCAGACGGAAGAATATCGTAAACTTCATAAACAAGGAGTAGAAGACGAAGAAATTGAAAAACAAGGGATCATAAAATATAAACTCCATGATCCTTGGAACTGCGGATTTCATAAACAAGGAGAATTTAGCAAAATTATCGATGTTGATCGTTGTGGACTTATCTCTGAAGAGGCAAATGCTTTGTACTGATATCTTAAAAAAAAGTGTAAAGAATCCTGATTGCCTATTTACGATCAGAAGACTCATCAAGGTTTCTTTCGTCATTTAGTGGTTCGTGAGGGAGTGCATACGCATCAATTGATGGTAAATCTTTCCGTTTCTCTTGATAATTTAAATGCTCAAACTTCTGAACTTCGAAATACTCTTTTGCAAGAGTTTAAATCTGATCCTTTTTTGAAAGAAAAATTGACGACTTTCGTGATTACCAATAATGCAGGACTTTCCGATACAGTGAGAAATGATAAGTCAGAACCAAGTATTTTCTGGTGAGAAGGAGTAATCCACGAAGAACTTCATTTCTGAGAAGAAACGGACGAAACGGTGGTAACTTTCAGAATTTCTCCTTTTTCTTTTTTTCAGACCAATACCTTTTGAGCTGAAAAACTCTTTTCCACTGCATTTCAAATGCTCGGAAATTTCAAGGGGAATATTTTAGATCTTTATTGTGGTGCTGGAAGTATCGGACTTTCTTTGCTTAAATTAGCACAAAAAGAGAACAAGTCTGACACGCAACTCGTGGGAATTGAAATCGTGGAAGACGCGATTATCGACGCTAGACACAATGCGAAAATTAATGGACTCGATGAACAATCATTTTTCGTCGCATCTCCTGCTGAAAAAGCGTTGGCAAATTTCCCAGAACTTCAAGAAAAAATCAATAACCTCGGAGTGGTTGTCATCGATCCTCCAAGAGAAGGACTTCATCCGAATGTTATCGAACGAATCGCTAATCTCAAAAAAGAATATCCTTTCAAATTGCTTTATATTTCTTGTAATCCTGTTACTATGGCAAGAGATATCGAACTTTTTATCGAGAAAGGATTTACTTGTAAAGAAGTGCAACCGGTAGATTTATTTCCCCACACGCATCATATTGAGGATATCGCTGTTTTGGAATAGAAATTTTTTAAATCAAACATAATACCATGAAATCCCCTCTCACTACTCTTTGTTACATTAAAAAAGATGAACAATATCTCATGCTTCACCGCATCAAAAAAGAAAATGATATCAATCAGTGAAAACGAATTGGAGTTTGAGGACATTTTGAATATGGAGAAAGTCCAGAAGATTGTTTAATTCGTGAAGTAAAAGAAGAAACGGGATTAACATTAAAAGATTTTCAATTTCGTGGAATTATTACTTTCAATAATGAGGAAAACCCAAGTGAATATATGTTTTTATATACTTCAAACAATTTTGAAGGGACACTCAAAGAATGTAATGAAGGAGAATTACAATGGATTGATAAAAAAGAGATAAAAAATCTGACACTTCGAGAAGGAGATAAAATATTTCTAAAACTTCTTGAAGAAACAAAGGATTTTTTCTCTTTAAAACTCATTTACAAAAAAGGAGAACTTGTAGAATATTATTTGAACGGGGAATCGGGAAAAAGGAAATAAAGAAAATAAAGAAAACAAAAAAGTCTGAAATAACCTTTCAGACTTTTTATTTTTTAAACATTTTGAATAATCTTTTTCACGACTCCAATAATTTGAGTATCATCATAAGGAGAAATTTCTACCTTGTCAAAAAAACGATTAATTGATTCCAAATAAAAAGTTCCATCTTGTTGGATAATTTTCTTTAATTTAGGAAGTTTATTGTGAACCACAAAAACATAATCAGATTCATCATAATGATCTTGCTGACGAATTAAAACCAAATCACCATCATGAATTTTTGGTTCCATAGAATTTCCTTTCGCACGTACAAAGAAACAATTTTCAATATCACTAGTTCCAATAAAAGCCATCGTTACAGGAATTTTTTCCTGCGAATATTCATCAATAACTGCTTTTCATTGATTTCAACACTGTGCAAATCCAAAAATAGGTAACTGAATAATATCCGTCAATTTATCTATAACACTTTCACGTACTAAACGATACCCTTTTTTATCCTTCACAAAATAACCTTTTAAGACTAATTGATTTAGTTTATTGAGAACTGTTTGAGGATGATTTACTCCAATCTCAGCTGCAATTTCTCTTAAAGTCAATCATTCTTCATTACCATTTTTCTTAAAAAAAGCAACTAATGCCTTTTGAACAGCGTCAAGTCATTTATTCGTTTTACTCATTTTCCTAGACATTATAAGATAAACACTCAAAATACTATTTTTTTCTCTTTTAATGTCAAATCTTTTTTGACAAAATTTTATATTTTTTTGACATTTTCAAAAATACAGTTTTCATATAAGAAATTTTCTCTTGATTTTTTATTTTTTTTGACTACATTGATGTTGTTAAAAAAGTTTTATTCTTTAAAAAATATTAATGACAGACAAAACACCACAAGGACTAAAGGATGCTTTAGCAAGTATCGAAAAACAATTTGGGAAAGGAGCCGTTATCAAAATGGGAGACAGTGGAACTTTTTGATTAGTCAATACTTTCCATAGTGGATCTTATATATTGGATCTTATCCTTGGATGAGGATATCCTGAAGGAAGAATTGTTGAAATCTACGGTCCAGAATCAAGTTGAAAAACAACAATTGCTCTTCATGCTATTGCAGAAATCCAAAAAAGAGGAGAAATCGCAGCATTTATTGACGCTGAACATGCTCTTGATCCTCATTATGCTCGTAAATTAGGAGTTAATATCGATAATCTTCTTTTAGCTCAACCTGACTACGGAGAACAAGCTCTTCAAATTGCTGAAGAATTAGCAAAATCAGGAACTGTTAAACTTATCGTTATCGATTCTGTAGCTGCGCTTGTTCCAAAAGCTGAAGTTGAAGGAGATATGGGGGATAGTTACATGGGACTTCAAGCAAGAATGATGTCACAAGGACTTAGAAAACTTACTTCAGTATTAGCAAAAACAGGAACAACATGTGTTTTCATTAACCAAATAAGAATGAAAATTGGTGTAATGTTCGGAAATCCTGAAACAACTACAGGAGGAAATGCTTTGAAATTCTTTGCTTCTCAAAGAATTGAAATCAGAAAAGGAGATAAAATTATGGAAGATAAAGAACAAATTGGATATTTTGCAAAAGTAAAAATTGCAAAAAACAAAATCGCTGCTCCTTTTAAAACAGCAGAACTCCCAATAAAATGGCAAATGGGATATGATAGAACAACTGATACCATTGAAGCTGCAATTCTCTTAAAGCTTATCACTAAAGCTTGAGCATTCTATACAATTGGAACACAGAAAGTTCAAGGAAAAGAAAAATTAGCTCAATACCTAGAATCTGATGAAAAAGTACTAAAAGATTTACAAGGAAAAATTGAAAACAGCATCAAAGATATGAGAAGCGGGAAAAAAGTACTTGATGATGAAGTTTTCAATGAATTAGAAGAAATTGCTGAAAATATTACAATTGATGAAGAAACTGATAGTGAAGAATAAAAAATTAATAGAAAAAAAAGACTCTCACACGAGAGTCTTTTTTAAATATCCAAATCTTTTACATTTTTAGCATTGGCAAGGATGAAGTGCTTTCTTGCTTGAACATCTTCTCCCATGAGAATCCTGAAAAGTCTATCAGCTTCTTCTGCGTCCGTAATCGTAATCTTATTGAGGATTCTGTTTTCTGGATTCATGGTTGTTTCCCAAAGTTGTTCAGCATTCATTTCTCCAAGTCCTTTATATCTCTGAATTTCTACTTTATCATCTGAAGAAAATCCATACATACTTGGAGTATCACTTTCATTGTAAGAATAGACTTCCTTTGATCATTTTGAAAATTTATAGATAGGAGGCACCGCAGCGAAAACATGTCCTTCTTCAATAAGAGGTCTCATAAATCTGAAGAAGAAGGTAAGTAAAAGAGTTCTAATATGAGCTCCATCGACATCGGCGTCCGTCATAATGACAATTTTTTCATATCTCAAACTTTCAATATTACAATTTTCTTTCACTCCTGTTCCAATGGCAGTAATCAGATTTTTAACCTCTTGATTTGCCATAATTTTTTGGATAGAAGCCTGTTCAGTATTGAGAATTTTACCTCTTAAAGGGAGGATCGCTTGAAACGTTGCGTTTCTTCCTTGTTTTGCAGATCCACCGGCAGAATCTCCCTCCACAATATAAAGTTCTGTTCCTTTATTTCCTCTTTTGGTACAATCGGTTAATTTTCCTGGTAAAACTCCTCCTGTCAAAGCATTTTTTCTTAAAACCGTTTCTTTTGCGAATTTTGCAGCTAATCTCGCTCTTGCCGCAAGGTCGATTTTTTCGAAAATTTTATCAAATTCTTCAGGATTTTCTTCAAAAAATTTCTTCAAATAATCGTACGTTAATTTTTCAACTTCTCCTCTTACATAAGCATTTCCTAATCTTCCTTTGGTCTGTCCTTCAAATTGAGGTTCAGGAATTTTCACCGTAATGATTCCATACAATCCATCCATGACGTCACTCGCTTGGAACTCTCAGATTTTTTTATCTATTTTTTCTTTTTCTGTTGCAATTTCATTAATCAGTTTCAACAGTGCAGATTTAAATCCAAGAACATGAGATCCTCCGTCTTTGGTTGGAATATTATTCACAAAAGAAACCGTATGATCATTACTTGTTGCAACAAATTGAAATGCAATTTCTGCCAAACAATCTTTCCCTTCTGATTTGAAATAGTGAAAAGATCCTAATCTTTCCTGCTGTCCAACAATATTGTGAAGCCAAGTTTGGATTCCTCCTTCGTAGTAATATCTGGCTTTTTCTCCTGTTTTTCTGCTAATAATTGTAAAGGTTACACCAGGAGTAAGATAAGCTTCTTGCTTCATTCTCTGGAATTCTCTCTGTTCCTCAAATTCAACCGTATCAAAAATTGTAGGATCAGGCATAAAAGTTACACTTGTCCCATTTTTATCCGTTTCTCCGATTACTTCCAATCCTGTTTGGGGGATTCCTCTTTCGAATCTCATTCTGTAGATTTTCCCATTTTTATGTACCGTTACTTCAAGCCAAGTAGAAAGTGCATTTACGACACTTGCTCCAACTCCGTGAAGTCCTCCAGAAACTTTATAAACGGATTTATCGAATTTTCCTCAAGCATGAAGAACGGTATATACCGTTTCAAGAGCAGATTTCCCTGTCTTTTCATGGATATCTACAGGAATTCCTCTACCATTATCGTGAACCGTAACGGATCCATCTTCATTAAAAATAGTCGTAATATGAGTACAATATCCTGCCAATGCTTCATCAACCGCATTATCCACGATTTCTTGAATCATATGATGAAGTCCTGTCAAATCCGTAGTACCAATATACATTCAAGGTCTTTGTCTTACCGGTTCAAGTCCCTCTAAAACTCTAATATGAGAGGCATCATATTGTTGATCATTGGTAATGTTTTCGTTTGAATCCAAAGAACTCATTGATTATTTTTTGATATAAAACGCTTTAAATATTAAGAATCACAAATAAAAAAACAAGTCAAAAAAGCTCGAAAATAGGATTTTTTTATATTCTTCTTGATTACAAACGTTTTCTAAAAACGAAAAAAATTGAGAATTGATTTCTGCAAAAAATCCCAAAAAGAACTTGTAGTTTCAAAAATCAAGTGCAATAAATATGCAAATAATACAATTATGAATTGTATTCATTTTGAGTATATAGCAATAATATTCACTAAATGATATAGCATTTTTGTATATGTTCTTCAAACACCTTTTGAGGAGTTT
>JAFRZH010000015.1 GCA_017442645.1 bacterium | reverse complement strand
GCATCCCTACGGGAACGTGGGGATAGACTACTATTCTAATAACTTAATAAAAAATTTGACAAACAAACCTTCTCTTGAGGTAATCAAGAGAGTATCATCTGTTTCTCTTTTTCTTTCTTGTATCGGTGAGATTCAAAAAAAGTCCTTCTTCCGAGGGGCTTTTTTGTTTGAATTCATATTCAGACTTTTATTCTTTTCTTTTTTTGATATACTTCCCATACTTTATCTTTCTTACACTGATGACAAAAAAGGAAAAAATCGAAACCTTGATGAACTATCTCAAAAGGCTTTATCCGCAAGCGGAAAGTGAATTACAATTTTCCAATCCGTATCAATGTTTAGTTGCGGTAATGTTGTCCGCTCAGACGACGGATAAACAAGTGAATAAGGTGACACAGTCTTTATTTCAAACTTTGAAAACTCCTCGAGATATTGAAAAGTTTTCTCTTTCGGATCTTGAAAGAGCTTTGCAGTCGATCAATTATTACAAAAACAAAGCGAAATATCTTCAAAAACTTTCGTATCAACTCATCGAACTCAATCAAAAAAAAGAGAAACAAAATCTGACTTCCCAAGAATATGCTCAGCAAAAACAGTGGGGATTTTTTATTCCCGAAGAGGAGTCTGAATTGGTGCAATTAGCAGGAATCGGAATAAAAACGGCAAAAGTGGTGGAAGCGGTTATTTTTGAGAAAGCAACCGTTGCGGTAGATACGCATGTACATAGAGTCTTGAATAGATTAGACATTGTTCAAACGAACAGTCCGCTGGAAACTTCCTTGCAGATAGAAAAGTTTTTTCCAGAAAATCTCAAAAAAGATGCTAATAATCTGATTGTCCTGTTTGGAAGATATCACTGTAAAGCGAAAAATCCTCATTGTGAAAGTTGTGCACTGAAAAGTTGGTGTCATTTTGTTTGATAAAAACTGAAAAAACAGCAAATTCATGCAATATAAACATTATGTCTGATTCCTTTTCGGAGAGTCAGATTTTTTCTTTTTTGTCTTGTATGAGATAGACGATGAAACTTGCAATATTGAGTTTTTATTCTCATCAAACGTTTCCTTTTTACTTGGAGAAAGATACTATTAACGGATCAAATCATCCATTAAAGCTAAATCATTTCCTGAAATCATTCCAATAATTTTTTCTGATGAAGTTCCGTTTTTGGTAATAAAAAGAGCCCCAAGTCCTCTTCCTTTTTTCTTTTTGGAAGTAAAAATTTCATCTGCTTGATAAATATTGATATTGGACGAAGCAAAGACAAAATCTTTATTGGAATTGGAAAGTGGCATATGTTCGATGCGAGCCTTGGACAAGTCGATATAATTCTCTTCCAGCATCACATCCGCCAATCGCTGTAAAATTCCGCTTTCTGTAACGACTCCCAAAAATTTATCTCACTGGTAAACAGGGATATACGTATATCCAAATTCTTTAATTGCAATCAAAAGATCTTTGAGAGAATCGGTATATTGGACACTATGAACCTCTTTACGGAAATATTCAATACAAAGAGGCGGAGAAACAATCTTATCTGCAAAATCAGAAAGTTTTTCAATAGCAGTTTGTGTGGGGATAGCATACATATATTCATCGACTTTCAAACCATGAGAAATGTTATTTCTTAGTTCTCAAAAGTATTTGAGTTCATTCTGAAACATTCTAACAAACCACGAAATCGGATAATGTCCTTGAATAATTTGTTTAATTTTATCATTGTATGGCATAAATTTCTCTGTTCCAAGTACTTTATCAAAATATTTATCAATTTCATTGAAAAGAGAAAGATATTTCATTACACGATCTTGTTCTTCCTTTTGTTCTTTTGTTTTATCAATACTCATAATACGATAAAAAGATAAAATTTTCTTAAGTATACAGATTTTCCCCTTTGTTGTCAAAATTCTCTTTTGGATAAAAAGATTTTTTATAGCTTGACTTTTATGATATAAAAAATATAAAATATCTACTTTAGATAGTATTTGAGAGAATGGAGGTAAAAAGAGATGAAAGTATTAATAATAAAACAGTAATAGATGCGATAAAAGATAAAATCATTCTTTGATTAGCAGAGTTTTTATGAATTATCAACCCTAGGGGAATTTTATGAAGAGAAGTAATAAAAGGTATAAAACAACAAGATCTTTATAAAGAACTTTCAGAACAATATTACCAACAATTTGAGTGCTTTTTTAATAATATCAAAAACTGGAAATTGGAAATTGATGATGAAAGTGAAGCAAGAAAATGGTGTGAAGAACGAAAAAAAGAATACTGAAATTTAAAAAAATATTGTAGAGAATTGAATGATTCTGCATTACAGTATCTTTATTATGAGGGACAAGTCTTACAGGAAAAATATCATGAAATGATAGCAAAATATGGAAAATTTTATCAAAAACAGGAAGAATTAAATGGATGGAGTTGATTTTTTGAAAAATTATCCAAAAAACTAAGGAAAAAGAAGAAAAAATCTCAAGACTAAAAAAGAGAAAAATTTTTATCTTATTATTAAAAGAAAATGAATGCATACGAAGAACAAGTTGAAGCTTACAGAAAGGCTCAAGAACAAAAAGAAAAAAATGAAAATTTAAGAATTAGACAACAGCAACAAGAAGAAAGAAGGCAGGAAATTAGAAAAGCTATCACAGAATGGAATAAAACACTTATGGATATGGATTTTGATACAGCACTTCAGGTGGAAAGGAGAATTGTTGCAAAAGTAAAATGGTTTGAACAAAATCAGAGAACCGTACCTCCTTTTTTAAAACAACAACTCTTTGATGTTAGAAAAAAAATCAATCCACGTTTTATAAGATTAGGATAAGTTTTCTAAAATAAATTTTTCCAAACATAAAAACTCTTGAAAAAATCAAAAAATCACTATACTAATAACGTTTATTTTTTAATAAAATTTAATGGAAAATAAAGTAATGTATATTCATTCTCAAGGGGAATTTGAAAAAGAAATTAAAGATGCAGATTTTGTTTTAGTGGATTTTTTTGCTGATCGATGTGGACCGTGTCAGATGGTAAGTCCTATTTTAGAAGAACTTGCAAAGAAAAAAAATAATTGGAAAATTCTCAAAGTAAATATAGATGAAAATGAAGATTTAGCGAGACAATACGAAGTTATGTCTATTCCAGCTATGTTTTATTTTTACAAAGGAGAAAAAAGAGAAGAAGAAATCTGAGCAATGCCTCTTGAAGAAATTGAAAAAATAATGGAAGAAATTGAAAAAAAATCTTTATAAGAAAAAATATTGTTTCCCAAAAAAAGAAGAGTCAGATTTCTCTTCTTTTTTGGTTATTGTTATAGAGGACTTGATAACTTGCTTAATTTTAACCAATCTTTCCTAAAAATCAAAAGCGTAATAACAAGAGCAATAATATCACTTATAGGAAAAGTGTAATAAATTCCCATAAGGTGAAAAATCTTTGAAAAAAGGAACAGAATCGGAATAAAAACGAAGACTTGTCTTAAAAGAGAGAGAATAAACGCTTTTTTAAAGAGTCAAATACTCTGATAATACGTTCCAATAATAATTTGAATTCCAACAGAGAAAAAAGAATACATGCAAATCTTTGTTGGAATTGCTGCAAGTTCTAATTCTTCAGGAGTAGTAACAAAGAAATTAAGTAAAAATTCTGGATAAATTAAGTAAATAAGTGATATAATAATTCAAAAAATGCTTAAAGCATTAATAGAAATTCTTAAAGTATCTTTTACTCTTTGATAATATTTAGCTCCATAATTGTATCCAAGAATAGGAGCGATTCCTTGAGTAACTCCAAAAATAGGGGTAAGGAAGAAGACTACTAAACCTTGAGCAATTCAACAAAGAGAAATAGCTTGTTTTCATCATTCTGATCCAAGAAAATTATTTACTAAAATCATCATGATACTTCCAATAACTTGACGAAAAAAAGCAGGAATTCCTAAAAGAAAAATCTCTTTGACATATTCTCGTTTTATTTTGAAATAATTTATAGAAAGTTTGATAACCTTTTGTTGAAAAAAATAATAATATAAAATAATCAAAGTTGCTACAATTTGACTAATAACTGTTGCCCATGCAGCTCACTTAATACCCCAATCATAAATAAAAATAAAAACATAATCGAGAAGAATATTGGTTAATGCGCTAACAATATTAATAAGCATAACACTTTTGGTATCTCCAATTGCACGAATGATAGCAGTGCTTGCAAACATAAAACATCAAAAAACTTGTCCAAAAATTACAATAGAAAAATAATCTCTAGCAAGTCACATAATATCTTCAGTTGCTCAAAAAAGAGTTAAAATCTGATCTTGAAAAAAAAGAAAAAAGAGAACAAGGAGTAAAGTTGAAATCAAGATAACGAGTTGTGAAGATCAAAAAGTTTGGTTGACTTTTTCAAATTGCTTAGCTCATAATGCTCTAGAAATAATACTTGATGCTCAAATTCAAAGAGCAAGTCAAAAACTAGAAATAATAAGATAAGCAGGTAAAATAACCGTAAGAGCAGCAAGTCCATCTAATCCAATACTGTTCCCGATAAAAGCTCTGTCTGCAAAATTATAAAGAGCCATAACAAATTGTCCAATGATGGCTGGATACGATTGGATTCGAATAAGTTTCCCAATAGACTGGGTTCAAAGGTATTCTGTTTCTTTTTCAGAATCAGCTTTTTCTTTCTTTTTTTGTACTTTAGATTTTAGTTTATCTGTCAATTTTGTAAACATTTTTCAAAGATAGAATAAAAAACAATACAAATAATACTAAGGTTATCTTTTTTTATTTCAAATAAAAAATATACATTAAAAATCTAATAAAAGATATGTCAAATAATTTTGTAGCTAAAATAAAAAAAGTGACTTTGAAAGAAACGAAAGAAAAATGAAGTTTGATTTTTTGATGATTTCCTTGTATAATAAAGGTGGTTTATTCTCTTTATAACCAAATGAATCTTAAAAAATATATTATTTCAATAATAATACTTTTTCTCTTTTCGATATCTGTAAATCCTTTTGTGTTTGCAGAGGAAACTTCTAATGCTACTAAAAAAAATCTAGAAGTATGTACGATGCCTAGTGCTACTATGCAAAGTTATCTTGCTTTTCAAAGGGAAATGATTGATTTATTGGCTCAAGGATCTTTAGGGCAAAAAATATATCATGTAAATGCTGATGAAATGGGGCCTTATTCAAGAAAATTGATTACAATTCATACGGGAGGAAATTTAATTGCATTTTCAGGAACAGTCTTTCATAATATTTTAAAATCTATTGGAGGAGAAACGCAGAAACTTTTTAATATGCAAGTAACAACAGATACTTTAGTGCTTATTGTAATTCAATCAACCATTTGATCCGCGTTTTCACTTGTAAATCTCTTAATTCAACAAGAGCCGATTGTAAGAGATTGGAGGGCATTACAAATAATTGATTCAGAAATTTTTGACACTGCATATGCTCTTTCCAAAAAAATAAGAATTGTAAATACTTTAGAAGATATTTCACCAGTAATTGAAATTTTTTCAAGATATTCAGATATTTTAATTGCTCCTAATAATAATGCAAATGTGAGTTATGCTAGTATGTTTATTGCTTTAACAAAATTAAATGCAAAGATGAAAAATTTTTTTGCAAATCCTATAGCAAGAAAGTTGTGATTTTATAATCAAGTAGATTTTGGTTCGAGTAAAATTGGATTTAAAGAAGGGGTAGCCGATATTTTATTACAAGAATATGATGCAGCTTTTTTTTGATTTGATTGTGATTCATCTATGAGAAATATGATGCAAACCTTAACTTGAAGCGTAGCACAAAACTTGGTAGGAGGTTGGAAAGATTCGACAAAAATGATTAAAGAATCGACTCATAAATTAAAAATAGCACTAAAAGGAGCTTTTGTTTCTTCCAAAAAAAAAGATGATCAAAGATTTACAGAAGAAGAAAAGGAACTTTTAAGAACTATTTATGGATTAGATACAACAAGAATGACAGAAGAACGTGGAAATCGATGGAGAAATCATCTAAGAACTCCACGAGATAGCGAACAAAAGAAAAAAGTAAAACAAGAAAAAGAAAAAAGAACAAAAGAACAAAAAAAGGAGGACAAAGAAAAGAAAAAAGATGATAAAAAAGAAGCAAAAAATATTAAAAAATTAGAAAAAGCAGAAGCCAAAAGAGAAAAAATAAAAGAAAAAGCAAAAATTCAACAAGAAGCTATGGAACAAGTATGTGAAAGTGAAAATTGGCAAGAAGTAACAAAACAAATTTGTGTTCGTAGGGAAAAAGGAGAATGTAAAGACGAAGAAACGATAACGTATTATCGTTGTTCAAAATATTTTTCACTAGGGAGTTTGGAGTGATATTGTACAGGAGAGAATCTTTCAACTCCTAAATGTGTACAATACAATCAGAATCCACAACTTCAAACATTAGATAAAGAGTGGACCACATTTCAAACTGATACATTAACCTTTTATCATGATTCATTAACCAAAATGACAGAACTTGATGAAGCGCAATTACAAAAAATTTATACTGCAATAGAGTTTTTAGATGGAGAGGAAGGATTAAAAAGTTTTATTGGGAAAAAGGGTGAAGATAATACGTTGATACAGATTTTATGAACGCTTTGTGAAAAACAATGTTCAAATAAATGAAATAAAGGATGTTGGGCTTCAAAAAACTATTTTCAATCCGATTTAGTTTATTAAGAAAAAGGGATGATATCAAAGACAAAAAGAAAAAAAATAAAAAATCTGATAGAAATGATAGTGATAGTAGTATTAGGGGGATATTGTATGGGAATCACATTTGCTGAAGATTCAAATTTTTCACTACCAACAGAATTTACAAAAATGGTAGAAAATAACAAAACAAATCCAACACAATTTTGTGTAATTGATTTGGAAAAAAGTCTACAAAGAGATAGTGGAAATGTTAATTGGTCACCAAAAGAATCTCTTTTCGTTCAAGCATTTTGTGATGGAAAAATGTATTTTACTCGTACATTAGAAGAATCAAAGCTTCCTATTTCGAAATGATATTTTAATGCTATTGGATTAGGACAATATAGCCAAAGTTCAAAAGGAAATCAAGAAGAAGTTTGTAAAGAAGGAAAAAATAGTTGCGATTTTTTAACCTTTGCAGATAAAATTTATACAGCGATCATGGGGGATATTTTTAAAAAGAAACGGTCTTATGTCGCTTTATGACCTTATGAAACTACAGAAGAAAGAGTAGAATGGCTTTTAAATGTTGGAAAGGGAACCAATACAAAGCAAAAATACAAAGATTTAGTAAATAAATATAAAAAAACCATTTCCATGATTAAGAAAAATAATAAGACTTTCGAAAAAATGGAAAAAGATTTAAAGATTCTTGATTTAAGTAAATTGGAACAAGCTCCAACATGACGAAAAGAAGCTTTCTCATGAAATACTAATGGAGTATCAAGTAATCCAGCCTTTTTGAATGTAGTATTTAATGAATATGAATGGTATAATGCCTTTTTGATATATTACCGTCAAATCCTTCAAAATAAATTAAATAATGATAAAGATAATGCTGAATATATAAAAGAAATTAATCTTACATATGAATACGCGGATCTTTCCCAAAGAGCACTGAAACAATCTCTCGAAGAATTAAATACCTTTGCCAATACCTATCAAATTCATATCGCATGGATTGCTTACCAAGAATCTCTCCTGGATCTAAGAAATAATTATTTATCAAAGATTGTAACGCCACTTTATACGATGTATGATAAATTTAGAAATGTACAAAATGCAGAGTAGATACTATTTTAATTCATTCCATTAAAATCACAATGAATCGCAAATGATGAATCAGATTTTTATTCCTTTTCTTAATCTCATGGATATCGTGTCTATGGGGAAGTGATTTTGTGATTGCAGGAGAATTTACTTACACAACTGATTTTGTTGATAATTTATTGAATTCTTATCTTGCTAATAGGGAAAGTAAGACGTATCTTTCCAATGCATATTCTTCAAATTTCTCATTAAATCCTTATGAAAGCGCATTAAAACAATCTCAACTCCTTCATGAAGAAAAACTAGCATTAGCATTAAATGGAATGGAACAATATTTTAATAATTTGCATTGTGATATTAGTCGTGCAGAATTTTCTGAAATTTTAAATCTTTATAGTAAAGAATATCAAAAAGATTTAGAATTTTTCTCTAGACAAACAAAAAAAACGGTATCAAATTCATCAAAAGCATACAATAGTAATAAAGATAAGAAAAATAAAATGCCAGGAAGTAAAAATGCAGGAACTGATACTTGTATAAAATATAATACTTGTTTGGGAAAGAGTAGATTGGATAAGGGGTGTATAGATGCTATTGTAAGCTTGTATACAGAAGAAAAAACAAAAGCAGAAAATAATCAAAATGTATCTAATGCCAATATGGGAAAAGAAAAGTTTTTTAATAACAGTATTGAGGATTCTCCTTACGATATCCAGTATGATATCTCTGTAATTGAAAAAATTTTGTATGAAAGCGTAGAAATTCCTGATGCTCTTGTTTTTTATCCTTTACCTGGAAATAATGGGAAAAAAGAAAAGAAATCAGTTTCTCCAACCAAAAATAATAATACAAACAAAGATACAAATTGATGACAAAAAAATCAAACATCTTCTTCCATGACATCTCAAAATGGAAATAATCTTAATGGAGATACAAATTCTTCAAAAGAAGATTCAACCAATGCAATAAGTCAATGAAAACAAATTATAACAGATAATAAAAACACAGATAATATCAATATTTTAGAAGAAAATCTTTGAGATGAGGAATTTAATAATTTTATGAAAGGAGAAAATTATCAAATGATTGATACTGATTTTGGAGGGAAAAGATGTATAACTGAGGAAGAAAAGCAAATACAGCAAGAGGAAAAAATAAAAAATCGTAATCTTTCTGATCCCATTCTAACTTTACCTGACATAACCAATATCATTCCGTCTTCACAATCTCCTTGAAATCTAAGTAGTAAAGAAAATAGTTCATGAAAACCAGAATCTTCATGAAAGACTCCTGAAAAAGAAGAAAATCTTGATAATCCTGTTCAAAATTCAGCACAAAATGGTGGAGGAATGGGAAATCCAGCAGATAAAACACAAACAGAAAAACAAATAGAGAAAGCAAAAACATGTTTGAAAAAATGTGAATGATATGATTCTTTTTCAACAAAAATGACGTGTAGGGCAAAATGTCTATGTGGAAAATTTGAATCTCAATTTTATACAGCCAATGATAAAACGCTAGATTTGATTGGTATGGAATTGGGGCCTATCGTAAGTTTAGATTTTTGTATGGTTCCATCAAACGATAAAGCAAGTTCAAGAAAATGAGGGAAAGTAATGAGTATTGAAGAAATTCTTAATGAAATTAGAGATCTTTTAAATTCTTTGGAAACGAGTTGAGAACTTTGATTACATGAACAACAAAAAGAAATGCTTGATGCGGGTGTAAAAAGTTCAGAAATGAAAAATGGTACAAATATAAAGATGAATTCTCAAAATGCAACAGATGGATCTTTAAAAACAAAGTCTATTAGCCCAAATATTGATAATCAAAATATTGAAGAGGCATTAAAAAATCCGAATCAATATTTGGTCGTGCAGAATGCAAAAATCCAAAGAAAATCTTATACAACAGAAAATACAAACGCTACTATAGCAGTAACCCAAGGAAATACGGAAGAACCGGTAGAAAAAACGGAAGGAGAGGATTTTTTAAATACAAAAACACAAGCTACAGCAGAAAGTTTTAAATACGATGTAATAGATAATAATCAACAATCTGTAGCGTCATTTAACGGTATTATTCATGAATTAAGTGAAGTTTTGAAGTGAATAGGAGAAAGTAGTATTTCTATGATGCAAAATGCATAAATAAAAAACAAGAAGAAGGAGAATCGGACTCCTATTTTCAGCTTCGGAGACTGACGTGTTACCATTACACTATCTTCTTTTTTCTTTTAAAGAATAAATATTACCCATTGTGTCTTGCAATAACTAATCATCGAATTTTTAAATCCTCCCTTTCTTTCTTGATATTGTTTGTAAGTTCAAGAATGGTAGATCCTGTTGTTGTTACATCATCAACTAAAATTAAAATCGCATTTTTAGGTAAAGCATCTAACGAAAGAATTTTAAAAGCCTGACTAATATTACTCTGTCTTCATTGTCTATCAAAATGGAGCTGTGAAAGAGTGTATTTTATCTTTTTAGCCACTTGTAAACAAGGACGATTTTGTTTTTTTGCTAAGGATTTTGCAAGAAGTTCTGATTGATTATATCCTTTTTCAAAATATTTTCTTCTTCGATGACTAGGAATATATGAAAAGAAAATCAGATTTTTATCTTCTTTTTGTAAAATCTCATGACTAGAAAGTACTAAATTGAGTCTTTCAGTTAAAAAATCAACAACATCTCTTTTATGATAAAATTTAAGTTGGAAAATAAGCTTTTGGATTAATTTTTTATACTCAAAAGCAATAATAATTCACTCCAAACTGGGGAATTCTTTACTACAGGTAAAACAAGTTTTAAAATGAGATGAAGGTTTATGACAAAAAGGACAAATCTCAGGATGAGGAGTCAAAGTCTTTCTACATTCAGGACAAAGATATTCACCTTCTTTACCACATCAACGGCAAATACGAGGAAAAAGAAAATCCCACATAATTTTTTGAAAAATAAACCCTTGCAAAAGCTAAGATAGAGAATTTTAAAAAATTATCAAGATGTTTTTAGATTTTTGTTTTTAGCTTTTTTTATCAAAATCATTCTCCATGAAATTACATTTAAAATTGTAATTTAAGAAGGAGGTAAATCTACTAAGTATGAGTTGTTTTTTTTCTCTTTTTCCTTATAAGAAAAAAGATTTATTTTGTGGAAAAAGATGGAAATTGGAGCAATAGTGTGAGCAATTTTATTAAATTTGATAGGATTAATTGGGGCAATTATTCCATGAGTTCCTTGACCATTACTATGATATGGAGGTTTGATTTTGATACAAATTTTTCTTCAAAATCCCTTTTCATTACAATTTTTATTGATTCGATGAGGAATTAATATTTTTCTAATCATTGCTGATTTTGTACTTCCTATGATTGGAACAAAAAAATTCTGAGGGACAAAATGGTGAAATACTTGATGTATTGTTTGAACGTTACTAGGATTGTTAGCAGGACCAATAGGAATTATTTTTTGACCATTTATTTGAGCATTTGTTTGAGAATTCGTTCATCAAAAAGATCTCTTATTATCATTAAGAGCTGCATTTTGATCTTTTTTAGGATTTATTTCTTGAGTGATTCTTAAATTAGTTGTTGGATGTATGATGTTAGCAGAAGTTATCTCTGTCTGTATTCATTATCAATTTTAGTCAGACTTTATTTTTTTATAAGAAAGATGATACAAGGACTTTGATTAAAGAATAAGAACCAAAAGAAAGGAAAATGGTATATAGGAATTTTGTTGTTATTATTATGTTTTGGAAATGTAGCGAGAGGATATTTTTTTTGATTGGTATCCGCAGATCATAGTCTTCAAGAAATTAAAAATATTGAGAGCGGATATGAGATAACATTCCCTCTTATAGGATATATTTTTGATGGTCCGAATATGCAATATTATCTAGATCAAATGGATTTAATTGCAAAAGAATTAGGAACGTGAAGAGTATATACTATTACTTTAGCTCCTTATAGTGGAAATGCACAAGCTGTGGCTGAGGGAATGTATGATGATATGTATCTTAGTTTTTTTTCGAAAGTAAAAAACTTAGACATGAAGATTATTTTTCGTACGATGCATGAGATGAATGGATGATGGTATCCTCGATGAAGTAATCCTCAAACTTTCAAAAATGCACGAATTCATATTCGAAATCTTTCTAGAGATTTAGAATTAAATCAAAAAAATTTGCTTTTTGATTTTTCTATTAATCATTGGGATATGCCAACCAAATGAATTCCCAGTCAAAAGGCACAACTCTTTCAGTGTGACCTGATTCCGCATGCAGAACGAATAAATTGTCCAAAATTTGAAGATTATTATCCTGGTGATCAATATGTTGATTTGATAGGATTTAGTTTTTATAACCGATGAAAAGCAAATTCAAATAGATTACGATTGTCTCCAGAACAGATTCTCTATGAGAAAAGGCGAAATACTTTTGAAAGACTAAAAAAACTTTGAAAACCTCTCATAATTGATGAAGTAGGAACAAGTTCTATTCGATATAATGAACCTTATTCAAAAGAGCAAACGAAGACAACATTTTTTCAAGCTGATTTTACGAAAAAAGAAGAATGGCTTTTGCAACTACAACAGTTTGTTCAAAAAAATCCAGAAATTATGGGAGTTTCTTACTTTAATATCGATTATACCAATGGATATCAATATGATTCTTTTGGTGAAGGTGATTGGGCTATTGTTGATTTGGATCATTCAAGATTTTTTAATGGATTTTTTTCTCTTTTATGGTGAGGAGAAACAGATATATCAAAATTGTTTTCATTTTTTACGGTAGATCAAGAATGACTTATCCAAAAACAACAAGAAAAAGAAACAGAAAAGTCTGACTATATTGAAGAAGGTCTTCTTTTTCATGATAATACAAATAGTAAGGAGTTTGTTGAGGGGGAAGAAAAGAATGAATTTGATGAATTACAAATAAATCCTCCACAAGACCTTTCAGAAACAGTTCTTTTGATTGATCAAATGGTTTCAAAGAAATATCCTCAAAAAAACGATAAAAAACATTTTTATCAAACGATAAAAAACATTTCTTTTGGAGAGAAAATTTTTGATGAAAGTATTCAATATTTAGCAGATTTTTATAATTAAAAATCTTTGATCATTACTTTTAAATCTCCAATTTGATTATTTTTTACATTCATGATTCTGATGGAAAGGAGTTTTTTGTCAGAATTTTCTTCTTTTTCTGTATCATTGGTAATTTGAAGCTCAATTTCATCTCATTTCACAGGTAATCTTTCGAAATAACTGATAATAAAATATCCTAAAGTTTCTCCTTCTCGTTCATTTTGATCAAGTCCAATTTGTTCAAAAGTGAGATGAAAAAGATCAATCATTTCTTCAATTCTTACTCAGGGTTGTAAGAGATACGCTCCTTCTCCGTCTGATCTGATAGGTTCAATTTCAATATCGGTTTCGTCTTGGATATCTCCAAAGACTTCTTCGACTACATCTTCTAGTGATACAATTCCAGAAACTCCTCAGAATTCATCGATAATAACGGCAACGTGTTTCCTCATCTTTTTAAATTGGTCCAAGAGAAGATGAATCGGTCTCGTAAGAGGAACTTTGATAATCTGAGCTAATGAGAGTTCATTCAGCTTTTTTTCTCCTTTCCCTTTTCTATGAGCTTGATAAAGTTCCCTTAAAGTCACCACTCGTTCAATATGATCAATGTCTTTTTCGTAGACCAAAATACGAGAATGCGAAAAATTTAATACCTTTTCTAAGGCTTCATTAACCGTTAAATCAGAGGAAATTGCGTCAATCTTTACTCTTGGAGTCATAATTTCTTCACAAGTAATCTCTGAAAAATTCAGCATATTCTTCAATTGTTCATATTCTCCGGCTTCCAAAGCTCCACTGTCTTTTCAAAGATCAATAAAAGCTTCAATTTCTTCATCAGTGATTTTCGTGTCGGTTTTCTTTTTTTGGAGGAGCTTCATCAATTTTTCCACAATCCAAACAATAGGGAAAAAGAGAATCTGCATTCCAAGGTAAATCTTCGAAATCTTCAAAGCGATAGTATCTGCATAACGGGTAGCTAAGGTTTTCGGGAAAATTTCTCCAAAAAGTAATAAAAGAAGGGTAACACTTCCGGTCGCAACTCCAATTGCTACATCTTGAGTGGAACCAAGATTTTTCGCAATATCCATTGCAATACTTGTTGCAAATGAAGCCGTAAAAGTATTGACAAGATTATTTCCAATCAAAATAGTAATCAATAATCTATCGGTATTTGATTTAAGTTTTTTGAGGTCTTTCGCTCCAAATTTTTTCTGCTTGATAAAAGTCTCAACTTTATGAGAAGGTACAGACATGAAAGCGGTTTCAGAAGAGGAGAAAAAGGCTGACAAGAGAAATAAAATAATAAAAAGGATTATCGAGAACGGCTCCATCAAAGATGGTAAAAAATTAAAAGATAATTCTTTTATATGAATGCTAAAAGGATTGTCAAGTTGAATTGAAAAAACTTTCTCAATCACTATACATAAAAAAATCTTTATTTCTACACAAAATCATGACAACGATCTCAGATTTTTTCCAAAATCCCGAATATCAGAAAAAATTTATCCTCGAGAAACTTATGCAAGAATTTACAGGATATACAAGGGAAGAATTACGAACTCATGATCAAGAAGAACTTTCAGAAGATCAAACCGCAAAAATCAAAAAGGCTTATCAAGATTATGTCATCGAAAAGAAACCACTAGAATATGTCATTGGTCATGTTGATTTTTTTGGAAATCCTTTTTTTGTGGACGAAAATACCCTTATTCCGAGGCCAGAAACAGAATATATGATCACTGCCATCAAAGAACGAATCGAAGAAAAAAAGAAAAAAAAGACTGAAAGTCAAACCTTATTAGATATTGGAACGGGGTGCGGAGTGCTTGGGATTTCTGTTCTTCTCCAAAATCCTCAGTTTTTCGATCAGATTTTTTTCTGTGACATTTCAGAAGGAGCCTTGAAAATAGCCCAAAAAAACTACGAAAACCTCATCAAAGAAAATTACAAAACAACCTTTCTTACTTCGAATCTCACGGATTTTGTGAAAGATTTTGAGCAAAATGAAGGAGAGTCAGTAATTTTGGTCGCAAATTTACCCTACATTCCCGAAGAAACCTTTGATAATAATGCACTTGAAACCGTGCAAAAACGAGAGCCAAGAATCGCATTCGTGGGGGGAGATGATGGATTAGACTTGTATAGAACCATGTTTCATCAGATAGAGACTCACATTCAAAACCACAAACTTAATCCAGCAAATCTTGAACTCTTTTTGGAAATGATGACTTGGCAAGTAGATATTTTAAGAAAAGAATTTAAAAATCTGACTTTCGAAGAAGTCAAGACTTTCCATTTTAATATTAGAATCGTAAAAACGACGGTAAATTCTTAATTATTTATAAGATATTACAAGTTTCTCTCTCTATTTCTTTGGGAATCTTCTTTTTGGGTCAGAATTTTTTTCTTTTTCTTCATGTTCCTTGACTTTCTCTAAGATTTGTTGTTCATTTTCAGCAAGTTGCTCATGAAGTCTCTTTTTCTGGAAATGTTTGAGGCGGAGAATTAACGTAATAATCACGAGGAGAATCACACTATCAAGAGAAGCTAATCCTGTAAAAACCCGATCTTTTACGACAAAAATTCCATAAAGAACTGCTATAAGATAATAGAGAAATCGTAGACTATAGGTATAAAAATTCGCACTTGGAATCCCTTTGAGTAAGTCTTTAATCGTGGGGAAATAGGCAATCATCGAAATGACTCCACTAATTCCATAAAGTCCTGTTAAAAGTGTAAGAAAAATATTTGAATCGTCCATAAAGTACCTGTAAAAAATAAAATGGTAAGATTTTTTTATTGAGGAAGTTTTTTCTGTTGTGTCATTTGTCTCTGAATGAGAGGATTATTCATGCGAGCTTTTTCTCTCTCTTTCAAAACTTCCCTTCGTCTTGCTCTCTGAATAAGATAGTTTTTTCTTTTCATACAAATGAGATAGATAAATCTTCCCATGATGAGCAAGATTTCCACGATCAAAAGAATGGTCGTATAAATATTTTGTGAAATAAAAATAGCATACGTAAAAAGTCCCAACGAAGCGATAAATCGGACTACATATTCGATACAGTCAAAGAAAATAAAATCTCCTGATCAAGCTCCAGCAGCTCTTGGAACAAAAGCGCTAAATTTTACTACTCATGAAAGTCCATACAAACAGATCATCAAGAGAATGACCAATTCAACAATAAAATTTCGATCAATGACTCACTCCTCGATTCCAAAAATTTCAAAGAAAAAACTTCCGGTAGTTCCTACGAGATCTCCTGTCATTGGTAGTGTTTCCATGGAATTTTGTGCATGAAGTAAAAATAATTACTTTATTATACTCAAAAGGGAAAGAAAAAACAAAAAATCTGAATGCCGATGAACGGATAGAATCTTCTTCAAAATGTTCTTGATTTTGGGTGGTCGATTGGTATAAAAAAAGTGCCAAATTAAATTCGACTATGGGAAAATTCTCAAATGATTTTTCTTAGTTAGAAATGAAAGACGATTGGTTTATCGTATTCTTTCATTCTAACTGAGAAATCTCTTAGTCTAAAGAATTTAGTTTGGCGACACGGTAATATCAGTCGTCTTTTTTATTTATCTGTCATTCTGAGCGTTAGCGAAGAATCCATCATATTTAATAGTTTTCGACTGATGATACTTTTTAGTCGCTAAACTATTTTTGTGATGTCTTGAAATGAAAATTTGCATAATGCAAAAACAGGTAAAAATGATGAGTTTTATACCCAGCTTATCGATATTGAGAAAGAACTTCAACATTATAAAGAACATTTTAAAGGGAAAACGGTTTTTTGTAACTGTGATGATCCTTATGAAAGCAATTTTTTCAAATATTTTGCGATGAATTTTAATCATCTTTGACTAAAAAAATTGATTGTTACTTGATATTCTACTTCTTCGATTGCTTATACGCAGTTATGAGGACTTTTTGATGTGAGACCTCAAGCGTATAAAATTGAACTCAATGAGATGTTTGATATCAATCAAGATGGATGTGAAGATTTACTTGATGTAAGATATTTCCTTGAACATTTGAATTCGAGTAAAAATAAGTTGGTAGCATTGAAAGGCGATGGAGATTTTAGAAGTACAGAGAGTCTTGAACTCTTACAAGAAGCTGATATTGTGGTTACCAATCCTCCTTTTTCACTTTTTCGTGAATATGTAAATGTCTTAATGAGATATCAGAAAAAATTTCTTATCTTAGGAAATATGAATGCTATCACGTATAAAGAGATATTTCCACTTATTAAAGAAAATAAACTTTGGACTTGATATGGATTTAATATGTCTATGGTTTACAAAACTACTTATCCAAACTTATTAGAAGCAAATCGTAAATATGTTATTTGAAAAGGATATAATCCAGATGATTGATATGTAAAAGTTCCTGCGATTTGTTGGTATACGAATCTTGATATAAACAAAAGACATGAAGATTTAATAATGTATAAAAAATATACTAAAGATGAATATCCTAAATATGAAACATTTGATGCTATAGATGTAAATACTGTTTCAGAAATACCTTTTGATTATTATTGAATTATGTGAGTTCCTAAAACATTTATCGATAAATATAATCCAAATCAATTCGAATTATTGTGATATGAAAGAGAAGATGAAAATATTCAAGTTTGAATTAAGAATATGTCCAAATCTTTTCTGGATGATTATAGAAAATATTGAGGGAAATGACATTATACCAGCTGAATGAAGATGTTATGTTATTATGATAATAATAGAATTCCCAGAATACCATTTTCTCGTATTCTTATTCGTCGTAAAAAATAAGGTAGGGACACGATTCTTCGTGTCCTCGTATCAAGGACATCAAAAATGATGTCCCTACAAACAAAAAATATGAAAAAACATCAAATCTTTTGCCCCTTTGAAAATACGAAAAAACATTGGAAAAGAACCTCCCTAAAATATTTGCCCCTTTGAAAAGGGGCTGTCACGAAGTGACTGGGGATTTAAAACGAAAAAATCCTCCGGCTCTTACGAGCCACCTCCTTTAGAAAGGAGGGAAAACTCGTTCGTCATTCTGAACGAAGTGAAGAATCTTAAGATGTTTCTCTCTGATCAACATGACGAACATTGTATCAATCAGACTTTTATTTCTTTTTTAAAATCTTATGAAAATAGAACTTCATCACATCAAAGTGCAAGATCTGGTCGATCAATACCAAGATGACGCCGAAAATGGTGTCGTTGGATACCATGGAAAACTCGATATCCGCCCTCCGTATCAGAGAGAATTTGTCTATAAAGAACAGCAGAGAAATGCGGTAATTGAAACATTGAGGAAAGGTTTCCCGTTGAATGTGATGTATTGGGTTGTTCGTGAAGATGGAACTTTTGAAGTTCTGGACGGACAGCAGAGAACGATTTCTATTTGTCAGTATATCAACGGAAATTTTTCCATTATGATTGACGGAAATCCAAAAGGATTTGGAAATCTGACTCAAGATCAAAAGGAACAGATTTTGAACTATGAATTGATGGTTTATTTCTGTGAGGGAAATGAAAGCGAGAAATTGGAACGATTTAAAACCGTAAACATCGCAGGAGAAAAATTAACCGCTCAAGAATTGAAAAATGCTGTTTATCCTGGACCTTGGCTTGCAGATGCTAAAAGACATTTTAGTAAAATTGGATGTGTGGCAAGTAAAAGTGGAGATGGATACATTACTTGAAGTGCGGAAAGACAAGAATTATTGGAAAAGACTTTGAAACGAATTTCAGAAAAAGAAGGAATCTCTATCGAAGAATATATGGGACAACATCAACATGACAATAATGCTGATGAACTTTGGCAATACTACATGAAAATTATCAACCGAATTCAAATGATTTTCCCTAAAAAGAGGAAAGAAATGAAAGGACTTGATTGGTGAACGTTGTATAATCAATATGGAGAAAACACCTACAATGCTCAAAATCTCGAACAAGAAATCGAAACCTTAATGCTCGATGATGAAGTTACCAATAAAAAAGGGATTTATGAATATCTCCTTTCATGAAATCCAAAATATTTGAGTTTAAGAGAATTTACCGATAAACAGAAAGCCGAAGCTTATGAAAAATGTGGTTGAATCTGCAGTATCTGTGGAGAACATTTTGAAAGAGAAGAAATGCACGCCGATCATAAGGTTCCTTGGAGTAAAGGTGGAAAAACAGAGCTTGAAAATTGTCAAATGCTCTGTAGGAAATGTAATTTAGAGAAAAGCGATAAGTATTAGAAATTTCTAGAGGAGACTGATATGTACTGCTAATACTCCATATTTCTCTTCATCTTCTGGCGTATAAAAACGATAATAGACTTGATGCGCTTCTTCATTAGTTTTAGCATCAGGAATAATCGATTCTTTTCAGAATGTTTCAATCATTTCTCAAAAATCATGATGAGAAGTGATTTTTTTTATCTCAAAGATTTCTCATGTTTCAAATTTTAAGGTATCTCCTACTTTCATTTTTGCAAATTTCCCTTTATTAAGTCTTCATTCAATCGTTTTTGTCCCTTGAATAAGAAAAGTACGATAAGGTTCTTGTACATTAAAATCATATTGCATTTTATTTATGGTAATGATGATAAAGAATAATAAAGTAATACTTCTGTATCTCCTTTTTGATATTTATCTTTTTCTTCTTTGATTTCAAGAAAAGCTATTTTTGTACTGGTATTATTCATTTTTTAAAAAAATAAAAAATCTGATTCTTTGAGATAATCCATATTAAAAAATATTCCTGTATGTTTGTGTATGTGTTTATTCTTGAATTTGATAAGATAATACTTATTTGTAAATAAAATATTATTTTAGATTGATGTGTTTTTGTGATACTTTATATGTTATTCCAAAATAATGATAAAACGTCAACGATTATCTTATGTTTTATGGAATCAATATAAAAATCTTCCCGTAAAACAAGTATATGCTTGGATCTATATAAAATCACTAAATAACATTATTATTGTATCCAAAGATAACAATAAATGGCAAATGCCATGATGAAAACCCAAAACTTGAGAAGGATATCTTCAAACTTTGTATAGAGAAATTTTAGAAGAGACATCTATCAACTTAGATACCTTTTCTCATAAAGTACCAGTATGTTTTTGATTTTATCTTATTGAGGAAAAGAAGGAAAGATATTTACAATTGAGATATTTTATTGAGTTAGAAAATCTCTCTATTAATGATTTACATCCAAATGAAAAAGAACTTGAAGATACTATTCAATATCTTCAATTGGTTAATATTTTTGAATTACACATACGAATACCATGGATGAAACATAATAATGAATTCAAAGATTTTTTAACAATGTTAGAATAAAAGAGTATTTCCTTTCTATGTCTTTTACAAAAAAATTAAAAATCTGATTCTGATCGGAGGTTTATTCCGTTGTTGGAAGTTGTTCTTGGAAAAGAGTCAGACTTTTTTCTTTTTTTTTCTTTTTCTCCAAAATTTGCTTTTCATCATATCTTCGATTATAATAGAGGAGAATTTATTTTTTAATACTTTTACCACTCATGACTGAAACAAAAAACGAAGAAACGTATGCTCTCGATGCGTATTTCGACGATACAACAATGTCACTTCATCTGAAAGCAGATAGACCCATTTTGAGGAAAAAAGGAGTTCCTGGAAATTGGAAAGCTGTAATGGATGAAAAAATTATGTCCAAAGATGAATTAAAAGCGCTCATCAATGAACTTATCGCCGAAGCAACGAATCGTGACCAAAATTTTATCGAAATCGATAGACAACTTTCTAAAGTAATTCAGCTTGGAAATTACAGAATCGTGATTGTTTATCCTCCTTTATCTGATGGACTTGAAATTACTGCAGTAAGACCGGTAAAGAAAACAACAATCGATGATTATCATCTTGATAAGGAGACTTTTGATTTGTTGAGAAATCAAGCGAAAGGAATTTTGGTTTCTGGTGCTCCAGGAAGTGGGAAATCGACTTTTGTACAAGCATTAGTGGAAGTGCTTCATCAAGATCATCATATTATCAAAACAGTAGAATCTCCTCGTGATCTCATGGTAGATGAAGATGTCGTGCAATATAGTTTTACGCATGGAACGCATGATGAAGTGAGAGATATTTTGCTTCTTTCGAGGCCTGATTATACGATTTATGATGAAGTAAGAAATAAGCCTGACTTTGAACTCTATAAAGATTTGAGACTCACGGGAATCGGAATGATCGGAGTAATCCATGCGACGCAACCGGTAGATAGTATCCAGAGATTTATCGGATCGATTGAAATGGGAATTATCCCTCAAGTGATCGATACGGTTATTTTTGTCGATAAAGGACAAATCGGAGAGATTCTTCAACTTTCTCTTACTACGAAAGTCCCTGAAGGAATGCTCAGTGAAGAACTTTCAAGACCGGTTATTGAAGTCAGTTCTTTCTTCCAGAAAAAGAAATTGTATGAGATTTATACCTTTGGAGAACAAGTCGTTGTGATGCCGATTTCCTGACTTGTAGAAAAAATGGAAAAAGAAGGAAAAGTCTGAATCAACTCTTATGCTAAAGAAGGAATCGAGAGAAAATTGTCTTCTATACTCAATAGTGATTTCATTGTAAAAATGAATGGGAAAGGAATTGATCTGTATATTCCAGAATTTATCAAAGGGAAAATTATCGGAAAAGATGGAAGCGCCATCAGTGAATTAGAAAGAAATCTTGGAGTTTCTATTAAAGTGAAAACGTTTGCTGATCTCCCTCTCCTCGATGTAAAAACTCAAATGAGTGAAACCAAAAAAGGAAGTCAGATTTTTATTTCTTTCCCTGAAGAATTTGCGAATACCAGAGTTTCCCTCCTCGTAGGTGACCAAATCAAAAAATATTCCCTCGATAGAAATGCTATTTTGACGATTTCTGATAAAACGGAAGCGAGACAAATCGCAAGAAAAGGGTTTGTGATTATCGACGAAAAATGATAGAAATGTAAGTATTTTTTATGAAAAGAATTTTAGATGGATTAGCAATGTCCATCTTTTTTTAATATTTATTTAAAATGTCAAATATAAAATATCATTAATGATCAGACTTTTAGTCTTTTTGTGTCATGATCGCTATAATTAAAATAGAGACTTTTATTTTTATTTGCTTGTTGATGGACGGAAATTCTCTCATGCCAATGCAAAACTTTACTCCACCACCAAATCAAAAGACTGTTTTGGAACAAAGTTTTTCTGTACCTCAAAATACAAGGCAAATACAACCATCTCAGGAGGTTGTACAAAATGATTCGAATGGAATTATTGCTCCAATTCCAATGATAATCCCACAAAATTTTCAACCTCTTCAACAATCACAAATTTCTCAGATTCAAACTTCTTTTGAACCAATTACGCAAATCACGCCCCAACAAATTCCCCAATCAACTCCTCAAAATATTTCCACACAACTTCAACCTCAATGAAATGCTCCTACTGCCATACAATCCCTGCAAAATTATCAACTAGCCTCCCAGCAGATACCTCAAAAAAAGATAACTCCAATTCCTATTCAAATTCCCAATAATCAAATACCTAACAGTCAGATTTCTTTACCTTCTACTCCACAACAAGAAGATGAAAATCTTTCTGAAAAAGAACTTACGTTAGAAGAAAAGAAAAAAATTACCCAAGAAATTATCGATAAATATACCGATGGATTATCTGTTAAAGACCTTGATGAACAGGGGCTCAATAATCTTATCGATATGTTTCTCCTCCCAGAAGAAGAACGTAACGAGAAACGAGCAGAAATAGAAAAAGAAAGAGAAAAAATTCAGATTGAAATGGAAGAAATTATGAAAGATGCGGAAGAATTGAAATGAATTTTAGATGAGGCAGTAAATTATGTAGCAACCAATAAAAGACAATTAAGAGGATTAGATAATGATGTACAAGAATTGAAAGAACTTAATGAATTTGATATCGATAGTCAGTTAGCAAATATTTAATTTTATTTTTTAGAGAAAAAAATGCCTGAAACATATCAAGAACATAGTTATGAACAAATTCAAGAGGCTTTAAATAATGAAAAGTCTGCAAAAGAATATTATGAAAAAGGGATTAATGTGATTAATCAGTATATTAAAGAGGTAAAATCTAAAGAAAATCTTTTTTGGAAAGATGCTACGAAACCGTTTTTGGATTTGAAAGCTAAATTGGAAAGTACTCAACAGAGACTTATTGATTATAAGTGGTTTGATGATAAAGCAAATATTGAGTTAGTTGCTAAAAATATTAATGAAGCTGATAAAGATGTTTTAAAGAATTTAAACAGCTTTAAATCTTTGCAGGAAATTTGAAAAAAAATGATAGATAAAGAGAAGGTAAGTGTGGAATGAAGTGGGTATAAAGAATATTATAGTGGTAATAAAAATACCTTACTTGATCGTTGGTATCAGGCAATAGAAGAAAATAGAGAAAAATTTGATATAAATGATTTTTCAAATAAATTGAAGGAGATAGAAAGACAAGCTCAATCAAATGCTTCATGAATCAAGCTTATAGAAAAAACTGTTGATAATTTTAGGACAGAGGATATTAGTGAAAAGTTTTTACAAACTTGAGACTTGCAAAAATTTTTTGATTATAAAGATGATATTGTTATGTGACATGAAAATTTTGATATTCAAAAATTTAATGCTATGAAATCAGCTATTGAAAAAAATAAATGAAACATGCAAATAAGAAATAAAGAAATTGAAGCTCAAACTGATACTAAACTTTTTGAAACATTTTGAGAGTGAGAATTACATATTACTGAAGCTTGAGAAAAGAAAACTATTAATCAGCTTTGATTAGATACAACGAAAATTTATAAAATTCATTATAATTTTACTCTGTATAAAATGGATTATTTAAAACTTAAAAATGAAATAGAAAGTTGATATACTCATGAGGTAAACTTAGAATGAAATGGAGATAGTGCAGAATTTTATATAAGATGGGAAGGAGATCAAAAAACTGGTAGCTTTGTATTGTTATGACCTGATGGAAATCCTATAATTGATAAAAAAACAGGAAGATATATGCGTCCAAAAATTTATAAAGATACGGCTATTATTACTGCTGCTACTATGGAGACAAAAGCTAAATTGAACCAGTGATTTCAGCAAGTTAATGAAGAACAAAAACTTAGAGAAAGTGTATGAAAACTTTCTGAAGAAGAGAGAAAACAATGTTTAAAAGATATGCCACGACAACTTCGATCTGCTTTGCATAAAAAGGCTAAGGAAAAAGATCCTGACGCTCAATTTGATAATAATGAATTACTTAATAATTTAATTGAAAAAACAGAAAAAAGATTAGATGAAATTTGTCGTGATATGTCTCAGAAGTGATATCGTTTACAGATTGATTTAACTTCAAAAACATGGATAGAAACATGACTAATGCAAGTTCATTTTATTAAAAGTGATGATAAAGCAGATGTTACTGTTTGGAAGTATAAAGAATGATTAGGACGTGATTTGTATGAATTAATTGATGGTTCTTTTGAATCAGAGTATATGAACTATATTACCCAAAGACTTTCTGGAAAAATGGAAAAATTTAGCAGTTTAAGACCAAAAGAGAAGCTTCAAAATTGTAATGTTGATCCTCAGTGAATGTCTGCAGAAGAATTTAATAATGCTTTAGAAAAACAAAATAAAAATCTGATTCATCTTAATGAATGATGTAGATTATTAGAACAATTTATCAATAAAGTTCGTGAATCTGAAGGAGATTCTTATGTGTCTTCATACGATCAAAAGTTAGTAGGAATGTTAGAACATATTGATAAAATGAGAAACACGATGAATTCTCAAGAAAAGCAATTATTGGATATTAATAAGATACTACAACCTTTTATGGATGGATTTTGGAATAAAGTTCTAGAAAAAAATTCTATTGGATATTCTGACAATCCACAAGTACAAGAAATGTTGATGCAAGATTTAAGAAACAGATTAAAAAATTCCATTTATCAAATATTTTGACAAAAAGAAGGTCAAGATCTTAATGATGTACAATGATGAAATACTCAAGCAGATGGAATAAGAAATTTAGATAAGTTATTATCGGTTTATAATAAGACTGATTCTAGTGATTTTACCGAAGATATTATTCTTCAAGATAATTTTTCTTTTGTATCTAATAAAGATACAGATGATGCTGTTGAAGTAGAATGAGAACAAACTAGAATGATAGAACTTAATACTCAATGGAAATCTATTAATACTTTATTTACTGTTGATGAAAATGATTCTGAAGATGAAATAAAGAAGAAAGAAGAAAGAATTACAAAACTTTATCAGTGTTATTCTATCCAAGATGTTGCAAACTTTTTGATGAATGAAAAGTTAATGCCTAATTGTCCAGAACAAGATAATGAAGATTTTAAGAAAAAAATGTGAGAATGTTGTAAGAATCTTTTAAAACAAATAGAAACAAAAAAAGAACAAATTAAACAGATGGAATATAAAATAGATAATTCTGAGTATTTTGATAGTATGATTGATCAAAAATTACAAAAATTAACAGAGTTAAAATCGAGAATGAATTCTTTATCGCAAGAAGAAAAAACAGAATTATATCATTTAGAGTATCTTAATAATCATAGAGATGTATTAAGAAAAAATGTACAAGAAATTTATAAAGGGACAATTCATGCACTAAAATTTTCATGAATTGAAGAATTAATAAAAACTACTATGTTGCCATCTTTTCTACAAGTAGCAAAAACAAATAGTGATTTTGTAAATGATAGATATGGCTTAGATGGATTACTCGATTTTACAGATGAAAATGCAAAAGCAGTTGGTGATTTTTGTATTGATGTTGCTATTGATATTGCTGTTTGAGTTGCAACGGCTTGAGTGTGAGAACTAGCATTAGGAGCTGCTGTAAAATGAATACAGGCAGCATTGAAAATTGGAAAATGAGCTATGAGTTTAAAAAATTTGAAAAGGTTTTTAAAAGCTGAAAAAATATTAAGATCAATATTAGCAGAATGAATTGAACAAACAGTAAATATTTCCTTAACAAATATTGCTCAATGACTAAAAAGGGGGAAAATAGATCAATTTGTTTCTTGTTATGATGTGTTTAATGCAGTTTGTTTAACAAAATGATTAACATGAGTGTGAAAAAAAATGGGAGTATTATGAGAAAATTTGAGTAAGAGATTGGGTGAAAAAACAAAGGAATCTTTACAAAAAATTTTAGATAGTCGTATACGACGAGGTGGTGAAGGAGTAGCTAAACCTGTTGGTATTTTGTGACAAAGTAGTGTATGAAACTTATTTTCAGAATTGTTATCTGTTTGAGTTGATAATATTAAAATGAATGATTTTAATACCATGCTCAATTCTCTTTGAATATTTGTTGATGATAAAGAGAGACAAGAATTATTAAATTCTATAAAAAAAGAATTTCAAGACAATTTAAATTTGGAAACTAATTTAACTATTAGCTCACCTGAAAATATATTGAGAGCACTATTAAAAACAAGATGAATACAACAATGTAGAAAAATGGGGTTAACACGAGCAGAAAATATCACTTCAAAATATCAATTTGATGCTTGGTGATCACAAAACAAGAAATATCAAAGAGAAAAAAATAAAACACAGGCACAACAACAGAAAGAACAAGAAAAAAATAAAAAAACTGAACTTTCTGAAAATACTTTAAGTATTTGATGAGATAATATTTCTTTTGTAGATGCTGAAAATCTTATGATTCATGTGGGTATAGAATCTATGACCCCCGCAGCGTGAGAAACAGTTGTTTCTCAGAATGAACAAACTCCAGAAGCGGAATTGCCTCAAGTTCAAAATCAATCAGCGGACAGTACAAAAGTTCAAATTCCCTCACAAGAATGAGTCTCGCAAGATTCAACAAAAGTTGCGAATGTCCCTCAGGTACAACAAGTTTTAAATTCTAATCAATGAACTAATGTTAACCAATAAAGAAACCAAACAAAATCATGAATATAATGAATACAATGATACAAAAACATCATTAAATAATCTTCAATGACAAATTTTAAACAATAAAGAAAAATCTGATCAGATTTCTAGACCTCTTACAGAACAAGAGTTTAGAGATGAATTTGAGTGAGAAGTTTTTAAACAAAAGGACTTGAATAATTGCCGAATTGTTGCGACATTAGATAGTTTTGTAAGTTCATGAGATTTTAAAAATTTGATTATGAAAAATGTTAAGAAAGGAAAAGAAAAGGGGAAAGTTTTTTATGAAATTAAACTTCCTATGAATACTTCCTATGCTAGGACGTATAAAGTTTTCTCAGATAATCAAGAATATCAAATTGATGGACAGTCAAAAGAGATTGTTGAGGGAAAAATGTGAATTGTTGCGTTAACGAAAGCTTTGTCACAAGCAACTAATGCAAAAGAAAGTGGAGGATTCGTATGAGATGCTATGAAAATGTTACTCCCTCCTGAATATCAGGTGTATGAATGAACCATTAAATCAGACGCATCTAAAATGAGAACTATCTTAGAAACATTTGATCCAAATACGGATCTATTGGTCTTAAATATGGGATTTTCGTGAAAAAATGATCCAAGTCGTTATGGAAATATTAGTGCATTGGGGAATAATGGAGTTAGTCATTCCTTTTCGGTAGAAAATATTATGCGAAAAGAATGAAGATTAAAAGTAGTTATTTCTAATCCTTATGACAGTAGTAGAAGTTTTGTATATGATTTTGATACGATTATGCAAGTTTCCCCAGATTTTACATTTGCTACTAAAAAAGATTATCAGTTTAAAAATAATGTTCATCATCAAGGATCGGTAGAAAAGCCATCGTCTTCTATCCAAAATGTCCTTAAACAAACCGATAAGGAACTGAAGAATGTTGATATTCACGAAATAAGTAAAAATCCTTTATCATATGAACTTTCATCTTATGGAATAGATACAAAGATTACTTTGCAATGAAGTGATATTGTTTTTACACTCAATGGAAAAACTTTGACAATCCCAAAAAGAAACCTTTCTAAAATCTATCAAGGAAAAACCAATGAAAATTATCCTTTTTATCTTTATGCAATGCAAATTGCAAATTGTCTCAATAGAATGAAAAAAAACTTTATTGATACGAAAAAAGGTAAAGATAATCCGTTTTCTTACTATAGTTTAACGGGCCTTTTATTTTCTTCTAAAGACGATTTATTGCCAACGAGAGTGTTACTGGATTGGTCACAATTAGGAATTTCAAATTCAGACGATAAAGAGAAAATCGTAACTTTTTTGAATGGTTTAAAATAGAACAATATACCATTTTTATAAAATGTCAATCTATACAATAATTAAAAATAATATATAGTTTGTAAAATTGACAAGTTTAATCTATAATATTATTGTAGCTTGACTTTTAATTATTTAGTGAAGAAAAATGAAGTATCGGAAAGCGGCAGTAATCTACATTACCATTGGAATATTATCACTCCATGACTTTAATGGAGCAATTTTTGCTGAAACGCTGAACGAAAATCAAAACACTGACTCTCAAGAAATATCTGAAACAAACGATTTTATCACGACAGAGGAAGAAACAGAAATACAAGATGAAAATGAAGAAAAGCCTGATTGACCAGACGAAACGATTGAAAACGAAGAAATAAACCTTTCAAACGAATGAGAAGAATGAGAGATTTGAGAAGAATGAAAGGAATGAGAACCTCAAGAAAATAAGGAAGAAGAAAATCAAGACACGATAATAAATGAACTTCAAAATGACTTTTGAGTAAATCTTGAAGAGGAACTTGAAGAGAATAATAACAAAGAGAATGAGAACAACCAATCTGAAAGCAATGATGAAGAAAATCTTACCCCAGAGAACAATCCAGAATCTGAAGAAAGTAACGAGGAACAAATAAAGGAAGAAAAGGAAACAGAATCAAATACTGATGAAGAAGACGAAGGAACTGATGAAGAAGACAATACTTCGGAAGAATTTACAGCTCCTATCCTTCGTTGAATGAGAAGTCCTCTATTACTCGGAGCAACTCCGAATCAAAATCAGACTTTTACGCTTTCTTTTGATAGTAACGGAGGAAGTCCTATTGATGCAGTTTCAAATATCGAGTCAGGAACTTTACTTGAAAATTTAAGACCAGAAATCGATCCGGTGTATGCCAATCATATGTTTCTTGGACGATTCGATGAAAATAATGAGAGAGTCTTATTTAGTGAAAGAATCATCACAGGAGATCTTACTTTGACTGCGAAATGGGGAGATTTTGAAGAAATCCTTTACACAGGAATTCTTGATGATGCCGAGGTAAGTTATACGATTATGGATAGAAACTTATGAGCCACAAGCAATAATGTCAATGACTCTTCTTCTGATGGATATTATTATCAATACGGAAATAATCATGGGTTTGAAAGGTCTGATTATATCAATAGTGCAGGGAAATTTCAAGCTTTATGACCTTCAACATGATCGAAAATATCAGGTGTATCAAAGCCTTATTATAGTGAAATTTTCAGTACCATAAAAGGAGAACGATCTGTAGAATCTCCTCTTGCATTACGATGAGGAGAAGATGATGCTCCAGAAAATGATTATGATTCAGCAAATCCAAGACTTGAAAGACAAGGACCGTGTCCAGAAGGACGACATGTTCCAAGTATGGAAGAAATGTATCTTTTGCTCCGTCTATTTTTCTCAAATAATGGAATTGAACTAAAAACAACCTGAAAAAAAATGTATCCTGAACGACTTAGTGGTGGTTCTGCTGCTGAAATTAATCTTACTCAAGAACAATATAATCTTTTCATGTCAACCTTTAAGGTTAGATTAGCATGAAGAGTTGCAAATACAGATAATCGTTATATCAATACTTCAAGACCTCAATCTTTTTGGTGGGTATCTACAAAATGAGATACCATGAACGCTTGGAATCTTCAAACTAATAATAATAGTGCAAGAGGAATTTATCTCAATTTATGATGATGGGCAGATTATCATACTTGGGCTGTACCAATGAGATGTCTAAAGGATGAAACAGATCTCAAAGTAATCCGAAGGAATGACGATGGGACGATTCTAGAAACTGATGAACATCTTGATTTTTGAATCATGCCAGAATATAACGGATCAACTCCTACAAAAGCACCAGATGAAAATTACATTTATGAATTTAGTGGATGGAATTATCCTATTTGAAAGCTCAAAAGAAATAGAGTGTTCACAGCGACCTTTTCAAAACAAGAAAGATCAGGATATATCGTTACTTTTAGTGGAACAGATTTAGCTCCTGTTACGGTAACAGAAGAACAAAAAGTTGCAAAGCCTGATAATCCAACCAGAGATGACGCAATTTTCTTAGGTTGGTATGTAGACCCAGAATTTAATCAGATTTTTGATTTTTCTTCACCTATTATGCAGGATACCATTATCTATGCAAAATGGCAAGAAGATGATAATAGTTATACTGCAATAAAAGCAAGAAGTTTCCCTCTTACCTATCATTTTGGGGATTCTCTCGTCTTTTCTTGAGATAGACTTATTAATACTGATTTGCATCTTTTTGCAACGGGAAACATGTTGCAAGATTTTCTCATTTCTATGGGAATCGACCGTTTTAGTTATAATGGTGTTGCAAACCAAGCTACCGTCTTTGCAATTATGAGCGAACAAGGAGAACCTTATCCAGGAATTCTTGTAAGAAAAGAAAATGGAAAATCAAATCTAGAATTTCTAGTTAATGCTACTACTAAAAATAAAGACGGATTTTATAAAGTTCAAACAGGATTTATTAGTTTTGCAAGGTTTAATCAAAGTATTTATTCATGAACAGAAAATAATCACGAAAACATTCTGGATATCGCTGGGACTCCAGCGTTTAATTATCCTCTTGTAATCTGATGATCCCTCGATGAAAACAAAGACCCCTGGAGGTTTATGAAGGGAGCCCTTTCAAATGTAAATGTAAAAGTACGATACGATTCCGCAAAGCCTTTCCAATTTCCAGAACCAAGTCAAAGTGGATGGGATTTTATCGGACGATATAAGGATGCAAATTTAAGCGCTCCTGCTACAACGACAAATATCAATTCAGGAGACATCCTGTATCCAAAATGGGAACCTATTACCTACGTGCAATATACTTTTAATGCTTGAAGTGGAGTATTTTCTGATGGAACAGAAGAAAAATCTGACTCTTATAAAGTAAGAAATTCCTTCCCTACGATTGAAGAACCAACCTTATCAGGATATCACTTTATCGGTCGAAGTGAAGATAAAATCAATCTTTCCCATGAAAATACCGTAACTCCGGGAGATAAAACGTTTTATGCTCTCTATGAACCAGAAGGAATTACGTATACCGTAGAACATTATCAAGAAGATCTTAATGGAAGTTTTTTTCTAAAAGATACAGAAACGAAAACAGGGATTACTGATACCTTGACCAATGCAACAGCAAAATCGTATCCTTGATTCACTCTTTCAGGAGAAATTACTCAACAAAGAATCGCTTGAGATGGATCAACGAAAATAAAACTCTCTTATACAAGAAATGAATATACTATTACGTTCCATACCGATAGTGGAAGTCAGATTACTCCTCTTACTGCTAAATACGAATCACCTCTTACACAACCCAATAATCCAACGAAATATGGATATACTTTCAAAAAATGGAATCCAAATTTTCCAACCGAAATGCCCTTGAATGGAGATACCTTACAAGCACAACGAACTCCAAAGACTATCCATGTAACCCTTGATCATCAAGGAGGGACAGGAGGAACTTCAGACTTTTATTTCTCTTTCAATACGCAAAAATATTACCTTGACGAAAATTTAACACAAGAATTCACTAGAATTATCAAACCGACAAGAACAGGGTATGAATTTCAAGATTATTTCAGTGAAGAAATAGGGGAAAGATTTGTTTCTTATCAAAAGACCGGAGAACGAATCGAATTGGATACTCCGATTGAGGATACGTATTATAAAATTGGAGAAGATATGACCTTGAAAGCAAGACGAAAAGCGAAAGAATATACAATAAAATTTGTAAATACAGAGGATGGTAACTTTTTTATAAATAATTACCAATACGATCAGACTTTTTCAATACCAGAAAATCCGTTTATAAAGACAGGATATACCTTTTTATGACGAGAAACTCAAGATAATATTCTGATTTTACCACAAGACGTGATGAAAAATCTTGCACAATGAGGAGAAATAATTTTAACCGCAAAACGAGTTCCTAATCAATATCAAATTTATTTTTCTGCATGATGATGAGAAGGTACGATGAATAGTCAAATTTTTACTTATGGAGAAATGCAAAAATTACAGGAAAATGGATTTACTAAGCCTGGTTATACCTTTAAAAATCGAATATCTGAAAATGGAGCAATTTTTTCTGATCAGGCACAAATCTATAATATCCTTTCTTCTTGATCAATCTTATTTACTGCCCAGTGGAAAAAAGAAGATACAGGAAATTCTTTTAAAGAATGGAGATCTTGATGATGAGGTTCGAGTGTAATGCTAAAAAAAGACCATTGTCCAAACGGAGATTTCTCAGATAGTTATTATGATAGAACGTGTGAAAAAACAAAAAAAGAAGCAAAGCCTGAACAAACTCATGGAACAAGCGAACGAACGAAAGAAGAAATGGATGTTTTTCAGCGAGCGTTAAAAAATGAATTGACTTCTAAAACAACTTTAGAATCTTTTAGAGGAAATGAAGGACTTAAAAGATCCGAAATGGCAAAAGTAATCTCAATTTTTACCATGCAGTTTATGGATAAAAAGAAATCTCCAAATAACGAATGTCAAAATTTTAACGATATCAAAGAAATAACATCAGATCTTCATGATTATATTATCCTTGCTTGTGAACTAGGAATTATGGGAAGAACTGCTGATGGACAATGAGTGAATAAAGATTTTTGGCCAAATGATGAAGTTACAAAAGCAGAAGCTGTAACTATTATTTCGAGAACCTTCTGGTGAAATCTCTATAAAAACACAAAAGGACAAAAACGATACGAAAATCACCTTCAACATTTGCTTGATATTGGAGTATTAGATAATTGAAAGAATATGCAAGCGCCATTCCTTAGAAAACAATTTTTTCAAAGTTTAAAAAAATTATATACTTTAGATTTGTAGAAAAATGAATATACCCTTCGTAGAAGAGTTTTAGAAAAATTTCAAAAATGACTACATTTCAATTAGGAAAATACGAAAAAGCACTCCAGTACGAAATCTTCGTCAAAGAAGAATATCAACAAGCAAAGGAAATCATCAAACATGCAAACCTTATTTTTGATATTGGGAGTCATATCGGATTTTTTAGTGAATGGTGTCTTTCTCTCAATCCTCAAGTAAAAATCTTTGCTTTTGAACCTATGCCTCTTCTTTTTGAAACAATGAAAGAAAGACTTTCTTTATACCAAAATCAAATTCATTTTTTTAATTATGGTATAAGCTCAAAAACAGAAAAAATTCCCTTTTTCTTCAATTCTCAAAAAACTATGCAATCAAGTAAATTTTCCTCATTTCTTAATCCTCAAGGAGAGAAAATAGAAGTGAATATGCTTACTTTCCAACAAATTCTCGAAGAGTACCAGATTTCTCAAATAGATCTCCTTAAAATGGATATTGAGGGAATGGAATTTGAAGTTTTAGAAAGCCAAAAAGAATCTCTTTTTGAACATATTAATGCAATGATTATTGAGATTCACTGTTTTGATAAAGAAAAAGAAGAAAAATCTGAATGGTTACAAAACTATTTATCTCACTTTTTTTCGAAAGTTCTTTTTACCCCTAATGAATATGATAAGAGAATTGGTTTGTTATTCTGTGAGTCCTAATCTCTCAATACTAAATCCTTTCATATCCAAAGCATCTCCATTTTTAATTGCAATAACTTTAGTATCATTATTGGCCTCGATATAACAAAGATTTCCATTCCCTATCTGAAATTCTTGGTCATATTTTTTACATTGGGATTCGGGAGCTCTATTTTCTCGCCATAAGATTTGTGCCAAATAAAAATTCCCCAATAATGCAAAAGGTAAATCAGGAATCTTTACAGAGACATGAGAAAGAAAAAACTTACATTCCTCAAGATAATCTCATAAATAAGGTTTCTCTTGTCCATAAGAAAAAGCTACGTGAGGATTGCTATAATTGGTATAAGGAACCGCAATTTCTTTATTCTTAATTGTAGTTAGTGCAAGATAGTTGGAGTTATAAAATCACCCCATTTTAAATCTTGGATCTAAATCTTCATCTTCAAAACATCTAATCGTAAAAGAATCTTTTTGATCTTTCTGAAGAGAAGCACCACCAAAATATCCTGAAAATTGAAGGGGCTCAATCGAAAGAAAAGAAATATGAGTTTTTGAGTCGTTCCCTGAAAGAACATCAGATTTTTCAATTATTTTATCAGAAGTAAAAAAGAGAGAAGTGGAGTGGTATAAAAGATCTTCCAAATCACATCTTACATCGAAACTATACTTATAAAGATATCATGTACTTCATTGAAAAATTTGAAGATCCCAACAAGCATTTCATGAAAGGGGAATATCTCATAAGGCACTATTTGAAGGGTCGATAAAATCTCCTTGAAAGATCCCCGTATAGACCTTGATCCTTTGATATCCTTTCGTCAGAGGATAATCCAATAACTGATCCATCCTAAGATTCCAAAATGTTTCTTTGCAACTCTGAATATCCACTTGATCTTCCAAATCCTCAGCAAGAGAAGCATATCCCCCTCCTTCCTCTTCAAAACAATCAAAAATCCAGCTTTTAGTGGCATCATCATAAATCGCATATCTGCTAAGATCTCCTTCAGACCAGAAAAATCTTAAAGAAGAATTCTCCCAACTTTCACTTCTAAAAGGTTCATAGACTCAAGTTCATTGTTCCTCTGAATCCAAAGATTGTGCCCATTCTAGAGGATGAACTATCTTATCTTTTGTCCAAGAATCTCCACTATTAGAAAGTATTTTGGTCCATTCTTTTTGAGGTTGATAAGGATTCTGAGAGTCTTCTTGTTGAGTACATCCGATAAGGTGCAAGATTCCCAAAAAAAGAAGTAAAAGTCAGATTTTTTTCATCGTATCTTGTGAAAATAAAAATATTCCATGATTATGGGAAAGTGTTTTCAAAAATCAAAGGAAAGAGGTTTATTTTTTTTGGATTAAAAAAAGAGCCAAAAGTCTGACTCTTTAATTCTTTTATTATGCTTCAGTTATCTTACTTTTTCCGTTTTCAATATCCTCATATAACTGTTTTGCACCCTCTTCATCGTTTATTAGTGCTTTGAGAAATGGTATAGTCCTTATGAATTCCTCCTTATTTGTCATTGGGGTGTGAATATAAAATCCAGAACTATGTAAAGCTTCTTCTTCGACAAATTTACTAAAGGGTAACGATTCTAAAATATCAATTCATTCAGGTTTTTCTTCTATTAAATATTGGACGAGGGGGTATTGGAGTCGTATTTTTTTATGGAGTTTTGTATAGCATGAAATAATAGTATCTTTCTTTTCATTCCAATCTTTTAATGGAAAGAAATACCCATTTTTGTACATGTTATTAATTGTTTTACAATCTTTCTCAGTGAGGTCTGTTATTATTTGTATTCAGCCTTGATCTCGTCCTAATTCTTGGAAGTGTTTCACAAAATATTTTAATCGTTTTGGATCATTATTTTGACTTCAAAGGATTGTATGAAGTTTTCCATTTTTGAGTAAGTTGATAATGTCTGGATTTGTCAAAAATTCTTTTGTTTGATATTCGTTTTCTCTATTAAACTCTTGTAGTCGGCATAATTGTAGTTTCAAAAATCAAGTGCAATAAATATGCAAATAATACAATTATGAATTGTATTCATTTTGAGTATATAGCAATAATATTCACTAAATGATATAGCATTTTTGTATATGTTCTTCAAACACCTTTTGAGGAGTTTC
>JAFRZH010000014.1 GCA_017442645.1 bacterium | reverse complement strand
GGTGTTTGAAGAACATATACAAAAATGCTATATCATTTAGTGAATATTATTGCTATATACTCAAAATGAATACAATTCATAATTGTATTATTTGCATATTTATTGCACTTGATTTTTGAAACTACAAGAAATTTATCAGAAATTTATCAAGAAAATTATCAAGAAAATTATTATGTTTATCACTTTTTTGAAAAATTGGTTCTTTTTTTTATGAAAATGTTATTTTTCTTTGTTTTTTGAGATGATTTTTATATCATAAGAATATATGTGGTAATTTTGTATTTAAAAAAATAAAAAGTCTGAGAGGTTTTGTGATGATAAATTGAAACGTTGAAAAGTGGGATATTCGATGTTTGAGGTCAGATTTTTCTCTTTATTTTCTAATCTTATGGCATGGCAAAAAATATTACTCTTGATAATGAAGAAAATGCTCAAAATACCCTTGATAATGCGAAGGAAAAGCAAATTGATAAGGAATTGAGAACGTTAGCGGAGACTTCTCGCGATCATATTTCCAATAGTGTAGAAAGTCAAATCTCTCAAGACACTCCTGATGATAAAGGAAAGACTTCTTCGAATGATAAAAAGAAAACGGAACAAAAAACGTTGGAAATCGAATATTACGGAACGGATTTGACGAAAGATGCAAAGGAAGGATATATTGATCCGATTATTGGAAGAGAGAAGGAGATTGATCAAGTGATTTATACTCTTCTCAGGAAGACGAAGAATAATCCGCTTTTGATTGGAGAGCCTGGAGTTTGAAAAACTGCTATTGTTGAAGGATTAGCTCAAAGAATTAATACGGGAAATGTTCCTCTCAAACTTAGAGGGAAAAGAATTTTTTTGCTTGATATGGGAACGTTGGTAGCGGGGACAAAATATAGAGGAGAATTTGAATCTAGGATGAAAAATATCCTTGATGAAGCGATGAATCCTGCCAATAATATTATCCTTTTTATCGATGAACTTCATACGATTATTGGTGCAGGAGGACAGGATCACAATGATGCTGCTCAAATGTTGAAACCGATTCTTTCAAGAGGAAAAATTAAACTGATTGGAGCAACGACTTTTGATGAATATCAGAAAATTATCGAAAAAGATGCGGCTTTGAAGAGAAGATTTCAGGAAGTAGTGGTGAATGAACCAACGAATGATATTGCTTTTGAGATTATTTCAGGACTTAGAAAAACGTATGAAGACTTTCATGGAGTTTTGATTTCTGATGAGGCTATTTGGTCTGCGATCAATCTTAGTAAAAGATATATTCTCAATAAACAACTTCCTGACAAGGCTTTGGATATTTTGGATGAAGCTTGTGCAAGGGAATCTACAATTCAAGAAAAACTTGATACCAATAAAGAATATTTAGCAACCGAAAAAGAACTTGATAAACTTCAAGAACAGATTGCTACTGCGGTTAATAATCAGGATTATTTTACTGCTTCTGAATTGAAAGAGAAACAAGATGAATTGAAAAAGAAACTTCAGAATATTAGAAATTTTTCTGCGATTCCTCCCGAAAAAAGGACTAAAATTACTCCAAGTCATATTGGAAATGTTTTGGCAGAAAAAACGTGAATTCCTGTAAATATCGTGAATGAAGATGAAATTAGTAAATTAAAAAGATTGAAAGCTACTCTTCAAGAAAGTTTGATTGGACAAGAAGAAGCAGTGAATGCTATTGTAAAAACTCTTACAAGAAGCAGACTTTCTATGATTGAAAAGAAGAAACCAATTGGAAGCTTTCTTTTGCTTGGGCCTTCAGGAGTTGGGAAAACGTATTTAGCGAAGCTTATTGCCAAAGATTATTTTGGTGATGAGAGTGCGATGATTAGGTTTGATATGTCTGAATTTATGGAAAAATATTCTGTAAGTAAATTGATCGGATCTGCTGCTGGATATGTTGGATTTGAAGAAGGAGGAAGTTTGACAGAGGCAGTAAGAAGAAAACCTTATAGTGTCGTACTTTTCGATGAAATTGAGAAATCTAGTACTGATGTTTTGAATTTGCTTTTACAGATCCTTGATGAGGGGCAACTCAAAGATTCTAAAGGAAGAATTATTGATTTCAAGAGTACGATTATCATTATGACGAGTAATATTGGAGGAGAGGAGTTTTCAAAAAAACAAGTAAAAATCTGATTTTCTACTCATGAAGAACAAGAATTCGATGTTTCTGGATTTGAACACACGAAAGAGAAAATTATTGAACAATTGAAAAAACATCTTTCTCCAGAACTTCTCAATAGAATTGATTATAAAGTGATTTTCAAACCTCTGACGAAAGAAGAATTGAAAAGTATTTTCTCACTTCAACTTAAACAGTTTTTCAATATTTGGGAGAAAAATCCTGCTGTGAAACTTCCAAAATATACGGATAAAAAGATTAAAGAGGTGATTGATAAAATTTATGATCCTCAATATGGAGCAAGACCTCTTGAAAGATATATCAATGATACGATTGAACCTGAGATTATCAATCAATTGATGGGGGAGTAGGAAAATGTAAGAAAAGTCTGATTCTTTAATAGAGAGTCAGATTTCTTTTTTTTGTATTAAAGTTCTTTTGTAAAATCCTCTTGCAGAAAAATCCTTTTTATTTATAAGTAAAATACTTTAGTTTTTACCTTTTTTTATTTTTTCATGAAAGAATTTCGAAAACAACATTGAAAACTTGTTTGTTTCTGAATTGTTTTGCTTTTGGGAATCTTAATCGGAGGAGAGAGTATCCTTGCATATCTTCAGGAACATAGTTATTATTTGAGTTATGATGAAAAATTGAAAGAGTATGTAGGAATTTTAGCAGAAAGCAGTAATTTGTGGCTTTTTGTAATTGCTCTTATTTTGTCAGCGATTCCTGTTGGATATCTTGCTACTGCTCAAAAGTTTTCTTTAAAGACTATGGTGACGATTTTTGCTTGAATATCTTGAATTTTCTGAGTACTTCATAGTGCTATTAAAGCAGAAATTATAGGAGTTTGATGGATAATTTGTTTTTTTAATACTGTTTTGCTGTTCTTTTTGGGAGCTTATGCTCTTTTATGAATGCATAGTATTTGAACTTTTATTGAAAGAAAATGTATTCGTTTTCAACAAAGAAGGTGGCAAGAAATTTTATTAAGTTTGGGAATTTGATTGTGTGCTTTTTTGTTGCTTATTAATGTTTTGCTTCAAACTAATCTTCTTTATGGTTGGGTAAGTGTTGTTTTGTTTATTGGCTTTTGATTTTGTATTTATCTGATGAGAAGCACCTTGTCGGATGATGAAAAGATTCTTAATAAGGAAATTGTTGCTCTTTCTACTACTCCACAGGTTTTTAAAATCTCTTTGTATTGTCTTATTGGGATAGTATTTGTATATTTGCTTTTTTGATTTCAGAATTCTTTTATTCCTTATTCAACAGCGTGGGACGCAAATCATGAATATATGTATATCCCGAAAATTTTGTCCGAAAATGCTTGAGTTTTATGGAATAATACCGTAGGTTGAGGTTTTCCATGACTTCGACATGGATTTATTGCGTTCTTTTTTTCTCTAGCAGGAGGAAAAGGTTTACCATGGAATCAAATCTTTGGCCTTAATCCTAATACTATTGCTGTTTCTACAAATTTTCGAAGTGCAATTCTTGTATTCATTTTTTGAATTTGAATGATTAGTGAAGTTTTTGAATTTATAAGAGGAAAACAGAAAGAAAAAGAAGAAAAATCTGAGATAAAATCACGAGTTTGTCCTGTTTGTAAAAAAACTAATAAAGAGAGGTTTTGTTCTAGGTGTGGGGAAGAATATCCCGTAAAAATTAGAAAAGTTGAAGGATTTTGAGGTTTGATTGCTTGATGGGGAACTCTTCTTCTTTGGTTAACAAGTTGAATGGGGGCTTTCTTGGTTATGGTAGATAATAAGACAGATTTGTGAGTTATGGCAATTTCTAGTTTGGCTTTATTTTCATGAATCCTTTTTTTGGAGTATACCCAAAAGGGAGATTGTATAGGTGATAATGAAAAGGATGAAAAAAAAGGTTATTGGAAATATTTAATTGTAGCGGGAATTTTGTTTTGATGTGGTTGTCTTGCAAAAGTTACTGCATTCGTTGATCTTGCTTTATTTGGAGTTCTTTTTGTTTGATTAAGAATTTCTAATCTCTCTGCTTTGGGACTTTGATTTACACTTGCTTGAATCGTGAGATATTTGAATATTTTAACTTCTTCGTATATTATTGAAGAGAATCTTGCTATGGTTTTTATTATCATTTGAGTCCTTTTGGTTCTTTTGGGGCTTGTTGATACTATAAGAAAACAGAGAAAAATTAGAGATGCGGTTTTTCAGGGAATCGTTTTATTGGTCAGCTTTTTTATTCCTTTTCTTCTTTTTAAAACTCCAGCGGTTCTTTATCAATTGTTATCCAAGGAGAATCTTTCAGTACAGACTTTTAAACAGTATATGTTAGCTAAGGCGGATTTTGATTCTACTTATGCTTTAGCAGATACTGAATCAGAAAAATTGGCACAAAATCCTATTGTAAAAGCTCCCCAAGATGCAAAAAGATGTCTTGAACAGGGAAACATTTATAGTGAAGAAGAACTTACTGCTAATCTTGAAAAAGATCAATGACACGGATTAAATGAAGATGTAGGAAGATATATTGGATATGGACGAAAAGAATTTTCAAGTAAACATAATGTTTTGTATCCTTTGATAAAAATTCCTTTTTTGAAGGATTGATGTTATGGATTTAATGAAGTTGCTGTTCAACTTTGTGAAAATGCAAATGCTGTCGATAATTTTGAGATTGTTACTTTGAAGAAAATTTATGAAGAGTTAAAAAATGCTGAAACTTCCGGTGGAGTGCTTCTTAAAACTGCGATTGATGCATTTGATGAAAAATATCCTTCTGAAAATTCTTCTTATAATCCTCAAGAATTTAGAGATCATATTGTCGCTTTGAGGCAATATTATCAGTCTCATAGTATAAAATCTGCTGATGATTATTTGGCTATTCCTTATAGATTCATTGTCCCATTAAATATTTCAATGAATCGATCCTTACAAAATCTCAGTTCTTATTACACGGATATTGGATTTGTTTGGATTATTCTTTATTTCTTGATGATTAGTGCTTGTATCTATGCTCTTATCAATAAAGAGAAGAAATTACTTAGTATTAGTCTTGCAAACCTTATTTGATGGGGAATTCGATGGATTATTTGAGGAGGAATTCTTTGGTATGGAACGGTTCTTATTTCTTGGACAATCCTTACTATAACTACTTTCTTTTCGAGTCTTCAAATGAAAAAAGAATCTTTGATGTGGAAAAATCTTCTTCATTTGATGATTCTGCTTTGTGGGCTTGCTGCTTGTTTTCAATTGTTTCTAAACTTTATGAGAATCGCTTCTCAAGGAGCATCTGGTCCTTTTGTTTGGTATAAGGAAAATGTTGGAAAAGATTCAGAATATGTTTTAGATCCTGTTTCCAGACAAATTAGTGTTGCTCAGAAGAAACAATATCGTTATGGAGAAAAAGATATTTTTGATCTTCAATTTCCTCAATATAATGCTCTTATTTCTTATTTGAAAGAGAGAAAAGATGAAGATGGAGTGAAAGTTGCAGGAACGTATATTCAATATTTCCTTCACAATCAAAAGAATCTTCAAATGGATGGGATGTTAACAGATTTTGCAGAGAAAATTTCAGATGGAGATCTTTGTAAAAGTTATCGAAGACTAAAAAATCAACATTTAAAGTATCTTATTATTGATCCCAATATTGGATCGGTAGGAATGTGAGAGGGAAATGAAAGTCTTTTCCATAGGTTCTTTGCAAAACTTAGTGCTGTAAATGGACAAATTGAAAAAGATGGAATTCTTTCTATTTTAGTGAGATTTTATCAACAAGGATATTTAAAGCTTATTAGTACAAATCATATTGGATTTTATTATGCTTTAACGTTAGATGATGAAACTTTGGAAAAGTATCTTGGAAATTTAACGGATGAAGATCTGGTACTTCGTAGAGCTAAATTTATGGGAATTCGTTATTTCTCAAATGAAATTGAAACCTTATTTACTCAGATTTATAGAATTTTCTTTAATAGACTGATTTCTTTTGAAGCGGTTCCTGAAATGTTAATGATGTCTTGAGTCGAGTGAGATGCAAATCTTATTCGTGAGAAAATTATTAATTATTATCAGTGAAATGGAAAACTTGATATTGATGGTTTGTCAAAATGAGAAATTTCTACAATGATTCAGTATATCAATCTTTATAATATGTATCAACAAGGAAGTAATTCTTTGGGTGAAAATATTCAGCAAATGATTTTAAATAGTATTTCTTCTTCAAGTCAGATTCTTTGAGTAGAATTGATTTAAAATACAAAAAATAAAAAAATAGAAAAAGTCTGATTCTTCATCGTTGAACGGTTGCTCGTGATGGAGAATCAGATTTTTTTAGTATGTCGTAATACTTCCACTATATTGATTAGCTTGCTGTTGAGGATCTAATCAATTGTAATTTGTTAAACGTCCTGCATCTTCTTTCATCTTATTGCACATTGCGATTATTTTTTTCCAATCTGTTGGTGTTATTGACATGTATCATGAAATTTGATTTGTGATAATCTCATTTTCAATTAATTCAGTATCGGTAGAGAAAGTTCTCCCGTCTTTTAGATCAATATCTTTCGTTGAATCGTATTCGATTGGATAAGTTGAATCTTTCATAATTCCATTCTTTTTGATATAAGCTAAACATCATGTAAATCCTCATAAAGATCTAATAATGCTATGATTTCTTCGATTTGTTCAATCAGGATAATTTTTATCAGGAGGTGTAGTGACTACTTCGGTTAATGGTCAAAAATTGATGGGTATTTCATATGCCTTGCTGTTAAATTCCATTTCAACTTTTCAAGTGTCCCGATGATATCTAATTTTTGTATCATTTGCGTTCTTATATCTAAATTCAATAGTTTTGTTATCATAGTCTGGATTTGTTTCTCTGTTTTCTGTTAATATTTGTCGTTCTTCATTAAAAACATTATCTTCTGTACTTCAAACTTCTACCCTAGCTGCTTCGCTTATTCAGTGAAGTGCTGCTGTATGAATTCGTTCATGTACTTTGCTATAATCAACTTTATTTTCTTTTTTTTCAATATAACAAACTCCTTCCACAAATCTTTGCTGTTGACTTACTTTATCTCCAGCTTGGTCCATATCCCCGAGATAATCAAACTCTAATGCTGGTGCAATGTTGGCTCATTTAAATTTTGTCTTATATTCTTCAAGAGCTACTTTAATAGCC
>JAFRZH010000013.1 GCA_017442645.1 bacterium | reverse complement strand
TCTCCTTTTTTTGTAAAGTAAATTTCAAGGATTTTTTGCATAAATTTTTGACCTTAAATATCAAAAATTTATGCATACTTATAATAACAATTAGTAACTAATTTTATTCTTAATTGATTGCACTTCCTTCTTGATTCTACAGGAGGAGTTTGGTGGTTTTTAATTTGACAAATTATTGTTTTATGATTCTTCTCTGATACTTTCCATGAATGCAGCGAAATCTTGGATTAAAAAAAGAAAAGGGATTTTTTGATGAAAACTTGCTTTTTCAAAATGATTAATTATAAGGGAATAGGATTTCTTCTTGATTTTTATTATTACTCTTGATTTTGATGTATTTTCACCTTATTGGAATTAAAGAATTTCAGTGACAACAACATCAATTAGATACTCTTATTGGAGGAGGAGATTTTCTTTTTGTGAAAAATTTTTGTGAAAAATATGGAGTGGTTATCGTGTCTCTCCTAGAAAACGAAGACGAATCTGTCCCTTTTGGGAATATGATTTTTAAGATGGCATTTCAACAGAAGACGGTAGAACTCCTTTTAAAAGAAGAGGATTTGGATTGAACTGCTGAACTCTTTTTGGAAATGGGATTCCCCTTAAATTATATCAATTTTGTAAATAATCCTATTCCTGAGAATTTGTCAGAAAAAAAACTTTTTGCTTTGATTCAAAAAGTTAAAGAAAAACAATGAGAAGAACTTGAAGAACAAGAAAAGCAACAATTGAAAGAAACTCAAAAATTTGAGGATAAAAATGTAACAAAAGCTGTAAAAATTATTGATAAAAACATTGAACGTATTGAAGAACTTTTGGAGATATGAACAGAAATCTTACCCGTTATGGATATTAGAAAACTTAATGAATTTTTGATAGATTTAAAGAAATTAAAATTAGGAAATAATTTTCATAAAATGGCTATCATTCTTGACCAAGCTGAGAATCTTATTTTTCAGTCGGAAAATTATGTATTAAAAGATTTAGAAAATAAAGATACCGTCATTGATCCTAATAGTAAAATTACTCACATTGATGTCATTAAAGAATATAATAATCTCCTTGAATCTGAAGAAAAAAACGTTTTATGAAGACAATTAGATTTAAAAGAACAGTCATATAATATTCTGAAACAAGGATTGATTTATGTAAAATTCTTTTTTATCGATCTCTTTAATTCTGTTGAATCTATCACTTTTTTTGTGGATCAGTTCTTACTTCTTTTGGAGTATTTTACCATTTTAGCAATCGTATTTTTTTCCATTTTATCTTTTGAACCTTTATTATCTTTTAACGCATGAACAGGAATCTTTTTCTTACCTTTTCTTTGAAGTATTGGATTTTTTATTTGTTTATATGAATGATGTAGAAAAATCTTCAAGGGAAAGGTTATTAGAATTATTTTGTTTATCGTGTGTTTTCTTTGTGCTATCGTTTTTATTGAATTGATGAAAAACTCTTTTGCTTTTTAAATTACCCTAATGGTGATCGTTCTTTCTTTATTAATTTCAGCAATCTTTAGTTTTTTCTTTTTTGCTATTGATTTACGATATTTTTCATTATTTCCTATTCTCTTTGCCCTCTTATCAGTATCTTATAATTTTCAAAAACTTCACTTTAACATTCGTCTTCAAGGAAATTTTAATCAATATAGTTTATATCTTATTCGGTGAGTTCTCACAATTGGTCTTTCTGGAGTTTTGTTATTTCTTGATATTGATGAAGAAATAGTGTTTTTGATTTTAATTGGATTAAACTTATTTCTTTGGATTTGATCATTTATTGTAGCATATGACGATGGGAAAAAACTTTTTGAAGTTTGAACTTATATTTTAATGGGAATTTTTATTCTTACCATTATGTTTCATTATCCTTTTGTAGTGGCTTGGAATACGATTTCTTTGTTTGTGGTTTTTTTATTTGGAATTTTGGGATTTTTAAATTTAATTTTAACGATTTGGTTCCCCCTAGAAAAAAGATTTTCTTATCAATTTTGTATCTTTGGAGTTTTTGTAGTAATTTTTACTTTAATGCAACAATTTTCAAATGAATGAATCTGACTTTTCTTCTCTTTAATTTTTTTGATGGGATGTTATTGAGTGATAAAATTGACTCAAAACTTAAAAATTCCCAAACAGGATTCTTTAAATATCTCTGTAAGGAGAATTTTAGCATGAGAGAGAATCAATAAAAAAATTACCATTCCTCAACGAAAAATTTCCGTAAAAGAACGGATTACCAATATTCCAAATCGATTCAAGTATGTTTTAGAAATTCCTAATCTTATTTTGTTATGTATTGCAGAATTTCAGTATTTTTATTCTTTAATCTCAGAAAGTTTTCTTTTTAATGGATTTATTTATATAGGGATTGTGGTATCTTTTCTTATTAATTATTATCTTTTGAGGAAAATTAATTTTGTAAGTAAAATTTCAAGCTTTGCTTGGGCATTAGTTATTAATTTTTCCATTTATTTTGCTCTTTTGTCAGAATGGTTTGATGATCTCGGAATGGTACTTCCTGCTTTAATTATACGAACATTTTTTTGTAAAATTATGTTATTTTATCTAAAATGTTTCAAATGGCATAAACTTCTAGATAAACAAGATTATTGGTATTGGACTATTGCAACCTGTCTTGCATCCATTATTAATGTTATTTTGCTTTTCCGTTTATCTATTCCTGGACAACTACTCTTTTCATTAATCTTCTTCTACATAGGAATTGATCTCCTTATTCTTCATTATATTTTTAAATTTCTAAAACATTTTGATGAAAATAATGAAGAAATCTGATTAGAAAATTCCGAAAAAGATACATCCTCCTAAAAATAATTATCTGTGAGATCATTTTGAAAAATAATCAAATCTCCTTTCTGTGCAAAAGTTCCTACTTTTTGATGAGCTTCTGTCGAAGTTTCAAACATTGTAATCTTGGAAATCTCGAACCCTTTTGAAAGAAGTCCTTCTTGAATTTTGAGGGTTCAAGGATTTTTGATGAGAAGAACGAGATCAACAGCATCTGCAAGGAATTTCCCCATTTGAAAATGGATCTCTTCTGATTTTTCTCAGAGTTCCACAAGTCCTGGTGTGAGATAAATTCTTTTCCCCTGAAAAGGAGTATTTTTGAGTAAATCCACCGTTGTTTTCACTCCTTCAATATTTCCATTGAACGAATCATCCAAAACATACACTCCCGTATGTTCATTGTAAAGAAGTTCTAATCTATGATTGACGAAGGGCAACTGTTCCACTCTTTTTTGAAGTTCTGAAGGATCGATTCAGAGTTTTAAGGCTACCGCGAGAGCAAGGCTCAGATTTTTAGCACTATGTTTTCCTAAAAGCCTTGTATGATATTCTGCTCCTTGAAATTGGAATGAGATCCCTTGAAAATCAGGAAAATAACGCACCGGAAGATTTTTAATTTCTTGGATCTCGTACGGAACGTCCTGACAAAAAAGAGAAATTCAAGTCTGAATGTTTTCATTTTCTCCATCGAGAAACAAGGTATCGCCTTCTTGAAGATTTTGCGTAATTTCGAACTTTGTTTTGATAATATTTTCCAGTGATCCAAATCTCTCTAAATGTTGGAGAGTAATCCCTGTTAAGATCGCTAAATACGGAGGAGTAATTTCACATAAAGCTTGAATATCTCCTGGAACATACGCTCCCATTTCCACAATCATTATTTCTGTTGAAGGTTTAAGATTTTGGAGGATAAATTTGGAGATTCCAAGTAATGTGTTATGAGTTCCTATCGGAGAAATTACTTCAAACGAATCTTTGAGCAGTGCGGTTAAAAATTCTTTCACAGAAGTTTTCCCATAACTCCCCGTTATTCCGATAATTTTTGTTTTCGAACAGGCTTTTACTCTTTTTTTTGCTCTGTAAATTAATTGCCATTTCATCAATCGTTCAAAAGGAAAAATAAGTCCAGAAGCGAGAACGAAAAAGAAAGGAGAAACTATTAAACTTCCTCAAAGGATGGTGAAAAACTGCCAAGAGATTCCCCAAAAAAGAAAAGAAAAAATCTGAATTCCTATGAAAAGTCCATTTGCTACAAGAAAGAGCAAAATTGCTTTCTTCGTTCGATCAAGTTTCTGTCTTTGAGAACCTTTGATTCGAAAAAGTAAATGCGTATAAGCAAAATGAAGAAATCTCGTTATTTGATAATTCTCAAGTTGATAAGCATGGAGCAAATGAATCGGAATCATAGTACGCACAGAGAAATAAATCTTTCTCTTTTTATGTAAATGAAATTAAAAATCAAATTCCAAATTATACTCTAATAAATACTCAATTTAATTTACTATCATGGATATTTTTCTTATTTCCTTTATTTCATTTTTCTCTTGATTTCTCTAGGAGTATTCCTATATTCTTAAATGAGAATGAATGGTACCTTGACAGAGTGGTCTATTGTACAGGTCTGCAAAACCTCGGTTCGTGGGTTCGAATCCCACAGGTACCTCCAGAAATTCCTTTGATGGAATTTTTTTTATTTTCAATAAAAATCAATCTCTAATTATAGATATTGCGATTCTTAATATATTATTCTCACGATTTTCCCTCAGAATTTCGTCACAATTTCGTCCTTGAAAAAAGTTTTTTTTCTCTTATAATAGAAATATCTTTATTCTTACCTAAAATTGATGAAAAAAGTTGCACTAATTGTTTTTGATGGATTTGGAATCAATGAAATTACTCCGGAGAATAACGCTATTTCTCTCGCGAATGCAGATACGATTCATGCTTTATTTTCTCAGCCTCATGCAAAAATTGATGCAAGTTCTGGTTCTGTTGGACTTCCAGAAGGACAAATGGGAAATAGTGAAGTCTGACATATGACTCTCGGGACATGAAGAATTATCAAACAGTCTCTTGTTGCTATCGATGATTATTTTAAAAATCATGAATTTGAGACCTTACCTGCTTTCCAAAAGGGGATGGAACACTTACAAAAATATGGATGAAAACTTCATATTTTGACGTTATTTGGTCCGTGAGGAGTACACGCGAGTGGAAATCATCTCACAGAAATTCTCAAGATTATTCCCCAAGAAACTCAGACTTTTCTTCATCTTTTTTGAGATGGAAGAGATTTGCCACCTCAGTCTGCCTATGCATTGATGCAAGATTTGGAAAGCACTTTAACACAATATCCTAATGTGAAAATTTCTAGTTTAGGAGGAAGATATTTTGCAATGGATAGAGATAATAACCGAGAGAGAATCCAAAAATCCTATGATGAAATTGTTTTAAATCAAACACAGACCAGCCTTTCTCCAAGTGAATATATCCAAAAATGCTATGAAGAAGGGAAAACGGACGAATTTTTGCCTCCAATTAGTTTTGTGGAGGGAGAAGGAATTGAATCTGATGATGTTGTTTTCTTTCTCAATTTCAGGACGGATAGAGCAAGACAGTTGACTCAAGCCTTAATGGTCTCAAAAAAGAAAGAAAATGCTGATTCTTACGAAAAATGGGATCCAAATTTTACAGTAAAGAGTCTTCCTAACTTATATCTTGTGACGATGACAAAATATTTCAAAGAATACGAAGGAGATACCTTTTTACCGGAGAAATCCATTGAAAATACGCTTTCTGAAGTTTTAGCAAAAAACGAAATCAGACAGCTTCATCTTGCAGAAACCGAAAAATTTGCTCATGTAACAAAATTTTTCAATGCTGAAAAGGAAATCGTCTATGATGGACAGAAAAATATTCTCATTCCTTCTCATAAAGTAGCTACCTACGATCTCGATCCTGAAATGTCCGCTCAAGAGATTATGGATACTTTCAAAAAAGAAGTTCAGAATTATGATTTTTTTATCATCAATTTCGCAAATGGAGACATGGTAGGTCATACTGGAGTATGAAAAGCGATTATTCACGCCGTAGAGAAACTTGATGCTATCTCAAAGGAATTGATTGAACTAAGTGAAAAAGAAGATATTGATATTCTTCTCACTGCTGATCATGGAAATTGCGAAGACATGGGAACCGTAGAAAATCCTATTACTTCTCATACAACCAATCTTGTTCCTTGTCGATATCTTTCTCAGGGAGAAGTGCAGTCAAATATCCAAGAAACAGGAGCGCTTTATGATTTTGCACCTACGGTTTTGGATTTATTCGGAATTACAAAACCAGAAGAAATGACAGGAAACTCATTGATTAAAAAATAACTTATAAAACAAATCAGAAAACTCCTTTTGGGAGTTTTTTTATTTTTTTAAAAAGAACCATAAAAAGTCAAGTAAAATAAGAGATAATATTCAGATTTTTTTTGATTTTTTGAAAAAAAGATTCTATAATTAAGTAATTTATTTTACTAGAAAATGATGGTTAAAGAAAGAATTCCTCTTATCACTATCAAAGACTTAACATGGTGATACCCTAGACAAACAAAACCTCTATTTAAAAAATTAAATTTTGATATTTTCCCTTGAGATTTTACTATTATTGTAGGAAAATCTTGAGTAGGAAAATCAACCCTTGCAAAATTTTTAATTGGAGAGATTAGACCTAGCAAAAGGAGTGTTTATTATAGAATGGATGATTTGGCAACCCTTTCAGAAAATGATATTCAAAATTATAGAAAAAAAATCTGAGTCATTTTTCAGGATAATAGATTAATTTCAAGTTTATCTATAAAAGATAATATTCTCTATCCTTTAAGACTCAATGGTTATAGTGAAACCATGATGAAGACTAAATTACAAAACATTGTTGAAAAATTAAAACTTGAAGGGGATCTTAATGTTTCTGGAGAAAATATTTCAGGAGGAGAAAAACAAAAAGTTGCTATTGCAAGAGCATTGATTCACAATCCTGACTTTATCATTGCTGATGAACCTACAGGTAATTTAGATTGGGAATATACTCAGGAAATTGGAGATATTTTTATTGATTGTAATAGAAACGGGAATACGGTTATTTTAATTACCCATGATATTCATTTACTTAACTATATCAAAAGTAAAGCAAAGGTTAATATTTTTCAAATGTAATTTTAGTCTTTTGTATTTCATAAAATGAACCAAAAAGAAATAATTTATGAAAAGATTCTCAAAACTTGTAACAGACTCAGTATAGCAAAATATCTTAAAAACGAAATTAAAGAATCTTTGAAATATTTTCACACCTATAAACTCCAAAATATTCAAAAGAACCTTTCTTTTTTAAAAAAATATCTTCTTTATCTCAATAAAGAAAATTGTAAGAATATTGAAGAATTAGAGATCAGTTCCTTGAAACAACATGTCAACAATCAACTTAAATATTTTTACAATAAAAGTCATTTTTCTAAAGAGGATCAAATAATAATTAAGAAAAAAATTGAAAGTAATCGTTATAAAATGATTACAATGATTCAAGGGATAAAAGGATTATTATTATTAACAATTGATGAAATTTGCAATGCCTCTCCTACAAGAATGGATATCAATACCTTACTTTTACAAGAAAAAACAAAAAAAATCTGATTCAAATCCCGTGAAAATTGTAAAAAATAAAAAGAGAGAGAACTCTCTTTTTTTCTATTTAGACAGATCAATATCTTGTTCTAGCATGTTTCCAAAAGCATCTTGCACAATTACATGGATACGAGGATTTGATGTAGAGAAATTTACTAATTTTCCATAAAATCCTGTATACATTTCTCCATTAATATCAATTCTTCATCCTAAAACTGATGAAAGTTCATCAGCAAATAAGAGTGAAGCTGTATATTCTCCATTTTTATAGACAATTTTTGATTTATCTTTTACCCAGTAAGGAGGTGTTTTATCAGAATTTTTAAATTGAATATGAATACTGGCAGAATTCATTCCTCATTTAATACTAAACGCTTCAAATCTAAGAGTATGAGATCCTTCTGTTGTTCCAGAAAGATTAAGTATAATATCTACAAGATCTTCCGATTGCAAAGAGGGATAAGTATATTCAGTAATTTGATTTTCATCAAGATAAATTTTATAAAACTCTAGAAATGCATCACTTTTAATATTTACGAGAAGATTTGATTGAGCTGAAATATTTTGAGATTCTACAGGACTAAGAAATGAAATACTTATATTTTCATCTAAAATAGGCTCTTTCCCTTCACAATACCCAGCTGGAGTTTCTGTTAAAACTTTTAATGGTGATAGAATGACACTTTTCCATTCTCCTTCTTTCTTAGCAGATTCTTCAAAATATTTTATAATACTTGTAATATCATCTTGATTTGGCATAAAAGAAGTTAAATTTTGTACAAGATATCATTTCCAAACATCTGAAACATCAGATCTTGGACTTACAGTTCCAATACACGAAGCATCATAAGATATTTCTTCAATATTCTCTTCAGATTCTCCAGGCATAGAATTAATATATCCCATAGTAGAAACCCCAAGTTCTCAAGGAATATTTCCATTTACAGTTTTTCCCGTAAGTTTCGAAATAACAACCTTAGAAATTTCTTCTTCTTTCATATCAACATTTGAGATATAATGGTTATCCAATAGCCATTTCAAAAATTTTTTTAAAGGTTCAGCATGAATCGTTCCTCCATATGCATTGGCAAGCATTGGAGACGCATCTGCATTTCCTGCTCGCATAAGGACTAATTTCTCTGGCATATAAGCCGCAACCCAACCATCTCTTGGACGAGAAACTCCTCCAGTCACCATATTGGAAGTTCAGGTTTTTAAAGCATATTTTAAACCTGCAACGTTAAACTTTCCTATCCATCAAACTAATCTATTTTGAGGATCAGAAAGAATATTCCAAATTAAATACCTTACTCATGCAGGAATTTTTGCTTCTTTTTTTACCACTTCTTTTTGATAAAGAAGAGATCCATCATGACTACTAATAGATAAAATAGGATCAATTTCTCCAGGTGTTTTTGTACTCAAATGAGAATATGCACTTGCTAATTCTAACATAGGGACTTCAGCCGCTCCAAGAGATAATGAATATCCATAAGATTCTGTATCGAGAACATTGGCAAGTCCTAATGATTGATAAAAAGGTTTTACAATAGGTTCTCCACCTAAAGCAAGAAACATTTTTACAGATGGTATATTTCTACTATGCCCAAGTGCCATTTTTAAAGGTAATAATCCCTCATATTTTCCATCTGCATTATGGGGAGTTTTGCTTCCAACATTAAAGGGGAGATCATAAATAGGAGTATCAATAGTAAGAGGAAGCTTCATAAATCATAAAGCATATAACAAAGGTTTTATGGATGATCACGATTGTCTCTTAGTCCTAATCATATCAACTTGTCCATCAATATCATCATTAAAATAATCCAATGATCAAACATATGCAAGCACATCTCCATTGACAGTATCAAGATAAAGCATTGCGCTATTTGTAGCTCAGTTGGTATAAAGTTCTCTTCCATTTTCTCTTAAAGTTGCCTCTGCTTGTTCTTGTATAGTATAATCCAGAGTTGTCTTTACAATTAACCCTTTTGTTGAAGCATCGGATCAATATTTTTTTTCTAAAAGAGATTTAATTCGGAATACAAAATGAGGTGCTTTTATCTGAAAAGTAGAAGTACGAAACTCACAATCAAAACCTTCAATGAAGGCTTTTTTTAATTCTTCTTGGGTAATATATCCATCTTCAAACATCCTTCCAAGAACTACATCTTTCCTTCCATTAATATATTTAACCGAATATTGTTTACCATCAGAAGTAATCGTAAAACTAGAGACTCCCTTCAAAAAATCTAACAAAGCATTAGAATTTTTCTTATTGGAAAGATCAGAACCACTAAAAATTTCTTTAAATTTTTTGATTTCTTGTTCAGAATCTGTTTTTATTTTTCCTTCATAGGGATATTCTTTCCCTGTACTATCTGTTACAGAAAAATATCAAAGAACACTTTTTCTTCCAGATTCTTTTAAAGGATTATATTTCGTAGGACTTTTAGGTAAAGATGCTAAAATAGAAGATTCTAATACCGTCAAATCTTTGGCAGATTTTCCAAAATATGTTTTTGCTGCCGCTTCAATTCAAAATGCATTATTTCCTAGTTCTATATAATTTAAATACATTTCAAGAATTTTTCTTTTCATTTCCTTTTTTATTTCTTCATTTGAGAAAGATGGATGTTCTTCTTTAATCTGATTTGAAAGAACCGTATTAAGTCTCTTTGAAAGTACAATCTGACGTAATTTATATTTAACACTTTCTTCATAATAAGCTAATGTTCCGTATTCTAAACCAGACATGTCTCTTTTTAGATTGAAAACATTTGTCATTAATTGTTGAGGAAGAGTTGATGCTCATCAAGTTCTTTTGATTGCAGCTCTTAAAATTCCCCATGGATCTAACCCTTCATGTTCCCAATACCTTTGATCTTCAATGGCAACGAGTGCATTAATCATGTTAGTATTGATTTGATCAATATCCACATATTCTCTATTTTCTTCAAAGAGTTTATAAAGTTCCACTCCATTTCTATCGGTAATAATAGTAGCTTGTTGAAATTGCATATCTTTTACTTGTGTTACATCAGGTAATCATTCAAACACATTGACTTTTAACCAAACTGCAACTGTAACAATTCATACTACAAAAATAGTTATCAAAAAAATGAGACAAATTTTTCCTATTTTTCTTTTTTTTGATGTTTTAATATATCATATTTTAGTATTTGAATACTGTTTTTTATTCATCATAAAGACGCTACGATTCATTTTTCTTTATTTAAGATTAAAACATAATTTGTTATATAGAATACCATATAAAAAGCAATAACAAATAAAACTTGACATTTTACAAAAAAGATAAAAATCGGAGTTTTTCATCATATTTTCTCTTAAAACCTTGAAAGTTAAAATTCCTCTTGAAATTTAATTCCCAAACTTTATAAAGAATCAGAATTTTATTTTCTTTTTTTAGAAACGATGCCAAAGAGAACATCAAAAAATAGAACGATTGAAGTGATTCTTCTTCAAAATGACAGATATCTTGGAGAAAAATATGAAATCGTGAGAGTAAAACCAATTTTCGCAAGAAATGTCCTTTTACCTCAAGGAATTGCTGTATTTGCTGATAAAGCTGCCAAAAATAATTACAAACAAAAAATGGAAGCTGCAGCTGTTGCAAGAAGCAAAAAAGCTCAATCTTTAGATGAATTATTCACAAAAATCACGGCTGACGAAGGAATTGAAATCGTAAGAAAAGCCAATAAAGACAATACTCTTTATGCGAAAGTTGACGAACACGATATTGTAGAAAAAATTAAAGAAATTTACCAAATTGAAGTAGAACCACATCTTTTCAAACTCAAAAAGAAATTGTCTGAAGTGGGAAATCATCTTGTTACTTTCGCTTACAATGATCTTAAAAAAGAAATTTTGGTAAAAATTAAAGCAGAAATTGATCCAAAAGAAGTTAAAAAAGAAGAAAAAGCTGAAGAAACTGAAGTAAAAGAAGTAAAAACAAAGGAACAAATTAAAGCAGAGAGAGAAGCTAAGAAAGCTCAAGAAAAAGCTGAAAAAATTGCAAAACTCAAGGAAAAATACAAATAAAAGACAGGATTTTCCTGTCTTTTTTTATTAATAACAACACAATAAAAGAAACATCAAAGTATTTTTTTGAAATTTCCTTGATTTTGTAATGAGAAAAAATATACATTATTTGATGCCAGGGTGATGAAATTGGTAGACATGCTAGACTCAAAATCTGGTGGCTTCACGGCTGTGTGGGTTCGAGTCCCATCCCTGGTAAGTAAGAGTACTTTTTTGAAATTGTTTTTAAAAAACAGTTTTTTTATTTTCTCCATTTTTTGTAATTCACTTGTTTTTTTTATCTTTTTCTTTATATTGTCCATACAATATCTATATAGAGGCAGCGATGTAAATAAGTATTTTGTTGATGAGGCATCAAATGAAGCAAAAAGAAAGGTAGTCATCGCCGAACGATTCTTTAGGCATAAAGAACTCGTGGGATCATAGGAAATACTTATGATACTCCTACTGAAAAGTAGAGGTGCTATAATTCGTAATTTTAAAAGAAAAGTGAATTATTAATTAGAGCACCCTTAATGGTGTTTTTTATTTTCTTGATATTGGAGTTTTATTTAAAAAAAGAAAAATGGAATCTTGATTACAATGATGAGGATTAAGAGAATTAAGAAAATTTATAGAATTCAAACAAAATGAATATGGATTATTAATTCGTAATCTTTCACCGGAACATATTACCCTAATGGAAGATTTTTCCCAAAAAATCTATTCTACATTAGCGGACAATGAACAAACATATATTCATCATCATAAGAGAGATTATTATGAAAAATCTTTTCAAAAATGAGATCAATATCTTTGAATTTTTGATAAAAATAAACTTATCTGAATGTCCAATATTATTCTTTGTAATGATAAAGAATCTTTTGATGCAGAGGTTCCGTGTAGTTCTTGTAATTTTTTTGAAAACAACCCTCAAACTAAAATTGCCGTATTTTGATCAGATTCTGTGCTTCCAGAATACAGAGGACAAGGTTTAAATAAACAAATGGTTCAATGGAGAATTACATTAGCAAAAGAGATTTGATGCACTCTTGCCGCTTCTATCGTTGATCGTCATAACATCAAAAACTTTTCTCCTTATTTTAAAAATGGGTTTCATATGTATGGAACAGGAATTGATCCTGAAGATGGAGGTGCTATTGCCTTAATGTATCGCCGCATTACTGAGCAATCATTAGGTACCCAATCCGTGCAAGTTGTAAATTATTTAGATTTTTCTAAGATCGATAATCTTTTACAACAATGATATCAGGGGATTTATTATAATACTCAATCAGGTTTCATTACTTTTGTAAAAGACCCTGATTAAAGTATTCAATTTATCTGTTATCAATAGATCTTTTGCAAAATAAAAGAAATTATCTATACTTAAGATAATTTACTTTTCATCAGAATTATGAAAACAAAAAATCAAGAAATTTATCCTATCATCGAAATCAATCACCTTATCAAAAAATACGGAGATTTTGAAGCAGTAAAAGATCTTTCTTTTGAGGTAAAAAAAGGAGAGATTTTTGCGTTTCTTTGACCTAATGGAGCGGGGAAATCCACTACAATCAATATTCTCACTACCATGCTGAATAAAACTACTGGAGAAGTAAAAATCGACGGAATCCCTATCGAAAAGCAAGATGAAATTAGGAAAACCTTTGGAATTGTCTTTCAAGACTGTGCGCTCGATGATGAATTGACCGCTTGGGAGAACATGTATTTTCATGCAACTTTATATCATCTTCCTACAAAGACTTTAGAAAAAGAGATCAAAAGTCTGATGAAATTTGTCGAGCTGTGGGAATTTAAGGACAGATTGATTAAACAGTTTTCCTGAGGAATGAAAAGAAGATTGGAAATCGCAAAAGGACTCCTTCATCATCCGAAAATTCTTTTCCTCGATGAACCAACGGTTGGACTCGATCCTCAGAGTAGAAATCACATTCGAGAACATTTGAAAAAAATTAATCAAGAACAAGGCTTAACCATTTTCATTACCACGCATTATATGGATGAAGTGGAAAAAATTGCGGACAGAGTTGCGATCATTGATCAAGGGAAGATTCAAGCAATTGGAACGGTTGAAGATTTGAAGAAACAAACGGGGAAAGATACCATGGACGAAGTTTTCCTTGCTATCACGGGGAATAGTCTTCGTGAAGAATTAATTTCTGAAATCGACGGGAAAAGGGCTCGTCTTCAAGCGAAAAGAAGAGGATAACTCTCATTTATTTTTTCTTTTTAAAATGAATCAGCATTCTCTTACTGTTGCAAAAATCATGCAACAAATCGCTTTAGAAAAAACCTGAGATAAAAATTATGCGGATGCAATGTTTCTTCTTTGATATCTCCATGACATTGGAAAAGAATTTTGATATACCATAAATCATGCAGAAGAATAAGGAAACATCTTAGAAAAATCTGACTATCACTACCGAAAAGAAGTTTATTATCACGGGAAGATTGATATTGAATATTCTTCTCAAGAACTTAATCTCCTAAATATCGCAGATTTACAAGTTTTACAAAACTGAAAAAGAGTTAACACACAAGAAAGATTAGAAGATATCGGAAATCGTTATGGATTTCATTCTCTCGCTTATAAAAACGCAGATAAACTCATCAAAAAGTTGCATCTTGTTTAAAAAATTAATAAGAAAATACAACAGATTAAAAAAATCCTAATCTTCTATTTTAAGTAGATTCTTGATCGGATAGTCAGATTTTTTTCTTTCTCTGTTGAATAAAAAAAACAGATAACTATAAAGAATAAAATATTTCTTTAATTATTATTGTGTAGAATGAAACATTTTACCTCTCAAGAAGTGAGAAAACTCCGAAAAAACTTCCGAATTAAACAAAATCATAAGGAACTTCCTGAAGTTTCTTTAATTGCAGATAAAGATTCAACTGCTCTTTTCAATGTCGCAGGAATGCAACCGCTTATTCCTTATCTTATGGGGAAAGAACACCCTATGGGGCAAAGACTTTTTGATATCCAAAAATGTGTTCGTACCGTAGATATTGCAGAAGTAGGAGATCGTTCTCATCTCACATTTTTCGAAATGATGGGAAACTGGTCTTTGGGAGATTATTTCAAAAAAGAGGCAGTAAGTCGAAGTTGGGAATTTTTAACAAAATATCTTGAGCTTGATCCAAGAAAATTAGCCGTAACGGTTTTTGCAGGAAATGAATTTGCTCCAAAAGATGAAGAGACTTCTGGATATTGGCAAGAAGCAGGAATTCCAGAGGAGAGAATTTCTTATCTTTCTGATAACTGGCGATCTCCTGGACCTGTAGGACCTTGTGGACCTGATACGGAGATTTTTTACCGAGTCGGAGAAAGTGAATTTCCTCCTGAAGGAAGCAATGTTGGAACGGATGAAGATCATTGGATGGAAATTTGGAACAATGTTTTCATGGAATTCTATAGAGATGATAAGTGAACTCTCTCAAAACTCAAAAAACAGAATGTAGATACTTGAATGGGATTTGAAAGAATTTGTAAGGTTTTACAAGAGGTGGATACGGTATATGAAACGGATTGCTTCGTCCCTGCGATGAAAGTAATTACGGAGCAAACAGGAAAAAACTATGAAGAACAAGGAAGAAGATTTAGAATTATTGCTGATCATAGTAGAACTTCTTTTATGCTCATCAATGATGGATTGATCCCTTGTAATGTAGGAGCAGGATATGTTCTCAGAATGATTATCAGGAGAATGGTTTATACGATGTACCTTTTGAAAAATTTTACCTTTGAGGAATATCAGACTTTTTTTGCTCTTTTATTAAAATCTTTTGAAGGACTCAGAAATTTTAACGAAAAGGAGATTATCAGAGTTTTGATGGACGAAGTAAAACTTTTCACGAAAACCATCCAAAATGGAATGACTCTTTTGAAGGATTTGATCGAGAAATTGAAAAAAGAAAATAAAAATCTGATCCCTTGAGGAGAAGTTTTCAAACTTTATGATACTTATGGATTCCCTTTGGAACTTACTCAAGAAATCGCAGAAGAAGAAAAAATGGCGATCGATCAAGCGGGATACGAAAAACAAGTAAAAGAAGCGAAAGAAAGATCAAGAAATGCAACAAAAGAGATGTTCAAAAAAGGAACGGATTGGTCAAAATATTTGGAAGGAATTCCTCAAACACAATTTATCGGATATGATGAAGTTGAAACTTCTGATGCTAAATTATTGAAAGATTTTGATGTCGATGGACAGAGAGTCTTGATTTTCGATAAAACTCCATTTTATGCAGAAATGGGAGGTCAAAAAGGAGATTTTGGAAAAGTGATTTTGGATTCTGGAGAAGAAGTCGAAATCAAAGATGTACAAACGTTTGCTGGAGTAAGTCTTCATTTAGTGAAGTAAAAGTTAATCATTTATGTTTGAATCGAAAAAATGTCTCGTACGATTATTTATGCAACAGGAAATGCAAGTAAAATCGAAATGATGAAAAATTTGTTTCCTCATGATGAAGTTTTGTCTTTAAAAGATATTCATTTTGATAGAGAAATTGTCGAAAATGGAACCACATTTCAAGAAAATGCGATGATTAAAGCACAAGCCGTACAAGATTTTTTAAAAGCACAAGGAAAAGAATATAGTGTTATTGGAGATGACAGTGGATTCTGTGTTGATGCTTTAGGAGGAAAACCTGGACTTGCAAGTGCAAGATATGCTTGAGACCATAATTACGATCACAACAGAGCAAAAGTTCTCCAAGAAATGCAAGGAATAGAAAAGAGAAATGCTTATATGTATTGTTGTTTAGTGGAACTTTTCCCAAATGGAGATTACTTAGTCGCTGAAGGAAAATCTTTTGGGAAAGTGTTGGAAAAAGAGGAAGGAATTGTCGATAATAAATATGGATATCATTGTATTTTCTTTTCTGATGATTTACAAAAAGGATTATGAGAAGTAGAAATTGAAGAATGGATTCCTGTTTCTGATAGAAAGAGAGCTTTTGAGAAGTTATTACAATTAGAGAAGGAGTATTTGGAAAAGAAGTAGGGAGATTTTATTTGTAAAAAAACTCGACAGTTAGTCGGGCTTTTTTGTTTTAAAAACCTTTAAAAATTTTTCTTTTTTGTTCTTTTCTTCCTTTTTTTCTTCTTTTTATTCTTTCTATTTCTTGTTTTTTTTCTTCTTCTGGAAGCTCTTGAATAAATTTTCGATAATCAAATAACATCTGTTTTTTCATTCGATATCCTTTTGAAGTTCATAGAAATTTATATAAAAGAAAATCCCATTGAATGGTTATATTTCTTTTCCCTTTTATTAATTCATTTAATTCACTTGTTTTTTTTCATATCAAAAGTGAAAAACTTTTTTGAGTTTCTCCTTTTTCTTTTAAACACTTTTTTAATTCAACTCAAGGATGTTCCATAAAATTCACTCTTTCTATGAAAATATAAAATTCACTTTACTAGTGAACAATTATATTATATCTATAAAACTTAAGAAAATCAAAAATTCACCTTTTCACTAAATCTGTGAATTATTTACAAGTTTTTAACATTTTATACCAAAAATTGTTAAAAATTCACTAATTCTATGAATCTATAAATTTCACTCTTTCTATGAAAAAGAGAATTTTTTTAACATTTTAAACTTTTTCTTAGTATTAAAAAAAGGAATATTTCTACTCCCCTTCAATTTCTTTGATTTGATCACGAATCACTGCAGCATCTTCAAATCTTCGTTCAGCAATTGCGCTATCAAGTTGCTTTTTTAAATCCTTTACAATCAGATTTTTTTCTGCTTTTGTCATTCTTTTAAGTTTTTTTCCTTTTGTTTTCGTCAATGAAAATTGCTGTAATTCATCATCAGTTTTAACAATTTCTAGATCTTTCACGTTAGAAGTTGCGGCTTTTGGAGTAATATGATGTTCTTGATTGAATTTTTGCTGAATTTCACGGCGACGATAGGTTTCAAAAAGTGATTTTAATAAGGATTCCGTAAGGACATCAGCATAAAGAATCACTTCACTGTTAGGATTTCTGGCAGCACGACCAATAATCTGAATCAGAGAAGTTGTTGATCTCAAAAATCCCTCTTTATCTGCATCAAGCACTGCAATTAAACTTACTTCTGGAAGATCAATTCCTTCACGGAGAAGATTGACTCCCACAATAATATCAATGACTCCTTTTTTTAATTTTTTGATAATCTCCCATCTTTCCATGGTCTCAATTTCACTATGGAGATAGAAAGCTTTATATCCTTTCGAAATCAGAAAATTTGTTACTTCTTCGCTTGATTTTTTTGTTAGTGTAATGAGAAGAATTTTCCCTCCTTTTGAGATATGTTCATCAAGTTTTTTGAGCAAATGTTCCAAAAAAGCAGGTTGGTCTTTTTGGTTTTTCAATAGTTCTATTTCTTCTTCTGTGAGTTGGAGATATTTTGAAAGATGTTTATTCATTTTTATCTTTTATTAAATAATTTTCTTGTTATAATCAATTATTTCCTTTTTATCAAGAGATTTTTCATATTTTACTTGATTTTTCGATATACATTTTTATATTTATTTTGTGGAGTTACCTTTGTAACGAAGTTATTTTATTTCTATAAAGACAAAAAGATGAAAAAATTTTCTATTTTTGCTATGATGCTTTTAACTGGAAGTTTTGTTTTCTTAACAGGATGCAATAACACTAAAGAACCAGAATTAACAGATAAAGAAATTGAACAAGCTGTTAATGAAGGAGTAGAAGAAGCTATGCAAAATTTAACAGATGAAGAAAAAGAAGCTATTGCTAATATGAGTGATGAAGAAATTGAAAAAGCTGTTGATGAAGCTGTTGATGAAACACTTAGTGAATAAATATTCTATCAATATATTAAGATCTGACTTTTCTAGGAGTCAGATTTTTTTGATTTTTTAAGTATTATTTCTTTTTTACTTTATCAACGGAATTTCTAATCTATTTTCTTTCAAGGTTTTTTGGTCAATGCCTTCGAATAAGAAACTTAATAAAGTAGTTGCATAACTTCCTGTAGGTAAAAAGAAATTGAGAAGGATTTCTTTTTCAGAAAAAGAATAAGAAAAGTCTGAGGGATACACTCGTAGAGGTCTTCTAATTCCTCGTAATTGATAGGTTTTACAGATTTCTTCTTGTTCCTTTTTGAAGGATAAAGATTGGAGTCGTAGATTTTCATGAATTCTTGCTTTTGTTTCTGAAGGAGGAAGGAGAAGATTTCGTCCTATCATCGGTCAAGTTGGAATCCATTTTTCCGAAGTGAAGGGGATAGTTTCTTGAAAAAAATCTGGTTCAAAAAACGGAGAGTCAGATTTTTCTTCTTTTTCTTTTTTATAATCAAAAAGCTGAATATTTTGTTGATGATAGACTCAAACTTGGCTATTGATCGCAGAATAACTATTGACGACTAAGTCTCCATCGAGGAGAAATTGGCTTTTTTTTCGGCGTGTCATCACGTATTCATTGAAATACATACTCGCAAAAGCTTGGAGCATAAATCTGAGATGATATTGATTTTTTCCCTCGTTTTCAAAAAGGATTTTCTTCGCTTCAGTGAAATTTTTGTTTCTTTTCCCAAATCTTTGACTTCAAAAACAGTTTGGAAATCCGTTTTTCTGGATTCTTTCAAGATTTTGATGGATTTTCTTTTGCTGGTCTTCTGTGAAATGAGTTTTCATTCTTAAACGAATTTGAAAGAGATTTCCCTTATTTGTTCCAACTTTTAAAGGGACTTTTCATCGTTTTTTTCTCAGAATTTTTCCTTTTTTTTCTACATTTTGACACAAGATCGATTCTCCTCAGATTCTTTGTACAACACTTTTATATACGGTCATTCGTTGGCGAGTGATTCCGTCTTTATCTTTCAGTCCTGCGATACCTATTTCTTCACGAGAAATTCCACAAGTTTTTCACAAAAATTCGACGATTTCCATTGTTGTCTGTGCTCTTTTTTCAAAAAAAAGATACAAAACCTCTCCTTCTCCTTGCGGTTCTTCGTGGAGGACTTCTTCAACGATAAAATCTTCAGGAACCGTTTTAAACTGAAAAAGCATTCAGATTTTTTAGTAGTTAAATTGTCTTTTTTGTAAGGATTTACAGAGGAAAGGCAAAGGGAAATTTTTTATAGAACAATATTTTAATCTTGATAAGAACTTTTCCAAGGATCATTTCCTAACTGTTGAAAAATATTGTCAATATTGGCTATTGTTACTTTAACATTTTGTTCTTTACAATAGTTTTCAATACTTTGATAATATCCTTTAGAACAAAGGTAAATATTCTTATTTGTTCCATTTGTAATAGCAAATACTCTTGCTTGTCCTAGATTAAATAAATAAGGAACCATATCAGAGTATTCCATATTTTCCACTTAAATTCCTTGTAAATCTTGCTCCAAAGTAATAAATCCACTATTTGAACGATTGTTTTTATTTTTAGCTTTACGATCTAGATTTTCCAACACTTCTTTTACATATTTCTTAAAATTTTCCTTATTATTTTCATCAATATTTCAAATTATTGTTTTCAAATTATACACTATCTTTTTGATTGTTTGTCTCTCTTTCTCTTCTTCTGTTAATTCTTTTTTAATATAAACTACTCTCTTTTTTGGTGCTACTGTTGTTTCTTGTGCGGTATCGTTTTTTTCTTTTCTCTGTTTAATTTCTAGCTCTTTTTCTTGTTGTTCTTGGATAATTTCCGAAATTGTAAAACTGATTTTTTTCATAAAATTATCTGAGCGATATTTTACTACAATATTTTCGTTACCTTTTTCTACTCCTTTTATTTCCCAATCTTTTATGTCTTTTCATAAGATAGCAAAGATTTCCTCTCCTCTTTTTTCTTTTATATCTTTTATTTTAATTAAGGTTTCTTTTATTTTGTTTTTCAAAATCTCCTTATTCATTTTTACAGTAAAAAATATAAACAATTAGATATATAAATATTTTACAGATAAAGTCAATTTATTTTTGTAATTTTTAAAAAGTTTTTTATTTACATTTTCTTTTAAAGATATGATTAAATTCTACAAGATAAATCTCTAAAAAATTCTCCTCTTTAAGATTTGACAAAAAAAAAAAACATTTATAATTATAGTAATTATTTTCTATTTTTTATTCTTTTCATTTCTCCTATGCCTCAAGATCAATATCAAGATAAAACTCAAGATCAGATAAAAACCGAGTTAAAAAGTAAATTTAATGAAAATGGAAAATTTTTGGTTAATGATGAAAAAGAAATTTATCAAGAATGAGTCCAGTTATTGGAAAATCTTCAAAAAGAAATAAAAGAAAAACACCAAATGTATAGAGAAAGATACAATCAAGAAAATGATCTTTTTCAATCTATCAAACAACAAATGAAACTTTTTGAAGCACAAATTAATCAAAATCCTACCAGTCGATGCGATAATGATCAAGTTTTAGATACTGTTTCTAAACAAATTAATGAAGCAGAAAAAAAAGTTTTGGATTTACTAAAAAAACTTTATACTAATGATCAGAGAGATGATAAAAAAGATGAAATAAGAGATAAAAAATCTGAACAACAAACCCAAGCAAGAATTGAAAAAGAGACAGGGAAAAAACTTTATACCATTGATAAAAATGGAGCTTATTGTTTAACAAAACATACCAATAAACTTACCATTCATGAACTCCTTGGAAAAATCGCTCACAATCAATGAATTTTTAAAATCGATTATAGTCAATGTAAAAATCCAAGACTAAAACAAGCTGTTATCAAAAAAATCTGATGAACAAGCTGTTGGACCACTTTTGATAGAGATCAAAAAACTTTTTGTCTAAGAGATCAAAAATGAAAACGTATTTTGCAACGTGCTTGGATTGCTGAAGGAGTAAAAATCATCAAAGAAGATAAGGTTCAATTATCTGCACATGATAAAGAAGTTCTTTGTACTATCAGAGAAGATAGTAGAGAAAAAATCCCTAACTCTTCAATTCCCAATCTTCCTGAATTTAAAAATTTTCCAGCATTAAAACAAGCTATTAGCAAAACATCTTCTTGAAATGTCGATATCTGTGCATCATATGCAAACTGCATTATTTCAGAAATTCTCTCAAGAAAATGAGTTTTGTATCAATTCCCTGGTAAAGATGCACGAGAATTAACAAAGATGTTAAAAGAACAAAGTACTTGACAATTTACCATCAAAGAATCACTTAATGAAAATGAACAAATTTCTCAAAATGATATTTTAACAGCTCCTGCTGGTAGTTTTTTAACAGTACAATATGAAAAAAGTTGACATAAATCTGAATGAGTAACTCATGTTTGGATCTCTTTAGGAAATTGAGTATATACTGATCTTTTATGATCTCAAAAAAGAGTTTTTACCTTAACAAGAAAGAATTTTCAATGAAATCAATTAGTAATTGATGGGAAAAAATATAGTTTTGATCATACTGTTAAACCAAGTTCACCAGCTCTTATGACTCCAAATCCAGATAAATTTCCCAAATGAAGATTACAAAGGATTACGGCAAAAGATTTACATATATCTTTAAAAGAAAGAACTCCCGCAAAATTTATTGAAGAACTTCATAAAAGAACTAAACTCCCTCAACATTATATTAGAATGAAAATTGCAGAACAAAATAAAATTTCTCTCGCAGATACCTTTTCTCAGAAAAAGACCTTTCCTGATCTTTCGGTCACAATGATTGCAAATTTTGATCCTAAACAAGAAGAAAGGACTTTCCATGAATATGACAGTGGCAATAAAGAACAATTAAATGATGTAGCAACAAAATTTTTAGAATGAATAAAAGAAAATAAAGTTGCTATTATGGAACATTTTCCTAGCATTACAAGTGAAGAATATGATAAAATAGCAGATAGAGCTTTAGGAATTTTGTATCAAGAAACTAATGCTGGTGATAGTATAACATATAAAGGTAAAGAATCCTGACATTCATTTTTAGATGCTAATCCATTGTCTGGAGTCAGCTTAATAAAAAATATATATGAATACTTTAAATGAGAATACTCTCGCTGATATACTCAAATCAAACTCCATACTCTCTTTTGACAAGATGGACAAGAAGAATCTAGACACGAAAAATTTTTAAAAGAAAAACTTTGAATTAATTCACCTGACGATTTGACTGATGCTAAAAAATGCGGAGCTGCTACTATGACGGGACTCGTCATCAATTATCTTAGATATATTGTTCCCATGAAAACTGATAGCTATCGAAAAAATGATGCAGAAATTATTAGTCTTACCTTTAATGACGGAGAAAGAGAAGATATTGCACCTTGAGCATCCGTTCCAATGCAATGATGAAGAAGAAAAAGAACAAAAGAAGAGGTAGAAAATCTTATTCAAGAATGGGCAGAGAAACACTGATGAATCAAAGAAAGAAAAACAGAAAAAAGAGCATGAATCAAAAATAATGATGATTTTTATGATTATCTTTATTATACTTGGAATCAACCATCAGAACTCGCTTATGGAACAGCAACTCTTACAAAAAATCAATATGCTAATCAAGCAACTGCATTTGTTGATTCTCACACAGGAGACAAAGCTCAAGACACTGCTTAAAATCTGACTTTTTTTCTTTTTTAGAAAATTTTTTCCTCTCACTTGTCCCAGTAAAAAAATACTAAACATACCTTGATTTTTTTGTCATAAAATCCACAATCATTCTTGTTTTACTTAGACAAAAAACATGGGAAAATATCTTGTTATTGAAGGAACGGATTGTTCCGGGAAAGAGACTCAAAGTAAACTTTTAATGGAAAGATTTGAAAAAGAGGGGATTTCTATGTGATATCGAAGTTTCCCTAATTATGAAAGTCCTACAGGAAAAATTATTTGATGACCTTATCTTGGGAAACCAAGTATATGAGAAGGATTTTTTCCAGAATGAGCCTCTAATGTTAATCCCCAAGTAGCTTCACTTTATTTTGCTGCAGATAGACTTTATAATTTACCTGAAATAGAAAAAAGAAGAAAAAGTCAGAATCTTATTTTGGACAGATATGTCTACTCTAATATGGCTCATCAATGAGGAAAAATTGTAGATGAAAAACAAAGAAAACAATTATATCAATGGATTGAGGAATTAGAATTTAATTTTCTTTGACTACCTCAAGCAGAAATTAAAATTTTTCTTCATATGCCTCTTCACTGGACCCTGGAACTTCAAAAAAATAGAAAGGAACTTGATCAACATGAAAAAGATATTCATTATCTTGAAACTGCAGAAAAATCTTATCTGGAAATTGCAGATCTTTATCAATTTATTCGTATTGAATGTGTTCATCAAACATGAGGATTAAAAAGTATTGAAGAAATTCATGAGGAACTTTATAGTAAAGTTAAAGATTTATTGTAGTATTCTCCTTTATTCGGAGAAAAATATTTTGTTTTGGAGGTAAATTTGAAAAATAAAAAAAATATGATATAATAGATAGGTAGTATCTTTTATTATATTATTTTTTATGAAAAAGAAACAACTCTTTATTATCGCTTATTTTCTTTGATGGATTTTTATTTATTTTTTCACTAATAAAGTCCTTCGTTATTTTGATTTTCATCAATTTATTATTGAATATCGATGGTATGCTTTACTTATTACTCTTGCTTATCTTTATTATCGATTTATTATGGACGATGAAGACAAGCGTTTTCAACAAGATCTTATCAAGCGAAGTGCGCTTTATTTAACTATTTTTCTTTTTATTAGACCTTTACTCAATATTGCTCCTTTCCCTTTTCTCATCATGAGTCTCATTCTTTGGTGATTACGAAAAATTAGAAGATTAGACAAAAAAATAAAACTTCCGCTTCTCCTTCTTTGAGGATTTATTGTCAGCTGTATTCTTATTTCTTGAGTTTTTTATCTTTATCCTGATCCCCCTGATTTTCAATGATTTATCGAACAGCAAGCAATTTCTTTACACTTTTCCAGTAGTAGAGAAATTCCCAAAACGGAAAGTTATTTACAAGTTACAGAATTTTCCACCAATAAAGTGGACACTTATACTTTGAAACCAGAAAAAAAAGTAAAAAGTTTGAATGGAGATTTCCAGGTTATCTATGCTTCCAATTCATCCTGACAAGACAGTCAAATTTTTCTTCTTTTTGAAAATGGACAAGTAATTAAACTTTTTCCTCAATCGATTTTGACAATGCAAAACAATAAAATAACCCTAAGTTATTGAACCTGAGCGCTTCATGATTCTCGCTTGACGTGAAATAGAGAAATTGATGGAATAACCGTTCCCCTTTCTGATCAAGAATATGAAAAATTAATAGAACCTTATCAGAAAGACTTAGCAAATTATCTTTTTAAACAGATTAACCAACCTTCACAAAAAAATAAAGAAATCAGATCTCTTAACAAAAAGTTTTTAACAATTATGGAAAAAGTCCTTCCAGGACTGTTTTATCAAAACCTTCAAAATTTCGATGCATTTTCTGTCTACCGAAAAGAATCTGATTTTTCTCTTCCACTCGAAAAATATCAAACGAATCAATATCATGGTAAAGACTGAATTTTTAAGGAAAGCATCAATATCATAAAAGGGAAAAAAGACCTTCGATCATTTTCTAACAATTTTTAACAAATCTAACATTTTTTTCACAATAATTATATCATAAAAAAATCAAATGTTTCATTTCTTAACAAATAAACAAGACTGTTAAAAACTTATTTTTGAGTTTTTTCTACTTTAAACCTAGAATTTGACAGTTTTAGACAATTTACAAACATTGTTTCTTTATTATTGTTGTTAATTTTTTTATATAAAAAGATTCTTTTATAAAAGGATAAGAAAAGAATTGTAAAATGTGGAAAAGTTTTTCAGGAAATAAAAAAAGAGGAAAGTCTGACTTTCCTTCTTTTTTTAATCAAAATCTTCATTTCTATAGAAATCATCTTTTTGTATTTCAGTTTTTGCCTCATCCCAATGGTTTTGACTTTTATCAATATTAAGTGTCATAAATTTAGCAATTGCTTTTTGAGTTTCCTCTTTTGTGAGTGTGTCTTTTATTTCTTCAGTATTTTGATCAAAGTATCTGGTATTTAAATTTGTTAATGCATCAGTTTCTCCATCTGCATCAAATAAATCGGAGTCGCTGCTTGTAATTCCCTTTGTATCTTCATTATAAGATAGGCTATGAAGTTTGATCTTTTTATCATTTTCCTCATATGTACAATAATACAATCCCTGACATTTTGTTGCTTTTGTTTTGGAAAGAAGAGCTCATAATGATGCAGCGAATTCAAAGGTACAATATTTTTGATCTGTTCCATTTTCTTTTGTTGCTGTTAATTCTTCTTCTATATTACTAATTTTCATTGTGTCTCAGATTTCTAATGTTTTATCACATCCCTCAAATTGTAAAGTTCCAGCTTCCCAATTAAAAATAATTTTATTTTCTTTTTCTTCCCCTTCATTTACTTGTTCTTTGAAGGTTATAGTGATTTTTTTGTTATTTAAGTCAGAAAAGTTAATATTATTTTCGTTGAAATTTTCTCCTAATCATTGTCTTATTTGAGTAGTTATTTTCTCTTTTTGTTGGTCTTCTGTGAGACTTTCATTTCATTCTGGTTGTTGTTCTCCTGTATCTGATGGTGTGTCACCGCTTTCATCAGGTTTAGGTTGTTTTTCCTTTATACAGGAAATAGCTATAAGAGTTTGAGGTCATAGGAATCCATCAGCTTGGATTTGATCATTTCGGTCTCTTCCATTGCTATCTGGATCTGTTGGGATATATGGATATTTACGAGTTAGTTCAGCTGCAAATTCTCTTCTATCAATATATGGTCATGAAGTAATTTCTGTTGTTGGATTTAAAAGTTCATTAAGATAGTTTTGGAGACCAGAGATATCTGATGTTGTTAAACACGTTTTGATTTTTTCTTTTGCAGCGTTAGGGATTGTTTCTTTATTACAAGTAGTAATAAGTTCTTCTTTTGTAATTTCTGGATGATTTCTTCGTCCATAAAGTCTTAATGTATTAGGAATATCTGTTTCTTTTATTTTGATTGGTGTTGGTTCTGTAGTTTCAGGACTTCATTCTCCATTTTCGGCTCCTGTTTTTACTGTAGTTTGTAGAGCTGTTAAGTTTTTCAGAGCATTATAGGTTTTATTTCAGAATTTACCATCTATTTTAAGTTCAGGATTTGGTTGTACATTGTCATTGAGGTATTGTTGGATTGTTTTCATATTGGCTTCTTGTTTGGTGGTGTCTTTTAAGTTTTTGAAGTTTAGAAAAAGTTTTGCAAATTCGGGGTCATTTCTTCTGTTTACTTTTTGTATGATGGTATCTTTTATGGTATTTAAATCTAGTCCATTGTATAGTTTAAAGGTTAGACAGGTTTCATCAATGATACTTTCATTATGATTTTCTACTCATACGCGAATTTCAGTTGCAGCTTGCTGTGTTGCTGGAACTGTTTCATTATTAAATTTGATAAAGTCGTCGATAATCTCAATCAAGGTTGCGTATTGATTTTTTTTATTAGGATCTGATTCATTTCCCTTTTTTATATTAAGTTTTGATTGTACTTCTTGTGCTTTGTTGTTTGTAATATCTTGACATATATCAGCTAATTTATTGAAAGCATAGTCTTGTCCTGTAAGTAGTTTATATAAATCGTCTGCATATTGCTCTGCTGTTTTTTCTGTACTTTCTGCTTTTTCTCTTGTGTCTTGAGTATCAACTGGCATCTTTTATTTTTTATAGAGTAAAAATTCCTTTCTTCTATTTTATAGAAAAAGTAGGTAAAAATCAAAAAACTCTTGATTTTTCTTTTTTTTCGATTAAAGTACATAATGTTTATATTGATCTCGTAAAAATGATTAGCAGAATGACTACAAACACTACTACCACCTTCCAAGGGAAGTAAGAGTTTGTACTACATTCAAAATCAGACTCTTATTTCTTTTTTTCTAAAAAGAAGTGGGAGTTTTTTCTTTATGAATCAATCTTTTATTTTGTATGATAGAAAAATGTGTGGAGAATGTGATCAAGTATCAAAAATGCGTCATTCGTTGTCTCATATTATGGCTCAAGCTGTCCAAAGAGTGCAACAAGCAGATGTAGAAATCGCGATTGGACCTGCGATTGATGATGGATTTTATTATGATTTTCTTTTTGCTGAGGAAAAGCAGATTAAAGATGAAGATTTGTCTAAAATTCAGGACATGTGTGTCAAGATTATCAAAGAAAATCAGCCTTTCACTCGTATCGAAGTAAGCAACGAAGAATCCAAATATATCGTTGAAGAATTGATGAAACAGCAATATAAAGCTGAATTAAGAAACGAATTTTCTGCTAACGGAGAAACGATTTCTTTTTACTTAAATACGATTCCTGAGTCTGCGAAAGACGCACTATTGAAAGATATCAATGAAGAATATCTCAAATATTACGAACCCATTACACAATATTTTCAAGAAAAACACGGAGATCTTTTTGCGGGAAAATTTGTAACTTTCCTTGATATGTGTGAAGGACCTCATATTGAATCTACGAAAGAAATCGATCCTAAAGCTTTCAAAATTGATAGAATTGCAGGAGCTTATTGGAGAGGAAATTCTGATAATGTCATGATGACAAGAATTTATGCTTATGCTTTCGAAAATAAAGAACAGTTAAAATCTCATCTTGAAATGATTGAAGAAGCTAAAGCAAGAGATCATAGAAAAATCGGAAAAGATTTGGATATTTTCATGATGCATGATTTAGCGGGAAAGGGAATGCCTATCTGGTTACCAAATGGAGCTTTGATCCGTAAACAATTGGAAAATTATATTTATGAAAAAGAACAAAAATTAGGATATACTCATGTATATAGTCCTTGTGCAGGAAAGGTTGATCTTTATAAAACAAGTGGACACCGAGATCATTATCAAGAAAATATGTTTCCTGTGATGCAAGTAGAAGATGAAGAGTTCGTTCTTCGTCCTATGAACTGTCCTCATCATATGTTGATTTACGGAAATAAACCTCATTCTTATCGTGATTTACCAATTAGAATTGGAGAATTTGCTCAGGATTTTAGATATGAAGAATCTGGAACTCTTAAAGGACTTGAAAGAGTGAGATGTATGTGTCAAAATGACGCTCACTTATTTGTGACTCCTGAACAGATTGGAGATGAATTTAAAAGAGTCGTAAATCTGATTCTTGATGTGTATAAAGATTTTGGATTCAAGGATTACAGTTTCAGACTTTCTCTTAGAGATCCTAAAGATACGCATAAATATCATCAAGATGATGAAATGTGGAATAATGCAGAAAATAAATTAAGAGAAGTTTTAGATGAAATTGGAGTTGAATATTATGAAGCTATTGGAGAAGCAGCATTCTATGGACCAAAATTGGATGTAAATATTAAACCTGCGGTAGGAAATGAAGTTACGGTTTCTACTTGTCAATTAGACTTCTGTCTTCCTGCAAAATTTCAACTTACGTATACAGACAAAGACGGAGAAAAGAAGACTCCTGTGGTAATTCATAGAGCAATCTTTGGTACGTTTGATAGATTTACAGCATTTTTACTTGAAGAAACAAAAGGAGTATTCCCATTATGGTTGTCTCCACAACAAGTGAAGATTATTCCGGTTTCTGATGTCTTTATGGATTATGCAGAGAAAGTAGATCAAATGTTAAAAGATCATAATTTCAGAAGTAGCATCGATACAAATTCAGATTCTTTTTCAAAGAAGATTCGTAATGCAGAACTTATGAAAATCCCTTATATTCTCATTGTAGGAGAAAAAGAGAAAAATTCTGATTCTGTTTCTGTGAGAGAATTTAAAACGAAGGAACAATACGAAATGCCAATGGATCAATTTATCGAAAAAATTGAAGAAATCAGAAAAAACAGAAGTTTATAGAAAAGAAAATTGAGAGAATCCTCAAGAAATTGAGGATTTTTTTGTATTTTCTTTCAATTTTGTTTCATTCTTGCAATAGGGCTATAAATCATTACAGTGGAGATAATTTATTTTCTAAAAAATCAATTATTATGCTTATTACATTGTGAGGGAAAGCAGGGAGTGGAAAAGGAACCGTTTCTAAATTATTACAAGAAAAATTAGGATATGAAATTGTTTCTATTGGTGATATGAAAAGAAAACTTGCTGCAGAAATGGGGCTCAATATCCAAGAATTCAATAAATTAGGAGATGATCCCAAGAATGCTCAAGAATTTGATCTGAAATATGAAGAATTTCAAAAAGAACTTGCCCTCCAAGATAAGATTATTTTGGATTCTCGTTTGGGATTTTATGCTCAACCAGAAGCTTTTAAAATTCTCCTTGATGTTGATGAAGAAGAGGCTGGGAAGAGGATTTTTTCTGCACAAAGAGGAACGGACCAATTCAAAAATGAGGAAGAAGCGATTCAAAATGTGAAAGAAAGAAATCAAGCAGATGCTGATCGTTATGTAAGACTTTATGATTTGAAAGTGCGAGATTATAAAAATTATAGTTTAGTTATCGATACGACCGAGAGGACTCCTGAAGAAGTTTTGGAGATTATTATCAAGGAATTTGAGCAACGAAAACAGAAAAAACTTCATGAAAATCCTAAACTGTATGGATTTTTGAAAGCAGAACTTGAAGAAAACGAAAAAAAAGAAGGAAAAAAGTCTGACGGAAAAGAAAAAACTCCTAGAAAGAAGAACCGACTTAAAATTATCGTTTTAACTTTTGCTTTAGCTTTGATTCTTGGACTGCGAATTGGAGCTTTATTATGGAAAAATCCTACTCAAGAAAATTCTCAATGAAAAGAAGTTCTTATTGATTCTTCTTTATGAGAAAATACAGAAAAAACAGATGAAATTCTAGAAAATACTGTTTCAATGTATCAAGAAATGAGGACAAATCTTTAATCTCCTACAGTGAAACAATATCCCTTATCGAACCGATAAGTAATTTCATATTCTTGGTTTTGGTATCAGACTTTTACCTTTTTTTCTTGGATTGTAAGGATATGACAAGCTTCAATTTCTGAGAAAGGCAGATCTAAAAATTTTACCAAACATTCTCTTACACATCGTTGAAGATAAAACATCTTCCATTCTCCGTATTTTTCGATCCAAAAAGAAAAAAAAGAAGAAGAAATTTGACTGAGAAGCGAAGAATCTCTTGGAACAATTTTTTCTATATCTACTGCGATTTTACAACGAGATAAAGCCAGAAAAATCTTTCCTTTACTATGCGAAGTAGAAAAGAAAAAATCCCCACAAGAAAAATCTTTCCCTGTAGGAACAAAATGACTCATTCCGTACTTTTCTAACTCTTTTGAAAGACTATAACGACCTATCAACGATTCTTCTGTTTGGAAATAAGAATCAATATTAATTCCTAAAGATGAAAAATACTCTCTTGCTTGCTGTGCCAAGAGAGGAGAAGATTCTACAGTTCGAAGTTTAATAAGATGAGGAGAAGAATATCCTATCATTCAATCATATTTCTAAGTTTCATAAAATCGGTTTTTCAAGTTCAGAGAAGTGGAATTGCGTCTAAAACTCTCACTTCTTGAATTTCTACCAAATGAGGGATTCCTCCTTGGTAAAGGGTATCATTAATTTCTTTGAGATCAAAGTCTTTTGTAGAAAAGAGAACAAATTTTGCTTTCCCGTCATTTTCTTTTGCTTCTACAGCGAGATGAGTATCTTCATTTTCATATTTTTCGAAAAGAATCTGTTCGATCGCAGGAAGAGAAATCATTTCTCCTGCTATTTTAACAAATCTTTTTAATCTTCCTGAAATAAAGAGATATCCTTCTTCATCAAAGTATCCTAAATCTCCTGTTTTGTAATATTTTTTCTTTTTAAAAGTTACGAAAGGAGATTCGAGTTTTTTATCCATATATCCAGGAAAAACAAAATTTCCTGAAACATAAATCATTCCTTCTTCTTTTGGTCAGACTTTTTCTCCTGTTTTTAAATCTCCTACAAAGACCTCAGATTTTAAGATAGGGAATCCAACAGATCCTTTTTTAATCTCTTTTCCGATATCGTAAGGATTTACCGCAATTACAGGACTACATTCCGTAATTCCATATCCTTCAAGGATAATTCCATGAGGACATTTTTTCTCAAAAAGACTAAACACTTCATCAGAAGCCTTTTCTGCACCAACTACTGCAATATTAAGAGAAGAAATCTGATCGTCTTTTGCAGAGGTAAGCACTCCTTTGAGAAAGGTTGGAGTAAAAGGAAGAAAACTTGCTTTCGTATGTTCGATAAGAGAAGCTAATTGTTGAGAATCGGTTGGATCAGGACTAAAGACAATTCTCATTCCGGTAATCAAAGGAAGGATTGTTGTAATCGTAAATCCAAAACTATGAAATGGAGGCAATGCTCCTAAAAGAATATCAGAAAATTTTGCTCTTACAATTCCCAAAACTCCTTGTAAATCTTTCAAAAGATTTTGATGAGTGAGAGGAACTGCTTTCGGAAGCGATTCACTTCCAGAAGTGAAGAGAATTACTGCAGTTTTATCAAGTTTCTTGGGGAGGAAGAAAAATTTCGATTTGATAAGTGCTTTTATTTTTGTAAAAAGACTTAGATCTTTTAAGAGTTCTTCAAAAAAGGTGAACGAATATTTTTCAAGCCAAGGAGATTGGAGTTTTTGATAGAAAGATTTTACGGTAAAAATTGTTTTCAAAGGCTGATTATGAAAACATGAGTCAAAAGCCTGTTCTGATTGAGTTCGATTGAGCATTACTGGGATTTTTTCTGCAAAATAACAAGCACTAATGAGTAATGCTGTAACCGATAAAGAAGGAAGCATAATTCCCACATATTTTCCTGATACCTGTTTTTTGAGAATATCGGCGATGAGATAGACTTTTACAAGAAAATCATCAAAGCTTTGTACTCCAAAAACTTGATCATAACAAAAACTTGAGTGAGATTTACGGAAGTTTGAGAAGGAAATCTTCATCATTTCTAAAAGATTCGCATTGTCTGAAAGATGGTTTTCTAAAAAAGAAGACAAGTCTGAATATTCCGGAAGTTGATAGTTCCATTCACAAGGTTTTAAAACTTCCTCTTGTTCTCCTTTTCCCATTGCCATCAAAACAAAATCTCCCACACATTTAAGATTTGAAAGAGGGGTATTGATAGATTTTGGAAATTTTGCTGAAACTGCAGATTTTAATTCTGCAACATCTAACGAATCGAAGAAAAAATCAAGAACCACATTGGAATTCAAGGTAATCTCTGTCGAAATATCAGATTTTATCTCTTTTATTTTTTCTTTTACAAATTGAAATACTTCTTCATCGATTTCTTCCGTATTAAAATCTGTGGAACTTTGCAAATCTTCGAGAGAACCACTAATTTTTTCAGGACGATGATGATTTTTGACCGTGTTGATGATACAACTTCCAGAAAGATATTGAAGTTTTTCTTCCCCTTTCGCATTGTATTTTTCTTCAAGGAAAGTATTGAACGGATCAAGTCCCTTTTTCGCTTGATTTTGGAGATCTTTCGTGGCATTTTCAATATTGATCGTTACCGTCCTTTTTGGAATAAAGAAAATAAGGTTGATAATCGTAAAAAAGAGTCCTTTGAGTAAAAAAAGGAACAAATTTGGACTTTTTCCTGTTCGAGCATACGAAGAACGAGATCCCCATAATCCTTTAATGGAAATCGTGAAAAATTGTGTCTTTTGAGGCGCTTCTTTCACTAAATAATAAGCCGTCTTTTTTCCACGAATCACTTGAAATCCTTGTCTTGCTAAAGCTCCTTGAGGATAAAGAAGAATTGATTGATCTTGTTTCAACTGTTCAAAAAGATTATTCATTACTTCTTTGATATTATCTTTTGATCCTTGATCTGCTTCAAAATCTCCAATACTTACTGCTCCTAACCATTTAAAAAGTGGTTTGAGAAAGCGATTTTCTGCATATGAACTTGTCACAACAGGATGAATCTCGCAGTGTGGCGCAAGTAACGGAAAAAGAATGATCGGATCGACTAATGCGATATGACTTGGAAAGAAGACTTGAGGCGTATTTTTTTTGATTTTATCGAGTCAAGTTACTTTAATTTTATAACGGAGTTTTAGGAGGACTTCAAGTATTTTGAGAATAAATTTCATTTTTTTATTTTTATTGGAGGTAAAAGAGAGGAGAGATTAGTATTTATGTAGACTTGTTAAAGAAATTATTCATTATCATTACTTCCTTTTAAATATTTTATAATTTTTGGAGTATCATTTTCTGATGGAGTAAGATTTAATATCTCTCAACATCATCTTTCGTACATATAATCATTAATAATAGTTTCAACTGTTATTTTTTCGTCGTTGCTTATTCAGGAAATGTTATTAATTTCATTTTTTAAGGTAGTATAACATTCTGTGATGATTTCTTTCTTTTTTGTATCATCTCGAGGTTGATTTTCTTTATATTTTTCACAAAGATTTGTTTCAAAAGTAAAAATTTCGTCTGTTATTTTTTGTAATTGTTCTCTTTTTAAGTTTATTTCTAGTCCTTCATTCATTTTTTCTCACAATCCCTTTTCAATTAAAATTGTTCGTATGGTTTTTATTTTTGTAAGTTTTTGTTGTATTTCATCAAAATTATTATTTGTTTCATTGATTTTTATAAGATTATCTTTTATATTTTTTATTTCTTCAAATTCATTTGTTAGTAAGTTTGATATATCTAGATTTTCATCATTTTTACATAAATATCCTATTTTTTCTATTTGTATTCCAATGTATTCTTTGGAATTTTTATCTTTTCCTGTTGTTAATTCATCAAAAGTATCAGTGATGATTTTTGTTTTTTCATCTGTAGTTGGTTCTCGATTTTTATCATTTGGATTGTCTATTTTATGTAGAGCAATAGCTTGTTCGATTTTTGTATTTACAATATCCTCAAATTTAGGAGTTTTAACCATTTCTTCTAAAATTTTTTGATACATTTCTTCTGTTTTTTGTTTTTTACCTTCTGGAGTTGTTTCGTTTTGTATTTGTTGTTCATAGCTTTGTTTTATTTCGTTAATTTTTTTGGTTAATTCTGGATTTGTTGTGGTTGTATCTTTGTTATCAGAATTTGGTTTCCTTTTTTCGAATGTCCCTCATAGAAAATGTGCAAATAAACTACAACAGGAAGTTAATAATATACTACCTTCTGTTAAGTTTTTTAAACTTTCTCATAAATTTTTTATTCAGAATGCTTCTCATAGATTATTAAATATTCCTTTTGCGTTTTCATCAAATATAACCCCCTGTTTGAGGTCTGTTTGTGCAAGGTCTATTTCTCCTTGTGTTTGAGAAAGATCGATTCCTTGAGCAGCTGTTGGTTGTAATGTTTCTGGAGTTGGTTCTGTTTGTTGTTCTGGTGTGGTATCTGGGATGGTATCTGGAACTGATACAGGCATAAAAATTTGATATAAAAAATAAAAATATTTCCTTTTATTATATTTGAATTATCAAAAAAAGTCAAAAAAGTTTGACTTTAAAATACTTGTTGTTTGTATTTTTTATGAGACATATACAACTTCGGGGTGCAATGCTACTCCGAATTTTTTAAAAACCGCTTCTTGTACCGTTTCTGCTACTTTCAAAAGATTTTCCGCTTTTCCTTGTTCGTGAATGAGAATTAACGCGTGTTTTGGACTTACTCAAGCGTCTCATAATCTGAATCATTTCATCCCCGCCAAATCAATTAACTGTCCAGCGGAAAGCTTGATTTTTGTGTCTTTTTCGCAAGGATAGGATTTTAGTTCTGGAAATTTTTTTAAAAGAGAAGAAAAATCGGATTGGTCGATGATTGGATTGGCAAAAAAACTTCATGCAGTTCCAATTTCATCAGGATTAGGCAATTTGTGGTTTCTAATCTTTCTAATCATTTCACTGACTACCATTAAATTTAAGTCAGATTTTTGGAGTTTTTTTTCTTCTATTTTTTTCTGTACATCAGGATAATTGAGATTAAACTCGTAGTCCTTTGTGATCTTTTGGAGTGAAAAAGTAACTGCAGTGATCAAAAATTGAGATTTTAATTGGTTTTTGAAAATACTTCCACGATAGATAAATTGACATTCATCATGAGAAAAAGTTTGAAAAGTCTGAGATGCTAAGTTATATCCTTCAACCGAAAAAATATTGTTCTGAACTTCCATTCCATAAGCTCCGATATTGGAAACGGGCGCAGTTCCTACTTGACCAGGAATTCAAGCTAAATTTTCAAGTCCTGCATATCCTCTTTCATTACAATAATTCACAAAATCATCTCGATTCTCTCCTGCGTTTGCTTTGACCAAAACTTGAGATGAGTCAGACTTTTCATTTTTTTTGATTTCTTCCACTCCTTTTAAAGAAATTTTTACAACGACACCATCAAAATCATGCATAAAAAGAGTATTTGAACCTCATCAAAGGAGAAAAAGTTTCTCGTTGGCAAGGGGGTGATGCAAAAACTCTTGTAAAGTGTTAAAATCTGAAATTTCCACAAAATAACGGGTTTTAACATCAATGCGGAGAGTGTTGTAGGGAAGAAGAGAAATATTCTCTTGGATTTTTAACATAGCAACAATGAAAAAAATAAATATTTGATTATGAAAGCATTTCTGCTGAGGAGTTTTGTTGCTGGATTTTTTGAAAACAGAGTTCTGGATTTTCTGTTTCAATATAAAGGATCTTTTCTTCTGCCTTGACAATTTTATCTTCTTGGAGACAAAAAGATTGAACATAATTCAGTTTGGTAATTTTTTTTGCAATTTTACTTTTGAGAAGCATGAGAATAATTTTTCTTAGTTCTCTTCATGTAGTTTGTAATTTGATCAGCATTTTCTTGGGGTATTTAAAACTTTTCCCATTGTATAAAGTTTGGATAATTCTTCAAGGGAATATTCTGTTTTCTTTCATTATCTTTTTAGGTTGGAGACGAGAGGTAAAAGTATTTGCTTTTTTTTTATAAATTTGTATCCTACCGTTGTAAAATGTTTTATTTTTTTGATATCATTATGCATCAGATTGAATATGCTTCACATCTCAAAGGAGAAGTAGAAATGTCTGGGTCGAAAAATGCCGCACTGCCTATTGTAGCTGCGAATTATCTTTTGGACAATAAAGTGACACTTTTAAATAAGCCTGATATCAGTGATATTCATAATATGGAAGCTTTAGCTCAGAAATCTTTGGAGAATTCGAAAGAATATTTTGATCTTACCGATGAGCTTAGTAAAAAATTTAGAAGTTCGATTCTTTTGATCCCCTTGGGATTGATTCAATATGGAGAAGTGAGATTTGGAAGTGTGGGAGGATGTAATATTGGGAAAAGATCTTTGGATACATTTGATGATGCTTTTGTGAAGGCGGGGGTAGATGTTTTTTTTAATGATGCAGGAGAAAAAGTTTATAAATCTGCACGTAAACCAAAGAAAAACTTGATGCTTCAGGAATTCTCGGTAACGACGGTTGAAGCTTTGATTACCTATCTTGCTTTTGCGAAAAATTATGATTATGAAATTACAATTTATCAAGTAGCAACGGAACCTCATGTAAAAAATCTTGTGGATTTTCTCAATAACGCAGGAGCTCATATTACTCGAGGAATGGATCATACTTTGGTAATCCAACCTACTCCAGAGATTCAAATTCAAAACGATACTTTCGAAATTGTCAGTGATTATATTGAAGCAGGAACATATTTTGTGATTGGTGCGGCGGCAGATGAAAGTGAAATTATTTTGAAAAATCTCAATGTTGACGATCTTTCTTCGATGTATAATATTGCCGATAAAATTGGGATTAATTTTAAAATTTTGGATAAACACACGATTAGAGTGAATTCTTTTAATAAAGCCAATTATCAAGCGACGAAATTACAGACAATGATTTTTCCAGGATTTCCTACCGATTTACAGTCAGCTTTTTGAACTCTTTTAACGCAATGTGAAGGAGTTTCTAAAATTTATGAAACACTTTACGAAGGAAGATTTGGCTATCTCTCAGAACTTGAAAATTTTGGTGCAAAAGTCGAAATTCTCAATCCTCATGAAGCACTCGTAATTGGGAAAACTACTTTGAAAGGATGTTATGCGACAAGTAGAGATCTCCGTGGAGGTGCTGCGATGATTATTGCGGGAATTATGGCAAAAGGAACGACCTTTATCACAAATGAAGAACTTATCGAAAGAGGCTATGATCACATTATAGAAAAATTGCAAAAAATCTGAGTGAAGATCAAGCAAATAGCAAACAACTAAAGAGTTTTTTCGAATTCTGAATTAAGAATTATTCTTATACACTACTATTATGTAATTCTCAGTGATTTCTTTTTAAATCATGAGTAACAATCTTCTTTATAAAAAATCAAGTAAAGTAATCAGTTTCCTTAAAACATCTTGATATTATTTTGATAATAGATAGGGTATAAGTGTTTATTTTTCACGTAAAAATGCGGTTTCGAGCGTTTGTTGGATCGTTATTGTTAGCTCTGATTTTCTTACAGGGACAAGTCGCTCTGAGTTTTTCAATTCTTATCTTCATCACGATCTGACTTTTAAGCTCTTTTTGTCATCTCTTCCAAAAAAAATTTCAAAAAGAAGAAAAGTCAGACTTCTCTTCTCATTGCTTTTAAAATTTCACGATATACCATAATTGTTCTGGTTGTGTAGCAATACAAACATTATCTCCACTTCTCGTATTATTAATTCCTCAAATAGTTGTTGATCATTTCTTTAATTTTACTTCTTTACAAGGAAAGATCGTTGCATAATCATCATTGAGATCAAGGTGATTTGGAAGATTTGATACATAATTAGCCTTTTGTCGAGTTTCCATTCTAGTAGCTAAAACAATTCATTCATTTTCGATTTCGTTTTTCTGAACAGGGTAATAAATGAAATCGCTGTACAAATCTACTCCAGTAATGGCGTTTCGTATTTCAGTTGTTTCTGGATCTGAAGGAATTGTAGTCAAAAGTCCTTCTTGTACGAGGATGTTTAGATTTCTTGTTCAAGTGGCTCTCTGCATTGGTCGTTTTCATTTTAAACTTTTGTAACTCATCGTCGCAGTTTGAATTTGAGAAAGAGCAACTTGTCTAGCAGTATCTCTCGCAATATCTTGAGCGCCCTGTAATCTTGGAAGTAAAGCAGACAGAAGAATTCATAAGAAGGGAATTCATCAAATAAAGATTCGCATTATCACTTTTTCTCGTATTTTTGTAACACTAGCTTTCCCGTATTGATTTTCTCCTTTCGTTCCAGGAGCAAATAAGAGATAGAAAGTAAAGATAATATTAGCAATTGGGATAAGGAGAAGAAGTTGTCGCCATTCCGAAGTCTCACGATCATGTAATCTTTTATTATTGAGATTAATCAGTCCATAAAAATAAAAAACAACCAAAGGAGTTCATAAAATGGACAAAATAATCTGATCGACAGTTGGAAATAATTGTGTTATTCAAAAGATAATCCCACATCCAACAGTGAACATTAAATACCAAAGGATACTTCTAGCAACATATTTTACTCTTCAAATTCTGTTTAATGGAGTTCCTGTAATAAAAGAGAGTAAAGTATTCCCTTTAGATTGTATTGTTTCTCAGTCTTCAGTCATGATTCGAAAAAAATTAAAAAAAATTTACTCTCATAAAAATAGCTATTTCTCCCATAAAATCAAGTACACCACTATCCTTCCTTAAAACATCTTGATATTCTTTGGATAATAGATAGGGTATAAGTGTTTTATTGTCTAAATCACTCTCCATGATTTCTCTCATTATTTTTGATTTTTGGAAGACATTAGCGTATAGAGATGTTCCAGAAAGTAGTACAAAACAAATGTTAAGACTTACCAATTCTTCCATCCCTCATAAAGAATTTGTAAAAATTTTTGAAAGTGCATTACAAACGAAGAAATGGGATTCAAAATTCGATGCTTATGCTCATTTGTGTGAAAAAATGGGATTACCCGTTACCCAAGAAAATGTCAATTTATTGATCTCTATCAGAGATACGGCAGAAGAATGTGTAAAACCATTTGATCATACTCTTTCCATGCTTCAACAATTAAAAAAATCAGGGTATAAAATTGGAATCATTTCCAATAGTAGCATTTTTGCTTATGAAAAGATTAAAGAAAAAACAACGATTTTGGATTATATTGATTATCCGTTATTTTCTTTCGAAGCAGGGACGATTAAACCAGATCTTGCGATCTATAGAAAAATGCTTGAAATAACAGGATATCAACCAGAAGAAACGATTATGATTGGAGATAATCAGGGAGATGATGTTTTACCTCCAAGAGAACTTGGAATGCATTCCTGTCTTTTCGAAAATTACGAACAACTCAAAAAAGATTTGAAACCCTTAGGAATTATTTTACAATAAAGGAAGTTTATTTTACACAGTGAAATGGGATTTTTGGCTTTTTTGATATCGTTACTGTTTGCCCTCATTTTTCTTCAAGGAGAAGTGGGACTCTTTTTTTCAGGTCTTACTTTCATTATCTTCTGACTTTTAGCCTCTTTTTCTTGTCTTTTTAGAAAAAAATTTCAAAAAAAAGAAAAGTCTGACTCTCAACAACAAACAAAATCCTTTTTCAAGGAAATCCGATTAAAACAAGGAGTATTCTGTCTTCTCGGAATGGTCGGAGCCTATGGAATCGTTTCGTTGCATTTATGGTATGAGTGAGAGGAATATTTAGAAAGTTTTTGGTGAGAAAATCAATTTGTTTCTTCTACTTGAGAAAATACAGGAACTCCACGAGAAAAGTATTTACAATACGGAATGATTGTCGATACTCAGAAATATCATAAATATCTTTTTGAATCTTCAGCAGGAGAAAACTTCCTCCTTTCTACCAATCAAACTTATCAACTTGGAGATCATCTCTATGTCATGGGCTCACTCAAAAGAAGGGATCCGGTTCTTATTTTTCCTCTGTATTCAGGAAATTTTTTTGAGAAAATCTGAACTGCACGAGAAAATCTTCTTTCTACCGATTTCCGAAATTATGAATTCAATTATGATACTTGGATTTTTATGAAAGGAATCGATGGAACATTATATGAAAAGAAAACTCTCAAAATCCCTTCTCCCGAAGAATGAGGAATGATCCAAGGAGAAACTTCAGACTTTTTATCTCTTTGACGAAAAGATCAGTTAAGAGCAAATTTACAAGAATATCTCATCCAAATCTATGGAGAAAATAAATATGGAGGATTGTTGTTAGGACTATTGATTTGAGATAAATCCTATATTCCTACAGAAGAATATGATACCTTTGTAGAGAGTGGTTTGGTACATATTATCGCAGTAAGTGGAGGAAATATCGCGATGGTGGTCATTCTTCTGAGTTTTCTTCTCAAATGGATCCCCTTTTATGTGAGAAATGGAATAATTATTTTGATGGTGATTCTGTATGCTTGTCTTTGTGGAGGAGATTCAAGCGTCGTGAGAGCAACCGTTATGGGAGTCTTGACTTTGATGGTGTTATTTTTATGAAGAGAAATTTCTTTACGGAGATCACTTAAATATGCTTGTATCTTCATTCTCGCGATTTCTCCGTTTTCGCTGTTGTATGATGTGGGATTTTTGCTTAGTTTCTCTGCAATTATCGGAATTGTCCTTTTTCAGAAACTTATGGAAGTACTCTTTCCTACTTCAAAAAAAGAAAAAAAGTCTGACACTCATCCAAAATTTTCTCGAAAAATGAAAATCTCTTCTTTTTTGACATCTTTTCTTAAAGAATATGGAATCCCTACTTTTTGAGCAACCTTAGGAACGGCTCCGATTCTTCTCTTTTTTATGAATGGAGTGAATTTGACGGGAGTACTTCTCAATCTTTTCATCGTTCCTTTGATTCCGCTTATTACGATTTATGGATTTTGAAGTACGTTGGTATATGGTTTAATACCACGAACCTGATGGATAGAAATAGAAAAATTTTTGATGGATTTAGTGTTTTCTGCTTCTCAGTTTGGAGAGAAATATGCGATTTTCTTTCAGGCAAAAAATACCTTGTTTCAGTATGGATTTTTACTGTTTTTCGTCTGACTTCTCCTCTTTTTATATTTCCAGATCTATCAAAAACATCAAAATGATTTCTTGATCAAAAAAGAGTCTCTCACTCCCAAAGGAGCGAAGAAACTCGAAAGTGAAGCATTTTTTGAAGAGTATTTTGAGAAAGAGAGTTAAGAGGTTGAAAATAACTTGTTTCTTTATTTTCTTCCAAAGTCTGCAGGAATCTCTCCTCGTTCTTCCGTATTTCGTTTGATCATTTGAGGGAAAGAAGATTGTTTTTTGAGAAATTCTTCAGCTTCTTGAATTTTTTTGAAAAGTTTGTCCCCAATTTTTTCTTTGGTCATTAAGGTTTTACATTTTTTTTGAGGAATTCGGTTTAATGCAATGCGAGAATCAGAATAAATAACATAATTTTCATGTCCGTTTTGTACATATTTTATTCCTTCGACGAGTGCCAAGAATTCTCCAATATTATTGGTTCCAAGAGGAAAGGTATAATGAAAAACTTCTTGCTGAGTAACTAAATCGATTCCTCTAAATTCCATGACTCCGGGATTCCCGCTACAAGCCGCATCGACAGCAATCGCTTCTTTGATCGTATTTTTTTCATGAGTATCGTCAGACTTTTTTTCTTTTTTTGCATAAAAAGACTCTCGTCCTTGTTGAAAAGCCTTTTCTGCTTCTAGTTGAGTATCAAATTTTTTATATTTTGCTTGAGGATATCCAGAAACAAAGTTTTTGACTTGATTTCGATCGGTAAAAATTCCAGTTTTTCTCCCTTTTCGGATAACATAGTAAGTCACAATATTTTCATGAAAAAAATAAAAGCTTTTTTGACTTTTTTTGTATTTCCAACTATAATAAATAAAATGCATTTATCAAACAATAATACAAAAATGGGAAAAAAAATAAAAAGTCTGATTTTCTTTGGGAGTTTAATGCTTACTTTTTGCTCTCAATCTCTTTTTGCCGCAAAAGTTCCTCAAGAATATTATGCAAATTTTGAAATAGATCGTAATTGGGAGGAGATCGAACAAGCATTGGTTAAAATAGATGCTGCTGGTCAAATAGGTGCAGAGGTAGATCCAAAACTTTTTAGAATTTTAAATACTAATTTTAAACCTGTTTTCCCAAAATTTCCTCAAGATTATTCTTTTCAGCTTGTTTATACTCAATGTTTGGATATAACAGCAAATTTGTCAAAAGGGTATTCTAATTCTCTTTTTCAGATTTTTAAAAATAATTGTGAAGGACCTTTAAATAGTATTTTGGGAACAATTGCTTCTAGATATACAGTTAGAGCTTCAGCAAGTAAAAATCCTTCCTCATGACCAGCTCCTTTGACAGTTACTTTTGATGCAAGAATGAGTGTAGACCCTTCCAATGAAACTATTCCAAAAAATAATTATTATCGATATTATAGGGATACAGATGGTAAGGATCAATTGATAGGAATTTGACAATTAATTAATCATACGTTTAAAGAAGCTTGAGTTTATACGGTTCATCTTACTGTGAGAAGTTCAAATAAACATTTAGGAGTTATGGATGGAACGATGGATATGAAAATTACTGTCGCTCCAAAAGCAGCAAATCTTGTTGTTTATGCAAATACAAAAAAAATGAGCACGAATACAACAACTAAGATTTGATCTCAGGAGGCCAAGAAAGGAATTGTTTTTGATGGTACTGCAAGTATTGCTACGGAATGAAGAAAAATTATGTCCCATAGACGAAGTATCGTTGGAAATGAAGGTTTTTCTTACTCAAAACAATTTTCTGGAGCTCCTTCTAATATTACCGTCCCTCTTGATGAAAATGGGATTTATACTATTACTTTAACGACAACGGATAATGAGAATAATTCTACTACTGAAGAATTTAAATTAATCGTTTCTGATCCTGTTGCCATTATTAAACAATCTCCGGAAAATGGAACTACTTCCACAACCTATAAATTTGATGCAAGTACTTCTTATTCTCTTACATCAAGTCTCAAACTATATACATGGGAAGTTTTTAATGAAAATGGAGATAAAATTTCTACTTCACAAGGAAAAACTCTTTCTAAACAATTTATAAAACCTTGAATTTATTTAGTAAAACTTACTATTGAGGATAAACTAGGGAAAACTAATGTTGAAACTAAAGAAATTAATGTAAGTTCCAGTACTCCTGTTCCTCAATTTACCATTACCTCAACTAATAAACGAGATAAGGCTTCTGAATTTATTTTAGATGCTTCTTCTACGAAAGATTATGATGTAGAAAATAAAAATGATAGTTTGGAATACTCTTGGAGCTTTTCTGATTCTGATTCAATAAAAGTAGTAGAGGCTAGTGAAGACAATCAAAGGATTATTATTCAAGCAGATAAAAAGTGAAAACATACCGTGAAATTGACTGTGGTTGATAAATTTGGTAAAACGGCTTTTATTGAAAAAACTATTAATGTAGAAAGTACTTTAAGACCTATTTTAGTTGCAAGTCCAAATGCTATTACCTTTGGGAAAAATATTAGTTTTGAAGTTACAACAAATAAGACTATTATGACTTATAATTGGGATTTTTGAGATCGTACCGTAGCTCAAAATCAATTTAATAGTGCAAGACATCATTATGATTCTGTTTGAATTTATGATGTAAAGGTTATGGTTACTGATGGCTCTTGAGATACTAATAGTGTCACAGAAAAAGTTTTCATATGAGCTCATAATCAACCGATTCCTGCATATAGGGTAAAGAGTAACGGTCTTGCATTACAAACTACTTCAACATGTTCTTGAGCTGAATGAAGTGAAAAAGCTTATTTAATCGAGAGGTATCAAACGGTAAATATTGATCCTTCTATTTCTGTGAATTCTCAGGGTAAAAATCAGAATTTAAGATTCTTTTTTCAAAAACAATATGATTTGGTATACGAACAAAGTAGTTTTTCTAATAAATTTAATGAAGTTTGATGTCAATATATTAATTTTTCAGTTGAAGATACTAATAATTGAAAAACTTGATGAAATACTATTCGATTTAAAGTAGTAAATTCTCTGCCAACTTTAAAAAATATTAATATTTCCTTTCCTCAATATAATAATGAAAGTTGAATTGGTTTTCAGGAAAATAATGTTCAAAATATTTTTGATGATATGAATAGTGATACTTTAATGGTTAAATTAACAGCCGTAGATGCTTATGATCCTGATGGGAAAATCTCTTATTTTAAATGGTATTATTATCCTAAAGATAATCCTAAAAAAATTATAGAAACCAGAATTACTCCAGGAGATATTCCTTATACGTATTTTACTATTCCAAGAATTGCTTGAGAGTATATGTTTTGAGTAAAAATGTATGATAATGATGATGCTTCTCAAACAAGTGAGGAAATTATAGGAAATGGACCAACAGTATTTTTCCCTCCAACAAATAATAATCCCGATATCCCTATGGTTACTTTAAGAACTGATAAACAATCTGTTAAAGTTTGAGAAGAAGTGAAATTTGAAGTTTTAGCGAAAGTAATGTCTGAAACAGATGATTTTTATGTGAATAGAGTGATTTATTACGATTTTGATGGAAATGGTGAATGGGATTTAACAACAAAAAAAGATATTGTTACTTATACTTATCCTGTAGCTAACGAAGATGGATATACTCCAAGAGCAGCTGTAGAATATAAAGGATATAAAGGTATTAGTGAATGAAATGATGTTGTGGTGAGAAATGGAGTAAAACCTATTTTGACTTATACTACCTTAGGGAATATTGTCCTTTTTAAAGATATGAGTGTTGGTGATATTGCAGAAAGAGAAATTTGTTTTGAAAAAGCTGAATGCGAAAGAGATAATAAAAAATTTAGAAAGCTTCACTATTCAAGTGAAGATGTGGTTGATGATTGAATTCTCCATAATAATATTTTTCTTTGGAAATATGATGCTCCATGAAAACATACAGTAGTAATCCGTGAAAAATGAAAGAATGCTCAAGAAGTCAGTACTGAATATGATGTTGTTACTAAGGAATCTTCTACTGCTTGAAAAATAACAAAATGATTAAATCTAATTACAATTCCAGAGGCTACGATTGATAAAGATAAAAAGATTTCCATTTTTGCAAGTAAAAATATGAAAAATCAGGTTGCTTTCTATGTGTATTATGAATGAACTGGAACTTGTTTTATTGATACCGATATTTCTACAGATACAGATGGAGATGTAAAAAAAGAAAATGATCAAGATATTCCATGTAATAAAGAAATGGTACGGGATTATGGAACTCCTATTGGTCAAATTATTGGAAAACTCTATTTTGAAAATAATGGTAAAACTGTTTTTAAAACTTTTACTGTTGAATTTGAAGATTCTGAATTGTTGTTAGATGATGAAAAGAGAAAAATTTATGAAGATATTTCTACTCTTATTAATGGTCTTCCGGAAGATAGTATTGTAAATTATTCTTTTAAAAGTTTGTTAGAAAATTTAAGAAAAAATCTTATTGATCCTGCTCAGACTTCTTCTTCTGTTGTGCAAATTCATGATTTTTTGGATGAAAATGCTATTAAATTGGATGCAAAGCAAAATGAACTTTTTCAGTCTATTATGAATAGACTGGAAAATGCAGATACTATTTCTGCTCGTTGATGAAATGATTATGATAAAGCTAAAATGGAAATTTTGGCTATTTTGCCCGAGAGTTTATGAAAACTAGTGGAAATAAAGTTTAATACTTTTGAAACGATTGCAGATACCTTGGATAGTGATAGTAAAAAAACAGAATTAACAAATATTCTCAATTATATTTCTGAAAATGCTGTACAATATGATTTAGATCCTAATGATATCCCTCAATTTATTGTTCCTCAATTTTGTAAAATTCTTGATTATTATGCTATTATGAGTGCAACATGTAATACTTTAAGTCCTGAACAGGAACAATTTCAACAAAATCAAATTGAAATTCCTAATATTGTCGAAGATGATTGAGAGTGATTACCTTCTTGGTTGAAGATATTATTGGGAATTGTGATTGGAGGAATTGTGATTGTGTGATGAGTGATTGTATTTTTTGCGGTAAAAGCAAAAATTAGTGATCAAGGGGGTGATGAAGAAGAGGAAGAATAAAACTTTGTTATCTTTTAGAATTTTTTATCTTTTAATGATATCTTATGGGTACTTTAGATTTAGAAAAAAAAAGTATAGAATCCTGATCTTTCTGAGATATTTTTAAATCAATTGAAGAATCTTTTATTACTTTTCAATCTTCTTTGAAACTTCAAAATTTAGTATGAACTATTGATGAGAATGATTCTCTTCGTCCTCATCCTTGAAAATTTGAAGAATATGGAAAATCTCCTTATGAATGATATAAACAATATGCTTATACTACTAAGGGCTGAGAAACGCCTCAACAGATTAGAGAAAAAGCAGTTTCTCTTGGTTTAATAAAAAAACTATGGGAATAAAAGTGTTGAGTATTAATAAAAAACCTTGCGAAGAAGGTAAAAAAATATCTAAAGCAAATGAGACTCTGTTAGTGCAGATTCCTATTCCATGAAAGTTTATTAATAAACATCTGTCACAAGATGGAAATTTTATGGTGTATGGATATATTATTGAAAAATGAGGTACTCCATGAGCGGTTAGAAATAAAGTTATAAATGATGGTCTGGCTACAACCAAAGAATGAATAGAAATTACTCATGATGATAAGTCCCCTTATCCAGATAAATATTCGTTTTCATCATGAGATTATGTTTTTGTGAGAATTCCTATTTCTTCTCTCGCTGAAGGAAAGAAAAAGAATGATATCATGACAGAAGAAAGTAAAAAACATCGAAATAATACAAAATTTTTTGATTCTTCACAAAAAGTTAAATCAGAAGAATATCCTAAGAAAAGAATAACTTTGAAAAGAGATGTATGAATGTGTTTTTATGTAATGACAAAAGATGATTTACAACCCGAAGATAATCCTACTAGAATAGCTACTATTAATGGGTTAAGAAAAAAATTGGCAACTTTACCTGAATTTGAATATTTAACCAGAGATGAGTATGAACCTAAAAAATCTGGGAATACTGTTTATGATTTCACTCAAACTTTTAATATAAGAAATGATTTCGCAAAACAAACCAGAAATAACCCTAACCAATATTTTATTCCTATTCCCTTAGATTCTAATATCAGAAAAATAGATGATGCAACGTTTCAAAACTATGCAGAACAAGGAATTGATAAAATTTGTGCAGAAAATAGTCCTTACAAGGGGGATCGAAATCGAAAAAATCTAAATAAAAAAAATTTATCCAAATTTTTTACAGCAATTGCAAAAATAGAGACAGGAAAAACAACATGATTGATTTGAACAGATGAATACCATCGTTGGGAAGATAGACAATATGATTGTTTTTCCTTTGGTCCTTATCATATTTTAAAAGATCCAGATGATTTGAGTTGTCCATGAACGATAGCTTATAATAACTTGGTAAAAGCTAATTTTTTTAGTACAGAATGACAAACATATCATCCCATAAATGCTACCATGTGGTGTATGGGATTTATAGCTGAAAAATGCAAAAAAAAAGACATAGAAATCAAAAACTTATTATCATTTATTGATAAAGAAACAATTACTGTAGATGATGTGGAAGAATTTGTAAAATTTTATAATTGAGAAAACTATAAGGCTAATAATTATCATAATAAATTAGTGAAAGTTCGAAATAGCTTATAGTTAAAATATTTTATTTCTTTGTTTTTTATGCTCAAAAAAATTGTATTCAGCTTTTTTCTCTTTTCTTTTTTCTGAACTATTAGTTTTTGTTTTTCAGATGATTTTTTAGTTTGAAAACCTGATTTGGAAATTGTTCCCTTTGGTAATAATATTTTGATAAGAGATTTGAGTACTTGAAATATTGAAAAAAGAGAAATTTATTTTGATAAGTATATAGAAAAGGAAAATAAAATCATTTATTATGATGAGGAAAATATTAAAGAACATTTGCTTATGTTATGGAAATATTTTACTTGATGAAAACATGGATTGCAAGTTGTTAATTATATTACTGATGAGGTATTTACATGAAATTTTGAAATTTCACTTCCCTCATATGATCATTTTTTTCCGTTAAATGATAATATAAAACTTGTTACAATTCCTATGGTTCAAAAAAGATGAGAGGACTCTTTTATTTGGGGGGCAAAAAAATATCAACATCAAATTGGATTTTTTGTACAAGAGATATGATGAATTCCTTTTAAAAATGGTTTTATTGATACAGATATTGTTATTGATTCTGATGGAGATGGAGTCTCTGATAATGATCAAGATATTTTGTTTAATCAGCCTATTTTATGGCAATATGATCATTCCTTATCTGAGATTTTTTGAAAAATTGTTTATTATTCTTCTTGAGAGCAAAAAAATCATTTTTTTACTATAGATTTTGAAAATTTTAATCTGTTTCTTACAGAAAGGGAAAATATGCTTTATCAAGAAATATCGACTCTTATTAAGCATCTTTCTAACGAAAATTCCTTACAATATCAGTTAAAAATTCAATTAGATCTTTTGAGAAGATCTTTAAAAGATCAAAAGACGATAAATACGATTCTTTCAGAATGGTTGAAAAATAAAGACCATATGATTTTCTTTTTAACACAAGAGGATGTTTTATTGTTTCAGTCTATTTTACAGGATTGTTCTGTACCTCATTCGCCTACAATAGAAGTTATTTGAGAGGAAGAATCTTTTATTTCTTCTATTGATGTTATAGAAAACTCAGAAAATTCTTATGGTATTTTGAAAGAATCTCTTTTGAATGCATTATCTGAAGAATGAAGAAAGGTTTTAACGATTAAATTTAATACCTTTGAATTGATTGAAAACAATCTTTCTTCAGAAAAAAAGTATCAAGAATTTATGCAATTGATGATTTTTGTATCAAAGCATTTTGAACAATGGTGAATTATTTCTCAAAAAGAACAACAAGATATTTTGAGTCAGCTTTGTCGTCTATCTTCTTTTTTTGATTTGCAAATAGCAGATTGTAGTTTTACATATTTACAACAATGGGATTTTGAGCATCAAGAAGATGTCTCATTTTGAGCTCTTAATGATGAAAATTTATTCTCTTGAAATGTTTCTTCTGGTGAAAATTGAACCTTGGTAGTTCAAAATCAAAAAATTTCTTCTTTTTATTTTATGCGTCTTATTTTGTCTGTTGCTTTTCTTGTATGATTTTTGTGTTTGTGATGGCTCTTTTATAAGAAGAAATAAATGTGTTTATTTTTTTATCGTTCTTTATGTATTAAAGTCTTAAGTATAGTTTTTCCCCCTTTTTTTTCCCTTTATCAATAATAGTAGTTTCCTAAATTGTAGTTGTTATTGTGTTTTCTTTTATTTTTTTTGGGGCTTAATTTTCTGTTGTTTTTTTGATGCCATTCTTTATATATAAGATAGTGTCATTTTGATACGATCTTTAGAATCTAATAGACTTTATATATGCAATTACGAATAGCAATAGCACTGATTGTGCTCTCTCTTTTGATTTGAGGAGGAATTTGATTTTTTGGTTATAAAAAAACACTTACGGAAAAGGCAAAAAAATTCAAAGAAAGAATGAATAGAGTAAAGGAAATTGAGGAAGAATACTTAGAAAATGCGAAAGCTAAATGTGATGAAATTATTGAGCAAGCAGAGAAAAAAGCAGAAAAAATTGAAGAGCAAAGACTTGCAAAAATGGAAGAAATCCAAAATAGACTTTTGGATAGAGAAGAAAAAATGGAGAAAAGACTTGAAAAATTGGAAGAAGAGAAAGTGAAAGTGGTAGAACTTCGTCAAGAAGCAGAAGAAGTGATAAAACAGCAAAAAGAAAAGCTTTCAGAAATCTCTCAACTGACTCCTAAAGAAGCAAAAGAACAAATTTTTGCGAGAGTTGAAGAAGAAAATAAAGAAGAGATTGTGAGATTTGTCGAAAAATATAAGAGGATTAAAATTGAAGAAGCTGAGTCAGAAGCAGCAAAAATTGTTGTAAATTCTTTGCAGAAAATTTCTACTCAAACGATTAGTGAATTTACTACGAAAACGGTAGAACTTCCAAATGATGAATTTAAAGGGAAATTGATTGGTAGAGAGGGAAGAAATATTTCGTTTTTTGAGAAAACAACGGGAGTGGAATTGATTATTGATGATACTCCAGGAGTAGTCAGACTTTCTTCTTTTGATCATGAAAAAAGATTTGTTGCTGCAAAAACGTTGGAGCTTTTGATCAAAGATGGAAGAATCAATCCTGTGTATATTGAGAAGATTTATAATCAGGTTTTGGAAGATTTGGAGACAATTTTTATGGAGAAAGGAAAAGAAGCACTTACCAGTCTTAATCTTCCTATGATGAAACCAGAAATTGTTAAAACTATTGGAAAGTTTTATCTTAGATTTAGTTATGGACAAAGTCTTTGGGGACATTCTGTGGAAGTGGCAAAAATTGCTGAGGCTTTGGCTATTGAACTTGGACTTGATCCAGTAATGGCGAAAAAAGCATGACTTCTTCATGATATTGGTAAGGTTCTTTCAACAACAGGAGAATCTCATACTCAACTTGGTGCAGATATGTTGAGAAAGTGGTGAGTGGATCCTATTATTGTCAATGCTGCGGAATCTCATCATTATGATGTTCCGATGACTCATCCAATTTCTTGGGTTGTTGCAGCTGCTGATGCAATGTCTGCGGCTAGACCAGGAGCTAGATTTGACACTAAAGAGTTCTTTATCGAAAAAATGGGAGAACTTGAAAAATTGATTGTAGAAGTGCAAGGAGTAGAAAAAGTTCATATTATGCAGGCTTGAAGAGAAATTATGGTTTATGTTAATCCGAAAATGATTGACGATCTTGAAATAGAAAACGTATTACAGGAAATCTGAAAGAAAATCGAAGATCAACTTGATTATCCAGGAGTGATTAGAATTCTTGGTATCAGAGAAACAAAAATTATTCAATATTTAAGATAGGACCTTTATTTTATTCTCTTATAACGATGTATCCGTTTATTGAACTGTGGTGAATGAAATTTTCAATGACTGCGATTTGAATTATTTTGTCATTTGTTACTTTTTTGGTTGTTGCATATTTTCTCTGTAAAAAAACTCATCAAGATTTTTATAAACTCTTTTTTCAGGTTCCTTGGTGGATTATTGTTGCTTATTTTTTGTGAAGTTATGTTTCCTTTATCCTCGTTCATGGAAGTTTTTTCCCTTCATCGTGGTCAGATTTTTTACTGATTTTATTTCCCAAAAATTATAGTATCCATTTTGTAGGATTGATGATTGCGGCTTTGATTACGATTGGTTCTTTTCTTGCCTCTATCAAAAGAATAGAAAATAAAAAAATCTGGGCTGATATTCTTTTTTCGGGAATTAGTAGTGGTTGTATCGTTTTGGGAGTTTTCTTCGTTTTAGGAGATCATTTTATCGGAGAACCTACTGATTCTTTTTTGGCTATCCAAGCTTTAAGTCCAGAAAGTGATTTAACGAAATTTAACGGGGTTTATCCTGTCTGACTTTTCCTCTCTTTTTGAGCTTTAGTAGTTCATTTAATTTTCAATAGTATTAGAATTTTTTTCAAAAAGAATGGAATTGGAATGCTTTGATTTGTTGCTTTGCTTCTTGTGTTTGATTTTTGTTTCTTTTTTCAATCATATCCAAAATATGGAACTGCTTCTTTTTTTGGGATGACATTTGATATTAAGTATTATATTTCTTTTTTTCTTATTTTTATTCTTCTTTTGTATTATTGAAAGTGGAGTAAAAATAAATTTTAATGTTTTTAGCTTTTTTTATGGAATTCTTTTTTTCGAAAACAGATAATTTCTATAAAATTATTAAAACAGTAGAAAAAATTCATACGTCAAAACTTGTAAAATTTTTTATAGATCCTGAACATGCTATTTTTGAAAACGAATGGTGGTGAAAACAGATAAGGGAAATTTTATCTCAAAAAAAAATAAACTCTGTTTTTGTAACAAAAAATAAAAAAAATAAAGAATATTATGAAGCTGTTTGATTAGTTGTAGATTATCAAGGACAAAAATCGTTTAAGAAACTCTTTTCGCTTGTTTCTGCGTTTTTGTTTAATATTAAAAAATTTCATCTTTATGCTTATGAAACGAAAAAATATTTTTTTGTGGTTTTGTCTGTTATTGAGCTTCTTTTTGTTTTGGGAGTTCTTTGGTTTGTGATTAGTTTAATTATTCCTCGTGCTGAATTGAAGATTATTCCTGCTGAAGAGATGGATACTTTAATTTATAATTTTCGTTACTATCCTCATGATGATACTACTAATATTGAAGAACAAAGATTTCTTAATATTCCCTATTATACTTGAACTTTAGATTATCAATATGATCTTTCTATTTCAACTTCTAATTTAAAACATATTGTTAATCCTTCAGAATGATATATCAAAATTTTTAATACTACTGATCAAACTTATTCTCTCATTGCTTCTACAAGGTTTATTACTCAAGAGGGAGTCATCTTTAGAGCGACAGAAAATTTTACTATTTTTAGTTGAACTATTGGAAAACCGTCGGAAACGGTGATTCATGTGCAAGCGGATGAGTTAGATGAAAAAGGGCAAATTATTGGAATTCGTTGAAATATCCCTCAATGAACTCAATTATGGATTCGTAATTTGTGAGAGTCGTATTATTTTAAGGAGATTCGAGCAGAAACCTTAGATACTTTTCAATGATGATGAACTGAATCTATTGGTTCTATAACAGAAAATGATATTGATATGTTATCTGGGAAATTGGTGAATCAAGTATATCAACAAAAATTAAATATTGTTTCACAGAATTTTAATCAGACTTGAGCTATTTTTTTGGATTTTGATAGTATTACGAAAACTTCTTTTCATGATATAAAAGTGTATCAACAGATTTGAGAAAATACTCCTCTTTTAAAATGAACTGCATTGGTTACTTATACTTATACTTATGTTTTAAAGGAAGATTTATTACGTGCTTTTCGTCAATATTTACAAGAAAGAAGCTCGGATACTGTTCAAATTTCACAGCTTAATGAGGAGAGTTTCGCTTTTATTAAGGATAGTTCTTTATTGGATCATGGTGATTTAAAAATGAATGGAGAAATTTATATTATTCCTACTCAGATCCAAGTTTTTCAAGGATATGACTTTGAGAAAGATGTTAATTGAATTTTATCAACAATAAAAAATACCATTGTATGAATGGATATTGATGAGGCAAGAACTTATATTCTTTCTACTTTCTCTGAGGTTTGAAATTTAACTATTTCAGTCTCTCCTTTTTGGCATAGTGTTATTCCAACAATCAAATCTAGAATTCAATTTTCTTTTGAGTAAATTGAAAAAAGTAAAAAAAGTCTGATCCTTCGTTCATGAACTAATTATAATGAAGAATCAGGCTTTATATCTTATTTGAAAAATTCGATTATGAATTTTCTTTTTGTTCTTAATGTGAGTTTTTTTGTTTCTTTTTTTGCTTATTTCGTACGAGAAAAATTTTTATCAGTACAAGGATGACGGGTGTTAAACAGAAAATTGTAGTAACTCGGGCATGTCGCATCAAAGAATATCGACCAGAAATGATACATGTTATTCCTAAATATATCCAAAGAATTGGTAATGACATATCTTTATCCTTGTTGTTTGGAATGAAAAGAAAAAGATATGGTAAAATCCAAAATAAGAAAAAAAGGAGACTTCATATAAAATAATGATTGTCCGCGAAATGCTCAAAATCTGAGGTAACAGGGAAAGATACTATCATTTTTTCTTCTTTTTCAAATAAAATAATTGAATACATGAAACAAGACATCCAATTAATCGGATCGATTGAAGAATGTTTCATAGTATAAATACATTTCTTTCTGAAATAAACCAATAATCACCATACCAATCTTGTATTCCTCGATATAAAAAAAAGATGCTGATAAGAATTCGTCCTCCATAGGTTAAAGGATGAAAACAAATTTTTCAACGAGCTTGATATACAAGAACAAAAACAAAAAAAATAATTAGTAAAACACCAATACAAGAGTTTATAATAATATGTAAAGGACTTTCTCGACTCATTAACTATCATAAAACATAAAATTACTATTTTGATATGATAAAGTAAAGTTTATAAAAAAAAGATTTTTTTATAAAAAAGATTTGACTTTTCTAGTAAAAAATGCAGGTATCCTTCGAACCACTGGATCGGATAATTCGAAGCAGGGGAAACGAAAATTAGGATTTAATTTTGTTTCCCAAGAAGCTTGGATAGCTTCTTATCCAATCATGTCGAATGATGTGGATAATATTAATAATTGTTTGCAGTCTCCTTTTGTGATCTGTGGGTATGATCCTGATACCCCAGAATTTGATGAATACTTTCCTCTTTCTTCATTTAAATACCGTCTCTTGATTGGTATCAAGGATCAAGATAACGATACTTACCATAAAAATGAGGTGATTTATGTTCTATCGTATTGTGGCTCTATTTTCGATGCAAAAGATAAATTGATAGATTTAGGCTGTAGTGCTAGCAATATCATTATGCTAGATGGAAGTGATTCTTCGCAAATGATTGCAAAGGATCCTGATAATTCTTTAGCTTATCAATTCGAATTTAACAAGGACGCCAGAACTATTCCACAGGTAATCTATGTTTGTAATCCCTAAGAAATAGTGGCTTTATAGATGTATGATACCCAATTCTCTATTAGGAGTGATAGTTTATCACTCCTTTTTTTGATAAAAAGGCTGTTCTTCTATTATGATTCCTTCAAAAATGGAGAGTCAGATTTTTTATCTTTTTTTAATTATTTTCTATGAGCATTACTCCATCTCCGGGCTCCGTATCATAAATCTTGTAATTAAGTTGATTTTTTGAAAGAAATGAATATAATCAATCAAGTTTGTGTTGATATTTTATGACATCATCAAGTAAAAGAGTATTCTTTTTGGAGAGATGTGTTTGTATTTTCTTCATATAATCACCATATTGGCTCTTTTGAGCATCAATAAATACAAAATCAAATTTCTGAGAAAAAAAATCTTCTAATTGGATTTCATTAATATCAAAAGGATAAAGAGTGATATTTGAGATTTGAGCCTTTTCAATATTTCTTAATGCTTGTAGATAAGAAGGATAGCAAATTTCAAAACTAGAAATAACTCCTCATCGTGAAGCAATTTTTTGAGCTATAAAAATCGAACTAAACCCGACCGCAGCTCAGATTTCTAAAACTCTTTGAGGTCTTTTCTTCTCTAAAAGTTCATCAAGAAAAGCTTGAGTTTCTCTGGAAATAAGAGGAATACGGAGTTGTTCACAATATGCTCTCAAAGTGGTAAAAAAATTATCCATCATACACTAACAAGAATAAAATTTTATTTTTACTATACACAATGATTCTAAAAAAAACAGAAGAAATGGACACAGGTTCTGATACCATTATGCAGTCTAATATTTCTATCGATTTAAGTAAAAAAAGCAATAGAACGAGAAGACCTGCGACTAGAAATACTTCGACGAGTAATTATTCTCCAACAGGATGAAAAAAAGAAGAAAAATCTGAATCTTCTACTCCGAAATCATCTCCGAGACTAAGTCATGAAAGAAGACCAAGAGTAGCTACAAAACCTCAAAGAATCACTTCAGAAAACTTTTTGAAACACAGAGAGGTTCCAGAAAAAAGAACGCTTGATGAAATGAAAAAACTCGTAAAAAAAGGAGAAATCCCTGTAAGAGTTTTTGGACTCTGAGGACTAGAGGAAGTTGGAATCAATATGACCGTTATCGAATATCAAGATGAGATTATTATTGTCGATGCTGGACTTCAATTTGCCAGTTATGATATGCATGGGGTAGATTATATTATTCCTGATATTTCTTATCTTCTTGCTAGAAAAAAGAATATTAAGGGAATTTTTATCACTCATGGACATTTGGACCATATTGGAGCAATCAAAAATATTATTGGAGATCTTAATTATCCTGTAGTACATACGACACCTTTGGCTTTGGGATTGATTAGGAAAAGTCTTGATGATAAAGATCAAAAAAATTTTAGATATAGACTCGTAGATCCTGATTTAGATATCGTAAAATTAGGATCCTTCTTGATTGAATTTTTTCATGTTAATCACTCTATTCCAGAAGCAATGGGATTAGCAATCCATACTCCCAAAGGAGTAATTGTTCATTCATGAGACTTTAAAATCGATTTTCTCCCAGCAATTGATAAACCAGCAGATTTAGGAAAAATCTCAAGAATTGGACAAGAAGGAGTGAAACTTTATCTTGGAGAATCAACTAATGCAAGAGTTCCAGGACATACTCCTTCAGAAAAAGTAATTGGAGAAAACATCAAAAAAGTAATCAATGCTCATGCAAGACAAAGAATTATTGTTTCAACTTTTGCTTCTAATATTGGAAGAATTATTCAGATTATCGAAAGTGCGGTGAGACAAAATAGAGTGGTTTTCCTTGCAGGAAGATCGATGGTAAATAATATTCAACTCTGTCAAGAACTTGGATATATCACCGTTCCAAAAGAAATGATTAGAATGGTCTCAGGAGAAATTGATCAACTTCCTGATGAAAGAGTAATGATTCTTTGTACTTGATCCCAAGGGGAAGAATTTTCTGCTCTTGTAAGAATGGCAACCAATCAATTTAAAGATTTTTCTCTCAGAGAAGATGATGTGGTAATTTTCTCTTCTCACACGATTCCTGGAAACGAAAAAGCGGTAGGAGCTTTGATGAATAATCTCGTAGATCTTGGAATTGAACTGGTAGATGATCCAAGCCTCGATCTTCATACTTCTGGACACGCTTATCAAGAAGATATGAAAGAAATGATGGCACTTTTAAAACCAGAATTTTTTGCCCCAATCCATGGAGAAGCACTTATGAGACATACTCATAAAAAAATAGCAATGGATATGAGAATCCCTGAAGAGAATATCCTCCTTCCCAAAAATGGACAAATTATCGAAATGTATGATGAAGTGGTACTTCTTTCTGATAAAAAATTAAAACTTGATACGGTTATGATCGATGGAAAAGGACAAGGACATCTTTCAGGAGAATATGTGATGAAAGCTAGAGAAATTATGGCAGAAGATGGAGTGGTTGCTTTAATTTTCAAAATCGACACCAAGACCAAAGAGCTTGTGGGAAATATTCAAATTGAATCCAGAGGATTTGTGTATTCGAGCGAAGTCAAATCTATCCATACTCAGATTTATAACTTTGCAAAAGCAAGATATCTCGACAATAATAAAAGGAGAATGGATACCAAAGAGAACCTCAAGCTTTTAAAAGATGCTTTAAGTGAACATATTACCAATATTATTGGAAGAACTCCAATGCTTATGATTATGTATGTTTATATCAATAGAGATCCAAAAAATCCGACAGTTACTCAAGCAGAAAATTTAGAAGATATTTCTGTCGAAAATGGAGGATTTGAAGAAATTGATTCCAGTGATGTACAGATGATTACAGAATAAAAAAAGCCTCTTATGGAAAATCCGTAAGAGCTTTTTTTTAGAACTACTGAATTTTATCCAATTTTCCTCATCGTTCAATGGCGATAAAATCTCCATTTCTTTCTGCTTTTTTTAGTAAGAGATGATTCCATTTATCTGGCTGTTCTGATGAGTAGGTGACGGTAGTTCATAAAGGTAATTGATGAGCTTCCATAAACATTCTGAAAAGCTGTTTAGGTTGAATTTTAAAATTTAATTGTGCATAAGGTTCAAATTCTTCATTGAATTTAAAACTCATGGAATAGACAAAACCTGGTTGAAATCCTGGGATCCAATATTCAAGAAAGTCAGATTTTTCTTTTTCTGAAAAGTTCATATATTCCAATTTATTTTCCAAAAATACTGGGATATCCTCGTAAGCAACGGTCCAACCGTAATGATTATCTTCGTAAGTTTTCCAGAAGGTTGAATAGTAGAGATAAGGATAATGTTCTTCATCTACCGTAATTTCGCTTTGTGCGTTACTTGTAAAATTCCAAGTAGGAAAAGAGGAAAAGTCAGAATGCAAAAGAGTGTTTTTTTCATCGACTATGATCATGAAAGGATAAAGATCTTTTCCGTATCATACTATGTAAAATCATTGAAAAATCAAATTGTTATTGATTGATTGTATTGGTTGATATTGGTTAAAATTACGAAAACTTCCTACAGAATGATCAGATTTTTTAATTCTTTTCTTACTCTTTGATAATGAGGAAAAAGACTTGCAACAAGCTTTCGAAAACTCGCTTGATGATTTTTTTCTTGTAAATGAGCTACTTCATGAGCAACAACATATTGAATCTTTTCACTCGGAAGAAAAACTAGGGATAAATTAAACATTAAGTTTTGATCATAGGAACAAGATCCTCGTTTCGTTTTCGATTTCTTAATAATAATCTTTTGAGCCTGGATTCCGATTTTTTTAGTAAAGATTTGAACATATTCAGTAACATATTCAAGAAGGATTTCTTTAATCTTTTTCTCTGATTTCGGTTTCCCTTTGGGAGTAATTTCCTCCCACTCAACAAATTCTCCAAATAATAACACTCCTTGTTCATTTCGTTTCTCAATTTTAGGACGAGCTTGATGTTTTTTTCGTAATTTTTCAGCTTTTTGTACTAAGATTTGCCAAAGTTCTTGATCTCATTGAAGTCTTTGAGGAAGATAAAAAAGGACTTTCCCTTCTGGAGAAATTTTGATATAAGCATTTTTATTCCTAGTAAGAATAGTTCATAAGAAAATTCCATAGTTTATTATCGGGATAATAAATCAATTAATTATATATTTCTCTATTAAAAAATTAAGTTTTTTTTTCACCATTAAAAGTGTTTTCACAAATTTGCTTTATCATTACTTTTCCAATATAATATTGGTAAAATTTTATTTTAAAAAAATCTCGATAAACATTGCTTAATTATTACTATTTTATTTCTTCTTATAAATATTATGTCTAATCTTGAATCATGTTCCCATGAATCTCACCACATTGACCGACGTGATTTTGACGACCGGGAAGGAGAATTCTCCCATACTTTTGAAGTATTTTGAGAGAAATTTGAAGCACCTGATCTCGAGATATGAGATCCTATTACTTTCAGAATGGAGATCAAATATTACAATAACAAGGGAAAAGAAATAAAAAATCCAAAGGAAGAAGAAAAAAAGACTTTAGAAAGAAGAATACAAGTCTATACAAAAGATAAATCATGAAACGAAGTAAACATTTCTTCCCAAGATTTAAAAGAATATCTTATGAAATATGGTGGAGTTAAAGAACGATCAAATGGAATACTTCGTACAGACAATTGATGACATTTGCTACTAGGAATTGACGAACATAACAAGTCAGATTTTGTAGAATTTTATATGCAAAGAGAAGAAGTATTTGAACCAGTACAACATGAGGAAATTGTTGAATTTTCTAAATGATATCATCTCAGAGAGAATCTTCTTGTAAATCCTGTTTTAGAAGAAAGTATTGCAACGTCTTTAAGTCAAATGAGAGAAGCTTATCAAGAATTTACTCAAAAGACTCAAAGAAAAATTTTTTCAAATTGGGATATTACTAATTATAATCATCAATATACTTACAGTATTGTAAAAGACCAAGATGGAGATGGAGCTTCTCGTGCACGTCTTTTAAATTGAGACACAAGATTTGAATTTACATTAAAAGGCGATTATTTAGCTTTCTATGATAAATTTACTATTGCACATGAAATGGCACATGAAGGAGATGGGTATACAGATTTCCTTACATGATATAACGAAAGGCGATATCAAGAAGAATCGTGAGCATATCGCAGATTTCACAGATTAAATACTAAAAGAAAACCAATCGATCAAAATCTTCTGTTTAACGAAGACCGAAATGAGCATGATAGATTTTCCTTTGAACTCTATGCAGATTCTCGTGCAATTTTAATTGAGACACGAAAAAGAGCAAAAAATATTGTCTTAAATAACCAAAATGTCCCTCATTTAAATGAATGGATTAAATTTTATAATACAGGGAAAATTACTTTAAATATTGTGAAACAATTAAGACAAGAAAGTAAAAATAGTGATGAATTAATCTTTCAGAGATTTTTTAAATATGATACCAATGATAAAAATGTAGTAAAAATTCTCAATTGGGATCCTTCAGAAAAAAAATATCAAAAATTTCAAAATAGCCATTTGACATGGACACAAGAATCTACTATTGACAATGGGAAATGAGAACTAAGCGAAGAAAATACTTTACCAATAGAGAATACGTCTGCTTTTATTGAAGAATTAATTCAAGATACTGAGAATAACGATCCTAATGTACAAAAAATGTTAGAGTATATAAGACAATACTTCTCTGAAGACATTTTTGATCCAAGCAATAATCCAGAGATAAAACATCATCAAGAGAAGATCAAAAAAGAATGTTCTCAATTTCAAGAGACTTCCCCCCAGGATAAAACATCAGACTACAAAAAACGACTCATATACTCCACGCTTATGAGTATTTTATATATCAATGCAAAAAAGGGGAAAATCAGTCCAACAGAATATAATAATATACGATTACAACTAAAATCTGAACGATTGATCATTAGAGCAAAAGCCAATGAAATTTTTGAAAGAGAATATCGTATATTACAAAAAGCGTATAAATGAGAAATTAATGATGATGAATATCGAAACAAATATCCTGAAATTAGGGATAAAAAAATTATTTTTTCGCTAGAATATGAAAGACTTAAATACGAAAAAAATCTCAATATTTTAACACAACAGAAAGAACATAATTTAATTAGTGAGCAAGAATATGAAACAGAATTGTTAGATCTTAAGTTATATTATGAAGAAATTTGTAAGATTATTCAAGAAAGTGGAGGAAATGTAGAATTACAAGAAAAAAGACTCTTTGATCTTCAAGAAAATAAAGCATTGAAATTATATGAAATTAAATTGGAGAGAAATCTTTATACCCAATCAAATTATCTCTCTTTTTTATCAAATATTTTACACATGCAATATGGTACATTGAAAGAATCAGATATGCAATATTTTGATACTGCTTTTGAAAAAGGTTTTATTACTCAGAATATTAGAACTATGTTTGAGAATAAGATAATAAGAGAACTATTATATACAAAAATAGCTAACATAAAACAAGATTATCAGAATAAAATGCAAGAAGATTGGACTCAATATCGTACAATAACAACAAGACTTAACGAAATTGATTGATTAGATAGTATCACTCCTGAAATACAAAAGGAAAAGAACAAATTACTAAAACAAAAAGACGAAATAAATAAAAAATATCAATGAGATATTCGATTGCAATATTCCTTCTGAGCAAACAATTTACCTGAAATGATAGAAATAGAACAACAACTCTGAAAAATTAAAGATCCCGATTTATCTGAAGAAGAACAAAAAATTTATGATATCATATACAAGCGTCGCTAAAAAATCTCTTTTACAAAGAGCTCTAAAAACCTGACTGTAAATCAAGCATCTTTTTATATTTTCCATTCAGTTTGATAAGTTCTTCGTGAGTTCCAGATTCTACAACTTTCCCAAACTCAAATAAGAGAATCTTATCAGCATTTTTAACGGTTTGAAGTCTGTGAGCAATAATAATCACGGTCTTCCCACGGAAAAGATGATTTAGTGCTTGAGAAATTTCTTCTTCATTGAAACTATCAAGTGCAGAAGTAGGTTCATCGAGGAGAATAATATCGGGATTTTTCAGCATAATTTTTGCAATGGCGAGTCTCTGTCTTTGACCTCCAGAAAGTCTGATTCCTTTTTCTCCGATTTCGGTTTGAAGTCCATCTGGGAAATCGTAGATAAATTCACATTTAGCAAGGGTAATTACTTTTGAAAGTTCAGATTCTTCTGGTTTTTCTTTGAGAGCATAGATGAGGTTATCATAAATCGTTCCATCGAAAACGGAAGGTTCTTGAGTGAGGTATCCGATATGAGAAAAATAATCATACATATTAATCTCCTGAATATTTTGTCCATCAACAAGGATTTCTCCTTGGTCCGCAGAGAGATATCAAGCAATCAATTTGATTAATGTAGATTTCCCACTTCCCGATAATCCTACAAAAGCCGTTTTCTTTCCTCCTTCAATCGTAAGAGAAAAATCATCGAAAACAGGATTTCCCTTGTTATAACTGAATCCAAGATTTTTAATACAGATTTCTCCTTTTTTGTAATGAAAAAGAATGTCAGAATTTTTGTTTTTCATAGGAGGAATTTCATCAAAGGTATCTCGTAATTTCTGGACAGCGGTAAATTCATTGGTAAATTCTTTGTATAAAATAATGGAATTATCAAGCACTTTTTGAAAAAGAGTTGCAGAAGCCAGAAGTCCTACAAAGAGCGATAATTCACCACTCTGTTCAATAATGGTCCAACCATAATAAAGGATAAAAATATTGAGTAATAAAGAAAAAATATTCCCTACCCAATAAAGAAACCATCAAATGGTATTTACCTTTAAATCATAAGCTTTTACATCTTGAAGTACCTTAAAATCTTTTTGAAGTTCAGCTTGTTCCTTCTGATTTTGTACAATCTCCATTTTCGACATAATCATTTTGACAAATTGTCTACTATGTTCTGCGAAAATCGTTTCTTTTTTTTGTCTCAAAGGTAATGCTTTTTTATTGAGAAGAGAAACAAGCAAAAAAATAACTGCAAATATTCCAAAAAACATTCCAAGATATTTTCGTCCTCCAATTTCGAAAATTTGATAAACAACAAAGATAATGAGAACTAAGAGGTCAGGAAGCTTTTGAGTAAGTTTTACGAAAAGCTCTTTCCGATTCATTAAAGCTCTATCCATAATACTTTGTAATTTTCCGGTTCCTAATCTTTCTACACTGGTATTATCCAATTTAAAGAAAAGAGGGAAGATTTTTTGTTGAATTAACCATCTTCCATCATGTCTCATACTTGCCCCCACATTCCTCGTAAATCGATTAAAAATCAAAAACACTACAATAATCCCAATATAAATTAGAATAAGTTTTTGAACTCCTTCTGAATCATTATTTTGTATAAGAGCTGTCGCTTTTTTGAATACTTCAACCGTTAAAATGGTAAAAAACGAATAGAAACAATTTGCCAAGGTATTTGCTAATATGAACCGTGGATGTCCTTTTACGGGAGAAAAAAATCTTTTCACGGTGGTGAAGAAGGAAGTGGTTTTCATGGAAGAGAGAATGGAGTAAAACGGCATTTATTGTAGTTATTTATCGTTGAAAATCAAGAGGGTATAAAGGAAAGTTTAGTCAAATAATTGTGGTTGATTTTCAAGACTGCTTCTTTATATTTTTAAACGTTGAAATTTATTTAATTTTTGAGTTTCATTCAGACTTTTATTCTTTTTTTATTTTTCTCTGATGAAATATAGAATTCTCAATGAGGAATATCAATTAAATTTTCTGGAAAGGTTATTGAAAATCAGAGGAATTGCTGATTATCAGAGTTTTTTTGAGCCGAAATTTAATGAAGTTTGGCTTGATCCCTTTCAGATGAACGATATGGAGAAAGGTGTCAATCGTATCATCGAAGCTTTGAAAAAAAATGAAAAAATCTGTATTTTTGGAGATTATGATGTTGATGGAGTGACTTCAAGTTTCTGTTTATATGAATTTGTAAGGAAATTTTTACATCGTGAAAATATTTTCATCAAATATCCAAACAGGAGAGAAGACGGATATTGATTGAAAAATAAGCATCTTGACGAAATGAAATCGGAAGGAGTACAACTTATTATTACGGTGGATAACGGAATTACTTCGATTGAGGAAGCAAGGTATGCGAAAGAACTTGGCATGGAAATGATTATTACAGATCATCATCAGATTTTGGAGCAGATTCCCGAAGCATATGCGGTGATTAATCCCAATTGTAGCAAACAGTATCCTTTCAAAAGTCTGGCAGGAGTTGGAGTTGCGTTCAAGGTGATCTCTGCAATGCTTATGAAGTCAAATTTTTCAAAAGAGGAAAAAAATCAGATTTTTCAATATTTTTTACCTGTGGTAACGATAGGAACAATTGCCGATGTCGTACCTCTTTTGGAGGAAAATAGGATTATCGTCAAAAAAGGACTCGAACTTATCAATAAAAGGAGACTCCCCCTCAAATCCCTTTCAGGTTTTATCTCTTTTTTAAATTTCAAAAAAGATTTAACAAGTACTGATGTGGCATTTACCATCGCTCCAAGGATTAACGCAGGAGGAAGGATGGAAACTCCGTATGATAGTTTAAATGTCTTTACGCATGAAGGTGCTGAACAACTCCCTTTTTTGGAGAAACTTGAAAAGCTCAATAATGAAAGAAGAAAAATTCAAGAAGATGGAGTAAAATATGCCGAAGAAACGCTCAATTTTGACAAAAAAATTCTCATCGTTGCAAGTGAAAATTTTCATGAAGGAGTCATTGGAATCATAGCAGGAAAATTGACTGAAAAATACAATAAACCTTCCGTGATTTTTAGAAAAGATCCCGAACAAGGGATTGCAACTGCGAGTTTGAGAGGACCTGATTATTTTAGCGTGATCGATATGCTCAGTGCTCATAAGGAATTATTGGAAAGGTGCGGGGGACATAAAGGGGCTTGAGGTTTGACTGTAAAGCTCGAAAACTTTGAAATTCTTTGTCAGAGATTGGAAGCGTATTGTGATGAGATTTTAAAAGATCAAGATTTTGAAAAGGAAATTGTAGTAGATACAAAAATTCTTCCTGAAGAATGGAATCCGAAAAATATCGCATTTTTGGATCAATTTGCACCGTATGGAGAAGGAAATGAAGAACCACTCTTTCTTTTTGAGAATATTAAGATTGGTAATATTGAAAAAATAGGAAAAGTCTGAGTGGGACACATGAAAATCTATGGAGAACGAGGAAATAATCTCATTCAAGTGATTTTCTGGAAAAAAGGAAATGAATGTGATCATATTTTATGTGATACGATTGATGTAATTGGAAGAATCCAGGAAGATAGCTATAATAAGGGATATTTTATCGTGGGAGAAGAACTTATCGAGCAGTAGCGGGTGATTGTTCTTCTTGTTTTTTCGCATTGTTATGCAGATTTTTATGAGAATGATACAAGCAGGAATTCACCAGAAAACTAAAAATCCTTCGTTGAAAAATTTTCAAAATTCGTGGTAGTAAAGACTCATTATGATGAAAGGTATTGACGTTGAAAGGCTTATTATATAATTATCTTGAATTAGGAGTGGGGTTTTACCACTCCTTTTTTGTGCTCCTAGCATTGATATTCGATTTCTATTCCTCTTTCCAAGGATTCAGATTCGGATGAAATGATCTGATCGAGGGAGATACTATCTACTTCATCGATTTCTGGACAATGGAGAAGCGGACGAACTTCAATTTGATACTTTCAAGAGCGGTCTTCTCGAATCTCTTGAATAACTCCCGTTTGAATCTGATTTTTTCTTTCTTTTTTCTTTTTTTGAAGCATTGATTGGACAATTTTTTGCACACGGAGAAATCTTTCATGAATCGTATCATAAGGGATTTTATTGGGAAGTTTGGAAGAATCAGCGAACGGCTCATCATGATATTCAAACAAGGCAATATTATCAAAATACCCTTTTTCAATGAAGGAAATCAACTTTTCGACATCTTCTTCAGTTTCCCCTGGGAAGCCAATGATAAAATTTGTACGAATAAAACAAGGTTTAAACTTCTCTTTGATAAAATCTAAAAATTGGTAAATCATCTTTTCATCGTAAAATCTTTTCATCGATTTCAAAAGAGGTGATGAAATATGCTGAAAAGGAAGGTCGAAATACGGGATAAACTTGTCAAAGGTTGTCAACTTCTTCAAATGATCGAGCGTGAGCAAATCAGGATAAAGATAAAGCACTCTATAACGAAAATTTCCTTCAATTTTTTCTACTTCTTCAAAAAGAGAAAATAAAGCTGAATGTCCATAAAGATCGGTTCCATATCTTGTGGAGTCTTGAGCAATGAAGATGATTTCTTTGATTCCTTGCTGAAGGAGATTTTTTACCTCGTTTAAAATCATTTCTTGAGGAAGAGATTGCTGTTTCCCTCTAATTTTTGGAATTAAACAAAAGGAACAATGATTATTACATCATTCGGCAATTTTGAGATATTCATATCCCTTTTCTGCATTGGTCAGAAATCTTGGACTTTCAGGCCAGACAAATTCATTAAATTGACTACTTTGAAAATGTTGTTTTAAGGTTTCACTCGTACAAGTCAGTAAATCTTGCCAGGAAAAAAGGGAAATATTGGAATTTGAGAGAATTTCTTTTCGTTGAAGATTTTCTTTTTCGGTTTCGTCTTTTTCTGTTTCTGATAGAGAAGAATCATCAAAAAGAGGTGAACTGAAATACTGAACTGCACATCAGAGTAATCCGATTTTTTTCTTTTTTTTGAGTAATTTTTTGATTTCATGAAACATCTCTTGTCTTCCCGATGAAATGAATCCACAAGTATTGAGAAAAACATATTCCACTGCTGGATCATACGGATCTATGCTATATTCGAGCTGGTTTTTGTTGTCTTCAGAAAAAAGTTTCCCTAGGAGAAACTGACTATCGACGAGGTTCTTACTGCATCAGAGGTTAATGAGAGAAATGACGGTCATGGATTGTAAGGAAATATAAACACTTTTATGCTTATTGATTCAAGAGAAACTTTCAAGTTTGATTTTAAGAATTAAAATTGATTTCTTTTGTTATTTTATTATTATAAATTTGTTTATTTGTAAAAAAATGATGAAGAAAAATTTTTTCTTGGTATTTCTTGTTCTTATCAATTTCTTTTTGATAGGGTGTGGAGAAACTCCGCATTTTTCTGATGAAGAAATTCGTGAAAAAAATGAAGAAAATCTGACACTTCGAAAGGAAAATTTTCAAAAAATTATTCAGACTTTTACTCTTTTTTCTCAAAAAAATCTCAATTTGTATTTTTTTTCACCAGAAGAGAATAGTTTTGCAGGAAAGGGGCTGCTCAATTTGACAATTTGACAACAAGATGATAAAAAACAGGTAGATTTTGATTTTCAAATGCATTATCTTGATAAAGCGAAAAATCTTCCCTTCGATTTACAAACCAAAGGAAATCTGATAAACTCATGAGATCAATATTGGATAAAGATAGATGATTTTTCCGTATTTATGGGGACTTGAAATGTGAATGCAGAGATTTTTAAAGTGATAGGAGAAGAAATTCAAGGGAAATGGATAGAAATTGATGATCAAGGAATTTTGCAGATGTGGGTTTATTCATGATTTGATGTTTCATCGATCATTTCTCAAGGGAAAGGTCTTTTTAGTACAGCATATTATCCTCTTTATACGGGAGATGTTGAAGATTCGATGAGTGAAACTTTTTTAACTCCTCAGGGAGAAGAATTGCAAGAAAGTATCGAAAAAACGATAATTCCTTTGCTAACGTTCTTTGATCTTCATCAAGAGACTCTTACTCTCAAAGAGAGAGAGAATAGATGATATGAATATAGAACTCCTGAAAAAACGATGGAAGTATGGCAAAATTTAAAACTTTTGGGAGAAGATTATGGATTTAGTTTAACTACTTCTTTATCTCCTAAAAAGATAGCCCTTCAAGGGAAGAATTTTATCGAGAAAGTGTCCCTTCAATCTCTTGAAGAAGAATTTGACATGAGTTTGGAACAAAAAAAAGGGAAAAATCGGATTTTAAACTTTTTTAAGACACTTCATGGGGAGAAGATTTTAAAAGGAAGTCTTGGTGTAAATTTTAAAAATGATGAAACGATTGTTTTTCAAGGAAGTTTGTACGACAAGGCGAAAGAATTGGTAAATGGTCTTTATTTTCAGTTAAATTTTGAATGAAAATTTAAATGATCTTCTTTTACAGGAAAAATTCAGGTTCCTACGTCTTCTGTTTTGTTATCAACAATTTTACAAGGATAATTTTTTTATTTATTATAGATTTTGTATATGAAAACTTCTGTGAAGAAAATACGTAGAGATAATAACTCAAATAATAAGACAATTATAAAAATTTCTATTACTTGTTTGATTTTTTTTGGAGTAGTATGAGTTGCTTTTGCTTTTGTGAATTATTTTAAGGAAAGTTGGGAAAATTTGAAACATAATGTTGTTGATATTGTTTCAACAGAAATTGGAACAGAAATGCAAAAAGATGAATATGGAAATGTTAATGCTTTATTGCTTGGGTATGGTTGAGATAATCATGATGGATGATACCTTACAGATTCTATTATTCTTGCTTCTCGGAATCCTACAGGAGAAACAATTTCACTTTTTTCTGTTCCTAGAGATTTACGAGTAAAATATCCTTATGGAGGAAATGGAAAGATTAACGGTGTATTCTATCAGGTTTTTACGAAAAATGGAAGAGATTTAATGGAAGCTTGATCGGGAATTGTTAAATATTTTGAGAATATTACGAATATGAAAATTCCGTATTATGCAATGATTGACTTTACTTCCTTTCAAGGAATTGTAGATGCAATTGGAGGAATCGATATTGAAGTTCCAGAAACCATTCATGATGTTTCTTATCCATGACCAAATAGATCCTATATTACGTTTCATATTGATGCAGGATTTCAGCATTTAGATGGAGCAACAGCTCTCAAATATGCTCGTTCTCGTCATTCTACAAGTGATTTTTCACGTTCCCTTCGTCAACAAAAGATTCTTTTCGGAATTAAAGATAAAATTGTTGGTTCTGGATTGAATCTTGATACGGTAGAGAAACTTTATGAACAATACCAAACTTATGTAAAAACAAATGTGACTCTTCAAGAAATGCTTTGGATGGTTAAGTATGTAAATAGTTTGAATAATATTAATTCTTATGGATTAACGACAAATTGTTGATATGCAAATCACGAGAGAATGGTTCCTGCTTGTTTTCTTTATACTCCGTCAAGAGATGCTTTTGGTGGTTTGTCTGTAATTCTTCCTGATGGTGCTACTGCAAATAATATTTCTTACTATAAACATATTCAGAATTTTATTGATTTTATTATTTCCAATCCTCTTTTTGGAAAAGAAAAAGCAAGGGTCTGAATAAAAAATGGAATTGATTCTTCTCTTCTTGCAAAAAAGAAATTAAAAAATGTCAAAATTGCAGGTAATCTTGCAGTGAAAATGAAAAGATATGGATTTAGTATTGGTGAAATTGCTAATGCAGATAGTACTTGAGATGTGAGTTATATTCGTGTTAATAAAGAAGGTTCTTGGGCTTGAACTATTCAAGCAATTCAAAAAATCTTTCCTATTGAGGTAGTTTATCCTTATGTTCCTCCTCTTACTGGAAATATTACAACAGGGGCGAATGAGGAATGAAATATGGATTTTTCTGAGCTTGATCAAGATGATATTACTATTGTTTTATGAAGTGATTATATTGTTTGAACTCCTATTTTTTCTTGAATTTCAGAAAAAAAATTCTCTTATGAAATTTAAGATAAAAAAACTGACTGTATTAAGAGTCATTTTTTTAATCTAAGTATTCACCGCCCCCTTGCGGTCGGGGATTTTTTATTTACAGTTTTATACTGTACTTTTTAAATTTCTCTTGTAAGAATTTGATAAAACTTTATACTCAAGGTGCTTTACTTTTTTTAGAAAAAACCATGAAAAAAATCTGACTTTTAGCTCTTTTTGGGGTTTGTGGATTGATGTTTGCAGGGTGCGAAACGACACAAAAAGACAATGAACCTGATTTGGAAAATGAAACCGTTCGTATCTTAGCATGTACGGAAAAAGTGGAAGAATATCTCAATACAGAAGATTTTTCTACTTCATGGCAACCAGAGGAAGAATGAGGAGCATCTTTTATCCTAGATGGAACAGTAATGCGAACAAAAGAGGAGACTTCATCTGAAGGAAAAGTTCAATGTGTGGTTGATATGGCTGATAAATCTGTTACCGTTCATATGATTGAGGAAGAAAAATAAGAGATTTTCCGTTTTTAATTCTTGTTCTCTAGTATGGCAACTTCCAAAGAATATCATGACTTTATCCTTGAACAACTAAGTCTTCTTGATCATATTACGTCAAGATCGATGATGGGAGAATATTTGCTCTATTATCAAGGAGTGCTTTTTGGAGGGATTTATGATCATAGATTGATGGTAAAAATCACAGACACTAACGAAAAATATCATCTTCCGCAAGAGATTCCTTATGAAACGGCCAAAAAATCCATGTATCGTATTGATGAAGTAGACAATCCTGATTTGGAGTTTGTTTTGTAATGTTATCAGATATTTTTATTAAAAATGGGTATGATTCTATTTTTCTCTCAGATAACCTCCATTCATTAGAGGCTTTGCTGAAAATATAAGTGAGAATGATCTATTAGTTGTTGATGTTCCAAAGGAAGTCTTATTTCTTGTGATAAGTATGCTGCATCACAATGAATTTCAAATTGATCAGCTAAAGCATACAGAATATAATCTTGAATTGTTGCTTGAAAACAAAAACAAAGTTTTAAATTCACATATCCCGTATTAAAAGATTTGAACTTTTCTTGACTCAATATATCTAATTTGTTTAGATGATGTATTCATCAATTAACCTCTTATATTGAACTTTTTGAAAAAAGTATCCTTTTTTGTCACAAAATGTATTTTTTTTCGTCTTCAATATAGAGTAATTAGTATTTTTTATTTATACCAATGAAACTAAAAGATTATTTAAAACAATTACAACAAGATACTTTATGAGATGAGAGAAAATCATTGATTTTTTCTCGTATACAGAAACATAAAACTAGAAAACTCCTTTGGGTAAAACATTTTTTATCGTATAAGAAGGTCTTTTATTCTCTTATTGTAGTTGGAGTAACCGTTTTGGTCTTTGGTGAAGATTTTTTTACAAATACTTTGATTGATAATAATATTTTTAGAGTAGATTCTCTTGAACAAAACCAAGTAATGGCTTGAAATATTGCAGAGATTATTTCTTTTGAATGAGAGTATCAGATAAAAAAGGGAACTCAAATTATTACTTCAAAATATATCCAAGAAGATAACTTAATTATTTTGAAAGAAAAATCTGAGATGATTTTTAAGTTAGATGATGAAACTCAAGGAAAAATTATTTGACCTGCAGAATTTATTATCTCAAAAGATCAATACGCGAATAAATATAAAATTACTTTATTGGAAGGAAGTTTTTTGAGAATTTATAATGAGAAAATCAAAAATACTCTTGAAGTTGTGACAAATGATTTAACCTTGCAACAAGATAAAGAAAAAAAAGTTGATATTCAGATTATAAAAAAAGAAAAAGAGATTTTGGTTAATAATCAAGGAGAAAATTTGAAGATCATTAAAGAAAATAAAAAATATCAAGAAGCTAAAAGAGAAGAACTTATTATTGAAAATAATAAAACAGTAAATATTAAGGATAATGATATTACACTTCTTGATAATGATGAGGAGATTGTTCAGTATATTAAGGATCATAACCTTTCTAAGACTTTTGTAATTGAAAAGAAGATATTAGATAGTGATATCATTGAGACAGGATCTGATGTTAATCCGGAGTATTTTCAAGATATTTTGAATGAATTTTCTTGAATGATTAATCCTATTATTTCTTGACAAAACGAAACTCTGATGGGATTAGATATTGAGGATCAAGGGAAAAAACTTCCAACAGAATCTCAAAATAATGTTTTGATTACAACCTTTGATGATTTCTTCTTCAATCTCGAAATGGAAGAAATTGAGGAAAATATTTCTCAGTGAAGAATTGATAAATTAGAAAGAAATGAACTTTCTTTAGTTAAAGAAATAAATTCTATTATTCAAGAGTTTTCTCTGTCTATAAATTCAGTATCGTCTTTTGAAGATATTGTTAATATCCTTGATCCATTGAAGGAACAGCTTGAAGAACAGTATTATATTAGTCCTTCTTTATTGAAAAATATCTTTATATTAAAAGAGAGAGTGATAATATTTATAGATAGTATTAAAGAATTAAAAACAAAACATAAAAATTTAGAAGAAATACAGGAAATGGAACATTGAAGCACTGATATAGTTACAGATTCAGATGAAACAATTGAAGAAAATTTATCTCTTGCTACTCTTAATGTTGACAATATTATTTAGATAATAATTTTTTCTATTTCATTCCAAGTTAATTCTTCAAGTCTTTTTGACTGAAATTCTGGAGGAATTTGATAAAAAACATCCTTTTTTTCGAGCATTTTGGAGATTTTTCAAAGAGTTTTTCTACTGTAAGGAGAGAAAGCATCTAAGAATTGCACTAATTTTTCAAAAGAAAATTCAGGTTTTTTTTCTCTTTTTAACAAACTAATCATACAACTTTTTACTTTTGGAGCTGGGTTGAACGCTTTTGCAGGAACAAGTTTGAGATATTGAACTTGATAACGATAATTGAGAAGTCGATACAAATAGGATTTTTTCTCTGCATCGAACGCAATTTTTTCTCAGACCTCATGCTGAATCATAAAAAGTCCTCCTAAAAAATCCACTCTTTCATCAGCAAAAAATTTTCTCAAAATTGGAGAGGTAATATAATACGGCAAATTCCCTACTACAAAAGTTTCGTGAGGGATAATAGTTTCTTTGTCAAAATCTCTGTCCAAGACATCTCAAAAAAGAATCGTTGCATTCTGATTTTCTGAAAGTACTTCTTCCAATTTTTCTTTCAAAGTTGTATCTTTTTCAAAAAGAAGAAAATTCTGAGCAATATCCTTGATGAGTATGGATAAAGATCCTTTTCCAGGACCAATTTCGATTAATGTTTTTGCTCCCGTTTTTTGAAAAAGTTCCTTCGTTTTATCTCCAATTCGATGTCTAATTTTACTATCTATGAGAAAATTCTGTCATAAATATGTTCCCATCTATTCATAAAAAATAAATTTTATAAAACTATAGTAAAATATAATCTTTTTGCAAAGGGACTTTTAAGAAGAATGTTATCCCCTTTTGTTGTTTATAATTTCTCGTTATTTCATTATAGGAAAATGACTTAATATTGGGAGAGATGTAAGAATATTTGGATAAAAGATTAAGAAAAATCAGTAAATAAATAGTCGTTATTTAGCTTTTCTAGTGTTTCTTTAAGAAAATAAATTTTGTTTCATAACTCTTTTGTTCGTTGTTCGATATTATTTTCTTTATTTGTTAAATGATCTATTCTGTCATTGAAGATATTTTGATATATGCTACCATCTGATGTTCAAAAGGAGTAAAAAGGAATTCAGTAGCTTTTTATAAAAAATTGGTATTGTATTTCTGTATTGATATTATTTTTTTGAATTTCTCGTAATTCATTTATGATGTTTTGAAGTTTATCGATTTCTTTTTGGATTTTTTGTGTTTTTTCTAGAAAAGATAATGATCATAAGCTATCTATAAAGACATTTACATTAAATTCTTTGATTAATCTTTCTTCTAAAAAGAGGTATTTGGGATTGTTTCGTCCTTTTTCGTTGTGTATATCTTGTAAAATTTCATAACATATTTGAGCTGTTTTATTTGATGATTCTTCATAAGTATGATGTATATCTGCTAATTTATTATATCCTTCTTGTAATTTTAATTCGTTATTGTAATCTCACATGAAAAATATGATGGAATAAAATAATTTATAAAAATATAATATCTATATTCAAAAAAGAGTCAATACTTTTTTGATTGTTTTTTAAACTATATTTTTTTCTTTTTTTACTTGATCTTTTTCTTGACTTATTTCTTTTAAACGCTACATTTTTAATTAGATTTTATCTTTTTAATCACTCCAGAATGCAGATAAATTTTGAAGAAATGGAAAAAAAATGGCAAAAAAGACGAGAGGAGGAACACATTTATGAAACTAAGGAAGATCCTTCTAAAGAAAAATTTTATATTCTTGACATGTTCCCTTATCCAAGTGGAGCGGGACTTCATGTAGGACATCCGAAGGGATATTTGGCTTCTGATGTGCTTTCAAGAAAGAAAATGCTTGAAGGATATTCTGTGCTTCATCCGATGGGATTTGATACGTTTGGACTTGGAACGGAGAATCATGCCATTCAAAACAAGACCAAACCTCAATTAATCTCTGTAAAAAATATCGAATATTACAAAGAGCAACTGAGAAAAATTGGATTCACGTATGATTGGAGCAGGACTTTTTCAACGGCTGATCCTGAATATTACAAGTGGACACAGTGGATTTTTCTTCAATTTTACAATCATTACTACGATGAAGAGCAACAAAAGGCTCGTCCTATTGAAGAATTAGAAAAAAGATTAAAATCTGAATGAATTGAAGGGGAAGAACTCACAAAGAGGTTAAATGCTGAAAGATTAGCGTTTGTGGATTATAAACCTATTAATCGATGTCCAAACTGTAAAACAGGACTTGCTAACGAGGATCTTGATGATGGAAAGTGTGAAAGATGTGCGAGTGAAGTAGAACAAAGACCAATGAAACAATGGGTTTTAAGAATTACTAAATATGCGGATAGACTTTTGAATGATCTTGATGGACTTGACTGGGATGAAAGTATGAAAGAACTTGAAAGAAATTGGATTGGGAAGTCTGAAGGAACACAATTCCAAATGAAAATAGATAATCTGTCATCCTGAGCGAATGCGAAGGATCTTAAATGAGAAGATTCTTCGGACAAGTCCTCAGAATGACGCAATAATAATTCTCAGGATTTTTTTGAGGTTTTTACTACCAGAATTGACACAGTATTCGGAATGACATTCGTGGTTATGGCACCAGAACATCCGTTAGTAGACAAAATTACCACTGCTGAATATAAAGATGCAGTTGAGAAATATAAAGAACAAGCGAAGTTTAAAACACAGCTTGAAAGAACGGAACTTCAAAAAGAAAAGACAGGACAATTTACGGGAGCGTATGCAATCAATCCTTTTAATGGTGAAAAAGTTCCTGTTTATATCGGAGATTATGTCTTAGTAAATTACGGAACAGGAGTAGTTATGGCGGTCCCTGCTCACGATGAAAGGGATTTTGACTTTGCAAAAAAACACGGTATCGCAATCAAACAAAGTATCAAACCAGAAAATGCTTCAGAAGAAGAAAAACAAGCTATTCATGACGGAGAAGTTTGTTATCCAGAGAAAGGAATCCTCGTAGATTCAGGAGAATTTTCAGGAATGACAAGTAAAGATGCTATTAAAGCAATGCAAATATGGTTAAAAGAGCAAAAAATCTGAATGGTTAAAAATAATTATAAAATTCAAGACTGGGTTTTCTCTCGTCAAAGATATTGGGGAGAACCATTCCCTATCGTGTATTGCGAGAAGTGTGGAATCGTTCCTTTAAAAGAGTCAGATTTACCTGTTCTTTTACCTGATGTTGATAATTATGAACCAACAGGAAGAGAAGAAGGACCTCTTGCAGATATTGATGAATGGATGGATACGACTTGTCCAATCTGTGGAGGAAAAGCGAGAAGAGAATCAAATACGATGCCTTGATGGTCAGGAAGTAGCTGGTATCGACTTAGATTTATGGATCCAAGAAATGATAAAGAATTTTTGTCTTCTGAAAAAGAAAGATATTGGAAAAATGTCGATGTCTATGTCGGAGGTGCTGAACATGTCACAAGACACATGATTTATGCCAGATTTCGACAGAAATTTTTGTTCGATCTTTGACTTGTGAAAGAAAATGAACCATTCCAGAGATATGAGAAAGTTGGTCTAATTATGGCAGAAGACGGTCGTAAAATGTCAAAAAGACGAGGAAATGTGATTAATCCTGACGATGTGATTGCTGAATATGGGGCTGATGCATTCCGTACTTACGAAATGTTTATGGGACCATTCAGTCAATATATCAGTTGGAACACAAATTGACTTAGATGAACAAGAAAATTTATTGACAAAGTGATTGCACTTCGAGATAAAATTGATGAACATGCAACCTTGACACCAGAACTTGAATGTCTACTTCATCAAACAATCAAGAAAACGACAGAAGATATCGACAATTTCCGTTTCAATACGACAATCGCTCAATTTATGATCCTTGTGAATGCATTAAGTGAATGTGAAACGATTCCAACTTCTACATTTGAAACCTTTATCGTTCTTCTTGCACCATTTGCACCTCATATTGCAGAAGAATTCCGAGAAAAACTTGGTCATGAATTCTCTATCTTCAACAAAGCAACGCGACCAAAATATGATGAAAATAAGATTCAACTTGATGAAATTGATATTACAGTGCAATTTAATGGAAAAACCAGAGGAACCGTGAAAGTAAGTCCAGAAGCAAGTCAAGATGAGGTTGTTACAGAACTTAGAAAACAAGAAAAACTTGAAGGATATTACACGAGTGGAGAAGTGATTAAAGTGATTTATCTTCCAGGAAAGATTATCAATATTGTAGTGAAATAGAGAGGAAATTTTGAAAAAGAAAAAAGTCTGACTGCTCATGGTGGAGAGTCAGATTTTTTTGTTGTTTGTGAGAGCTTTTTAAGAAAAAAAGTTCGGATTAATGATTTTTAAAATGACTCCTGATCAACCTATAGCGGCTAATGCTCGAATAACTTTCATGATGAGGTTTTTTCATTCTGTTACTTTCCCCATGGTAATCATTATCCCTCCAATGAGAATACAGATAAAGCCAATCAGTAACAGAAGAGACATCATAAATTTTATCAGTCCTCCAATAAAAATAGGGAAAACTTCGCTTTGAGAATCCATTGGAATACACTTTCCAACAAAAGGAATGTCTGTATTAAGCTTAATCCCTTCACATCCTTTTTGGGCTTGTGATGTTGCATTGCTTTCTTCTTGTTCTTCCTCTGTTTGGTTATTGTTGTCTTTTGAAGATGATGTTTCGCTATCAGATTCTTGCTCTAGAGACTTAGACTCTTCTGGGTCAGATTCTTCTGTGTTTTCTTCATTTGTAGTAGCTGTTTCTTGTTCAAAAATTTTTAGTTGCAAATCATGAAATTGGTCATTTGCACATTTAAGGATATTTCAATCTATGGGAGTTGTTTCGATACAATTATTACAAATTTTAGCAAAATCATGGGTATATTTCTTTTTTATCGTATCTTCGTATGATGATCCATTGATATTTACTAAAGCATTTTCCATACACCTGATATAATTTTGATAATAATTTGAATTACAATATCTATAAGTATTTTCCCGTTTTGATAGTAATTCCTCTTTTTTTTCATTATCAGACCAGTCGTTATTCCTTATATAATGATCTTCTTCCAATGTCTCTTTAATATCTTTTATATCCAATTTCATGTTATCAAATACTCAATAGACTTCTATCCGTAAGAGGGTGTTTTTAAAGGTGGATTCTTTTCATACGGTTTGTTCATATGAATGGAGTTTATATTCACATTGTTTTTTGTAATATCCACAGGATTTATTTCACTTTTCATCTTTATTGGGACATAAAACATCATCAGCGACAATAAAACGTGGAATAAACAAATAGCCTAAGATTATTATGTACATGAAAAAGAGATGAAACTTGTTGTTGGAAAGTTTATTCATAAACAAAAAAATGAAAGGATAAAGCAACCCAATGGAAGCTACTTTCATTATATAAAAAGACGATTTGCGTTCCACGGGTTGCTAGACCTTTCCAAGAATTCGCTTTTGATGACGATTTGGTTGTGAAAGGCAAATCGTCGTTTTGTATCAAAAACACGATAACTCTTGAAATATTTAGATCTAGCAACATAGAATTTAATAATATTACCAAAAAATACAAGCAAATTAAGCATCATTTTATCATCTAGAATAGTATGTTTATGGACTCTTGTGAGTGAAATAAGGGGAAATTTAGAAAAGAAGAAAAGTCTGACTGCTCATGATGTACCTCGTCATGTTGAGCAGAGCGAAACATCTTAAGATTCTTCACTTCGTTCAGAATGACAACAAAGAAAGGGCGGATGATTTTCGTCCTTTTTTGAATAAAAAAAGAGCCAAAAGGTTAAAATGGCTCTTATTTACGAGATAATTCTGCTGGTTAATTTTTGATTATATATTCGTTGTGGCGACGTAATGTCTCTTCATCTTTATATAAAAATCAATCTTCGTCATTATAAATTCGCCCAATCATATCCGCAATTTTTTTCATATCTTCTCACAAAAGTTTATTTCAACTTCTTCCTTGTATGAAAAGACGAACCTTATTATAGAGCTTATCGTTTTCAGTTTTGGGAGAATATAGACTTTCTTGCTCATCACCCAGAATAGTCCTTTTAAGACTTGGGAATCCAAATATGGCTTTAGGTTTACCATAAAAAGGTGCATACTGTGATAAATAATCAGGGGTATAGACATTATATTTTATATCTTGTGGTACGAAATTCATTGCAATCTCACATAGTTGGTCAGAAATTTCTTGTACTGTCATATTAGAATTTGTTTGAATACGTAATATCACAGCTGGTCCATATTCTTCTGCAGTATTCCATGAATCCAAATATGATCCGATAGATAAGATACCACGATCCTTTAAATCATTAGCAATTTTTTTGTTATTTTCATCTAAACTTTCGTAACGGATAAGTATTTCTGCTTTATCTGGTGATTCTCTATTTGCAGAACTCCAATATGTAAGAATGTTTTTATCATATAATTGTTCACAAGCAGCAAGACATGGTTTTTCAACAATTTTAGCTAAATCAGCTTTACTATTAATTTGTGTATTACCAGCTAAAAATATTTGGTCTACATCATTTAATCTTAGTGTTTCAGCTATTGATGCTTCATAGTCTTGGTTAGATGTCCTCGTAGTGGGTGGTACTTCAAGATTAGGGTTTGCTGTTGTATTTTTTTCCATTTGACTACTATATTATTTTAAAAACTCCTCTCAATTATACTGTCAACTTCTTTTTTTGTCAAATCTTAATCAACTTTTTTCGAGGGGATTTTTTGAAAATGCTTGAAAAGTAGAAAAAAGAACAATGTCGCAAAGATGATCTAACAATGTCGCAAAAAGAATAGAGAGGAAAACTCAGATTTCTTTTTTTCTTTTTTCTAAAATTGTATAAAATGTCGCAAAAAAGAATTGAAAATGTCGCAAAAAGGAATATAAGAAATTGTTTATTTATCATAGAGTTATGACTAAGAAAGAAATAAGAATTGCGAAAATTTTGCAATGGATAGAAAATCAAGAAACAGTTGGAATCGCAGAGATTCAACAATATCTGAAAAATCAATGAATTGAAGTTGATAGAAAAAGTATCCAGAGGGATTTAGGGATATTATTAGAACAGCAACTTATCGAAAGACAAGGAAATAAAAGAGATACAAGATATAAAATCGTATCTTGCTATCAATGTTTGAAAAAAGTGGATGTTGAACACTATTTTTCAGAAGATTTTGTGTCAAGAAAGGCCAAGGAAACGTTTAACTTTGATATTTTCAATGACTTGGGGCATTGTTCGATTTTTACAGAAGAAGAAAAAGAATATTTACAGCATTTGCATCAAACTTTTCGTGCTAATATTGCTCAATATGATAGTCAAACGCTGATTAATAAAGAATATGAGAGAATTATGATCGAATTATCTTGGAAATCGTCTTCTATTGAAGGAAATACGTATTCTCTTTTAAGTACAGAATCTTTGATTAAGGATCACATTTTTGATGAAACAAAAACTAAAGAAGAAGCACAAATGATTCTTAATCACAAAGATTGTTTTAATGAAACCATTCAACATAAAGAAAGTTTTTTGTCCTTGAAAGTTAGTGATATTGAATATTTACATAGTATTTTAGTGAAACATCTGGGAGTGACTAAAAATATTAGAAAAGTTGGTGTAGGAATTACCGGAACAAAATATTCCCCTTTGGATAATGAATTTCAAATCAGAGAAGCTTTAGAAAAAATGGTAGATTTAGTCAATCAAAAAGAATTCTTTTTTGAAAAATCGTTATTAATTTTATTATTATTGGCTTACATTCAACCTTTTGAAGATGGTAATAAAAGAACATCAAGAATGCTTTCAAATGCAATTCTTTTGGCTCATGATTCGATTCCTTTATCATATAGAGTGATTAGTATTAATGAATACAAAAAAGCGACGATTCTCTTTTATGAACAGAATAATCTTTTTTACTTTAAACAATTATTCATTCAACAAGTAGAAAATGCTGTGAAATCTTTCTTTGTCTGAGCGCATCAGCAGATTATTAATCAATAAAAAAAGAGCCAAAAGTCTGACTCTTTATGAAAGTTTTGAGTTTGAGTGAAAAATGTCTTGTAATAACTAGTTATTTTGTAAATACGTTCTTAATCTGTTCTTGAATTTTTTGAGCAATTGCTGTAGCATCTTTTTGTGTTTCATTTTTTAAAATAGTTGTAATTTCATGACTTAGTTCGTAAGCTGAACTATAGTCTAATTCTTTATCTTGAGCATTTTCCTCAGAATTATCTTTTAGAAAAAATTTCTCTTCTTCCTCATTATATGTGAACTGGTATTCCCCATCTGGTTTTTTAACATTAATTCTAAAAATGTGTGTTTTCTGATTGGGAATTTCTTGTGTTTGGTATGTGATACCAGCTCTGTTACCGAAAGAGAACTGTATTTTACGAAACAAATGCATGAATGCATAGTCTGCTTGAGAAAACGTTACGCAATTTTGGCTTAATTTTTCCATTTTTTATAACTATTATAAAATAAAAAAACGATATCGTACAGTAATTATATGTCAATTTTTTTTTTGTCAAATTTTAATCAACTTTTTTAGAAGGGTTGTTTTTTTTCTGTAAGATTCTCCTCATGGATCTTAGGAAATTTATGAAAAGAGATGATTTGAAAAAGACTAATCTTTCAGGTTGTAATAGTAGAAAATTTTATTAAGGTAAAGGATAGGGATTTACATTCTTAAAAAAAAACTATGCACGAATACATCAACCTAACCGCAGAAAATATCGATCAAGAACATCTTTGCTGTGCGATTGGAGATCCAAAACATCAATGCTGAGTAGACAAGAAAAAAGAACGAATTAAAAGTAAGCTAAAAGACGGACATGTCTTCAGAAAACTTAATGAAAGAGGGAAAATCTTTATCGAATATGAACCCCTTGAAACGGCACGAGTCCCCGTTATCGGTCAGAATTATGAATATATTTATTGTCTACGAGTGGCTGGAAGTTTCAAAGGAAAGTGAATTGGAAAAGAACTGCTCGAGTATGCGATCAATGATGCAAAAGAGAAGAAAAGAAGTGGAATTTGTACTTTGGTTTCCAAAAAGAAAAAGCCGTTTCTTGGTGAGAAGAAATTCTTTGAACATTTCGGTTTTAAAGTAGTGGATGCGATTGGTGATTATGAACTTTTGGCGTTATCGTTTGACAATGCAGAAACTCCCAAATTCACGGAAACTGCAAGGAAAATGGAGATAGAAAACCAGAATTTTACGATTTTTTATACCAATGAATGTCCTTATGTCGAGTATGAAGTTCAAGAACTTTCGGATTATGCAAAGGAAAAGAAGATAAATCTGACTTTTATCAAGATAGACAGTTTAGACAAAGCGAAAAATGCCCCTTGCGTTTTCAATAATCGAGCGAATTTTTATCAAGGAAAATTTGTGTCAAATACGATTCTGAATGCGAATGCCTTGGAGAAATTATTGAAATAAAGATAAAAATCTGACTCTCCGTCACGAATCGACTCGAAAACGAAGAATCAGATTTTACAAAATAAGTCTTAAAAAACTTGATTTCTGTACGTTTTTTATTATACTATAAATAACAAAGTAAATCCTTATACACCGGTTGCCGTAGGTAACCCCGCTGAGTTGTGTATAAGGTTTTTGTTTTTAATGTAAAAAAGTATGAAATTTCCCGTATTCTTCTTCTAAAATAAGAGATTCTTTAATAAGATTATAGAGTTCTATATTGCAAAATTCATACTTATGAAATAAAGCAAGAGCAAAAGCATCTACTAATTGTAATCCTTTTTCTTGTTGTGGATATCTTAATAAAATTTCAATATCTAAAAAACTATCCAAAACATAATGGATTTGATTAACAAATTGTTGATTTAAAAATTTATTGGTTTCTTTACGAGCTGCAAATAACTGTATTTTTTCTCATTTTAAGAGAAATGATTGCTCGATACAAGATTTTAATAATTTGATAGTCATGTTATTATACAGTAAGTGGGGATCTTTACTAATTCCATAAACATTTGTTTTATCAAGATAACAAGTAACAATTTTGATATCTTTCCCCTGTGCATATTCTAAAATTTTTATTCTTGATTCATGAAGTTCATTTGTTGCATGAAACACTCCCCCTTTATGTTTAATTCATTTTTTCAACATCCATTTAAAAGTCTTTTTCAAAATTTGTTCTGAAATATTAGGATTCCTAGTTAAAAGAAAAACGATGAAAAAATATCTTGAATTTCCTTGTTTCCCATATTCTCACTGATTCCCTGTTTCATCCATATAACAATATCGCATATTAGTCTATGATATTTTAAAACTGTGATATACTTTAAACAAAACTGTCAAAAAATCAAACGATTGAAATTTAGAAATGAATTTAAATTTCTTTAGATAAGAAGTATATGTAAAAAAATTAAAAATCTGACTTTCCATGCACGAAACAGATTTTTAATTTGTTACAAATAAACTTTGAGGAGAATTTTGATATGGCAATAAACGATGTTTTGTAATGTTATAGTAAGTAGGATCTAATTCGATACCAATATATTTACGATTAAGTTTTAAACTAGCTTCTCAAGTACTTCAAACTCCATTAAAACAATCTAATACTGTATCTCATTCATTACTTGCAATAGTAATAATATGTTCTAACAGTTTTAATGGTTTTTGTGTTGGATGTACTGTTTTACCGTCTATATCTTTTATTCTTTCTAATCACATACAAATTCCACTTTCAAAAAAATTATGCATTTCGTTTTGTTTTAAAAAATTTCGAGTATGTCATTTGTTTCGACAACAAACAATTAATTCACATGAATTCAAAAATGATGTTTTCCTAATATTAGGAACTGGATTGGTTTTATGCCATACCATAAATTGAAAAGTATCAAATATAGGATCAAACACTTTGTGGTATTCTCCTAAAAGATTGTAGGAACAAAAGATAAAAATATTTCATTGAGGAGATAAAATTCTTTTAAATTCATGAACTAAATCATTTGGATTTAAAGTTTTTTCATCTCGTTTTGCAACATCATTATTAATTTCAGATCTCCAACCAAATTTCATGTTTCCAGTTGAATAATTAGCCAAATTATAGGGAGGATCTGTTAAAATTAAATCTATACTTCAAGATTCTATCTGCTTTAATTCTTCAAAACAATCTCCATTGATAAGATTAAAAGTAGGAGCAATAAATGTATCAAGAGCCATGTTTTGCTGTTTAAAAGTAAAGATTTTTGATTTCTTGTAATGATTTTCTAATATAATCTGCCGATTTTTTGTATTGATTAAAAATAATCTCAAATCCATCACCGTCATTACAAGCAAAATTTCGATAATCTTGACCTATCAATAATTCATCTTGTGCAAAAAATTGTTCTACACTACCTTGTCTCCATTGATTTCATTCTCAAAACATATTATATGCTGTTCAAAAATATATTTTTATTTTTGCTGTTTTATCGTTTCTAATTTGATTTTTTAAAAGAAAATATTCTTCAAGTAAAGCTTCTTTTTCTGCTCTTGCTTTTTTATTATCTAAATTACCTCAAGCCTTTAATTCAATTAAATAATGTTCATTGGTATTTCCATCATAAAAATAATTATCTGTAACATGAGTTCTTTGATAACTTGATAAATTAGTAGGATAAATACAATTAAAATCAGCATAATGTTCAATTTTAGGTGAACAAGTATGTTCAAGATATTTATCTACAATGGATGATATTCTTTGTGTTTGATCGGGAAGAATAAAAGATTCAATATTATCTCTGACATCGTAGCTTAATTTTGCAATATTGTTTCCAATATTCTCTAAGACAATTCAAAAAGAACTATCAAAACTACGAACAAAAGCAGAATAAAACATAAATTCTTCTCATAATACTGAAACAAAACAATTCTTTTTTTTCATATTAATCACTCCATTAGGATCAAGAGCTTCTTTTTCGTTTTTATCACGAAGTCCTTGAGCAAAAGCATAAATAGCAGAATCAACAATTCAATTAATAGCTTTGATTTTAGAAAATTCCATTATAAAAAATTAGTATAAAAAAGACGACTGATAATATCGGTCGCCAAACTAATTTCTTTTATCACCACCTTTCGGACACAATGAATAAGAAACGATACATCAATCGTCTTTTTCGCTATGTCCAAAAAGTGTAATACCTATTTTGGTGATAAATTAATTTGGCATTTTTCTTATACCTATCTCTCCCAAAAAATCAAATAGAAAATGTAAAAAGTTTTTACAAAAGGACACAAAAATCTGACTCTCCGTCACGAATCAACTCAAAATCAAAGAATCAGATTTTTTTAGTTTTTTTTTCTTGTGATTTTATCCGATTTTTTTAATCTTACTCATAGTTTACTTTTGTATTTATTAACCAAATGACACTCTACGATTACGAAATACCTCAAAGAGATGGAAATTCTCTCAAAATGGACACTTTCAAAGGGAAAGTTTTAATCATTGTGAATACGGCTACCTGATGCGGGTTTACTCCTCAGTATGAAGGCTTAGAAACGCTTTATCAAAAATACCATGAAAAAGGATTGGAAATTTTAGATTTTCCTTGCGACCAATTTTGACATCAAGCTCCAGGAGATGATAATGAAATTCATCAGTTCTGCACAAGTAAATATCATACTACCTTTGATCAATTCTCAAAAATTGAAGTGAATGGCGAAAACGAAATTCCTCTTTTTACCTATCTCAAAGAGCAAAAATCTGAAGATGAAATCGAGGGATTGAAAAATAAAGCGATTATGACAGGAATCAAGGAAATAAGTTCGAGTTGCAAAAAAGATGGAGATATTCTCTGGAATTTTACAAAATTTTTGGTAGATAGAGAAGGAAATGTGGTGAAAAGATATAGTCCAACCTATCTCCCAAGTGATATGGAAGAAGAGATTAAAGGTTTATTGGGGGAATAACAGAGCAAATCTCTCTTCCCTGTTTTTTCTCATTAAAAATCTGAGCCTTGCGAAAAATTTATCTCTCCCCCCAATCATGCAGTTTATTTATTATCAAGATCAATACTGTTATTACCTTTGGAAACCTGCGGGTATCCCAAGTTCTTTTGGGAAAGAAAAAAGTTTTCTTGATATGATGATCGAAGAGAAAGCGAAATATCCTTTTATTCAGTCGTTATACGCATTTTTTTGAGAAGAAGGAGAACTTGGATTGATGAATCGTTTAGATAATGACACTTCTTGACTGTTGTATTTTGCGAAAAATCCTGCTGTGAAAAAGAAATTCAAAGAACTTCAGTCAGAATTCATGATTCATAAATATTATCTTGCGGAGGTTTATGGTGATATTCGTGCATTTTTAAAAAAGGGAAAAAATCTGATTGATTATCCGATTATGCATCATAAATTTAGTTCCGATCGTATGGTCGCGATAAAAACTTCTAACGATGAAAAAAAGGGAAAAGGAAGAAAACATTGCCTGGTGACAAAAATCGTTGATTTTGTGTTTTTAGAAACGACGAATACAAGTGTTTTGTTGATTGAAATTCAGAAAGGGATTCGTCATCAAATTAGACTTCATTTGTCATCGATAGGTTATCCAATTTGTGGAGATCTCTTATATTGTAAAGCTTCTCATCAAGAACAAAAATTACAGCTTTTTTCTATTGGAGTAAAAGTTGATGAGATATAAAAGGTTGATCAAAAATCAACTGTTATTTTCAAAATTATCGGAGATTTTGCAAAGGATACTTTCAAAAATACTCAAACTAATCTTTATCTTGCAATATAAATGAATTTCCCTATCCTAAATAAAATTTTATTATTAATATTAAATAATGGATATTAAACAATATGAAGAACAAATGCAGAAGAGAATTGCTTATTTTTCAAATTGGCTTTCTTGACTTCAGGTTGGAAGAGCAACTACAAGCTTAGTTGAAAATATTGATGTAGAAACAGAATATGGAATAATGAAGATGAATGGAATAGCTTTAATTACTGTTTCAGATAATAGTACTTTAAAAATTGAACCACGAGATAAAGGAAATTCAAAGCATATTGCTAATGCAATTTACAATGCAGATCTTTGAGTTTGAGTAGACAATCAGTGATCTTTTCTTTTTATAACAATTCCTCCTTTAACTCAAGAAAGAAGAGAAGAAATTGCTAAACAAGTAAAAGCTACTTGAGAAGATACCAAAGCGAATGTTAGAAAAATTAGGCAAGATGCTATGAATGAAACAAAGTGAGAGCTTGCAAGAAAAGAAATTTCTGAAGATCAACATAAAGCTAATGAATCAGAAATTGAAGATCTTACAAAAAAAATGAATACGAAAATTGATGAACTTGTAAAATGAAAAACTGAAGAAGTTCTAAAAAAATAATCAGATTTATTTTTCTTTTTTTGTGTTATGCGAACGTATATTATTAGTCAAATTCTGTATCGTCCTATTTATAACATCTTAGTGATTTTTTTGGCGATATTTTGAGGAAATTTATGAGTTTCTATTATTCTTCTTACTTTATTAGTAAGAGGAATTATGATAAAATCATCTATTAAAAGTATTTCTATACAGAATGGAATGTCTAATCTTCAACCTAAAATAGAAGAATTACAGAAAAAATACGAAAATGATCCTCAAAAATTATCTGAAGAAACTTTAAAACTTTTTAAGTCAGAGGGAAAAACTCCATTTAAAGGATGTTTAACTATGCTTGTTCAACTTCCTGTGTTTATTGGGTTATATTATGTTGTTAGATGTATTGCTGGAGGTGTAGAAGGAATTGTCCCTTGAGATTGGCTTTATAGTTTTTTTCGAAGTTTTTGAGAAAAATACCAAGATATAGAACAAATTGAAACAACTTTCTTGTGAATGGATCTCTTGCAAGATAAAAATCTCCTTTTAGCAATTATTGTTGCTGGACTTAATTTTATGCAAATGCAGTTGACGAAACTAGTTCAACCTAAAAAATCTCCTTCAATGAAATGACCTAATGGTGAGGTTATGCCAAATCCTATGAAAATGCTTGGAATGATGAGTGTTTTTATGAGTGTAATGATGGGGATTGTTGTTTATACTTGTAATTCTGCTATTGGTCTTTATCTTTTTACTACTTCTTGTTTTAGTATTATTCAATATACAATTCAATATTGGGCGGTTATTAAAACAAAATGGAATGCAAAATTTTGAAAGAAAAATGATCCTATTATTATTGAACCGTGAAAGTAGTCTTTAAGTAATATTTCATATTGAGTGAAAATATGTTTTTGTGAAAAATATAAAAATTTTGATAGTTATTTGACTTGTATTATTATAATCAATATTTGTAGTATATAAATTTAGAACGATATAAAGGTTTTCTCTACTACGAATATTATAACAATAATTTAAAACTACTTTCCATTAATCTCATTATTATGTCTTTTTTTGTCTTTCATTTTTCATGGTAAATCCTTTGATAAGGTGTTTTTTGAGTGGTCCACTGTCTAGAATGAACTTATTGAGTAGGCTTAACTCTATATCCTACAGAAGTAATAATATCAAGATTATAAAAATTCATAGGTTTAGTAGTATTATTAGAAATTTTGATTTTTTTAAAGTATCAGATTCTAAAAGTTTTCATTTTTCATAAATATGTAAAATATGTTCATTGATAGTTGAATGAAATTTTCCAAATAATGTTGCCATTTTATTTATGGTTAGTTTCACTCTTTCTTCATTTAAATGAACTTCAATTTTAAACTTTTAACTTTTCTCTTTATAAAGTATAATTTCTTCTTGATTATTCGTAATTTTCTTTTTCGTAAGAAGAAAAACTTTACGAAAAAAATATTTACATTGGATTACAATGCTTAGAAAAAACAAAGTTTCCCTATTTTTATAGAGGATAAATGCTCTTTTGCGATTAATGGCAACTGATTTTTTCGTAAAATACGGAAATAATGATACTACCTTATCCTTATTTTCCAGAAATATTATTCTTCTTTTCTCAAAATACACACCACCTCATGAAGGGAATACGACGGATCAATTCATAAAGAAGTGGTGATAACGTGAAAACAGCCACGGTTAAAATGGCGTATATTACCAATGGATTTAATGAGGTGTATCTTTTCATCATATATCCAAGTGATGCAATAACCAGATAATGAATAACATAAATTCCGAAGCTTGAACGAGTCATATACTGTGAAAATTTGTTGGTTTTGTCGAAACGAGCATGAAACCATCCCATCAGAGCAAGACATGATATCCAACCATAAAGACAACATCACCAACTACTAAGATATTGAGGGCTTGAATTATCTTGTCCCCAAGTCGTGATGATGAGGATACTCCCTGAAATCACCGCACAAACCAAGAGGGGAATCCAGATTTTTTTCACTTTTTCTTGTACTTCATCATGAGAGAAGACAAAATATCCCAGCAAGAAAATGATTCAATAGAAGATTGGCTTGTATAGATTGAGTAATCCTACAAAGGGATTGGTTAAATCTGTGATGAGGGTCTGTTCCCCAAGTCGGAATAGTATTCCCAACAAAAGAATCACCACAATATTCGCTTTTCCGCATCGATTCCAGAATTTATCTTTTGCATCAATTTTTCTTACGAGAAGCAAAAGTAAACACAATACCCACAAAAGTTGGATAAACCATAAAGGTCAAGTTCCACTCAGAGCCCAGAGGAAGTATTTTACGATTCATGGTAGTCCGAAGGTTAAGTCTGTTCCTTGTACTATGGCTGAGACTTGTGTATTGAAATATCCCGTCATTCGTTGAAAGACCAACAGTCCAATCGTTGCAGGCACGAGCAGTTTGCGACTACGAGCTTTAAACCATTCTTTACCGGAATGTTTTTGTAATGCATATCTTGCACTGATTCCCGCTAAAAGAAAAAGTAGTGGCATAAACCGTGGATACAGGATATACATAACGATATCTTGATATTGTTGTACTTCTGGAAAGGTTCCAAATCCTCCCATTCCACCGAACACTCCTTTATTATTGAAAAAATAAATGACATGGTATAAGAGTACCAATAATACGGTAACCCATCTTAAATTATCAATCCAATGTTTTCTCATTTTTATTCTTTAGAAAATACTTTATCGGTTAAATCTTCAATAGCGTCCGCTTTTATGAGAGCCATTCCCTTGTCTTTATCACAAAGAATGATAATCGAATCTCAAGGATTGATGTCAAACATCTCTCTTGCTTCTTTGGGAATTACGATTTGTCCTTTTTCTCATACTTTACTGATACCGACATATTTTTGATTCTTTTTCATGGTTGAGTAGGAGAAGTAAAATTAGTTATACTTTTCATACTTATCATATTTTTTGGAGATGAAAAAGCAAGAAAAAAAGAAAGAGAAGTCTGATACTCCGATAAGGGATCAGATTTTTTCTCAATTTTTTCGATTATCCCTTGATCTTTACTCTCCTAAAGCTATAAAAAAATTGCCATACAATCCACTTGAAAACTTTAGCTAAAACCTAAAGGCAGTTTGTGTTTCATCAAAAACAAATTGTCTTTAACTAGAGTATTTGTGGAAAAGGTATGGCAGCCGATGGAATGCAAATTGTCTTTTATAATATATGAAAGATGAAAGTATTTCAAAAGCTGCTTTATCTCTTTCATTTTTTTATTTATGTCAAAAATTTATAAACCGTTCCTCAAACGAGTCGGTTGAAAAAGACAGTTATTGGAACAATTTCAACCATTTCTTAAAGGATCTTTTTTAGATCAAAAAACTGCACATTATTATGAGCCTTTCCTCTGATGATGAGCAGTTTTTTTTAATCTAAGAAATCTTTATGGATGTAATTTTAAAGCAATTCTTGGAGATATTAATGAAGAACTGATTAATACCTATCAAGTAGTCAAAGAATCTCCTGAGAAAGTCATTCAAGAACTTTCTAAATATCAATACAACAAAGATTTTTTTCTTGAAATTAGAAGCCGAGATCAAAAATCAGATTTTTCTTCTCTTTCTCCTATTTTAAGGGCAGCAAGATTTATTTATCTCAATAAAACGTGTTTCAATGGGATGTATAGAGTGAATGGAAAAGGATTTTTTAATGTTCCATTTTGAAAATATGCAAATCCTCTAATCTGCGATGAAGAAACACTTTTTAATTGTTCGGAAGCTTTACAAAATACGACTCTCATTCATGGAGATTATCATGAGGTTCTAAAAACAGCAAAAAAAGGAGATTTTATCTATCTTGATCCTCCTTATGATGTGCTTTCTCAGACTTCAAATTTCACAGATTATACTCAAGGTGGTTTTTGATGGAAAGAACAAGAAGAACTTTGAAAAGAATTTAAAAATCTGACCGAAAAAGGATGTCAAGCTATGCTTTCGAATCACAATACCGATCGTATTCAAAAACTCTATTCAGAATTTTATCAACATGTTGTTCAGGCAAAAAGATACATTAATTCTAATGCAGAAAAAAGAGGAAATGTTGAAGAAATTGTCGTTTTAAATTATAAAGTAGAATAAGATGGAACATAGCTTCAAGGATTTGATGTTAAATTTTCAATCCACGATTTCTTGATGGGAATATTACTGTGATTTTAGAAAAATCGAAGAAAATGCTTTTACGATCAAAATACAATTAAACCTATTAAATAGCCTTCTTTGAGAAAAAGATATCGAAACAAAATTTCTAAAACTTATTTCTGAATATCCTGAAACAAGAGAAGTTTTACCTATTTTATTAGCAGTAAGAGATAAATTCACTCTTGTTCGAAACCCAAAATACCAAAAAGAAGAATTAGTATCAAATCTCTTTAATTCAAAAATAACACTAAATGATGAAGATAAAAAATCTTTACTAATCTTTTTTCAAAATTCCTGATTAAAAGACATCTTTCAAGATAAAAAAATTTCAAATCTTAATGATTATGTTTTTTGAATTGAAACAGGTTTAGATTCTAACGCAAGAAAAAATAGAGGATGAAAACAAATGGAAAGTTTAGTTCAATCTTATATTCAACCTTTTTGTGAAGAAAAATGATATCAACGAAAAGAACAAGCTACTGCAAAATATATTTTACAACATTGGAATATCATCATTGAAAGTGATAAAGCTGATAGAAGATTTGATTTTGCAGTTTATAATTGAAAAGATGTTTATCTCTTTGAAACAAATTTCTATTCATCAGGATGAAGTAAATTAAAATCCGTAGCATGAGAATTTATGGAACTTTATCATTTTCTTCAACAACAAAATAAACAGTTGTATCGAATTACAGATGGAGCTTGATGGAGAACTTCTTCAAAACCTTTAGAAGAAGCTTTTAATGCGATGGAATGAAATATTTTTAATATCAAAAAACTTCGTGAAGGAATTTTATGAAAACTTATAAAATAATATGTCTAACCATATCATTCAACCAAATTCTTTTGAGTTAGAATGTTCAAGTGTTTGGTCATTCCCTAACCGTTGAAAATGGGCAACTCATCAAAGTACTTATCGTTGAAACCGAAGTCCAGAAGTAGTTAGAAATCTCATTTTAAGATATTCACAAGAAGGAGATTTCTTACTTGATCCGATGATTTGAGGAGGGACAACTGCTATTGAAGGTAAATTATTAAACAGAAATTTGATCGCTTGTGATATTAATCCAGAATCTCTCAAAAAAACAGAAGAATGTCTTAATTTTGAATTTCATTCAGATTCTCACATTACTCTTAAACTTAATGATACAAGAAATTTAAGCTTTATAGAAGATGAAAAGATTGATTTTATCCTTACTCATCCTCCTTATGCAGATATTATTAAATATTCATGAGGTAAAATCCCAGAAGATTTGTCAAATATCCATAATCTTGATGCATTTTGTGATGAAATCGAAACCGTAGCGAAAGAATATTATAGAGTCCTAAAAAAAGGGAAATACTGTGCAATTCTTATTGGAGACACAAGAAGAAATAAACTGTATCAGCCACTCGCTTTTAAAGTGATGGAAAGATTTCTAAAAGTTGGATTTCTTTTAAAAGAAGATATTATCAAAATCCAACATCATTGTAAAGCCACTTGATTCCGAGTTAAAAAATCTCAAGAATACAATTTTCTCCTCATTATGCACGAGCATTTATTTGTCTTTCAAAAGAAATAGAAAAGCCTGATACTCCACCACGAATCGACTCAGAATCGAAGAATCAGATTTTTTATTTTTTCATTTCTTCTCCATTAATGGATGAAAGATTTTTTTTATTTTATCCTTGCAAAAAAGATGATAAAATCTAAATAAAATAACATCATCAACAGGATGAGGCAGTCCGTCGTCCCTACATTGATTCGTGACGGAGAATCAGATTTTTGAGATAAACTCTCCCCCAAGAAAATCTTTTCCCCTTGATTTTTTAAACAACAAATGTAAAACAACAAATGTAAAACATTTTATTCTTCTTTTGATGTACGATGAGAATTGCAGTAGTGGGAAAAGGATGAAGCGGGAAAACAACCATTTGTGGTTTATTAGCCTTTTATCTTCAAACAATCTCTCAACCTTTTTTGGTGATAGATGCTGATATTAATATGCATCTCCCTTCTTTATTATTGGGGAAGGCTTTTCCAGAAGAAAAATATCTTTCTCGTTCTCAGAATACCACTGCGATAAAGACTTTTTTGAAAGGGAGTAATGATCGTATTCAAGATTTAGATTCTTTTAGAAAAACGACTCCTCCTGCCGAATGAAGTAATCTTTTCGTATTAATGGATCAAGAACATCCTTTCTATCAACGTTATGCGGAAGAGATTTCTTGATGACATTTGATGGTGGTAGGGACATATGAAAAAGAAGGTATTGCTTCGTCTTGTTATCACAATAATTTAGCTATTTTCGAAAATCTTCTTTCTCATAGTTTAGAAGGAGAGCGTATCATCTTAGCAGATATGGTTGCGGGAACCGATGCTTTTGCATCAAGTTTACATATGCAATTTGATCTTTTACTTTTTGTAGTTGAACCTACGAAAAAAAGTTTAGAAGTCTGGACTCAATATGCGGAACTCGCTAAAACTGCAGGCGTCTACGATTCTTTGTTTGCTGTTGGAAATAAATGCCTTGATTCCGAAGAAGAACACTTTTTAAGAGAAAATATTGATGCTGATAAGCTTCTTGGAGTACTTGGATTTTCAAAATATTTGAGACATCTCGAACAAGAAGGAGGAACAATCTCTTTTTCTCAGTTGGAACCTCAATATCAATCAGATTTTTCTTCTTTTCTTCAAAAAGCAAAGCAACTTGAAAAAACTCCTCTTGAAAGACTTCATCAACTTTGGAAAGTTCATAAAACATATGTCAGTCAAAAATTTATTGTCCAAAGATGTGGAGATTTAACCGGACAGATTGATCCTCATTTCCGTTTTTATTTTTAAAAAATATTGATGAAAAATAATGTATTTGCTGGAGCAAATGTGCTTGAAGATTTTCTTAATCCTGAAAATCACAAAACTCCCCTCGTAGAATTACCTGAAAAATTGAATCCTTTTCTCAAAAAAAAGATCCATATCTTTCTTAAAATGCAGACTTTTTTGCCACTAAATAATATTAAATCCATTTCTGCACGAGGACTTTTACATTCTTATGGCGATTTAAGTCAATATCATACCATGGTTGAAAATTCTTCTGGGAATACCGCTTTTTCTTTGGCTGTTTTAGGGAGAATGTATGGAATTGATACGATGAAAGCTTGGGTTTCTAATGAAATCCCGAAAAACAAGATGCAGATTTTACAACTTTTTGGAGTAGAGCCTCATGTCAATGAAGAACAAATTTGTCCTAATCCAAAAGATCCCAAGAGCTGAATCGAAAAATCAAGACAAGAAGGGAAACAAGAAGGATGGATGAATCCTTGACAGTATGACAATCCCTCCAATCCTCAGATTCATTACACTATTACAGGGAGACAGATTCGAAAGCAGATCGCGACTCTTGATGATCAATATCATTTTCAATATTTTTGTGCTGGACTTGGTACGACGGGGACGTTTTTATGAATTTCTCGTTATTTAAAAAAACAAAAACCAAGTATGAAAAGTATCGGAGTGGTAAGGAAAGCCAATAATCCGATTCCTTGACCAAGAACCTTACATCTTTTGAGAATGGTAGATTTTGACCGAAAAAGTGAACTTGATTTTTTACAAGAAATAGGAACCAAAAGAGCCTTTGAAATGAGTTTAACCCTCTTGAGAAATGGATTGGTAGTAGGACCAAGTTCCTGAATGGCTCTTTGTGGATTATTTGATTTTTTAGAAAAAGAAGAAAAATCTGACTCTTCTGAAGAAAAGAGTTGTATTGTGATCTGTCCTGATTCTCCCTATTTATACCTTGATGAATATTTTAAATATTGTTCGTCTTCGCTTTTTCCTAAAATTCATAATGCTGATTTATTATTAGATAAAACCTCTATTCCTCAAGAACAACAGGAGATTGACGATGATAAGTTTTTTATCAAAGCAAAGGATCTCCTCGATCTTATTCAATCAGAACCGAAGGAATATCAATTGATTGATATAAGAGAGAAAGATGAATTTGCTCATACTCATATCAAATATGCTCTCAATATTCCTTTTAATCTCGAACATTTAGAAGAATATCGTCCTTACCAAAAGAAACACCTTATTCTGATTTGTAATTATGGGAAAAAATCGCTTTATTTAGCAAAAAAATTGAATGATCAAGGATATCAAGTATCATCTTTGGAAGAAGGATTTATTGAACGATCAGAACTAGGATATCCAAGAGAAACTCCGATCGCTTGTAAGCTTTAAAAAAAATATGAAAAAGTCTGACTCTCCGATAAGGGATCAGATTTTTTATAGATTTTTTATAGATTTTTCTGAATTTTACTGGAAATGATTTTTTTAGATTGTTTTTTTTGAGAAATATGTCCATTTCTGTCTATAACTATAACTTTGTTAAAAAAATGTAAAAAGTAAATAGTAAAAAATAGTCAGTTAAGAACTGTAAAATTATATTAACCAAAGGTCGAAACACGACAATCGACACTGTTAAAATGTTAAAAACTCGAAAAATGTGCTAACGAACAGTTATCATGTTCCAAAAAATTTTAATGATTTATCTCTTGTTTTTTGATTCAAATACAATATATAGTGATAGAAAAAAAATAGGAACACAAGATATTGTGTTAAAAGTAATTATTTTATCTCTTA
>JAFRZH010000012.1 GCA_017442645.1 bacterium | reverse complement strand
TGCATTGGAAAAGGTAAAAACGGGTTGAACTTGATTCAGTTCTTCTGATTTACCAGAGGTGTATTCAGATTTCTCTTCTTTTTTACAAGAAAATGATGCTAATTTTGATAAGATAAAAGCGATAAAAGTTGAATTTACAGGAGAATTTAAAGGAAGTGAGAATTTTACGGGAAAAATTTCTGATCTTATGGAAAGTGAAGCGGAATTTTATAGAATGGTAGAGATTAATGGAATCTATAATAAGAGGACTGATTCAAATGCTAGTAATGCAACGTGAGGTCCTGTGGAATTAGATTTTTGTGTGAAGACTTTTTCCCTTTCTATGGATGGAATTGTTGGGGAATCGGAACTTTGTGGGTTATTAACGAATTTTAAGGAATAATATTTTTTACATAGAAATAAAAAAAGAAGAAAATTCTGATTCTTCTTTTTTTGTATTTACTATTTTTATTCTTCTACGCTATCGAAACTTAATGTATTTGAGAAATCAATCCATGCGGGATTATTCATTTGAATGATAAATGTTTTTTCTGCTCCTTCTTTTACTACGAAGTTTTCTCCTAAATCTTTAGCAAGAATAGGTTCTGAAACATTACATTCATAAATTCTAATAGCAGGATCTGTTTCTAGATTGTCTCTGTCTGCATACTTGATAACATTAATTACATAGGTACAGTTGATAGCTTTATTTCCAAAATTTTCTCTTACAGAACTGGCAGCATAGGAAATATTTGAAGAAGGAAAATTTACGGTATAATTTCCTTTTCTAGTATACTTCAAACCTTTTTCTGGATTGAGAGGAAATTGTGCGATATTAGGATCCCAAGAAGGTTGTTCATTGGTAGAATTTCATTCTTGTGGAGGAATTTGTTCTTGTTTTGAATCAGATTTTTCTTCTTTCTTTTCTTGTTTATCCTCTTCTTTTGGTTGATTTTTAGATGTATTATCTTCATCTTTTATGATAACTACTTCTTGTGTTGCCTTTTTTTCTCCTTCTTGAGTTAAAGAGAGGAGGAGTCCTTTTTTAGGAAGACTAAAATCAACTTGAATTTCACAGGTAAGCATATGACTATTTCATTCTCAAGAGATTATTGCAACGAGTCCTGCTTGTTTTAAAATAAAGTAAGAATCAGTAATTTTTTGTAAAGTTTCTTCTTCGTTTTGACAAATACGAGTAGCAGCATAATCAATCCAATTTTTCATAATCTTTTCATTTGCAAAAACGATATAGTCTTTTAATTGCATTACTTCTTCTTCAGGGACATCATTGATGAAAACTCCCCATCGATTTCCATTGGAAATAAACCGTGAATTTATTTCACTTTGTTTATAATAAACATCTCCATTTGAAGTTACAAAACTACGAGATCCTTGAGAAAAGAAATCTACCATTCCCTTACAATTTCTATTGGGATCAGAATCATTACATCTAAAATAATTGAGGGATATTTTCTGGTCTGTAGTAAGATTTTGTATTAAAAATTCTCCATTTTCTCCATTATTTAAAAGGACATATTCATCAAAGAAAGAGGGAAGAAAATGGATTCATGCTTCTGGATAATAAGAACCAGGATTTTTATCTAAAACAATATCAGGTTCTTCTCCTTTTTCCAAAAGAGTTCCAGAGAGCTGAGATACTTCAATAATCGGTTTCCCTTGATAAAATTTTTCAACATTTCCTGTTAAGGTTACTCTTCCTTGATAATCTCACAAATTAATTGTTTTACTTTTGATCGGAAGAATTCCGTATTGTTCTGTTGTAAGGGTATGGGTATGTGTTACAATATCTCCATCAGATTTTAATTCACCACTGAGTTGAACAACATTTCCTAAACTAAATTCATTTTCTTGAGTCTTTGGAGTCTCAGAAAGATCAGGATCAGCATAAAAAAGTTTATAAGCTCCCCATACTGCACCAATTAAAAGCAGTAAGACGATCCATATTCAAATACTACTTCCTTGATTTCTCTTTTTGAAAGATCTTGAATTTGAAATTTTCTTAGAAAAGAAATCAGTTTTTCATCAATCCATTTAAAAATACAAAAGATAAAAAGATCTTCTTTCATTTTAATGAAAGGTGTCTTTGATTCAAGAGAAAGTAAAAATCTGACTTTTAATCTAGTAAAATTCTAAATTAGAGTCAGATTTTTTATCTTTTTTAGAAGAATGGAGAAGGAATGGTTTGGTTGATAATATTTAAAGGTGAATTTGCAAAATCTCCTTCATTACATGGACTTCCATCAGTAGAATTTTCATAATTACATCTCCATTTGAAAACTTGAGTAAGGTCAATTTTAGAAACAAGCTCTTGGTCTGTTGTATTTGGATTTATTTTTCAATTGAATAATTGTCTTATTTGATTAATTCTTGCTGCTGGTGTTTGTGAAGCAGAATAAGTATTGAGAGAAGTAAATTTTCCATGGATAAAATATTTAAAGTCTCCTGTTTCTACTTCTACAAGTCCATTAACGATAAAGTTTCCTTTTAGATATATTCCTTGGTAAGTTCAAGTATTGGTATCTACAAAACCTTTTTCATTAAATGTTACTTTTTCTGAGGAATCAAATTTGAAAATTAATTTCCCTTTATCTACAAATACATTGATTCCGTTATCGTTTGGAGACATTTTTCCTTTGAGAGTGAGATTTCCGTTTTGGACAATAATAGTTTTCCCTTTTAGTTCTGATAGATTTTTTTCTGTATCCATATTTTCTATACAGATAATATTAGAGTTGTTACTTGTATTAGTTGTACAAAGTTCTCCTGCTTTCTTTTTTGCGGCATTGATAAGCGTAGCATTATTCACATTTACAGAAGAAAAATATTGAGTTTTTGAATCTTTTTCATTTCCTGCGATATCTTTTAATTTATCTCCTACATCGGTAGACATTCCAATAATTCCTTGAATTTTTAAGAGGAGAAGTTGATCGATGAAGCTTCCTGCATGGACATTAATCCAAGTCCCATTAGTTGAATTAGTTCCACTTAAAAGTTGACATAAAATATTTCCACTTCCTGGGTGATATTTTTCCATTTTATCACAGTATCTTCCCACAAAGACAATATTATCTCCTGTGATGGGACTTCAATCCATTCAAGTATAGGTATCTCTTCCATCATTGAGATGAAAAAATCGATTGGAAGGATATGTGTTTGTTGTTGTTACATATTCGTTGGGATTAAGAATAAATTCTAGTCCCCAGCCTCCAATACCTCCATTATAATCGTACAATAATCAGAGATTATATTGATTATTAAAAGATTGTAAATTGTTGGCAAAACCTCCCCCTTCTCCTGTGATAATAGTATTATTTTCAGGGTCGTACTTAACTCAAACCGTTAATCCATAAGTATCTCCGCTATATTCATGGGTAATGTGACCAAAAAAAGAATGGGTATCAATATTAGCCCCTGTGCAGTGGGTGTAAATTCCCCCTGTCATTGTTAAACCATTAAAGAAAAAACTATTATTATTTTTTGTATCAGTATCAAGAGGCCAAATTCTTTCTCCTCTTTGTGAAGTGTAGAAAAAACCTTGTAATTGTTTAGAACAGGTAATTTCCTGTCCCAATCGTTCGATTTTTTCTCCTACAATACTTCCATCTTCATTAACGGATGTTACCACATCTTTTGTTCAAACGGTAAAAAGAATCCCTCCAAAATCATTTCTTCAAAATTTTCAAAAATTGAAATGGAGATGAGTAATACTTTTCCCATTCATAAAAGATTGTAGAATTTCATCGAATCATAGTTTTAATGAAAAATTCGCTGATGCTGTAGTAATACATCCCATAAGAATTAATACTAAAGAAAGAAACTTTTTAAACATACTGTTTCCGTAACAAGATAAAAGGTCACTTAAGTATATTCTAAAAAAGGATATTTGTCAAAAATTATCAGATTTTTTGTATCATGTATCATGAAGAATTAAGTTGAATAAAAAAAGACGTGGAATTCACGTCGTTCAAAATTTTTATTTAGAAAGTACTTCCGATTTCTAAAATTTTTTCCCAATTTTTCTCTTTTGTTGTTGTGAATGAAAAACTTTCATCATCTTCTTTGGTAATCGTTGCATATTTTGCAATTGCTTTTTTGTATTCTTCAATTTTATCAGAATCAGAGCTTGAGAAAGTCCCTTGAAGTTTTCCATTGATAAGGGAAAATGAATGGGAATTATACTGTGTTCTCTCTGTTTTTTCATTATCCTTTTGTTTTCAATCGGATTTTTTTTCTTCTTTATGATTAAGATTCTTTTTTTCATTTTCATAGATTTTTTGCCTTGCTTGTTGTTCTAGTTGTATGAGGTCATCTCTCTTTTTAGAAATTTCATTTTGAAGTTTATGCATTTCTTCTTCTATTTCCTTAACCTCTAATTCAAGAGCTGCTTTTTCTTCTTCGTATTGTGCAATGATTTCTTCTTCATAATTTTGAACTTCAGTGGATTCTTCATCTTTACAAGAATCACAGGTGAAATGAGAGCAAATACTTACTAAAAGGAGTCCAATAATTACGGCAACTCCTACAAAAAAGAATTTATCTCTCATATTTTTCATGTCTTCGATAAATTTTTTTTCCATTTTTTGTTACTTTATAAAATAAAACTATTTCTATTTTAATCAGCTTTAAAAAATTATCAAGTTTTTTTTGAGAAAAATAGAATCTTTATTTTTTGATGTTTAAAACTCCTTTACTTTTATCAAAAAGTTCTTTTTGAAAGCTTTCGAAAAATCCCTGATTGATACGGAGGGTTTGAGTGATCATTGAAGAAGAATCGGTTTCGTAGTTGGTAGTCAGAATTTTTATTTCATATTTTTTGAAAAGAAAAGAAAGAAGAGAAATCTGATTGTAATTCGAAGAAAGGGAAAAATCTGAAAAGATTTCTTGTTGAATAATTTTTGCATGGTTTACGGTCTCTTTAGCAGCTTGAGAATAGGCTTGAATAAGTCCCCCAACTCCCAAAAGAGTTCCTCAAAAATATCTCACTACGATCAATCCCAAATTATGGAGATTCTCTCCATCTAAAACGGAAAGAATTGGTTTTCATGCAGTATTACTAGGCTCTCCATCGTCATTTGCTCTTGTTTGTAGGGAAAGGTAATGAGGAATCCCAAAGAGATCTTTCTGACACTGACAATCATATTTATACGCATAACAGTGATGCGTTGCAGAGAAATGTTCCTTTTTTATTTTTTCAAGTTGCTTCTCAAAATCTTCTTTGGTTTGAATAGGAAAGATGTATCATAAAAATCTTGATCCTTTGATCTTAGGAATTTCAAAGAAAAAAGATTGATTAATAGTTAGAAAGGTATATTTCTCCATGCTATCCTCGAAAATAAAAACTTCTTATCCTATCTTCTTTCGATAAAAATCGACCTCATCAGCTCCATTATAAAGCTGTTTATGAGATAAATTTTTTTCATTAAAAAACTGCTTCATCCCAGGATAAGAAGAAATAACTCATCCTTTACATTCTTTCAAACACAAAGCCAATTTTTGATACAGCGGATCTAAATTTTCATCTGCATTTAATCTTTTTCCATAGGGAGGATTGGTAACAAGTCGTAAGTTTTCTGAAAGGGGAGGAGTAAAAGAAGAAAAATCTGACAAAAAATCACATTTCTCAAAATGAATACAGGATTGAACTCCGGCGTTTTCAGCATTCATTTTTGCATATTCTAAAACGGTTTCATCGATATCACGAGCAAAAATTTGGTAGTCTTTGGAAAATTCTCCTTTTTTCGCATCTTCAAGGAGGAGATTTCGAGCATTTGGCTCAAAATTTTTAAATTTCTGAAAATCAAAGACTCTCCCTCTTCCGGGAGCGATATTTTTTGCAAGTAAAGCAGCTTCCATTGCGATTGTTCCCGAACCGCAAAAAGGATCAAGAAACGGTTGATTAAACTTCCACAATGAAAGCAAAATCATTGCTGCTGCGATATTCTCTTTCAATGGTGCAGGTCAAGTCTGTTTTCTTCGTCCTCTCTGGTGAAGGGAATTTCAAGAAGTATTGAGATAGACTCTTAAAACATCGTTTTCAAGGTGTAAAAAGATTTCAAAATCAGATTTTTTTTCTCTTTTTTCTTG
>JAFRZH010000011.1 GCA_017442645.1 bacterium | reverse complement strand
TATTTGAAATTAAAAACGATGAAATATCTAGAGAAGAAAATGTGAGAGCAAACAAGTGCTTTTTGGAAGAATATAGAATACTGTATGAATGAGAATTTAAGATACTGAACCAACCGAGCTATACAAAGGTTTATTTATGATAGCTATAAGGAAAGATGAGAATGTTTAACGCTAACTGAATTGAAAAGAATAGTTAAAGAAAATAGGGGCATTTTGAGTCATGAAGAGCTAGAAGCACTTTAGATAAAATAGATGATCTCTATAGAACATATGTAATTTTCGCTTTAAAAGAGCTAAAAAAAGATAGCAAAATGATTTATGAAGAATGAAAGAAACAATTACAAACGGTGTTTCAGTTTGGAGGAAAAGGAGAAATTGACAAAGAAAAAAATGAAATATATAGGGATCAAGCTCTAATGACATTAAACTATGTACAAAAAATTCCTTGATTAACATATGAAAATAAGATACATGATTTGCCTGAACAATACAGAAATAAAGTAAATGTAATATTAAGTGATATTTCTGATAATCTTGCTGAGAATTTAGCAGAACAAGAAAAATTGGAAGAGTCTGTAAAAAAGATGGATGAAAAAAGATTGAAAGAAAGACAAAGAATGGAATGGATAAAGTCTGCAATAATTATTTGATTATTGTCATTGGTTTGATGGAATCTGTTTTGAAGTAGTGAAGATAAAGATAACCATGATACACAAGATGGAGAAGAAACTAAAACAGAAGTAATCACTACTGAAGCAAATGATGAAAATACAATTAAAGAACTTGAAAGATAAAAGGGAACAGTTAGAGTGAAAAATTGGAGAATAAAAAAAAGACGATTTACATCGTCTTTTTATTTTAATAATTGCATTTTTAACCTTGTAAATTGCATTTTTTCTTCGTCAGAGAGATTGGGACTTTTGATCGCAAATTTAAAATATTCTTGAACTTTCTGAAATAAGATTTTTTAGCATTTTTTATGCGTTTACAAAAAATTTAAAATCCATCCACATTTTTAATCTGAGATTAATATCGTTTTTTTATCGTATAATTTCAATAATATATTTACTTACAATAATTTTTTATCTTTTGCATTATATGTTTATAAGAACGAGCATGGATATTTTTATGTGTTATTTTGCTAGTACTATTTTTTTTATTTTCAATTTGTGTTTTAGAAACAATTCAGGGCATGAATGGATCAATAATATGATATTTCAGATTTCCATCAGAATCTAAATAAAATGTAAAATTATCCGTTCAGTATATATCCAGCATTATACCATTATCTTCCGAAAATTTTACCAATCACATTAATAGTTCTTTGATTTTTCTATCGTCATTACTTAATTTCTTGATATTATTTATCACCTCATTAAATTTTTTATCAAAATATTCATTCAATTCTTCTTGATTTATTCATTCTCAGTTAAATCTTTCAAGAAATTCATTTCACATTAATCTATAAATATCTCATTCACCGAAACCTAAATTAAAACCAACTCCTCAATTATTGATTTCAGAGGCAATAGGACTGGAAGTATAAAGAAAAGTAAATTTTTTCGGTAGATTGATATTGGGGAGCTCAAGAGTATTAATTAAGTCATTATCAATTTCAATAGTCATCTTATGATTTTTCGGTATAAGTACACTACCTTCTGGAAAGTATTCTTCCATTTTTTGAAATAACACATTTTCTTTATCATCAGATTTACTACTATCACAATAAGGCTTTCATTCTTCTAATGCTTTTGCTAATTTTGAGGTATCAAGTTTATATACTATATTTTCTCACGGAACGGAATAAACTCAAGTGCTTCAGCTCATTCATATCAAATTGAAATTTTTTCAAAAAGCAGAGCTTAAAATAACTTTTCAAATATTATGACATTTTTCCAAAAATATTTCTCTTTGAGTTTTTGATACTTCTTGCTGTAGATTTCTTTGGATATATTTTCCCATATCTCACTTTAAGTTTTGAATTGCCCCATTAAAAATTTCAACACTATCAGGAAAATCTAAACTTTCTTTTATGCTTCCCCTATAATATTTGCTTACTAAATCTTTAATTGCTTCTGAATCATAGGTCGCTCAAATATTTTTTAGAGCATCTTCAACAAATTTCTGAAAATATTCTTCCCTATTTTTTTCTTTTTTTAATTGATTAAATAAATCAATAACCCATTGATCTATTTTAGGTTGCTCATTTAATCAGTTCATTAGTTCTTGCATTTTTTGTTTTTTACCTTTTGAATCCACTTGTTTCATATATTTAATTTCCTCTTGATGTCTTTTACTTTTCTCTTCATTACATCTTTCAATTGCAGAACTATTTTGTTTTTGATTATTTTTTAAATCTAAACGTGGATTATTATATTCCATATGAAATAATTTATGAATAAACAAAGGTAATTATATCCATAAATATTTTTTTAACAAAAAATCAGTTGGATTTTATCTTAATAATAGCATTTTCAACCTTGTAAGTTTAATTTTTTCTTCGTCAGGAAAAACAGGACTTTTGATAGCAAATTTAAAATATTCTTGAACGTTCTGACTTATAATCTTTTTTATCACTATTTTTTTGGTCTCTTGATCAGGATATTTTTCAAGTTCATTTTCTCGTCGAAGCTGAAGTTCACGGACTTCGTTTTTTTGGTCTTCTTCCAAAGTATTTTGCAAAACTGCCCCCAAAAGGCTGTCAGGAAGTGCCGTCACTATTTGATTTCAAAAAGTATAAAAATCTGAAAGGAAAGGATCGTTGGGAAGGAGATTATCGATAAATTTCTCGAAAAAAAGAGCATCAAATAAGGTTTCTCTATCAATTTTATATTTTTGCGCTTTTTGTTCTTCCTCTTCATTTTGATATTGTCTCAAAAGAATTTTTCCTTCTCCTCTTTTGTATTTATCAAATTGGATTCCTATGATTTCTGGAGAAAATCCAAGTTTCTCTGCTAAAACTCCTTTGTAATGTTCTTGAATAGTCAGATTATCAATGGCAATAATCAGTTCAAACATCGAATTGATAAATTTTTGCTTATCAATAGGAGAATTCATATCAAATTGATTTCTTAATTTTCCAAAAAATTGAATAAAACCATCCTCTGCCTTTTCGATCATCTGAGCAAAAATTTCTTTTCCTTCTGGATTATTTGCAAGTTCATCTGCATCTTTATACCCTTCAGGAAGAGAAAGCATTTTAGGATAAATATTTTGATGATAACAGAGTTTTAATGCTCTGAAAGTTGCTTGAAGTCCGGCAGAATCATTATCAAATAAAAGATACACATTTTCGGTAAATCTTTTCAAGGTTTTGATATGAAAATCCGTCAACGCGGTTCCGCTCGTTGCGACTCCGATAGGGAAACCAAGTCTTCGAAGTCCAATCACATCCATTTGCCCTTCTACAATGATCACTTTTTTTTCTTGAATAATATGAGGTTTACTATGAGAAAGTCCGTATAAGATTTTACCTTTTTCAAAGGCTTTATGTTCTGAACTATTGAGATATTTTGGCTGATCCTCAGAATTCATTGCTCTTGCGGTAAATCCTACCACATTTTTCATGAGATCACAAATCGGAAACGTGATCCTATTTCTGAAAAACGCAAACGGTTCTCCACCTTCTTTCTGCTTAGCTAATGAGGCTTCCAAAAGATCAGAATTGGTAAATCCTTGACTTCTTAAAAAAGATAATAAATCTGAAAAATGATCAGGAGCATACCCCAAACCAAATTCTTTTACGATATCGTCGGTCAGATTTCTTTTCTCTTTTAAATACTTTTGAGCTTCGGGATGTTTTTGTAACTGTTGAGTGAAATACTCTTGGGCAAGTTTATGAATTCTTTTGAGTTTCTCTTTTTCTTCACTATGGGCATTAGAATAATTACTTCTCTGATACTGAGAAAGATTTAAATGTTCTCTCTCCGCAAGCATTTTCACCGCATCTCGAAAATCACATTTTTCAATCTCTTGGATAAATTTAAATACATTCCCTCAAATTCCACATCCAAAACATTTAAAAATCTGTTTTGAAGATGAAACCATAAAAGAAGGCGTTTTTTCTCTATGAAAAGGACAACAACCAGAAAAATTAGATCCTGCTCTTTTGAGAGGAACATATCTTTGAATCACCTCTACAATATCCACACGATTTAAGAGTTCTTCAACGATATCACTGGCCATTCTTGTATTAAAAGATAAATAATGTTATAAAACAGTAGGTTCTTCATCTCTTTTTTCTTCGGAAGAAACCGTTTTTTTGTCTCCTTGATACTGAGCGGATCAAAATCCTAAAATAGGAATAAAAATTCCTGAAAGAAAAATCAATCCAATTCAAAATCCTGTTGATTTCCCAAAATTTTCTGCCATTTTAATTTGAACAATACAATGTGCTATCAAACTTGCCATTGCAGAAAAAGGAGTAAGCATTCCTAGCCCTCGGAAGATAAACCTTTTTATCGCAGCATCTCCTTGTAAAAAGAAAAATACAAGACTTAAAACAAACCATATTCCTCCTATAAAAAAAGGAAGTGCAAAAATCCAAAATAACTTTTTTTGTCCAGCTATTTTATAATAGATGTACATATTATAGAAAGGAATTAATGATTTTCGTCCTTCTTCTCATGCTTTTTCAAAAATTTTCCAATTAGCTATAAGCAATACTATTGCAATTACGATACAGAGCATAAGATTTCCCATTCCCATAGCCAAGAAAGAATCGAAATCTCAAAATTGAATCATACTATCCATTAACGTATTATGATCATATAAAGTTTAGGATAGATTAAGTATTTTCTTAGAGTTGTCAAATCGATTTCTTCATCGATTTCTTCTATCTTTTTGTAAAAGAAAAATATTGCCCGTTGGGTCACAAAAAAGTATAATAATTCGGAGAAGTATATGAAGGGGCTCCTACAAAAATTTGGTTTTTATATTGAATAATACGAGGAATTCATAAATTTTGGGGATGAGGATTTCCATCAGTACCTACATTTAATCTTTGTCGTTCAATCAGATTTTTAATTTTTGCAATATCCTGTACATCTAATTGCGAGTAAGAGTGATTTCTGATGTTGTTTTGGGCTTGGCTTTTAAGTTCTTCTTGTTGCTGACTAGGATGTTTTTTACCTTGTTGTATTAAAGTGTTGAAGTAATCAGTACGATATTGATTCCAAGTTTTTCCACCAGGATTTCTTTTCCAAGATCTCCAGGTGCTTAAAATATCTTCTCCAGATTTAGCAAGTAAAACAAAATACTCATACGCTTCTTGATGGGATAAATAATTAGGATTATAACCAGGATAGCGTAAATCTGGAACTCAATATCAATTATAAGAAAGAGCAAAAAAAGGGGAAGAATCATTGTCGGTATTTACCTGAATTTTATAAGATTTTCCATTGATGATTAAATTATCTCCCCTAATATTTCTTTCGAGAATATTAGTATTTCTTTGAGGAATATTTTCATCTTGAGTAGGAGGAGTGGAAGTTGTTTTGTTTTCATCTTCGATAACGATAGGAATATGAGAATTATTTTGGATATTTTCAAAAAGATATTTTTGATAAATTCAAGGAACTCTGATACATCCATGAGATTGTGGATTTCCATCGCTATATCCTTGATGAAGAAATATTCATCCATTTCCTGCTCCATGGACATGAATACTATAAGGCATAGCTGCATCATCATAAAGTTGGGATGTTTTTTCCTGTATCTTATAATCTAATGAAAATACTCCAGTAGGAGTTTTTCATAAATCTTCTTTTCAAGGAGATACATAAGTCGCAAGTTTCATCGCTCCATTCTGATAATAGCATAGGGCAAATTTCCCCTCTACTTTTTTTATTACAACAAGATCATTGGTAGTGTTCTTGAGTTTAGAATGTTCTTTGTAAGGAGATTGAGCTTGATATTCAGAGAGAGTAAGAGGAAATTTATCCTGAAGGTCAGGATAAATATAAGGAATCTCTAAGGTTTGATCCTTTAAAGAAGTTATATTCATATTGGAAAGATTGTTATCAATATGATTATATTCTTGCAAAATCTTGGTATATTGAGTAAAACCAAAAAAATGAGAAAGTGCTCTATTGGTTCATGACATAAAAAGGGGGCTCCTAAAAAAACTATCGTCAAGAGCGATTGATTGTTGGTTGAACATTTCTTTTGTCTTTTGAGTGTCAGATTGTTCTTCTGGTTTATTTTTATTAGTTTCATCTATTTGATTTTGAGGCTGAGATTCTGTTTTTGAATCATTTGTTGGATTATCATGAGGTGTATCTTTATGAGGGGGAGTAGTGTGAGAAGTCTGATCAATATTTTGAGGTTTATGATTGTTATTGTTTGTATTTTCTTTCCCCGTAGTTGAAGAATTTTGAGTTTGATGAGAAGATTCTTGAGATTGTTTTTTCTTAGACTGTTCAGATTCATATTTTTCTTCTCTTTGTTTTTTATCTAAACGTAATTGTTGAAGAATAATCGTTCTTGTTGAAGTATCCATTAATTTTCCACAATGAACATGATATTTGTTTTCAAAAGCTTTAAGTGCGGATTTTAAAGTAGAAGTTTTTTTTCCATTAATAGGTCCATCATAACATTTAAACCATCTCAAAATAATTTGTAATGCTGCAAGATAGGTAGTTCTATGTTGTTTCTCATTGAGATTTTTATAGGTACGAAGATATTCTGAAGCATTCTCTACAGAAAATTTATGATCAAGTTTATGAGCTTCGTGAGAAACTTGATTTTTAATTTCTTGACTAAATTTTGTGAAATTTACTTCATCTTCTAATTTGCTGAGTTCTTCTTTGATTTTTTTTGTTTTATGAAAACTTTCATTGAGATCACTACTTTTTTTATCGACAACTCTGATAATATTCACCATCGCTTTAAAAAAAATAAAACCATCCTTAATTATAGGGAAAAATAAAAAAAGATGCAAAAAATCGTTTGCTTAAAATTTGAAGACAAAAAACTTATATTTAAAAATATAAAAATTAATATGTCAATGTATAAAAAGAGTGAAAATACATAAAAATTTGATAAAGTCCATAACATGGAATATAACTAGGAATTATTTTAATTCAGCATGAAAATATAATGAAAAATTGGAAAAAGATGGTACGTATTATTGTAGTTATCGTAGTTATTATCGAAGATAGTTTAACTCCATTTTATTTATCAAATGGAGATTTTTCAGATCTTTGAATCGAAAATATGGTTGAAAGTGAAGTAAATACAGAAATAAATGTCAATGATAATAATATGCAAAATGATGGTTGAGAAGAAAAAACAGAACCTATTTCAGAAATGCTATTACCGTCTGAGGAAAATTCTGAAGCGACGCAAATTCCTGAAGAACAAACAGGGGAGTCAACAGAAGCTCCTTCTTCTTCAGAAGAAACTTCAACAAACGATGAAGAAACAACTCAAGAAACAGAAGAAATTCCTGAAACAACTTCAGAAAATACAGAGGAATCAGAATCCACAGAAGAAGAAAAGCAAGAAGATCAGGTAACTTCTCAAGATCAGGAAGAAAATCCCGAAGAAACTCCAGAAGAAACATTAAAAAGTCCAGAAGAAATAATTCAAGATTCCCCAGAAGACACTCCTTCTCTTGAAAATATTGAAGAAAACAGTGAAGAAGATACTCTCCCTCAAGAAAATAAAGAAAAATCTGAAGAAGATGCACAAGAAGGGGAAACGGAGTCATGAAAAACAAATGAACACCTGGAAGAAACAGAAACTTCAACTCCAACAAAAACTCCTTCAGAAACCACCGAATCAGCAAACACTGAAAATCAAGAAACTACTCTTTCAAAATCAGAAGAAACAGAAGAAACAACAGAAAACGAAATCACGGAAACGAATGAAACAAGCGATTCACTTCCCATACCAGAAGAATCAGAAACACAAGAAGAAACGCAAGACGAATTTCAAGAAGACCTTTCAAACGAAACAGCAACAGACCCAAAAGAGAAAACTGAAGAGGAAACTGAAGAAGAAAACCAAGAGAAAACACCACTTGACCTTGCACGAGAACATCTCAACCAAACTCCTATCGAAGGGAAGAGAAGATCAGACCAAATTACTGTAAAAGTGAAAGCCGAGGAAAACACTTTCCGTTGAGAATGATCTAGCATTCTTTGCTCAAACAATGATCGATGCAAAGACCTTGAGAGGTTCATTTTCAAAAGGAAAAGGAATTTCAAAGATTAGTACTGAAACACAAACTTGCACGATTTCTGCAACGTATAATGGAATCACACAAAAGACCTCTTGTAATGTTTCTACACCTACCTTTACCGTAACCACAGGATATGAAAATCCTATTTGGCAATCCGTGCAAGATAGTGCGATTTTTTGGAATGCAAATGAGAAAGAAAGCTTTTCACTTTCCGAAAATGCTTCCTATAGCATCACCGCAAGTCCAAGAACCGATATTCCTTATAAAGTCGAACATTATCAAGAAAATGCCAATGATACTGGATATACTCTCAAAGAAACAGAAACCTTATACGGAACGACAAATACAACTACTCAAGCTCGTTTCAAATCGTATAATGAATTCTTATGAGTAGGATTCGGTCAAGAAACAATTTCTTGAGATGGAACCACAGTAGTAAGAATTAACTACGATAGATATCAATATAAACTTACGTTTAATACTAATGGAGGAACTACTTTAAACACTATCGATTATAAATATTGAGCAACGGTTAATGCTCCAGCGAATAATCCAACAAGGACATGATATATTTTTAAAAACCGAGATCAAACCTTCCCTTTTACTATGCCAAATGCTAATAGAACTGTAACTGCAAGTTGGAATGCAAATACCTATATTATTGCTTATGATCTCCAAAGTGGAACCTATGGAACGAACCATCCAACTTCTGCCACGTATGATCAGGAATTTACGGTTGATCATCCAACGAGAACATGATATACTTTTGCTTGATGGAAAATAAGCGGCAAATCAGAAATTACCAAAGAAACAACATTTAAAAATCTGACTGCTACAAACGGAGCAACCGTGAATTTTGTTGCAACCCGAACTCCTAATACCGACACTAAATACACCGTAAAACACCAAAAAGAGAAAATCGGAGGCGGATACGATATCGAAACCGAAAACAAAACCGGAACCACCGACACCAAAACAAACGCAAAAGCAAAGTCGTATTCAGGATTCTCTCTTAGTGGAACGGTACCTCAAGCAAATATCCAACCTGACGGCTCAACCGTTATCAATATTTACTACAAAAGAAATGAATATACCGTTTCCTTTAATTCTGACGGAGGAAGTACAGTCACTGCAATGAAGGCAAAATACGAAGCTCCCCTCACGAAACCTACAAATCCAAGCAAAGTAGGATACACTTTCTCTTGATGGAATCCTACTTTCCCAAGTACCATGCCACTTGACGGAGCAAATTTGAAAGCACAACGAACTCCAAACACCAATACCAAATACACGATTAAACACCAAAAAGAAAAAATTGGAGGCGGATATGATATTGAAACCGAAAACAAAACCGGAACCACCGACACCAAAACAACCGCAAAAGCAAAGTCGTATTCATGATTCTCTCTTAGTGAAACCATAACTCAAGCAAATATTCAACCTGACGGCTCAACCGTCATCAATATTTACTACAAAAGAAATGAATATACCATTTCCTTTAATTCTGACGGAGGAACTGCTATAAGTGCAATCAAAGCAAAATACGAAGCTCCCCTCACGAAGCTGACTAATCCAACCAAGAAAGGATATGATTTCCAAGGTTGGAATCCAAGTCTCCCAACTACCATGCCTTTAAATGGGAAATCTGTGAAAGCGACGCGAAGCCCAAAGAAAATCCACATTACCCTTGATCCTCACGGAGGAACAGGAGGAACGTCAGACTTTTGGTATCTTTTTAAAGATGAAGAAGAAAAATTCTATCTTGACGAAGATTTTTCCCAAGAGATCACAGAAATCGTCCGCCCAACAAGAACGGGATATCAATTTGTTAATTATCACGGAGAAGGAGATCATGGAGGAAATGAAGGGGAAAGATTCGTTGCTTATGACGGCATCGAGTTTGCCGACGATTTGAATGATAAAATCTACGAAGACGCGACCCTTACCGCAAAACGAACTCCAAATACCTACACACTAAAATACCTCAATACCACAAACGAAGCAGAAACCTTGGAATATCAACTTGATTATGACGAAAGACTCGAAATCGAAGAAAATCACTTTATCAGAACGGGATATACGTTTAGCGGTTGGCTCAATGAAGATGGAGAAATCTTCCTTCCAGGAACGAAAACAGAAAAACTGATTCCTGAAGGAACTTATCTCCTCAAAACAAACCGAGTTCCCAATACGTATACGATTAGATTCCTTGCAGGAGAAGGAACTTGAATGATGGAAGAACAAACATTCACTCGAGATGAAGCTCAAAATCTCAATGCAGTAACCTTCACCAAAACTTGATACGACTTTTCTCATTGGATCGCTGAAAATGGTCAGACTTTTAAAAATCTTTCTTCTATCAAAAACCTCATCGATTCTGGAACCATCGAACTTTTAGCTCAATACGAAATCCACCGTACTCGCTGAGGCGGAAGTAGTGGAGGAAGAAGATTGACAAAGGATAATTGTCCAAATGGAGACTTCTCAGATAGTTATTATGATAGAAAATGTGGAACTCCACCAGAAGACGACGAAGAAAACGAAACGGATAAAAGAAAAAAAAAGAAAAATCTGAGAAAACTCATGGTTCATCTGAATATTCTCAGGAAGAGATCGCCATCTACGAATGGGCAAGAAAATTGTGATTAACTTCTATGGAGACTATTGAAGATTTTAGAGGAGAATCACCTCTTAAAAGATCTGAAATGGCGAAAATCGTTTCCATTTACCTCACGGATATTCTCAAAAAAGAAGTCATTCATCAAAGACAATGCAGCTTATTCTCTGATATTAAGAATATTACTTCAGACCTCCATGATTATATGATCGAAGCATGTGATCTCGGAATCATGGGAAGAACTGCAGATGGACAGAATGCTATGGAAAAATTCTTCCCAAATGATGAAGTAACCAAAGCAGAAGGTTCAACAATTATTTCAAGGATTTTCTGGAAGAATTTATACAGAAATGGGAAAGGACAAGCACGATATGAAGAACATCTTAATCACCTTGTAGAGATTTGAGCAATGAAAGATGCAAAAAATGTAAATGCTCCTTTCTCAAGAAAAGACTTTTATGGAACCTTGAAAAAGATCTACACCTTAGATTTATAGAAAGGTATAAGACGAGGAATTTCTCCTCGTTTTTTGTATTTTTATACCTTTTTCTAAAAATGTCAATATACCAATTCGACAAAACAATAAAAATAATTGTAAATAATGACAAATGTAACTATAATGATATAGTATAAGTTTTATTTTGGGTAAAAAGATGAAAATGAACAGTACAAAACTCAAGAAAATACTCATCTATATCACCATCACTATACTTTCAACCTCACAAGTTGAGAGTCGAGTTTTTGCTACTTGAGAAAATCTTCCCCTTGAAGCCCAAATACAAGAATCTCAAGAAATAACGGAAGCAATAAGCCAAGAAAATCCCCTTTCAAATAGTCAAGAAATTTCTATCAACGAAGAAATATCAAACGAAGAAAAAAACACCGATAAAAGAGAGGAAAATCAAACAGTAAACGAAGAAAAAGAAGAGAAATCTGAAAGCGACGAAGAAATCTCATCAGAACTTCAGCAAAATGCTCCTCTTGAAACAGACACAGAAACGGAAGATAAAGACTCAGAAATCTCATGAGAAGAGTTAAACCAAACATTGAACGAAGAACAAAACAAAGACAACAATGAAGAAAGCAAGGAAAATGAAGAAAGTAATGAAAAACAAGAAACCACTTCCCAAGAAGAGAGTCCACAAATTGTTTTCCCACAACCGAAACTCTCTTCCTTAAAAGCCCCTCGTTTACTTGGAGCTACTCCTAATTCTTCTCAGACTTTTACTCTTTCTTTTGATAGTCAGTGTGAAGAAGAAATTGAATCAGTAGAATTACCTGCATGAACAAGTCTTTCAGAACATAGACCTGAAGATCCTTATTTCGAAAATCATATGCTTTTATGATGGTTTGATGAAAATGGAGAAAGATTCCGTTGGGATGAAGCTACAATTGAAAACGATCTCCATTTAACTGCTCATTGGGCAGAATTTGAAGATATTACCTATACAGGACTTTATGATGAGGCTATTGTCAGTTATACGATTATGGATAGAAATCTTTGAGCAACAAGTTTAGATCTTGATAGCCATGATTCTTATGGATATTTCTATCAATGGGGAAATAATCATGGATTTTATGAAGATCATAGCCTCAATACTACAACATGAACGAAAGTAACTATTACCGATGATAAACCGTATTACAGTGAAACCTATATTCACGATAGTAGCTCACGATTTAATGGTTCCCATCCAAATCTCCGATGAGGGGCAGAAGATGCTCCTATTAATTATTATGATGATGCAAATGAAAGACTTCTCAGACAAGGACCATGTCCTCGATGATATCATGTACCATCCATTGAAGAATTATATGTCTTCACTATGCTCTATTTTTCCAATGAAGGAATTGTTCAAAATCCAAGCCTTTTTGAAAATATTGCAGGACTAGGAAGAAAAAGTAATATTTCTTTTAAGAATCTCGAGAATTTACAAAAGTTTAATAATCTCTTCCATTTACCGCTTGCAGGAAGAATTAGTTGAGCAGGAGTTAGAGATAGAGGGGTAAATGATACAGCTCAGATTCAAACTTTCTTAATGAGTTCTACTCCTAAAAATGGGAAAGATTTACTTTTTGAGACAAGTATCAAACTAACCGATAATACGATTTATGCAAATATTGGATGATGGGAAAATATTACTAGCATTGCAGCACCGATGAGATGTTTCAAAGATGAAGAACTTCTCAATGTAGAATGGAAAAATGACGACGGAACGATCATTGAAAAAGATATTGATTTAGATTTTGGAATTATGCCAGAGTATAACGGTCCGACTCCAACGAAAGCACCAGACAGAAATTATACCTATACCTTCAGTGGATGGAATAAAGCCATAGGACCTCTCAAAAGAAATATGGTTTTCAGAGCTACCTATACTCCTCATGAAAGAATTGGATATTTGGTAACTTTTAGTGGAACTGATCTTGAAAATACCTTCGTAACAGAAGGAGAAAAAGTTGAAAAACCTGAAGATCCAACGAAGATTGACTCGATTTTCAAAGGTTGGTATGCAGACGCTGAGTATAGTCAGACTTTTGATTTTTCTTCTCCTATTACCAAAGATACTGTTATTTATGCAAAATGGGAAAAGAAAAAATACACCATTACCCGAAAAAATGCTGACGGAACCGTTTTGGAAACCGATACGAATGTTCCTTATGGATCAAATCCCCAATACAACGGACAAACTCCAAGCAAAACAAAAGATCAACAATATACGTATACGTTTTCTGGACGATCTCCTACAATTACTGAAGTAACTGCAAATCAAACCTACACCGCAACCTTCAAAACAACCACGAATCAATACAGCATTACCTTTAAAGATGAAAACGGAACCGTTTTAAAATCTGCAACTCAATATCCTTATGGAACAATGATTGATACTATCAATATTCCGACTCCACCAACAAAAAGGGGATTCACATTTATGGGACGAAATCCAGTACTTGGAACCGTAACCCAAGATCGTACCTATACAGCAGTCTATCAAATCCAAAACTATACTATTACTTATAAAGTTGATGGGAAAATCTACGCAACCGAACAACATACTTACGGAGAGAATATTACTCTCAAACCAGAACCCACAAAAGAAGGATATACCTTTAGTCATTGGAATAGGAACTTACCGGCAACTATGCCTGATGAAGATATCACCATCGAAGGAACTTTTACGCCAATTACCTACCATATTACCTACCAACTCAATAGCGGAACCAATCACATCGATAATCCCGATACCTACACCATCGAAACTCCAACTTTCCCTCTAAAATCTCCCATGAGAGAAGGATACAGCTTTAAAGGACGAAAAGAAGGAAATCAAATTCTCACCCAAATCGTAAAAGGAACCAAAGGAGATAAAAATCTGACTGCTACACGAGAAGCAAATAAAGTCCATATTATCCTCGATGAACAAGGGGGAACAGGAGGAACTTCAGACTTTTGGTATTATTTTGGGACACAAAAATATTATCAAGATGAAGCCTGTACTCAAGAACTTCAGAAAATTGTAAAACCAACCAAAGCAGGATATACCTTCCAAGACTATTTTAGTGAAACAATCGGAGAAAGATTTGGAGTCTATCGAAAAGACGGACAACGAATCGAACTTGATACTCCAGAAGAGGATACCTATTACAGAATTTCTTCAGAACATACGTTGAAAGCAAGACGAGAAGCAAATACCATCAAAATCTCTCTTGATAAAAACGGAGGAACCGGAGGAACTGATGCCTTACGATACCGCTATGATACTCCCATTTTCTACCGCGATGAAGCGATGACTCAGAGAATCAGCAAAATCATCCGCCCAACCAGAAAAGGATACCTTTTCCAAGATTATTATAGTGAAGAAAAAGGAGAGAGATACCTTGCTTACGAAGGAACAGACGGAACGATTGTAGAAATTGCTGACGATTTACATACGGATATCAGTACAAATCATACTTTAAAAGCGAGACGAAATCCTAAAATAATCCATATTACCCTTGATAAACAAGGGGGAACGGGAGGAACTTCAGACTTTTATTTCTCTTTTGATACCAAAAAATATTATACCGATGAGAACTTGACGCAAGAACTCAAAAAAATTGTCAAACCTACAAAAGAAGGATATACTTTCCAAGATTATTTCAGTGAAGAAATAGGGGAAAGATTTGTCGCTTACCAGAATGGAAATAAACGAATCGAACTTGATACTCCAGAAGAGGATACCTATTATAAAATCGCAAATGACCTCACTTTGAAAGCAAGACGAAAAGAAAAAGAAAACGAAAAACCACAGCCAACTCATTCTTCTTGAGGAGGTAGTAGTGGAGGAAGACTTTTGAAAGATCGCTGTCCAAACGGAGATTTCTCAGATAGTTATTATGATAGAAAATGTGGAGAAGATCCAAAAAAAGAAAAAAAGTCTGACCAAACTCACGGATCTGCTGAATATTCAGAGGAAGAAATGGACATCTTCGAATGGGCTTTAAAAAATGGACTCACATCTATGACGACTCTTGAAGCATTTGATGGGAAAAGAGCCCTCAAAAGATCCGAAATGGCAAAAATCATCAGTATCTTCTCTACCAAATTTATGGATAAAAAAGAAGAAAAAAATCCTGACTGTGAAAATTTTGAAGATATCAAGAATATTACTTCAGATCTTCATGATTACATGATCGAAGCTTGTAATCTTGGTATCATGGGAAGAACTTCCGACGGGAAGGGAGTGATGAAAAACTTTCGACCTCTTGATGAAGTAACGAAAGCCGAAGCAGTTACTATCGTTTCCAGAGTCTTCCGAAATCATCAATATCATAACGTAAATGGAGAAAAACGATATGAAGGACATTTGAAACACTTGATAGAAATTGGTGCTTTAGAAGATAAAAAGAATATCGATAATCCTTTTTCGAGAAATCATTTCTATCAACTTTTCAAAAAGATTTATACGCTAGATTTATAAAAAAAGACGGATTAATTCCGCCTTTTTAGTTATGATCTTTGGAAAAACATGTTGGATATTCTTGTCTGATTGCTTCTTTTCTTTTTGCTTCTTCTAGCTCTTCTTGTTCTTGAAGGAGTTGATCTTCTGTTATTTTTTTCCCAACGAGTTCTAATAATTGTCCAGTAGTTCTACATAATAATTTTTGATACACTAGCTGTCATTTAGAATAAAAATGTTTCTTTAAATCGTCGTCTAGGTAATAAGTATTAATATTCTTTGCTTTCTGTTTTATTATTTGGGGGATATCTTTTTTTATTTTGTTTTCGATGATAGTAGTTACTTCATTGCTAGTAATAACCCCTATTTTCTGGCTCATTTCTGGAAGGATATTTTGTTTATCTTCCAGGATTGCTTTTTTGATATCATCACTAATCGTAATTTCAATATCTGAAAGTAAATGTCATGCATACGTTAAAATCTTATCTGTATCGTTCTTACTTTGCATCAAAACTTTACCAAGAATTTGCTTAAAATAATATTTATCATTATCTATACTTGGTTTGGTTTCTTTCTCTAAAAACTGAATATAAGACAACAATTTCTTATAAGTTTTATTAATTTCCCGAGTCTTTCTGTCAGAAAATTTCATACATAATCGATTTTTTATATTTGCTTGATCATAAATTCAAGTTTCCCATTGTTTAAAGATTTCTTCCATAATTGCCTTTTCTGTTTCATTTTGATGTTCGATATATTTTGATAGAGAGTCGAGATACATTCATCTATCGGTATATAGTTCAGGATTCATAATATAGTGTATATAAATAAAACAATAGATATATTATATAAATGTAATAAAATGTCAATAAGAGATTTGTAAATTTATATAAATTTGTAAAATCAGTAAAATCTATTCGTAGCAATTAAAAAAGACCGAAACTATCACTCGGCCTTAATTGATTTATTCTTACTTTACAGAATCTTCTGCGGTAAGAGTCTTTTTCTTCTCTAAGAAAGCATAGAGTTTTTCAACTCCTTGTTGATAGATGTTTTCATCTATAAGATTCTTGGTTTGATTTCGAGATAAGAAAACTTCTGAAAGTGTTTGAATTTCATTTTTTACTCGGTTTTCGTCATAGATTTTAGCATACACTTCATTGAAAATTTCTTCATATCTTTTTTGATATTTTTCTACTCAAAGGAGGCGGATCATGAAATTATTACTTCCATTTCCCATTCCTCATTTTCCTCATCATCAAGGAAAACTTCAAGGCATTCCTCCTGGAAAATTTCATCCAAAATCTTGTCCTCCTGGGAATCCTTCTGGCATCTCTCAAGAAAAATCTTCTGGAAAATTTCATTGAAATCATCTTCCTCATTGTCCATTTCTTCCTCTTTGATTTTCGTTTCTTTTGAAATCCGTTGGAACGGGATTGCTTGATTCTTCTTTTCATCCTCCAAATCAAAATCAGACTTTTTCTCTTTTTTCTGTATTCTTATCTTCTCAAGGAGTTCTCTTTTCTCAACTTCCGAAATCTTTTCAGAAATCAGGCATCTCTCCAGTTCAAAAATCTCCCATGTCTCCGAAATCGCCTCAAGGCATATTCCCATCTCCAAAGCCTCCAAATGCCAAATTTTGATCCCAAGTGAGAAGATAAAATCTTTGTTCTCCTTTGTGATAATAGAGGTAAAAATTACTTCTTCCATTGGTAAAACCATCATTACTCGCGAGGAGTTTATCGATAGCGATCAAATACAGCACCGAATCTACATTTACCCAATTCTCGATTCCTTCCGCGAATTCCTCATCGCTCGAAGTATTAATGAATTTCAAAAATTGGATTAATTGGCTGGAATCGTCTTTTTTCTCATTCGTCTTTTGCTCGTAAATCTCCGTATATTCGAGAGGATCATCTCAAAGGTAAGAAAAATCTGAATAATCCACCGATTTGAAGAGAATCCCATCGTCTTCAGGGAAATATTTTTCGAGATACTCCGAATCAACGATTTCAGAAAGAGTGTAGAGATATTCTTTTCCGTTGACTTTCACTCTAGCATAGGAAGTTTCAGGTGCAGGTCGTCAAAGTTCTTGATAAAGATTATAAGCAACCATTTCTGTTAATAAGGTCTTTTCACTCATTCCCCCTACACGAATCGCCATTTTCTCAAGTCCGTTATAGGTCTGATTCTTCACATATTCATTGAATTTTACTTGAAAAGGCAATTGTTTATCTTCGTTTCTTCCTGCCATTTTAAGAGAAGAATTTCCTTTCAATCTGATTCCCACATTTTCAATTGTTACTCCATCGATTGTGATATTTGCAGAAACATACTCTTTTTCATTCTCATTTTGATAGGTATCAAGCATTTGTTGGTAATTCTCCGGAGTGATGTCAATTTCTACCTCGTGAACCATACTTTGATCGAACGGAGAAACTTCATTTTCGATATTCTCTCCCTTCTTTTTGTCAGACTTTTCTTCTTTTTTTGTCGTATCTTCGCTTGTTTTCGTGGTTCCGTTAAAAATATACGGCTTAATCCTTGTCGTTCCTATCGCTAAACATCCTACGACCACCACGAGCAAAATCCCCAGAATCCATCGATTTCTTTTTCGTTTTAGCATTGTGTCTGTCATAAAAAGTAAAAAGATTATAAGTCTGTGGTGTTATATCAAGTTACGAGAGTGACTTTGAGGTTATTCGTTTTATCTTTGATTTCCTCGATAAATTTCTGCTTGTTGCAATTCTTTTTCAAACTGACATTGTAAATCAATTCCGTTAAAGCTCCCGCACGAATAGAATCGATACTGATAAGTTCAGAACTTTCTGTATATTTCAAAAATGCTTTATCGAAAAGGTGATCAAAATCGATCTCTGGTGCAATTTGGATTTTTAGGATTTGATTAGTATTTTCACGAGCATATCGATTCATACGATTCATCAAAAGGATAATCAAACTAATCACAACTGTTGCGATGATTCCTAAAAGATAAAATCTTGTTCCCATTGCCATTCCAATTGCCATTGCAAGGAAAATGAATCCTACATCACGAGTCTCTTTCACTGCATTACGGAATCTGATAATAGAGAGTGCTCCTACAAGAGAAAAGGCTCTTGCGATATTAGATCCCACAATTAACATAATAATGGTTACGATCAATCCCATTAAAACTAGAGTTTGCACGAAACTTTGGGTATAGCTTGTTCCACGATGAGTGATTTTATAAATTCGTCCAATAAAAGCCGTTAAAACAAAACTAAGCAACAATCCAACGATAATATCTTGAACAGAAAAGGTTCAAGTTAAATCTTGCACTGAAGTAAGTGATTCAAAAAAAGTTTCAAGAGTTTCCATAGTTTTTAAGTATTAAGTAATAAAAGGTATATTTGGTATAAACCTCTCCCATCACCGCGTGATTTCCCTCTCCTTATTAAGGAGAGGGGTAGGGGTGAGGTTCAATTCTTTCTATCTGAGGAGTAAAATCCCAATTAATTCGGTCATCCTGAGTGAAACGAAGGATCTTAAGATTCTTCACTTCGTTTCAGAATGACGAGTTTGTGTTCTAAACTTCTCCCATCATTTTGTAGAGTGAAGTTCGGGCATTATTAAATCCAATAGGATTTGTTTTTTACAAGTTCTGCAGTTTCGAGGCCTTGACAATATTTACTAATACGAATTAAACGAAGTCCGAAATCTGAAATTAATTCCGTTAATCGAGTAGGGATCGCATTGTTTACTTTGATCTCCATGATCGCTTTATCAGGTGCAACCATAAATTCTCAGAGTTTCTTTGAACTGAGATCTAAATCTTCCGTTCTTTTACGAATATTCGTGTCAAAGGTGATTCTCAAGCCCGGATCAAATTCGCCTCCCACTCGGGCATGACGGAAATAACTTGTAATACAAGTAGGATGAAGATCGTAGTTCCAAAGCATTTCGTAAATTTCATCTCTGACTCTTCTATCTTTTTCTTCTACCTCGATCAATTTCCTTTCATCACAAAGAGCAAGAGCATCTTTATAGGTTACGGGGATTCTTCTTTTTTGAGTCGTACGATCAATTCTCTGCTTAATCTCTACGAAAACGATATCGTCTTCCGTCAAATCTCTTTCTTTTTCGTAATACCTTATTCTGAGTTTGCGGCGATATTTCACACCATCTATCTTTTCTCGATAAAATTGATAATCATCAGTATCATAATAAAGGCTTTTCAAAGCATATCCTCCCTTCTTATCTCCATGGTGATCGGGAATGAGATACTTTTGAAATTCACATTCCAAAGGTTCTATCAATGAAGTCGAGACCAGATATTTTAACTCAAAACGGTTAAAGTTTCTGATGCATTCCATGTTTTTTCTTCAATCTAAAACACCTCCTTTTTATCCTGAGACCTTAAAATAAAATTAAATGAGAAAAACCTTTGTTGTTACCTGTATTTATTAAAAAAAGGAAAAATCTGAATCTTTATCGTGTGGTCTGTAGGAACGATTGCTTGCCTCGTACTGTTCTGATTGATTATTTTTTTAATTATTGGTTGGTTTAAAAAGGAAAGGGCAAGACCTTTTCCTACCTGTTTGTTTATTTCGTATCGTGTGTTCTGTAGGGCCGATGGCTTGCCCTGTTTGAAAACTTTGTAGCCAGTGGTAAATAAATTTAACAAAAATGATTTTTTATAAAAGTGTTAAATTGATTTTACAAATCGAAAAAACTTGGACTTAATTTTCTTTTGCATTTAAGAACACAATCTTTATATTTGTGTTGATATTTATTATGATTATCGAATTATGACTCAAAAAGAAAAATTGTTACAAGATTTTTGTTCACAACCGAAGAAATTAAGTTATCAAAAGATTAAAAACTTTTTATCTTCTGAAGGATATCTTATCACAGAATGAAAAGGATCACATACAAAAATACAACATCTTCCCTCTTGAAAAGTATTTATTGTTCCATTACATAATGGGGATTGTAAAGAAATTTATAAAGAGAAATTAAAAGAATTTTACCTTAATAATCTTAAATAGCATGAAAAAACAACAAACGTTCTATATTCCTGTATGAACAAAAAAATATCCTCTTATCATCCAAGAAACAGGAGAAATTGATCCTAAAGATTGAGAAATTGTACACATTATTTGTGATATCATCCATTTAGATCAAGATTATTTAAAAAATGATTTGCCTTTTCTTCTAATGGATATTACTGGGCTTATTGAAGATGAAATCTCTCAAAAAAATCAAGAAAATCTGCACATAAGATTGAAACCATCAGAGAAAAGACTTATTGAAAAAAATGCTCAAAATGCTGGTTTTCATTCATTAAGTGATTTTGTAAAAGCAAGATGTTTAGCATAAATCACACAGTGATGGGAGAGGTTAATACACGCATAATCTGTAGAGACGATGGCTTGGATTTTCTCATTTAAGTTATAAAGATGTCAAAAGACATTACAGATCCAAAGAGGAACAAAAAATTAGATATTGATGTTTTTTGTTTGTAGAAGATGTAATCAAAAGATCAAATTTTTATCAAGAGTATAAAACCGAAGAAGAACTAATTACTATCAAAAAGAACGGGATTAAAACCACAGAAAAAAGATTTGTGGAATATTTTTGATTTGTTGCTGTTGTGAAAACAAAATTAGAAAAAATCAGAATCAAAGTAGTAGTGAAATATGTTCAGGGGTTTGAATATGGAGAATTTAAATCTGTGATCCCTGCTTGGAATATTACGGGATATAAAAATTATTTTGATAGTGATGAATAATTTTCTTTTAAAAAGAAAAAGCTTGATACCAGATCAAGCGTCCGAGATGGGGACGAACCCCTCAAACTTTTTCATCTATAGTATAAAGAAAAACTTACCAAAATCAAGTTTTTTAGGAGGGAAATGATCAAAAAGAGTAAAAATCTGAATTTTTATCGTGCGATCTGTAGGGACGACGCTTTGCCTCGTCCTTTTTATGAAAAGGACATCAATAATGATGTCCATACATTTTTCATTAATATTGACTTGCTAAGTCTTCAGCTAACAATTCACTCTGCTCTAAAACTTTATCGGCCTCCATTCTAGCTAAATCAGGTGGATAACCGTATTTCATCAATAGTTTCTTCACTTCAAGTCTCAACTGAGCTTGGATATTTGATTTTTGTAATCGTAGTCATGTAGCATTTTTACGAACTTTTTCAACTATTGCATGGATTAGCTCTTTCATTTTTTCATCTTCCAAAAATTTAGTTGATTCGTTTTGAGAAAGTACAGTATAGAATGCATATTCTTCTGGAGTTAATCACAATTCTTCGGCTGTATTATCCTCTACATGTAAATTATGAGCGATTTCGCATAATTCTTGAATGACTTGGGTAGTATCTAATTGATTGCTTGTATATCTATTTAACAAATCTTTCATCATATCTGAGAATATTCTAGATTGAGCGATATTTGTTTTCATCCTAACTTTCAATTCATCATTCAGAATTCTTTTTAATAATTCTAATGCCACATTTTTCTGTTTCATATTTTTTACTTCCAACAAAAATTTATCTGAAAGCAAACTAATTGAAGGTTTTTCTAATCAAGCTGCAGAGAAAATATCAACAACTCACTGAGTTGAAAAAGCTGAATCTATTTCTTGCTGAATTGTAGTTTCTAAGTCGTAATTTCTGGATCTATCTTGAGTAATTTTCAGAATTCTTGATTTTATTGCTTGGAAAAATGCTAAATCATCTCTGATTGTTATAGCTTTCATACTTGGCATAACTAAAGCAAACAATCTACTTACTGCTGTCACTTGTTTCAAAAAATTATTTCTGATATCATCACTACTCAATACGAAATCAACAGTTTGAATAATTATTGATAATTTTTCTTTAGTATTTCATGTGAAATATTCTTCCCAATTGCATCAGTGTAATATATCTTTTACAGCTTCATATCTACTGAACATTTCACTAATTGCTGTTTCTTTATCTACATAAGCATTTCCTTTTCAACCACTCGCAGTATAAACTGCCATAGCATTTCTCAAATCTTGGGCAATTCAGATATAATCAACAATCAATCATCCAGGTTTATCTTTATAAACTCTATTTACTCTAGCTATTGCCTGCATCAATGCTGCTCATTGTAATTTCTTATCAAAATACATCGTATACAGACAAGGGACATCAAATCAAGTTAGCCACATATCACACACCAAAGCTAATTTGAAATTTGATTTTGGATCTTTGAATTCCAATGCTAATTCTTTTCTTTCTGCTGAAGTCGTATGATGCGGTTGAAATTCTTTTGGATCGTCTGTTGAGCTTGTCATCACTACTTTTACTAGTCACAATGTTTTCCAATTTGGACGAAGTTTGATTAGTTCATCATAAAATCTGACAAGAATTCATCTGGTCATTCATACAAACATTGCTTTTCATTCAAATAATCACTGTCTTGTCTCGAAATGTTCAACTAAATCTTTTGCAAGAGTTTTTAATCTTTCTGGATTTCATACCAAAGTATCAAGTTGTGCAATTCTTGATTTTATAGCCTCTTTTTGTTCATCAGTAGCTCAATCAAATTCGTTAATTTCATTTTCGATTTTATCAAGTACTTTCTGATCTACTCAGATTTTTATCAATCTACTTTCATAATTGATAGGTACTGTTGCTCAATCTTCTACTGCCTGCTTGATATCGTAAACATCTATTTCATCACCAAAAACTCCCCTTGTAGATTTATCAGTCTTTTCAATTGGAGTACCTGTAAATCAGATAAATGAAGCATTTGGTAAAGCATCTCTGAGATATTTTGCATTTCAATATCTAATCTCGGCTCAGCTTCAATCTTTATTTTCGACTACTTTTGCTTTAAATCCATACTGACTGCGGTGTGCTTCATCAGCTATCACGATAATATTTTCCCTCTCTGATAATGTTTCATAAGTAGATCATTCATCTGGATAGAATTTCTGAATTGTAGAAAAGACAATTCATCATCCACTTACTTTTAATAGTTTTTTCAAATCTTCACGGTCAGTTGCTTGCTGTGGTGTCTGTCTAAGTAAGCCACGAGAATTTGCAAAAGTTCCAAAAAGCTGGTCATCCAAATCGTTTCTATCTGTAATCACGAGAATAGTCGGATTTTTCATCTCTGGATGCTTTATGAGTTGTCATACATAAAACACCATAGAAAGGGACTTCCCAGATCATTGAGTATGCCAAACAACTCAAATTTTATGATTAGAATGTGTAGCTTTTATGGTTGAAGCGATTGCTTTTTCTACTGCATAATATTGGTGATAAGCAGCAACTTTTTTGATTTTTTCTTGGGTAATTTGTCAGGTTTTTTTATCTTTTTTTTCTTCTTTCTCAAAAACGGTATAATTAGCCAAAACATTGAGCAAAGTTTTTTTATCAAAAAAATACTTGGAAGTTATTTCAATTTCTGAGTCCCCTGACACTATTGAGCCCCCTGACCCCCTAAAGGGGGAAGTTGCTAAGCCTGACTCAAAGCCCCTAACCCCTAAAGGGGAATTTGATGCATCTCTCTCAAAGCCCATAGCTCCTAAAGGGGAAATTGATGCATCTGACTCACCAAAAGGGGAATTTAATTCAGATTTAATCTTTTCTAAGACGGAATCTAAATTATTTAATACTTCATTATTTGTAAATCTTATTACTTTATATCCATAACTTTCTAAAATTTCTGTTCTTTCTTGGTCGGCTTTCTTTTGGTTATTATGAATTCAACCATCGACCTCAACAACTAATTTATGAGATAAACAGCAAAAATCGGTAATAAAATTATCAATAATATGTTGTTGTCTAAATTTTACTCAAAGTTGATTATTTCTAAGAGATTCTCGTAATACTCTTTCAGCTTCGGTTGGCTTATCTCTCATTTCTCTGGCTTTTTCCAATAATTGGGGATAAATTGCAGGATTGGCCGTATTCATACTTCCATGAGTAATATTTAAGTCTCCTTCCAGCGATTCCAGATGATTAGTTAAGTCCCCTTCAGAGGATTTAGGGGCATGTCGTGTTAAATAACGAGAAAATGGAGCCGTAAAACTTGAAACTCTAGCATCTAATCAATCTGAAATCATGCAGATTCAGTTATAATTGAATATACTTGGGATAGCTGTCTGATAATTTTGAATCTGAGTGAAAGCATGAAACATGTCTGCATCTGGATCCAATGGATTTTTTAATTCACAGATAACTACAGGGATTCAGTTGATAAATATCACTACATCAAATCTCTTATTTTCTCAATTTTCACTAACTTTGAACTGATTAACAACTCTAAAATCATTATTTTCAATATTCTCTAAATCAAAATATCTTACATATTCTCATCTCGTTTCTCCACTTTTAAATCTCTCTATCGTACATCCATTTCTGAGTAAATCATGAAAAATTTCATTTTTTGAAACTAAATCTGATCATTCAAGGTTTAATATTTTACGATATGCCTCATCGAGAATTCATTGGTCTAAATCTGGATTTATTTTCTTTAATTTTTCTTTCAGAATTGGAGAAAGAATCACTTCTTCATACGAAGTTCTAAGTTCATTATCAGATCCAGGAGCAATATCACGGTCTGTGTGATATGTGTATCATTGCTCGATAAGGAGATCAATTAAGAGTTGTTCAATGTTATTTTCTTGCATTTTCTTTGAATCATAATTGGTTAAAGTGATCTATTGTTAAATCTTTTAATATGTCATTAAATTGAAATTGAACGATATGTAATAATTCTTCTCAAGCTTTTGTTAAATTTCATAGCCCATGAATAACTGTAAATCATTTTCTTACGAATAAAGTATCATAATTTTGTATTGATACAGGATATTGATATATTGTTTCGGTATCTCATTTTTCTCAACAATTTTGTCAAAAAATTCTTCATCCAACCAATCATATATCTTGTAAATACAAAAAATTATCATACCCAATTCATTGTTCTTCCAAGATAGACAAATTTTTTGAATTAAGATTATATCAATCTGCAAAAAAGTTTTTTCAATTAAAAACATATCAGCAAAATTTTTCAAATAGTTCAATATCTTTTTTTGTAAGATTCCTCACAACATCTAAAGTTCTTAATGAGAATCTTCAAGGCTGATTATATTCTCATGCTAAGATTTTAGCTACCAATTCTTGCATATCATCACTTGAGAAATCTGAAGTCAATCTTAATAGTCTTAAAGACATATCTTCATCTATAGTATTTCACTTACTATCTGGACTAATATACTTAATAGATTTTTTTATTGTATTTATACAGTTCTTTTGTCATTGTAGGCTTGCTCTATCCACAACAGATCATATATTCATTAATGTTGAATCAATTTCTTGTTCTGTGCCTGAATCTGATATAATTTCAACTCAAGCATTATGTCCAATTGCTTTTAAAAACCAAGAAATCATTATCTTTATTTTTTACCATTTAAAATATTTGAAATATCTCAACTTACTAAAAACTGTATTAAATCTCAATGTTTTATTCAATCATTACTTACTCATAGATCTTTTCTCATCGCACAAAAAATGTCTTCAGCTAATCATATTCTTACAATTCTATCATCATTAGTATTTAATTTATATTTATTAATTGCTTGTATCGTATTATGTCCTGAAAATAGAAGCATATTCTTTGTAAAATTTTTTATTCATTCTTCAATTTCTCAATATTTCTCTTTATTATCTATATTCATCATGGAATATATAAAATTTTCATAGGCTTGTCTAATCTTTGAATCGTTCAAAATTGCCTTATTTTTTTCTATTTCAAGTTTTGCTTTTAACTTCTCAACTTTAATAGCTTGAAACACAGAAATAATTATAGAAACTATAGAAATTATTGCTGATACTGCAGCCAATAACAATCCACCAACATCTACTATTAATTTACCCAAATCTAATAGCTCTTCCATACTATTATATATTATAAAAATATAAAAGATTACTCTAACACCCTACAATCATTTTTTCAGTTAAAATGTCATCACATTCATTTTTCTCATACCACATCAACACATATTTTAGATAATCAATTTTTATATCATCAATATTTTTTTTCTATTATTGAATTTGTACATATATGCTGTAAAAACTGAGTATATGTTTTCAAATCTGTTCTGTATATCTGTTCTTGACAATATTTTGATCAAACACCTTCAAATTCATCAATAAAACGTTGTAAGTATTCTTCATTTCAAATTAATGAATTTTTAAAAATTTTATTATAAAGATCATATAATTCTGGAGTATACATAATTTTATCATATAGATTATCGATTAGCATGATACTTTTTTCCTTATTTTCATTTAATTTCCTATTTTCTTCAATTTGTAAATTTCTTTCTGATGATTTATTAGCATTTTGAGCTATAATATTTGCCTCTTTTGAAATAATATTCGCTTCATTTGATATAGCATTAGCTTTCCATGAAAAATAAGCCGAAAATAAAGATACAACTAACGCTACTCATGTGATTATATTATTTAGAATATCAGAACTAGATTTTTTACTCATTTACATATAATTACATATCTAAAACTCCACCCTTACTTCTCAACTCATCAACTTCGGTAAAAGCTGGTCACGAGTAGAAATAAGTGTGTTAATTTGTTTTCAATTATTATTTATTTTTTCAAAAATTGGGCTTACTCTGGCTTCAAATTCTTTTATACTTATTTCATCAGGGATAACTATATCATAATCGAGTAAATGCGGTAATTTAATACTAGGTTGTACACTACTTATGTCTAAAGCTTTTAAATTTCATTGGATTGATTTTAATAGTAAGTACATGAATTTTCAATATTTGCTTCTTAATCATACAATATTTTGGGCAATACAAAATATTTCATCAAATACAAAAGCAATCTCTCATATGCTTCACACCGTAGAAAATAAGACATCTCATCTTTTGGGGTGTCATTTTCTAAACCAAGTATTGTATAATTCTTCTCATACAAATTTTTTACAATCAGATATGTTTATAATCATTCCATCTCAAATTATGGCATTTATTTCAACCATTGGATAATCTCATTTATCACTTGTTAGTGGTGTTTTTCATCTATTATCAATTATAAATTCAATAATATCTCCCAATTTCCCAACTTTCCAACCATCAGGCAATTCGGCCCCTAAATCCCCTAAAGGGGACTTTTCTTTTTTCGAATCTGAACTATTTTTTGCGGTTCAATTCCCCCTTCAGGGGGCTAGGGGGCTTATAAACCATTCCTTGAAAAGAGTTTGTCCCATTTCTTCCAAAGTCTGATTTTCTGCTCTGAGAAGTTCTATCTTGTCGTCAAATGATGAGAGAACCCCTGCAATTGCTTTTTGCTCTGGAAGTGGTGGAAGGAGTATTGGCAAGTTTTTCATTCATGTTCATGATATTTCGCTAAATGTTGATCAAGATGCCAATCATTCTATAAAATTTTTTTTGTTTTTTAGTCGATAATAAAAGAACATAAAGTGTGAATTTATTTCATCACAAACCAAATTTTTAAATCACTGATTTGTTGTCAATTCTTTATTAGCAATAGCTACATATCAAATTGGAGCTCTTGAAGAAAATAGAACTGTATTTTTTGGTAAAAGTTGAGCTGAAGATTTTTTTAATCATAATTCTGTTATGTTTTTTTCTCATCTATCAATAAATCTTTTATTGTATGAAGAAAGGTCTTTTGGAGTAATCCATGAAATATCTCAGTCCCAATAACTTTCTTCTTTAGTTGAAGGTGTGCTTCAACTTTTTACTTCAACAATTTCTCCTAATGTAGTTTCTATCCATCATTCTGGTATTTTTACCATTGTTTTTAGTTTTTTGATTTAAAATATTTTCAGTTCGTGACCATTTGTCACAATTTCATGTTAAATTTTCTTGATTTTTTTAATATGATATTTATTATTTTATCGATGAAAGGTAGGTGTCGGTAATAACGATGACCTACTTTTTTTTGTTCAACTTTTTATTCTTTTTCTTTGGAAGAAAATTTTCTCCTGTAATTACTGATTGTCATGTCTGACTTTCCAATTTTTTTCTAGCTTGTTTTGCTATTGTTCATCATTTTTTACTTGCTATCTTATTTTCTTTCATTCATGTTGCATTACTTGATTCTGCAATTTGACGAGTAGAAAGTTCAGCTAATGCTGTAAAGATAAGTTCAGCCTCTGACATATGATCCCTTAAATTCTGACTTTTTAGTTTTTTCAATTTTTTATGTTGTTTTACAGTCATTCAAGTCCATTCTTGATGAATAATATTAGTTAATATCGCATATTCATCTTGCTCTTTGATATCATGTTCTTTCCAATAATCAGTCAATTTATTTCTGGTTTCTTGTCCCATCATCCTTTGTTGAATCCATTTTTCACTTCTTCCCATTTTTTGCCAATTTTGTCTGGCTCTATCAATACTCATGGCAGGATCAATGGTTTCTTGCATTCTTTCATATCCAACCTTTGCTAATCGTAGTTTAAATGGTTCTGCATTAGGACTTGGAATGGATTGAATCAAACGAAGAATCGTCTCTACATCAGCCACATCTGTTAGATATTTTTTCCCGTCTGAAGCTATCATTTTCAGTTGGTTACAATTTGTAACCACCTCACTTCATTCTTTTGAAAGTCTATTTTTCAACACTTTCCAATAATTTCTTGGATTGTTACTTTCTGATAACACTCAAACAATATCCACTACTGAGAAATACCGTTTCTCCTCTTGTTCATCCCAATGACGACGAATTTTTTGTTGTTGAAAGATTGCTAAATTTGTATCCATTTTTAATTTTTTACAAACTAAATCCAATTTTTCATAACTGAGTTTTTATTTCTTTATTCAAAACTTGCTCTTGATTCATTTGCTCAAAAAGAGTAGAAGTCAGATTTTTCATCTTTTCTTCAAATGGAACTCCATCATCTTCCTCCTCTTTGATTCCAACATATCTTCAAGGAGTGAGAACATAATCTTGTTTCTGAATTTCCTCTAAACTTGCTGATTTACAGTATCACAAAATATCTTCATAATTCTCTCATTTTCTCCAATTATGATAAGTTGAAGCTACCTTTTGGATATCTTCATCTGATAACTCTCTATGAACTCTATCTTTCATAAATCATAATTCTGAAGCATCTATGAAAAGAGTTTCTCCATTTCTCTGATTTCTTCATCTACGGAGAAATCGTACACAAGCAGGGATTCAAGTATTGTAGAATAATTGCTTTGGTAAAGCAACGATACAATCTACCAAATCTGCTTCTATGATATTTCTCCTAATATCTCATTCTCATGAAGTATTGGAACTTAGACTTCCATTTGCTAAAACTGTTGCCATCACTCATCACATTGGCTTTAAGTGATATAACATGTGTTGCATCCAACCAAAATTAGCATTTCATGCAGGTGGAATTCAGTATTTCCATCTTGCATCATCTACTAATAATTCTTGTCATCGGTCTGACTGATTAAATGGTGGATTAGCAAGGATAAAATCTGCTTTTAAAGTTTGGTGTGCATCTTTGAGAAATGATCATTCAGTATTCCATTGTACAAATTGTGAGTTAATATTACGAATAGCAAGATTCATCTTTGCAAGTTTCCATGTCGTCTGATTAGATTCTTGTCAGTAAATCGTAATATCTTCAATGTTTCCTTGATGCTCTTTCACGAATTTTTCACTCATTACAAACATTCAACCACTACCACATGCAGGATCAAAAACCTGTCCTTTGTATGGCTCTATCATCTCAACCATAAGTTTTACGATACATTTTGGAGTATAGAATTGTCATCATTTCTTTCATTCAGCATTTGCAAACTCTCCAAGAAAATATTCGTATACTCTACCAAAAAGGTCTTTTGTCTGTTCTGATTGCTCAGATAAGGCAGTATTTGAAATCAAGTCAATCAATCATCATAGAGCCACAGGATCAAGATTTGGTCTTCAGAATACTTTTGGTAATACTCATTTTAGCTGAATATTTTCCTTTTCTATCGCATCCATAGCTTCGTCCAACTTAACTCAAATTGTTGGTAATTTCGCTTGTTCTTGAATAGTTTTCCATCTAGCTTGTTCTGGCACGAAAAAGACATTTTTTGCATCATATTCATCTCTATCTTCTGGATCATCGTATTCAGAAAAAGTCTTATTTTTGAGTTTTTCATATAAATCATAAAAATTGTCTGAAATATATTTTAGAAAAATCAGACCTAAAACTACATTTTTATACTCAGCCGCATCAATATTTTTTCTGAGTTTATCAGCAGCTTTGAAAAGTTGTTGTTCAAATTGAATCACCATAAGATAAGATGATAAAAAATAAAAAGTTTTTTTAAAAAAAGATACATTATACCTATACTTTTACCAATTATGGTCTTTTTTGCAAGAGGAATAAAGGCGAAAATTTTTTATTGTTTGATTTGTAGGGCCGACGGCTTGCCTCGTCCTTTTCTATATAATATTGTTTGATTGATTTAAAAAGGGAAGGGCAAGCCCTTTCCCTACATATTGGTTATGATTATTTTTTATCGTTCGATTTGTAGGGCTGACGGCTTGCCTCAGCCTGTTTATGATAGATAATGATTTTTGATTTGTCCTCATGAATAAAATAAAGAATTCTAAGATGTTTCGCTTTGCTCAACATGACGAAAATTACACAGTGATGAAAAATATAGAAATAATAGTCTATATCTGTATTTTTATTTTTTTTACTTCCAAGATTTGTGGTGTTTTACTTCCAAGATTTGTGGTGTTTTACTTCCAAGATTTGTGGTGTTTTACTTCCAGAATTTGTGGTGTTTTTGTTAAATTTGGAAGAATAGGGAATCCCTACTCGTTTTTTTATGATTTGATATCTTTTCTATTTCCTCCCTTGAAGAAAAAAGAAAAATCCATACAAACAATCAGACTTTTATTCTTTTTGCAATGATGTTATTAGTAGTGGACAAACCTCAGGGACTTAGCAGTTTTACAATCGTTCGTGCTTTGAGGAGGGAACTTTGAGAAAAGAAGATCGGACATAGTGGGACTCTCGATCCGATGGCAACGGGATTGATGTTGATCGCTACGGGAAAAGATACGAAAAAACTGAATTCTTTGATTGGATTGGATAAAATCTACGAAACAACGATTGATTTCTCCAAAAAAAGCGATACTTGGGATGCGGATTATTGGGAATATTACGAAGAATTAAAAAAAGAAGAGTTAAAAGTCTGACTCTCTTTGGAAGAAATTCAGAAAACGTTGGAAACCTTGATTCCCGAGAAGGAATTGCCTCTTCCTGATTTTAGTGCAAAGAAAAAAAACGGGAAAAGGTTGTATGAACTTGCGAGAAAAGGGAAAGAAATCCATGAAACCAAACTTATGAAAACGAAAAAAATTGACATTCTTGAATATCAATTCCCTTGTGTAAAATTAAGACTTGAAGTCGGATCTTGAGCATATATTAGGTCAATTGGACACCGATTGGGAGAACAATTGGAAATGGGAGGAATCCTCACGGAACTGAGAAGAATTAAAATCGGAGACTATTCTCTTGAAAACTTGAATCTCGATCAAAAAGGGTATTTTTATCCGAAAGAGGGAGAACCTCTCGAAATTAAATACACCATTATTGATTTTAAGTAGTACGAAAGGGGCTTTCAGACTTTTTATCTTTTTTTGTGATTAGCGATGTTCTTAGACAATCAAACCTTCCAAACCATTATGGAAAATTCTATTATTACGACGGTTGATGTGATTTTTGTAAAAGAGGGAAAGGAAATTCTTTTAGGATTGAGAAATAATAAGCCGTTGGAATGAGTGTATTATCTTCCAGGAGGAAGGATTGAAAAAGGCGAAACGATTCTTGAAGCAGTAAAAAGAAAAATGAAATCTGAACTGAATTTTCAGATCAATGAGAATCGTTTGATTTTTCTGAAAAACTACGATGATTTTTTTGATGAATCGATTTATGAAGGAGTAACGCTTCAAAATATTTCTATTACTTATGTGTATCCTTTAGATCCTTCAGAATTGGAACAATTTGCAATTTATGATACGCAACATTCTGATCTTCATTTCTTTTCAATGGACGATCCTACCTTGCATCCAAAGATTCAAGAGAGAGTTAAAGATCTTCGTTCGTTGGGAATATAGGGGAGTTGGGGAAGTTGTTTAATAAAAAAACACGGAGAACCGTGTTCATTTTTTTATCCATTAAGATTAATTTTGTCTTTTAGGAAATAATTTAATAATTTTCCCATTCTAATAGTCTAAACATCTGTTTGAGATATCTCTCTAAAAATTCTTGATAAAAATCTGATCCTCAAAATCGTTTATTTCCTTGTCTCACGAAATAAGGACATTTTTCGTATAAGAATCTTTTTTTCTTTTCGATATTAGGCATTAAATGACATTGACTCACATTATCAGTGATGTCAGCTAATTTTACCGCTCGAGCATCTTTGTTATTAGCTTCTTCCAATCTCTCCATCATATCTTTTCGTCTCTGAAATTTATCCTCTGTTTCTTTATTGTGGGTAGCTAAATCAACTAACGTTAAAACTTCTTGAGAATATCCCATCTCACTTAATTCTTCTAAACTCGTATCTCCATCTTCAATGATATCATGAAGTAATCCTGCCATTTGAATGGTCTCATTAAATCCATAAGATCTCAGTAAATCTCTAACATGGAAAGAATGTGTGTAATTAGGAACATCATCTGTTCATTTTCTGAATCAGGTAATCCTTTCTTTCACTAATTTTTCTGTCTGTTCGAATGTAGGCATGGTATTATTTTTTGAGAATTAAAGACTTAGAGATTTGATGATCGTAATCTATTAGTGGTATAGTAAAATTTTTATTTTTCTCAAGGTGTTTTATTAAGCTGTGTTTAAATAGATCTGATACACAATTATTATTTTTCTTCTTTTACCCTTCAAATTCCTCTGCAACCATCCATTTCCCACCTTTTCTAAATGCAGGGATTGTCTGTCTTTTTGCCTTGTTGAGATAAGCATTAACATTTTTTCCGTTATTCTTAGCCCATTCATTCAAAGTAATGATTCTCTTTGCAGTTAAGGTCAGAATTCTTTTATTTAATGATTCTAATAAGAGTAAGCCGAAGAATTTACTAAATCAATTATAATCATTTTTTTTCAGATAGAGATCAAAGAGAGGGTAATAATCTTTCTCTTTGTTTTTGTTTGGAATGATGATGGGAGGATATCCTAAATCCATCAATTGTTTATTGATTAAGACTCTTCCAATTCTTCCATTTCCATCTCAAAAAGGATGAATAATCTCAAATTCTGCATGAAAATGAGCTATTTTGTCCAAAAAATAAGTTTTTTTGTCATCGTGATATTTCCTCACTAAATCATAGACAAGTCCGTTTACAAAATCTGGATTCGCTCAAATATGAGAACCAACACGCACCCATTCATCTCCACTTCTAAAACGTCATGCCAAATGATCATCGATTCCGCTTAATAAGATTTTATGTAATTCTAAAATGAGTTCAGCAGTGAATTTTTCATGAGGATTATTTTGGAGGATTTCTATAACTTTTACTAAATTTTTTGTCTCGTAAATTTCACGAACATCATGATCTTTCTTGATCTTATCAAAGAAAATGATACTTTCCGTTTCCTCTAAGGTAAGAGTGGAGTTTTCAATAGCATTTGAATTATATACCATTTCAGGAACTTCAGAAATATTCAGCTCGTGAAGGGCAGATTGATGTTTTTTTTCTAAAGTTTTATAAAGAGAAAATAAATGTTCAATTCTCGTATCAAGATCGTTATTAACTATCATATCTCATTTTTTTAATAAATAACAGGACGTGAAAAATCTGATTTTTAATTTTTTTTCACGTTTAAATTATAACGCTTTTTTTTAGAATTGCAAGTTATTATCGATAGTATCTTTATCCTTAAGAAATTAATTTCATAATTACTAGAACCCCTGTCATCAAAATGAGGAGAATCCCAAGAATTACCGTTGCGAGTGTTCCATTTTCTTTGATGTATGTTGAGTCTCTTTTGAAAAAGAAAATAAGGATAGTTCCAATAATTCCAGAACATCCACAAATGAAAAAATTAACTGAAAGAGTAGACATTAAACAGAAAAATAATAGAACCCCTATCAGAATATCTTTCCATCTATCCTTATGATCGATATTAGAAGGTTGTGAAATATCATGAATAGGTAAATCATCTTCGTTTTTTTTCAATTTTCTCTGATCTTCCTCATTATCTTCTTTTATAGAAGGGGAGGATAGGAAGGAGAAAATAAAAAGAGTTCCAAGAATTATAGAACACAAAAACTCATCCTCTATCCCGATAAGGTGGAATACAAAAGGAGTCCGTAAACAAAGAATAAATACAATTCTTTTTACGATAGGGGGGATAGAAGAAATGAACGAATCAAAAAAATCATTAAAAAGCCAACAAAGCAACTCATCCATAGATATCAAGAAAAATATAAAAAGAGGTTAGTTCTTTTTTTCTATATTCTCTAAGCATCTGAAGAATTAATACAAAGAAGAACTAAGATTTTCATGGTTATATGGGGGAAAATAAAAGGCTTATTTCTTTTTCAAATCGGGACGAAGTTTACTCGCTCCACCGAGATAAATATGCTGAACTTGAGTTCCTTCTTCCAAATAAACGAAAACCAAAATACGAATCGTTTTTTCTAATCCTCCTTGAATAAATGCTTCTTGAGTGCAGAAAAGCGGAACTTGGGAAATATCGATTCCTTGATATCCTTTACGAAGAGCAGTACAAGGATTCATTGTATCAAGGTCTTTCGTTAACGAAAATTGAATCGAAACAAGGTCTTCTGGTTTAATTTTATTCTCCTCAAAAAGTTTACTCCCCATTGCGATGGTATTTTCGCTAATCGATTCGGGAGTATTTTCAGCAGTAATTGCTCCTCTGATAGCGTAGAGTCTTTTCATCGTTTTTTAGAAAAAAAGAAAATAAAAATCAGACTTTTAACTCTTTTTTATTTTTTCATATCCAAGTTGTCCACAAGCTCCTTTGGATTCTCTTCCCATGGAAGCACGGCTCGTAACCGTAATTCCTCCATCTTCGAGAATCTTTTTAAATTTCGCAATCCTTGAAGAATCGGATTCTTTCAAATCAATAGCAGGATTTTCGTTGTAAGGGATAAGATTCACATGAGCAAGTCTTCCTTGAAGCAAGGTGACGAGCTCTTTTGCTATTTCGGGAGTATCCGTGATATTTTTAATCATGATATATTCGTAAAAGATCCTGTTGTCCGTAGCTTTCACATAGGCATCAATCGTTTTCATGAGCTTGTCTAGAGGATAAACTTTCGCAATTGGCATAATTTTCTCTCTCAAAGCCTGATTAGGAGCATGAAGACTGACCGCTAATTTCACTTCCATTTGATCTTTGATAAGATTCTCGATCCCTGGGATAATTCAGGAAGTAGAGATCGTAACATGCCTACGACCAAGAGAAAAATATTCTTGACTAAGGAGCATTTCACAAGATTTCTTCACATTTTCATAATTCAAAAGTGGTTCTCCCATTCCCATAAAAACAACATTTCTTACTCCTCGTAAAGTCCCATCTTCTCTTTTCCCAAATTTCTTTTTGAGATACGCATTCGCATAGATAACTTGAGAAAGAATCTCTTGCCAAGTAAGATTTCTGGTAAAACCAAGCTTTCCCGTTACACAAAAAAGACAATTTACAGGACAACCCACTTGAGAAGAAACACAAATCGTGATACGGTTCAGTTTTCTATTTTCTCCTTTTTGATATTTTTCATCTTGCCAATGATACATAATCACACTTTCGATCAGATGTCCATCTTCCGTTTTGAATCCAAATTTCGTCGTTTCATCTGATTCAACTGTAGTCTCAATCTCCAGTGCTAAAGGAGAAAAAGAAGAAGATAAATCTGATCTTAATTCTTTGGAAAGTGTGGTCATCTCGTCCCATTCGATATTCTGATTTTTGAAAAGTTCATGAAAAATCTGTTTCAATCTGAAATTCGGAATTTTGTGTTCTTTAAGTCGTGGTTCGATTTGTTCTTTATCGAAGAGGGAAGAAGTCATGAGTAGAGAAGTGAGAAATAAATGATTCTTATAGAAAAAATATTTTGCAATATAAACAGAATCTGATTAATTTATAATATCTGCAGATGGATATTATCGATTCACTGTTCTTGAATTTTATCTATTCGTGTATTTTGTATATCATCAACTAAATTATAATCTTCATGTGATTCTGGAAATCTTGAATATTTATCTGAAAATTCTTGTAAAGCTATTTTATAGGATAAATAATCAATAATGATGAATTCATTATAATCTTCTACACAAGGTTGACATAAAAAATCTAATTGATTACACCGCTCTGGTTTTCATCATTTTTCTAAAAGATAATCTTTCATCCCATTTTCTTCTGCAAATTCACAAAGATAATCTAAAATATCATCACATTCTTGATCGTATTCTTTATCTGTATGTAAAAGATAAGAATTTCTCATCAATTCTCACCAATAACACATCATAACAAGTTTTTTAAACTCAGATTTTGAGAAATTCATTTTTTGTAACATTATGAAAGAAAAAGATTAAAAAATATTGAATATTATCATTTTTAACAATTATAGAAAAAAAGAGGTCTTTTTCAACCTCTTACGGGAATGAAATTATAGGTAGGTAAAACTTTATCTAACATTCTATAAAAAATCTCTTGAAATTAAATGGTAAAACCCTATAAGAGAAAAAGAAATGAATGCGAGTGTAACTCAATTGGCTAGAGTATCTGCCTTCCAAGCAGACTGTTGCGGGTTCGAGTCCCGTCACTCGCTCCACTTGAAGAAAATGATTCGAAAATAGAGCGAAATAGTACGTCTCCATTGGTAGAAGTGAGGGTTTGAAAGCCTTCATTTTTTTTATAGAAAATTTCATCTCAATATAAAACTCTCACTTGTAATTGTTTTAATTTTAATGGTCCATATCTTCGTACAGATAAAGGATCTAATAGAATATTCTTTACCTTTTCAAAGATTTTATTAAAATCTTCTTCAATTATTCTTCAATCAACTATCTTTTTGTTTAATATTTCTTTTTCTTCTTCTAAAAGTGACCATTGTCATTCCAACTTGGATATTAACTCAGGTTTTGATAATTTTTCTATCTTGTTCTCTATTGATTGTATTTCTGCATCAATTTGGCGGATTCTAGATCTATATCATTGTTCCATCTTGTTTATTGATAGATTTTTATCTTTAATTTTAATTGTAAGATATGTTTCAGCCAATTTCAAAACTTCTGCCTTAGGAGTGGTATGTTCTAATAGCTTTTCATAATCTTCATGCATTTTATCAATAGGAATATTTTCTTTTCATTTACAATCAGTTCTGTTACATCAATAATAGTGATATATTTTTTTCATTTTACCTGTAGATCATCGTCATGTCATATGAAAATGACAATAAGGGCAACGAATTAATCATCTCAAAGGATATAGTTCTGATTTTTCGGATCACGATTTGAGCTTTTTAATTCATTTGAATTTTAGTCTATCTAATATCTTTCACATAGTTGAAAGATTAATTAAAGGTTCATATGCTCATTCAATTGGTTCCAATATTTCATAAGGTTCGCTCGGATAGAATATATATCCTGCATAAAAATATAGTTTTTCAATGGTTAATAATCTATCTACAAAAGTAGAACATAATTCCTTATCTCCTGAATTGTGAAAATTTGATTTCAAATGTTTATCATTAAAAAATTTTAATAAATCTGATCTGCTATTAATGACTCAATTGGCATAAAGTTCCAATCATTCTTTAATTATTGAGGCATCTGGTTCTTTTTTTACTAATCTCTTTTCG